>CAZVYG010000027.1:0-53812 GCA_964631605.1 uncultured Verrucomicrobiota bacterium
CCATGGTGTAAATGAAGAACTTGAGCGCGGCATAGACCTTGCGCGGCCCGCCCCAGATGCCAATGAGCAGCGCCATCGGAATCAGCATGGCCTCCCAGAACACAAAAAAGAGGATGAAATCCAGCGCGCAAAACACCCCCACCATGGCTGATTCCATGATCAGGAGACAGATCATGAACTCTTTGACGCGAGAGGCGATGTAGCGCCACGAGGCCAAGACGCACAGCGGCATGATCAGCGTGGTCAGCAGCACCAGCAGCAGGCTGATGCCGTCAATCCCAAGGGCGTAGTTGATTTTGAGAACCGGAATCCATGGCAGGTTGACGTCAAATTGGAAATCCGCCGTGGAGGCATCGAACCGCCAGTAAAGCGGAAGCGAGAAGATTGCCAGAACACTGGTGGAAATCAGCGTCCACCAGCGCAGCAGGTTGTCCGAGCGCAAAAAAACCGCGACGGCCGCCGCGAGCAGCGGCCCAAAAATCAGCAGGGAGAGCACCGAGTCGTTGTAGCCGGGAAAACTCATGAGGTCACCAGTTCGCAAGGATGATGAAAGCCACGATCAGCACGGCGGCGACGCCGAAAGCAAAGACCAGGTTTTCCTGGAGCTGCCCGCGCTGCACGCCGCGAAGCCGCCGGCCCAGATTGCGCACCGACTGGGCAAAGCCGTCCACCGCGCCATCAATGATGTAATTATCAAACAACCCCGCCAGCCGCGCCGTGAGCATCAAGGGAATCAGCCCCGCCAGGCGGTAGAGCTCGCCGACAAAGGTGTCCACGGCCTGAACCGGTTTGCGGGCGAAAGCAAGAAACGCGCGCCCGCCCATGCGATAGAACCAATCGCAATCCAGGCTGATCACCGGCTCGGGGACCAGTTTCTGGAGCAGCAGGAAGAACCCCACCGCGGTAAAGAGCAGGATTTGGAGCGTCTCGGAAACGTGATAGGCGGTGTAGGGGTGATACTCGGCGGCCAGGTCGGGATAGGGCAGCATCTGGTAAAGGTAAGGCGTGTAGCAGCCGATGAAGATGCACAGGACCGAGGTGACGGCCATGGCGGTGTTCATGTTCCAGGGCGGCTCGGCTGCCCGGTCCCAGGTTTCCGGCTTCGGCTTGTTCTTTCCGAACCAGATGAAGTATGGAACCTTGAGTCCGGTGTGCAGGAAGGTGCCGACGGACGCGAGCATCAGCAGGAAACCCACCCAGAGTTTATGCTCTTCAAAGCCGGCGGCTACAATCATGGATTTGCTGACAAAGCCGCTGAACAGCGGGAAAGCGGAGATCGAAAGCCCGCCCACCAGGGTAAAGACAAAGGTCCACGGCATTTTCCTCCAGAGCCCGCCCAGTTCGGTGAACTTGCTTTCGCCGGTCATGTGGAGGACCGCGCCGCAGCCCATGAACAGCAGGCCTTTGTAAAGGATATGGGCGAAGGCGTGCGCGCAGGCGCCATTGATGGCCATCTGGGTGCCGAGTCCGACGCCGGCGACCATGTAACCGACCTGGCTGATGATGTGGTAGGCCAGCAGGCGGCGGCAGTCGTTTTCCAAAACGGCATAGACCACGCCGTAAAGCGCCATGATGACACCCAGCGGCACGAGGATTTCCATCCCGGCAAAACCGCGGCACAGGGCATAAACGGCGGTTTTGGTGGTAAACGCGCACATGAAGACCGACCCGTTGAAGGTGGCCTCGCCGTAAGCGTCCGGCAGCCACGCATGCAGGGGCGGAACCGCGGCGTTGAGAATGAACCCGATCATGATCAGGTACATCGCCGGGGTGGCGTGCTGGACGTCCAGCAGCGAGAACTCCCAGCTCCCCACCGTGTTACCATGCCAAACCATGCCGGCCAGCAACGACAGCCCGCCCGCGACGTGGACCAGGAGATAACGGAAACCGGCCTCCAGCGATTCCTGCCGCCCCCGCGCCCAGACCAGGAACACGGAGGAAAACGCCATCAATTCCCAGAACAAAAAGAGGCTCAGGAAATCCCCGGCATAGATGGCGCCGATGGAACCGGCGACATAGAACCAGGCAGCCACATGCTGGCGGTCGTCCTTGACGTGAAGCCCATACAGATTGCCGAGGATGCACATCAGGCTCATGATGTAGCCGAAGACCTGGCTCAAGCGGTCCACGCGCCCAAAGACAAGGTCCCACCCCAGGAAATTGACGTGGCCGAAGCTGCCGTGGGCCAGCGTCAGGACGCGGGCGAAAACCAGCGCTGGAACCAGCAGCAGGAAAGGCTTCTTGAGCCGCGCCGGGAGGAAGGGGAGGAGCAGCCCGCCCAGGATGAGGATGAGCGCCGGATGCAGCCAGAAACTATTCATCGTAATAGTCCTCCCGCTGCATGATGCCGGCGTGTCCAAACCATTTGGAGACAATGATGAGCAGCGCGCAGCCGACGAACCCAAAGACAGACCAGAACCCCCACCAGTGCTCGAGGGCGGTGTGGGCGTGTTCCTTGTCAACGAACAGGATGTCGGCTGCGACCAGCAGGGCCAGCACCAGCCAGCACAAGCGCACCACGGTTTTCAAGTGGTCGCGCAGGTATTCGATCAGCTTGACCAGGTTCATGTTATCAGTTCGAGAAAACGGACAAAGAATTGCGGGTAAAGGCCAATGATCACCGAAATGACCGCGGTGATCGTCAAGGGAATCACCAGGGCCGGACTGGCCTCGCCGTACGGATGATGGCGGTCCTTTTCGGCGGGCTGACCGAAGAACGCCTGATAAACAATTGGGGCGAAGTACGCCGCGTTGAGCAGGGTACTGGTCAGCAGCACCAGGAGAATGCCCACCGACCCGGCGTCGAAGGCGCCATTCAGGAGATACCATTTGCTGACAAACCCGGCGACCGGCGGGGCGCCGATCATGCTCAGCGAAGCCAGGGCGAAGGCCCCGAAGGTGAACGGCATCGCCCGCCCCAGGCCGCTCATTTCCGAGATGTTTTTCTTGTGGGTCGCCACGTAGATGGCGCCGGCGCAGAAGAAGAGGGTGATTTTGGAGAAAGCGTGGTTGGCGATGTGGATGAGGCCGCCATCAATCCCCCGGGGGGTCAACAGCGCCACCCCCAGAATCACGTAGGAGAGCTGGCTCACCGTCGAGTAGGCCAGCCGGGCTTTGAGATTGTCCTTGCTCAAGGCAATAATCGAAGCCACGACGATGGTGAACGAAACAAAGTAGGCGGTTGGCAACCCAAGGTTCAGACCGTCCATGGTGTTAACGCCGAAGACGTAAAGCATGACGCGAACGGTCGAGAAGACGCCGACCTTGACCACCGCCACGGCATGGAGCAGGGCGCTCACCGGCGTGGGAGCCACCATGGCGCTGGGCAGCCAGTTGTGGAAAGGCATGACGGCGTTCTTGGCGAAGCCCAGGATGCAGCAGGCATACAGGACGGTGACCACGCCGTCGTGAAGGCCCGCCGGCAGAATGCCGGTCCGGATGTTGTCCGCGAAATCGAGCGTGCCGGCATAGACGTAGATGAGGACCATCGCGGGAAGCACCAGCCCCTTGGCGGTGGCTGTCAAGTAGGTCAGGTACTTGCGGGCGCCCTCGTAACTCTCGGCATCCTGGTGATGAACGACCAGCGGATAGGTGCAAATGCTGACGATTTCATAGAACAGGTACATCGTCAGAAGATTGTCGGCAAAAGCGCAACCGATGGCCCCGAACAGGGCCAGGGCAAAGCAGGTGTTAAACCGGGTTTGCTCGTGTTCCTGCAAACCCCGCATGTAGCCGGCGGAATAAAAGACCGTGAGGACCCAAAGGAACGAGGCCGAAAGCGCGAAAATCATCGAGAGGGCATCGGCCCGGAGTGAGAGACTCAGGCCCGGCAGCAGCTCGAGCATCGTGAAATGCAGGCGCTGACCGGCCAGAATCCGGGGCGCCAGCGAGGCGGTGATGCCGAAAAGCGTGGCGGCCGCGAGGAACGAGCAGGCCTCGCGCACGTTCGGCCGTTTGCCTGTGGCCATCACGAGGGCGGCGCCGACGAGCGGAGCAAGGATGGCCAGGAAGAGGCGCGGATCAGTAACCGGTTGCATGAGCCTAACCGTTGAGTTCGGACAGCTCGCGCGTGGTGACCGAGCGATAATTGCGATAAACCGCAATGATGATGCTCAGGGCGATGGCCACCTCGGCCGCCGCCAGCCCCATGATGAAGAGCACAAAAATCTGCCCCACCGCCGGGTCTTGAACCGTGAAGCGGTTGAAGGCCATCAGGTTCAATGAGGCCGCCGAGAAAATCAGCTCACCCGAGATCAGCATGCCGACCAGGGTGCGGCGGCGGACCAGGCCATAAAAACCGGCGGCCAGCAGAAAGGCCGCTGCGATCAGGTAAACGTCCAGTCGGTCGTAGAGGGGGTTCATAAGGTGCGTTGCCAAATCATGCGTTGGGCGGGGCGGGCTGGGGCGCTCATGGGCGGGTCCTGCCGGTGCGCGCCACGGCCAGGGCGCCGAGAATGGCGACCAGCAGCGCCAGCGAAATGAGTTCAAAAGCCACGCTGTAGGTGGTTAACAAGGCCTTGCCGATCTCCGCGATCGAGCCGTCACCGGTCCGGGTCGGGTTGGGCCAGTTGGCGCGTGTTCCCAGGTGGCACAGCCCCCAGAAAATGGCCCCGGCAATGATCAGCGCGACGCCGCCCCAAACCAGGGCCGTGGCTCGCGGTTCGGCCTGCGTGGGCTCGTCCGGCTCCGAAAGCATAATGGCAAAGACGATGGTGACACAGACCGCCCCGACGTAGATGAGGATTTCCATCAGCGCCAGGAAGGGACTGTGCAGGAAGTAGTACAGCCCGGCCAGGCCCACGCACGTAATGGCCAGGCCGCACACGCTGTGAATGATGCGTGTGCTGAGCGCGGCAATCAGGGCGCCGATGCCCATCGTCAGCAGGCAAATCAAAAAAATGCCGGTGGCCAGTTGCTCGGCGGCGGGGAACGCGGTCATTTCACCTCCGTTTTGGGCTCGGGAACGGCCGCGGCGGCCGGGTTGGGGGCAGGCGATTGCGTCGCTTCGCCGCTGCCTGCGGGCGTTTCCGCTTGTCTGGATTCCTGCTCCAGCCGCTTGAACAGGTCCATGATGAAGTCATCCTTGCTGAGGCTGGCCAGATTATACTCGCGGGAGAAGCGGATGGCGCCGTCGCGGCAGGCTTCCACACACGAGCCGCAGAGGCTGCACTTGGTAAAATCCAGGCGATATTGGGTCACCGACCGCTTTTTGGCGCCGTCCACCTTCGCACCCTCCACAGTGATGCAATCGCTCGGACAGGCCTTTTCGCAAAGCTTGCAGGCGTAGCAAATCGCCTTGCCGGTGACCGGGTCCCGCACCAGCTCGATATGGCCCCGGAACCGGGGCGGCATTTTGAGCGTTTCGTGCGGATAGTGCACGGTCACGGTCGGCTTGAAGAACTGCTCCAGCGTGATGCGCATGCCGACCACCAGGCTCTTGAAGCCAACGTAAATCTCTTTCAGCGCCTGTTTCATAAGCTAGAACAACTTCATCATTGCGCTCGACAGTATCAGCGTCAAAAGCGACACCGGAATCAGAATCTTCCACGACAGGTTCAACAGCCCGTAGAACTGCGTGCGCGGAAAGGTCCAGCGGATCCACACCACGGTGAACACCAGCAAATACATCTTCAGGAGGAACCAAAACACCCCCGGCAGAATGCCGATGGGGCTTTGCCAGCCGCCCAGGAACAGAACGGTGCCCAGGGCGCAGCCGAGCAGGATATTGGCATATTCGGCCATGAAAAACACCCCGAAGCCCATCCCGGAATACTCGGTGTAGGCCCCCGCCACCAACTCGCTTTCGGCTTCCGCCATGTCAAAAGGGGCGCGGTTGGTCTCGGCCAGCATGCAGATGAAGAAAATCAGGAAGGTGACCGGCATCAGCGGGTTGACCCAAACCCGGAACAGATTCCAGTGGAACAGGTGCCCCGCCTGCTGGCGCACGATTTCGTTGAGATTCATCGTGCCGGTGATCATGATCATCGTGATCACAACCAGCAGCATCGGTATCTCGTAGGCCACGTTTTGCGACACCACCCGCGCCGCCGAGATGATCGCGTATTTGTTGCGCGAGGACCAGCCTCCCAACATGATCGCCATCACATTGATCGAGCCAAAGGCGAAAATCATCAGCAGCCCGACATTGATGTTTCGCGCCGCCAGACTTTCGCTCCACGGAATCACCACCAGGCTCATCATGGCCGGCGCCATCATCAGCAAGGGCGCCGCCCGAAACAGGGTTCGGTCCACCCCGGCGGGGACCAGCAACTGCTTGGACATCAGCTTGAGCGCGTCCGCAATCGGTTGCAGCAAACCCGCATACCCAACTTCGGTCGGGCCCGGACGGCGTTGAAACCGGCCCGCGCCCTTGCGCTCAACCCAAACCAGGTACGCCGCGTTCAGGCCGACAAAGCTCAAAATGCCGACCAGAAACAAGACCAAACGGAAAGGCTCGGCGACGTGCATAGGCTCCCTTAGTCCGTCGCCCTGACGGCCTGCGGGGCCGGGGCGACATGCTTGCCACTCTTTGCCTGTTCCATCTCAATCATCGTGTAGTGTCTGGCGCAAAACGAAATAGAAAACAGAACTCGCCGTCCACGTCGAGCCTCAATCTATATCAGGAAAATGAATTCACTGCACAGGATTTGCTTTTTGTGCAGCATTTTTTGTTCAAGACAAGCAAGAAACGGTTGGCTGATTCATGGCAGCCCACCCAGCATTGCGCTCCCTGCGGTTTGATGCCACCTTTCGCCCGTAACATGATGTTCCGGTCATACTTCAGCCGCGGCTTGCTGCTGGCTTTTTTGTTCTCCGCCCTGCCCGGCGATTCCGGCCAAGTGGTTGAAAGCGATATCTGTGTTTACGGGGCGACCTCGGGGGGAGTGGCCGCGGCGGTGGCCGCCGCGCGGCTGGGGAAATCGGTTGTCTTGCTTTCGGAGAATTACCACGTGGGGGGCATGAGCGCCAGCGGCCTGGGAGTCACGGACATCGGTCCCGGCAACAACACGGCTTACCTGGGCGGGATTTCCCGCGAGTTTTACCGTCGAGTCGGCCAGAAATACGGGACTACCAATCTGGTGATCTGGTTCGAGCCGCATGTGGCTGAAAGCGTTTTCCGCGAGATGCTCGAGGAAACCACGGTGATGCTCTACACCAACCAGTTGATTGCGTCCGCCAGCCGGGATGGCCAGCGGCTTACCGAGATCGTCATGGAAGACGGCTCGGTTTACCGGGCGAAAATGTACATTGACACCAGCTACGAGGGAGACCTGATGGCCCTGGCGCGGGTGTCATTCACGGTGGGGCGCGAAGGCACCAATGTTTATGGTGAGTCCCTGGCCGGGATTCGTCCCTTGGGCGGTGCCTACAATTACGATCCGTATGTGGTCGCCGGCAACCCGGCCAGCGGTCTGCTGCCCTTTGTCCAGGCTCCCGCCGGCGGCATCGTCGGGGACGGTGACCATCGTTTGCAGGCCTATAATTTCCGGCTTTGCCTGACGCAGAATGCCACCAACAAAATCCCGATCGCACCCCCGGCCAACTACAGCGAGGCGCGTTATGAATTGTTCCGGCGCTATATCAACGCGCGCATCGCCCAGGACGGCTCGGTTTCGCTCGGCAACCTGATCCACATTCAGACCATCATCCCCAACGGCAAGACCGACATCAACGCCAACGGCGAGCTGTCCACCGACTACGTCGGGTACAATTACACCTGGGCAACCAACACCCATGCCGGGCGCGCGCTCCTGCGGCAGGAACACGAGGATTACATCCGCGGCCTGTTCCATTTCCTTGCCACCAGCACCAACCTTCCCGCGAGCCTCCGCAGCGAGGCTCAATCCTGGGGTCTGGCCAAGGACGAATTTCAGGATACCGGCGGCTGGCCGTGGCAAATCTATGTGCGGGAAGCGCGCCGGATGGTGAGCGACTACGTGATGATCCAGCAGAATGCCGACGGGCGGCGCGTCGCGGCCGACCCCATCGCGCTGGCGCGCTACAACATTGATTCGCACGGGGTGCAGCGCCTGCCCTCCGGCGGGTTCAGCCGATGGGAAGGGAGCATCGGCGGCACGCCCCCCTACCCCTACGGCATCAGTTACCGCTCGATCATCCCGCGGGTTGGCGAGTGCGAGAACCTTTTCGTGACCTTTGCGCTGTCGGCCAGCCATGTGGGCTTTGCCTCCGTGCGGATGGAACCTGTGTTCATGATGACCAGTCAGAGCGCGGCCACCGCCGCCGCGTTCGCCCTGGATGACCGCGTGCCGGTGCAGCAGGTGGACTATGCCAAACTCTCAGCCCAACTGCGCGCCGATGGACAGTTGTTAACGTGGGACTCCCCAAGCGCCTCGACCAACGGCATTATCCTCGACCAGGGCGGCCCGGGGACGGCTTCGGCCGGCTCCTGGACTTTTGGCGCCAACGCCGGAGGCTGGAACGGGGATTACTGGCACGACCAGGCGTCCAGCAAAGGCGCCAAGTGGGTCAAATACACGCCGACTCTCCCCACCAACGGGACTTACGAGGTTTCTCTCTGGTGGGTCGAGGCTTCGAACCGGGCCACCAACACCCCGGTGGACGTCATCCATGCCGCCGGCACCAACCGTTTCTTGGTCAACCAGCGCCTCTCCAGCGGGGGCTGGCACAAGCTGTTGACGACCAACTTCAACGCGGGCACCAACGGCAGTGTCATCATCCGCAACGACAACACCACAGGGAATTATGTGATTGCCGATGGCGTTCGCTTTCAGCCCGTGGGCGACATCGCCCTGCCGCCCCCGCCCCCCGTGATCGAAGTGGTTGCCAGCGACGCGGTGGCCGGCGAATTCGGCCCCAACCCGGCCCGGTTTGCGTTCGTTCGCAGCGGCGACCTCAACCCCGCCGTTCCCATCAGCTACGTTCTTGCCGGCTCAGCCTCCAACGGTGTGGACTACACCCTCAGCGCGGGCAGTGTGGTGCTGGCAGCCGGCGCGCTGGCCACCAACCTCGTGATCACCCCCCTCCCGGACAGCCTGGCTGAGGGGGATGAAACCCTCACGCTGCATCTGCTGCCTTCGACGCATTACGGCCAGTCCCGGCTTACCAACGCCACCATCATTCTCCGCGACCAACCGTTGGATGACTGGCGCAAGGCCAATTTCACCGAGGAGGAGCTCGGCCAGGCTGACCTGAGCGGCGACACGGCCGACCCGGACAAGGACCGCCTGGCCAATTTGATGGAATACGCCCTGGGGCTGCCGCCAAAGCACCCCGATGCGGCTGACCGGCCCTGGCCTCGAATCGAAGCCGGCAACTTCCTGCTCACCTACACCCGCGCCAAGGCCGCCTCCGATGTCGCTCTTTCCCTGGACTATTCCCCCGACCTTCGAGATTGGCAGGACGCAACCAGCTTCTTGGAGCCGGTTGCCTGCCTTGACGAGGGAACCCGGGAGCGCATCACCGTCCGTTTGCTGGCGCCGGTCGCCAGCCAGGCGGCGGCCTGGCTGCGACTGAGGGCCACGCGGCTTGCCTCCGCGCCATGAAGACATTTCCGAACCTCATTTTGGCAATTAGCGCCCCTCAAATCGTTTCGGGGCGATTGAAGAACCGGCGGTTCAGGAATAAGTTTTTAGCAGAAAGAGACTGCCCAATGTCGGGTCGGAGCGCAAAAACAACGTTGGCATCCCGCGCCCACGCCTCCGCCCAAAGGGGTCAAGGGGCGCGTTCCATCCTCCGTAAATTATTATGCCTATGAACACACCTGCTGGACTCGATCGTTGTCTGGCCTTTATCAACTGCCAGATTTCCCCGCCCAAATCGCCCACGGTGGGCTATCGGAATGGCGAGAGCCGCCGTGCAGTCACCCTTTCGCGCCAGGCCGGCTCCGGCGCCCATGCGATCGCCGAAAAGCTTGCCGAATTTCTGCAGGCCAATGCTCCCAATCCAGCCTGCCCGTGGACGGTTTTTGACCGGAACCTGGTCGAGAAAGTCCTCGAGGACCACAAACTGCCCGCGCACCTGGCCAAGTTCATGCCCGAGGACCGCATCTCCGAGATAGCCGATACCATGGACGAACTGTTTGGCCTCCACCCTTCCTCGTGGACCCTGGTGCACAAGACCGCGGAAACCATTTTGCAGCTTGCCGAGCTGGGCAACGTGATCCTTATCGGGCGGGGCGCCAACGTGATCACCAGCAACCTGGACTACGTTTTTCATGTCCGCCTGGTCGCTCCGCTGGAAAAACGCATCCGGCACGTCCAGGAGCTTCGGCAGGTCAGCGCCAGGGAAGCGGCGGCGCTGATCGAAAAGGAGGATTTGGGCCGGCGGCGGTTTCTGAAGAAATACTTCAACAAGGACATAGATGACCCCCTGCTCTACCACTTGACAATCAACACCGGCCTGTTCTCGTATGAGGATGCCGCCCGATTGATCGGCCAAGCCGTCCTCCAGCGCCGTGCCACCCCCGCCCTGACCGCCAGCTAGTGCCGCGCCCCGCCAAACGCCGCTCTCGGCCCGTCCGACCCGTGGGTGGATGGCGTCTGCTTTGGGGCTTTTTCCTTCTGTTGGGGGCCGCGTGGCTGGGCTGGCATTTCCTGCATCCCGGGACATCAGAGCGTCCAGTGAAGTCGGTGGTGCAACCCGCCAGCCCGACAACCAAGTCGCCCCCATCGGCTATTTCGCCCTCGATGAACAAGGCCGGCACGAAGGCCGAACTCAGCCGTCCCGCACCCGAAGCTGAACCGCTCGTCGCCAACGTTGCAACCCGGCCGCCGACCGCCGCCACGGAAGTGATTGCACCGCAACCGCTGCGGAGCGAGCCGGACCCAGCTCGCAAAAGCACCCTGCCCCGACCGCCGCCGCCACCCGAGGCGATGCCCGACCAGCTCGAGAAAGGCCGCTATCCCCGGCCGGTGCAGGATTGGCTCGAAGCTCAGGTCGCACTGGCCCGTCTGGCTCTTTCACCCGGTTCGATTGATGGCTTGCCCGGTCCCCAGACACGCGCCGCGCTTCGGGCATTTCAGTCTTCTCGCTCGCTGAAGCCCAGCGGCGAGCTGGATGCGGCCACCCGCGCCGCCCTCGTGTTGGACGCGCCTCTTTATACCAACGTGGTGGTTTCAACCGAGGACCTCGCCCGGCTCCAACCTTTAAGCCCGTCGTGGCTGGGGAAATCCCGCCAATCCGCTCTTGAATACGAATCCATCCTCGAGTTGCTGGCCGAAAAATCCCAGTCTCATCCCAATCTGATCCGCCGTCTCAATTCCGCTGTCGAGTGGAGCAGTGTGTCCCCCCAGACGCCAATTACTGTGCCGTGGGTCAACGGGGTTGTCCCGTCGGAAAAGGCCGCTTTCGTCCACATTCGGCTGGCGGAACGGACCCTGCAAGCATTCGGCAGCCAGTCCAATCTTCTGGCGCATTTTCCGTGCAGCATTGCCAAACGAATGGAAAAGCGACCGGTGGGAGAACTGCATGTCGTCGTCCTGATCCCCAACCCCAACTACACGTTCGATCCGGAGTTGTTTCCCGAGTCGGCCGAAGCTCGGACCCTGACCAACAAACTGGTGATTCCTCCCGGACCGAACAATCCCGTGGGAATCGCCTGGATTGGGCTCGACCGCGCCGGCTATGGGATTCATGGCACCCCCAGCCCGGAGCAGGTCGGGCGGACCGAATCCCATGGTTGTTTTCGGCTGGCCAACTGGAATGCCGCCTGTCTTCTGCAACTGGCCTGGGTTGGCATGCCGGTCTTTGTGGACCCTTGATTCCTTCATTGAGGACAAGGTCGCGTGTTGAAGTTGGCTGGGGGGGCCTTTAGAGTGGCGGCCAGCGCATGAGTGAAGCACTGGAACGTCTGAACGCCACACTGAACGGCTACGTTTGGGGCTGGCCCATGATCGGGTTGCTGATGGGCACCGGGTGCCTGCTGACTGTAATGACGGGGGCCGTCCAATTCCGCCGCCTGGGTTTCACGCTGCGCGAGGTGCTGGGCAAGGTCGCGCGGCGGGGAGGCGGGCAGGGAGATGTCCGCCCGTTCCAGGCGGTCGCCACCGCTCTGGCCTCAACGGTGGGAGTCGGAAACATTGCCGGGGTGGCAACGGCCATCGGCATTGGGGGGCCGGGGGCGGTGTTTTGGCTCTGGGTATCGGGGCTGCTCGGCATGGCCACCAAGTACGCGGAGATTGTGGTCGCGATGCATTATCGGGAACCCGACGCCCAGGGAGCCATGCGCGGCGGAGCGATGTACGTTCTCAAGAAAGGGTTGGGATGGCCCTGGCTTGGGAGCTTTTTTGCCTTGCTCACAGCGCTGGCAGCTTTCGGCATCGGGAATATGGTTCAGGCCAACTCGGTTGCCGACGCGCTCAAGGCCACTTTCAGCATTCCTCCCTGGGTCACCGGGATGACGCTGGTCGTTCTGACGGCGATGGTCATTCTGGGAGGAATCAAGTCCATCGCCCGGGTGACCCAATGGCTGGTGCCGTTCATGGCAGTGGTTTATCTGGCCGGGGCTATGATCGTATTGGTGCTGTGCGCCGGCCGCTTGCCTCAGGCATTTGGCCTGATCTTCGAAGGGGCGTTTAACGGCACCGCGGCGGTGGGCGGTTTCGCCGGCAGCACAGTGATGATGGCCCTGCGCTACGGAATTGCCCGCGGCCTGTTCTCGAATGAAGCCGGCCTGGGCAGCGCGCCCATGGTCCACTGTGCGGCTGACACGGACCATCCCGTGCGGCAGGGAATGTATGGCATATTCGAGGTTTTCGTGGACACCCTGCTGATCTGCACCGCGACGGCCCTGGTCATTCTGCTGACGGGCACCTGGGACAGCGGCCTGACCGGGGCGGCACTGTCGGTCAAGGCGTTTGAAACGGGGCTGCCCGGCACGTTTGGTGACGTGGTGGTCACCTGCGGCCTCATTCTGTTTGCGTATTCCACCCTCCTGGGGTGGAGTTACTACGGAGAAACCGGGATTGTCTATTTGCTGGGCGCCAAAGCCGCCCTGCCCTACCGCATTGCCTGGCTGCTGTTCGTTTATTTGGGGGCGACCGGTTCCCTGCGTCTGGTCTGGGACATTGCCGACACGCTGAACGGCTTGATGGCCATTCCCAATTTGATTGGCCTGCTGGCCTCGCTTCCACTCCTGCTGCGCCTGCAGGGCGAGTTCTTTAGCCGGCCTCAGCGATAGACCCGGACATAATCCACGCGGAAGCGCTGCGGAAAGACGGTCTCGGCATTGGGCGGTCCGGGCCAGTTGCCACCCACCGCAAGGTTCAAAAGCAGGAAATGAGGGCGGTCGAAAACCCATTTCCTGCCAGGGGGCAGTGAAGCGGGAGTAACAGTGAAGTAAAGTTTTCCGTCCACAAACCATTGAATTTGGTTCGTCTGCCATTCCACGGCAAAGACGTGGAAGTCGTCGGCGACCGCCACCCCCTCGGGGAAGGCGTACGATTGGCTGATTCCGCCGCCGCCCGAGTAGCCGGGGCCGTGAACCGTGCCGAAAACTTTGCCGGGCTCGCGCCCGATGTATTCCATGATGTCAATCTCCCCACAGGCCGGCCAGCCGGCAGTGTCTATTTCCGCACCGAGCATCCAGAAAGCCGGCCAAATGCCCGCGCCCCGGGGCACTTGCAGGCGGGCCTCAATCCGACCATAGGTCCAGGAGCACTTATCCTTGGTCTTGATCCGGGCGGAAGTGTAGTCCCGGGTCTTGCCGTCCCTGCCGGTAAAGGTTTCCTTTCTGGCCTCGATAACGAGGTGGCCCCCCTCGATCCGGCAGTTGTTGGTGCGGCCGGTGTAAGTCTGAAGCTCATTGTTGCCCCACCCTCCCCCGCCGAGGTCAAAGGTCCATTTCTCCGGGTCTGGCAGGGAGCCGTCGGGCTGGGAAAACTCGTCCGCCCAAATCAAGCTGCGCGCCGGCGCCGGTTCAGACGCGGCGGCATTAGCTGCAACCACCGCGACCAGCGCAACGAGGCAAAAGCAGGGGATGTTCGGCGGACGAAAGCGAACAGAACGAAATGATTGGCACATAGTCAAAGGCCGCGACTCATCATCGAGCGAAATCACGATAAGGCGCCGCCGCCTTAAGGTAAACGGTTTTCCGGGAACCGGGGAAGACTGCGGCCCCGTGCCACGGGTGTCAGGCCCGCAACAAACGCTCCCGCGGCCTGTTTTTTCCCGGTGCGGCGCGGAGGCGGCTAGGAGGGCTGGGCCGGTTTCAGCAGGGTCAGCAGCATGGAGAACTGCCGCGTGGCCTTGACCGCGTGAGGCGCGTGGGCCGGCATGAAAAGGAAATCGCCGGCTTTGAGGTTGTGCACGTTCCCCGAAACCATGAATTCGCATTCGCCTGACAACACTTGAATCATCGCCTGCTGCGTCGAGGTGTGTTCGGTCAACTCCTGCCCCTCCGCGAACCCGAAAAGCACCACCCGCACATGGGGCCCGCGCAGCAGGGTGCGGCTGACGATGCCGTTGGCCGCGTATTGAGTCTCGGCGGGCAGTGAAATGACCTTTGCCTTTGTAATGTCAATTAACGGTTGCTCACTCATACCCCGATTTTAAGCCTGACAAGCCCCGCTTGTCTTGATACGAATCAAGACAATTGTTGTTTCCCAAATCGGGCGAATCAGTCATTTATGGCGACCAAGAGCAAAATCATTCTGGCAGCGGGCCTGGTGTGCCTGGCGGGGGGCCTGCTGATCGAGTGCGGGCTGGTCAAGAGCCAGGGGATGCCGGCGCTGCACGTAATCTTCCCGCTGGGCGCGATTCTGGTGGGGGTGTTTCTGGTGGCGCGAACCTTTGGGCTGGCCTGCCTGGTCCTGCTGTCGCTGGGATGGCAGGCCGCCGCCGCCGCCGAGCGCGACATTCCGCCGGCGTTTGGCCCTTATATAAACCTTTCGCCCGCGGACTTCGCCGCCGCCGCCAGCTTTAAGGAAACCGACCGAATTGTCGGCACTTACTACTTCTACTGGTACAACATCCACACGGGGGAGCATATCACCAATCCCCAGGATGGGAGCGACGGGTTGACGGATCATCCGCCAACGCTGGAGGATTTTTCCTACCGGTCGGTGCGCTGGCACAAGCGGCAGTTCAGCGACATGGAAGAGGCGGGCATGGACATGGCGTTGCCGGTTTTCTGGGGCGCCCCCTCGGAGCGGGATCCAAAGGCGTCGCTGCATTGGAGCTACGCCGGCCTGGGGCCAATGGTTCAGGCGCGCGAGGAACTGGTGCGCGAGGGCAAGAGGCCGCCCCGGCTCGGGTTGTTCTACGACACCAGCACCTTGAGATACAACGCCTGGCATGCGCACGTGGACTTGAAAACCGATTTTGGCAAACGCTGGTTTTACGCGACCGTGCGCGATTTCTTTTCGGCGATTCCGCCCAAACACTGGGCGATGATTGACGGCAAGCCGATTCTGCTGCTGTATGCGGCGGCTTTCGCCCAGGACCACGACCAGGGGTTTGTCGAGTTTACCCGCGAGCAGTTCCGCAAGGAGTTCGGCGGACGCGAACTCTATTTCGTGCCGCAAGACTCGTGGCGCGTGAAAGGCGACAACGTGTGCGCCTGGGGCGGGGCGTTGGGCTTGAAGAATCCGGGCGTCGCGGCCCTCGGCCCGGGCTACGACGACACGGCAGTCCATGGGCGAAAACCGCTGATTCAAAAACGGGAGGGAGGAAAGTTTTACGAAGACAACTGGATTCGGTTTCTGCGCCGGCCGTCGAATTTCGTGATGGTCGAGACCTGGAACGAGTTTCATGAGGGCACCACGGTTTGCGAGAGCCGCGAATATGGCCGGAAATATATCGAACTGACCCGCAAGTATTCGGACCTGTTCAAACAGGGTTGGACGCCGCCCTGGCCCAAAGGCCCGTTTTCCGACTCGCGCAGCGTTACGGCCACGCCGGCCAGCGACGCCACTCCCGCGGGCCTGACGCTCGTGCCGAATGAAGACGGGCAGGTGCGGCAAAATGAACTCGGAGACAGTGTCTGCTGGCAAATCCAGCCTTCCCCCGGGCACGGGACCTACATTTATTTCCGGGTGGACGATTCGTTCAAGACCGCGGCGAGCATGAACCTCGAAGTTGTGGTCGAGTATTTCGACGCCGCTCCCGGGAGGCTGAATGTGGAATACGATGGCCCGGACAAAGCCGCACCGTTCAATGGCGCTTACAGCGGGTCTGCAGCGGTGCCGCTCCTCGGGGACAAGCGGTGGAAAACCGCCACGTTCAAACTGCCGGGAGCCCGCCTGATGAACGGTCAAAACGGTGGAGCGGACTTACGGCTGGTCGCCGAAACCCCGGACCTGGGAGTCCGAAAAGTCAGCTTGGGCAGGACCGCTTCATAACCCCCCATCCCATCACACGCATCGGGTCTGGCCGTCGGCCCGCCCGGCTTGACCCAAGGGCGAGGGCTGAGAGCGACACGGAGGAACCGGCAGGTGGCAGGGCGCGCTGAAGGCGCAGAAGGCGCTTCCCAATCAGGCCGAATCAGCTAACGTTGCGGCGCATGATTTCGAGACAGGCAGAGTGATATGAAGATTGCGTTATTCGGCGTGACGGGATTCAAGCCCGGCAAACATAATTTGAAAGACCCGCGCCTGGACCAGGCTCACGAGCTGGTGGAAGCGGACAAGAAAACCCAGGCGCAAGTGGATGTGGCGGGGGAGGATGCGTTACTGGAGGCGGATGCCATTCTGGCCACGGAGGAAAGCAAGGCGGACTTGATCCTGAAAGACCTCGAATTCGTCGAGACGCGTCTGGGCCGCGATCCGCAACCGGCGGAGCGCGCGGCCTTGATGAAGATTCAGGCGTTGCTCGAGGGGGAACGATTCGTGCTCGGGAGCTTGTCGCCCGAGGAGCTGCAAGCGGTGGCCGCGCACAGCTTTTATACGAACAAACCGATCACGGTGGCGACCGAGGCGGAGCTCCAGGCGCCGGAGGCCCTGCTGCTGCGAGTTTTCAAGGAGGCCGGCTACATCTGTTTTCTAACCGTTGGCGGCAAGGAAAACCGGGCGTGGCCGATCCGCCGCGGCATGACGGCCTGGGAAGCGGCCGGAACGATTCACACCGACATTCAAAAAGGATTTATTCGGGCGGAAATCATCAGCTTCGAGGATTTTATTGCGGCCGGAGGCGAGACCCAGGCCAAACGCGCGGGCAAACAGCGCCTAGAAACCAAACAATACGTGATGCAGGATTACGACCTGACGAATTTCCGGTTTAACAAATAATCGGCCGATAGGAGGTTCCGCGACCTGGACGCGAGGCGGGTTGCACCGCGATGCGCCCCGCCCTCATCTCGAGTTATTCCGGGTAGCCGAAGGCGCGGCAATAAGGCGCGAGTTTTGCTTGAACCGGTTCGAGCGCCCCGGCATACCGCTGCCAGCGCCCCACAGCGCGCCGATAGACGGGCTGGGTGACATCGTGGTAGGTGGGGGCGAAGAGGAATTTGCGCCGGGCTGCCTCGTAATAGCGCGCCTGGTCGGCGTGCCAGGCCAGGCCGAGGAATTCCGTCACCTTCCTCCCCTCGGCCTCGAGGTTGGCGACGACATCCTCGTAGCGCGTTTCGATCCAGTCAAAGCCGCCCAGGTCCCGGAGCCGGAGCCAGACGTCCATGAGATCGGCATAGTGCCGGGCCGTCCGCTCGAGGGTCAGGAAATTGGCGTTGGCGGCGTTGAGCATAAGGTTTTGGAAAAAGCAACTGATCACCACATCGCGCGGGTCGCGCAGGGCGATGATGACTTTCAGGTCGGGAAAAACGCGGAGCCAAAGGTGGAGCGAGGCGGTGGGCGAAGGGTTTTTGTCCAGCAGCACGCGGGTGGCGGCCGTGGCCTGAACCTCGCGGAGGAGGCTTTTGAAATAACGCCCGCGCATTTCACTCAGGCGCTGGCTGGAGAGTCGTTCAAGCATTTCAAGCCTGAGCGTCTGGTCCTGCCGGGGCGGAGCGAGTTGCCGAAAGACCTCCTTGCCGATGGCCTCAGGCTCGTCAAACGCCAGGATTTCGGGGTGAGCATCGAGGATTTGTTCGATCAAGGTTGTGCCGCTGCGGGGATGACCGCCGAGGAAAGCCGGTTGCCAGGGGGCGGGTGTGGCGGGACCTTGATCGCGCCACCGTTGGAGAACGGCGGGGGTTAATTGTGCCAGCAATTGCCGGCGCCGGCGGTCGGCCTCGTCATAACTGTGTTCCAGCAGACTGACATCGGTGATTTGGCGGAGGAGCGTTTTGGCCTCGCCCAGCCACCGCATGGCTTCCTGGAATTGGCCCAGTTGATCCAGCACGACGCCCAGCAGGTGACGACTGGCATATTTGACGTAAGGATACCGCGGCTCGTCTGCAATGAGCTGGCGGAGAGCGGTTTCGGCCTCGGCATTGCGGCCCTGGCGGTGCAGCAAAAACGCTTTGAAGTAGCGGGCCTGGTCGTCTCCGGGCTGCCGGGCCAGGCAGGCCTCGACACACTCCCAGGCCTGGTCGAAACGCCGCTCTTTTTCACACCACACGGCAAGGCTGATGCGGGCGTCAATCGAGCCGGGGTCCGCGGCCACCGCGCGTTCATAGGCGGCGCGTGCGTCGTCCAGTTGACGGAGCGCCTCGAATTGCTTGCCGATCATCACCAGCAGCGCGCTGCTTTCGGCTCCAAGGGCGATGGCGCGACGGTAGGCTTCGTTGGCCAGAGCAAAATCCAGTTCGCCCGCGGCGGCGTTCCCAAGTTCGAACCAGACCTGAGCCACCTGCGGGTAACGCCCGGCCAAGGCCTGGTAACCCGCCAGAGCCGCGCCGTGCCGGCCCGCGAGCAGTTCCTGCTGGGCCGACTGCCAGCGGGCCATGTCGCGGGGAGAACGCTGCAGTTGAGCCAGGGTGCCGGTCATTGGCTGAAAAATCTGCCGCAACGCGGCTCGAGGATCAAACCTTATGCGCCAAGCCGGCGCAGGGGAACGCGACTCGCGCTCATCGGTGCCCGGTGGATTTCAACACCGGCTGGACGCGCCAGTCCGCCTCCGGGCCAAACCGCAGCCGGACGCCGCCCCAGCCTGGCCGGGCGCCGGTCAGACTCCGGGGGGCGGGAGAGGTTTGTCCTTGCGGTCGGCGTCCTCCTCCCCGTCTGGCTTTTCCTCCCCCAGGATGCCTTCGGTATCCTCAATCTCGTAAACGCCCTCGAACTTCTTTCCGCTTCGGGCCAGAATCTGCTGAATTTGGGGCGAAACCCACCGTTTTTTCTTTTCCTCGTCGTAGCGGAAGTTGATGCGGTAATGGCCGTTGGAATCGGTCTCCAGCATTCCTTTCTCCAGCATTCGGGAGAGCACGGGAATGGCCCACTCCGGTTCCTCGCGGTAGCGGCGCTTGCCGCCCGCGCGGCGGGCGATTTCGCTGGCGGAAATGAAGAGCTTGGGCCAGCTCTTCAGGTAGAGGTAGATGTCGCGCTCGTCAGCATCCATCGCCTTGAGCTTAACCCGGATTCGCGAAAAGTCGCATTCTTTTTTGCAGGCGAACGCGTCCGCGTGGGGAGCCGCGTCAGGCGGCCTGTTCTTCGGTCTCCAGGAAGCCCTGGAGGTGGCGAACGCGGGTCGGGTGGCGCAGCTTGCGCAAGGCCTTGGCTTCGATCTGGCGAATGCGCTCGCGGGTGACGTTGTACATCTTCCCGATTTCCTCGAGCGTTCGCTCGTAGCCGTCGAGCAGACCGAAACGCATCTCGAGAATCTTGCGCTCGCGCTCCGTAAGACTGGTGAGCACGTCCCCGAGCTTCTCCTTTAGCAGGCTGTAACTGGTGACATCCGAGGGGTTTTCCGCGGTCTTGTCCTCGATAAAGTCGCCCACGCTGACATCCCCGTCGTCACCCACCGGCGCGTGCAGGGAAATGGGCTGCTGCGCCATCTTGAGCAGCGAGTTGATCCGCGCGACGGGCATGTGCATCTCGTCGGCAATTTCCTCGGGCGTCGGCTCGCGGCCCAATTCCTGGGTGAGCTGCTTTTGGGCGCGCCAGAGTTTGTTCATGATCTCGATCATGTGCACCGGGATTCGAATGGTGCGCGCCTGGTCGGCAATCGAGCGGGTGATGGCCTGGCGAATCCACCAGATGGCGTAAGTCGAAAACTTGTAGCCCCGGCGGTATTCGAACTTCTCGACGCCTTTCATCAACCCGATGTTGCCCTCCTGGATCAGGTCCAGGAACGACTGGCCGCGGTTGGTGTATTTCTTGGCAACCGACACCACCAGCCGCAGGTTGGCCTCCGCCATGTGCGTCTTGGCCTGGTGCGCGCGGTCCGCCGCCTTTTTCAACTGGCCGAAGGTTTCAAAAAACTTGTCCCGCGGCATGCGCACGAACAGCTCGAGGGCCTGAATCTTGGCCCGTTCGCTCTGCAACGCGGCTTGCTGCTCCGGGCTCTTCCGCTGCGCCTCGAGCTCCTGAATCCGCCGCAGGCTGCTCTGAAACTTCTCGTGGACGTTGCCGGCCACCACAATCATGTCCTCCAGCACCTTCTGCTTGTAGTAGAACTTGGGGAAAGTCTCCTGGAGTTTCTTGTCCAGCCTGGCGAAGGCGGCGTAAGCATGATCCCGTTTCGCCGCAGGCGCCTTCTGCCATTCCAGGTATTTTTCATCCACCTGGGCATCCCCGGTCCGCACCTTTTTGATGAGCGCGCGCAAATCGCGCAAATGGCCCTCGCGATTGGCCACTTTCTTGTCCACCACCACCCGGTCGAAACGCTCCTTGGGAGGCTCGGACAGCAGTTTCTCGGCAATCGCGATGTGCTCTTTGGCGGTGAAACCGAGGCTGTAAACCAGCCGCTTCATTTCCGCCTCGGCGTCTTCAATGCGCTTGCAGATTTCAACTTCCTGCTCGCGGGTGAGCAGGGGCACCTTGCCCATCTGGTTCATGTACATCCGAACCGGGTCATCCAGCACCTCCAGGCGTTGGTCCTCGTCCTCCTCCGGCTCGGCGGGCTTGGCGCGTTCCACCTCGGCGTGGTCCACGATTTCGATGTCGAGATTCCGCAGCTTCGTGTACAGCTCGTCCAGATCATCCGGCGACAACCCCTCCGGCAGAATGTCGTTGATGTCGTCGTAGGTGACATGCCCGTTCTCATGCGCCAGGTGGACCAGCGTCTTGATCGTCTCGTTGAGGTCCACGGGTGTAACCGTAACGCCGGCCCCGCCAGCGGCCGTTACGGCTGCCCCGGCCGCCGCGTGGCCACCGGCACCCACCACCCCAGATACTTTCCCGGTCTTGGACGGCTTGGCGTCTTTCGAGGCCTTCTCGGTTTTGCGCAAGTCTGCCTGGCCGCTCTCTTGACGGCGGGCACTGGCAGCCGCCTTGGACGAAATAATAAACCGTCGGCGATGCGCGGGCGCCTTCGAGGCGCCACCTTTGGCTCGGCTTGGCCGTTGGCCCGCAGCAGTGCCGACCGATTTACCCGATTTCCTTTTAAGCATAGGATGTCAGTTGCGCCTGATCCTCAGCGGTTCAAATGGTTCAAATAGGTATTTAAGATTCTGCACGGCAACAACTTCTGATTACACCACCCCCTGCAAAGCACCTTTCCGCTCGCTTCAGGGAGGTTTCCGAATACAGAAGACAGACGCATCAGCATCTTACAATATTCTCCATCAAAAGCAAGTTCTCAATGCCCAGCCTGTTGTGTCACAGCCTGACTCTACCGGAACCGACCGACCCAGGTCGCAAGATAAAACTACGCCACGACTTCCGCCAACTTGCAAGCAGGAAATGGCTCAGATTGGGGTTTTTCTTTGGTTTGAAGCCCCCTAACCGCCGTCTTCAGTGCGGCGGGGGCTGCACGCCTCGCTCCGCCCGAGCTGTGCCCGAGGGGTGCCGCGCTAGCTGCTGCGGGGCGCGGGCTTGCCTTTCACGGTGTCCAGGATTCCCGCCACAATATTCGCCGGCACCGGCTCAAATCGGAACGGCTCCATCGAGTAGGCCGCCCGGCCTTTGGACAAGGAGCGGATGGCCGTGGCGTAACCGAACATCTCGGCCAGCGGCACCTCGGCGGTGAGCACGGTGGAGGAGTCCTTGGCCTCGATGCTGGTGATTTTGCCGCGGCGACGATTGAGGTCCCCAAGCAGGTCACCCTGGTATTCTTCGGGCGTGGTGACCTCGACCTTCATGATTGGCTCCAGGAGAATGACGTTGGCCTTCTTGGCCGCTTCCTTGAGCGCGAAAATGCCGGCCATTTTGAAGGCCAGTTCGCTGGAATCCACTTCATGGAAGGTGCCGTCCACAATGGCGACTTTGAGGTCCACCATGGGATAACCCGCCAGGACCCCGCCCGCCACCGCTTCTTCGATGCCGTGAATAACCGCCGGGATGTATTCCTTGGGAATGGCGCCGCCGACGATCTTGTTTTCGATTTCGACCCCCTTGCCGCGCTCGTTGGGCGCCAGGGTGATGACCGCATGGCCATACTGGCCCCGGCCGCCGGACTGCCGGATGAATTTGCCCTCGCCTTCCGCCGCTTTGGTAATGGTTTCGCGGTAGGCGATTTGCGGGGCGCCCGCGTTGGCGGCCACCTTGAATTCGCGGAAGAGCCGGTCGCGGATAATGTCCAGGTGCAGCTCGCCCATGCCGGCGATGATCAACTGGCCGGTTTCCTCGTTGGTGAAACAGCGGAAAGTGGGGTCTTCCTCCGCCAGGCGCTGCAAGCCTTCGCTCATCTTTTCACGGTCGGCCTTGGTTTTGGGCTCGACGGCCATGGAAATAACCGGTTCCGGGAAGGTGGGCGGCTCCAGCATGATATTGAAGTCCTCGTCACACAGCGTGTCGCCGGTGGTGATGTTTTTCAGCCCGACCAGCGCGGCAATGTCGCCCGCGTAGGTCGTCTCGACATCAATGCGCTTGTCCGCCTGGATCATCATCACCCGGCTGACCCGTTCCCGTTTGCGGGTGCGGGGGTTGTAAATGATGTCGCCCTTCTTAAGCTGCCCGCTGTAAACGCGGAAGAAAACCAGTTTCCCCACGTAGGGATCGGTCCACAGCTTGAAGGCCAGGGAGCAGAACTTGCCATGATCGCTCGAGGGCACCTCGATCTTTCGGTCGGTATCCGGTTCGATCCCGGTGGCCGGCGGGATGTCCAGCGGCGAGGGCAAATAGTCCACGACCGCGTCCACCAGCGGCTGGACCCCGCGCTTTTTGAACGCGGAACCGCAAAGGACCGGCACCAATTCGATCTTGCAGGTCAGGCGGCGAATGGCCGCCTTCAGCGCCTCCGGCGTGATGGGCTTGTTTTCGATCACCAATTCCGCCAGCGCATCGTCCTTGTTCGAGACCGCGTCAATGAGCTCCGCCAGGGCCGCGGCGGCCGATTCCTTCAGGTCGGCGGGCACCTCGGTGATTTCAAACTTAAGCCCGTTTTCGTCCTCGGGATCATAGATGATCGCCTTCTGGTTGACGACGTCAATGACCCCGCGCAAGTGGTCTTCCTTGCCGATCGGCAGAAAGACGGGGTAGGCGTAGGCCCCCAGCTTCTTGCGCATGTCATTGAGGGCGTTTTCAAAATTGGCGCCCGTGCGATCCATTTTGTTGACGAAAGCGATGCGCGGCACGCGATATTTGGTGGCCTGGCGCCAGACCGTTTCGGACTGCGGCTGCACACCGGCGACACCGCAAAAAACCGCCACCGCACCATCCAGCACGCGCATCGAACGCTCGACCTCCGCCGTAAAGTCCACGTGGCCCGGCGTGTCAATGATGTTGATCCGGTGCGGCACGCCCTGGAACGCCTTGTAGGTTCCGTCCTCTTTCTGGGTCCAGTAGCACGTCGTCGCGGCGGAGGTAATCGTGATGCCCCGCTCCCGCTCCTGTTCCATCCAGTCGGTCACGGTGTTGCCGTCGTCCACGTCTCCCATGCGGTGGATCAGGCCGGTGTAGAACAGGATGCGTTCGGTCGTGGTGGTTTTGCCCGCGTCAATATGCGCCGCAATGCCGATGTTGCGCGTGCGCTCCATCGGGTAGGGACGATGGGGTGAGTTCACGCTCGAATCCGGCGCGCCTTTGGATTTGTCAGAGACTGCTTCCATCTAATTAAATCTATAAAAAAGTGTGCGGTTTTGCAGAATGAAAGCGCCCCGGGTTGTGGCAACCAGCGGGGCGCTTGCTCGAAAAGAGTTCTACCAGCGGAAGTGGGCGAAGGCTTTGTTGGCCTGGGCCATCTTATGGACTTCGTCGCGCTTGCGAATGGCGTTGCCCTGGCCCTGGTAGGCGTCCAGAATCTCGGCGGCCAGCGCTTCCTTCATCGGGATGCCTTTGCGACCGTCGGCGAAATCCACCAACCACCGCAAGGCCAGCGAGAACTGGCGGTCAGCGGGAACTTCCAGCGGCACCTGGTAAGTGGCCCCGCCCACGCGGCGAGCCTTGACCTCGAGCCGCGGTTTGGCGTTGTCCACCGCCCGCTGCAGCACTTCCAGCGGGTTCACGGTCGGATTCTTGGCGGCGATTTGATCGAAAGCGCCATAGACAATCCGCTGCGCCACGCTCTTCTTGCCCCGTTCCATCACCGTGTTCACCAGGCGCGAAACCAGGGTGCTCCCATACTTGGTATCTTTAATCACCGGCCGTTTAACGGCTTGACGACGTCGAGACATGTGTCGGTTCTTCCAGGTTGAAATGGTTCTGTGACGTTAGGCGGCGGCCGCAGCCGGGGCCGCGGCGGCAGCAGGCTTGGCGCCCGCCTTGGGTCGCTTCACGCCGTATTTCGAGCGGCTGACGCGCCGTTTTTCCACCCCCGCGGCGTCCAGCGTGCCGCGCACGATATGATAGCGCACCCCCGGCAGGTCCTTGACGCGCCCTCCGCGCACCAGAACAATCGAGTGCTCCTGCAGATTGTGGCCCTCGTCCGGAATGTAGGCAATGACTTCGTGCCCGTTGGTCAGGCGCACCTTGGCCACCTTCCGCATCGCCGAATTGGGCTTCTTGGGCGTGCGAGTCATCACCTGAATGCATACCCCACGCCGGAAGGGCGAGTTGTCCAAGGCAGGTGACTTGGACTTGTGCTTCAATTTGTTGCGGCCCCTGCGGACCAATTGGTTAATCGTCGGCATTTAGCTCAAAATTCTCTTATCCGCCTGACCTCTTCGGGCAAACGGAGGGCGGAATATAGCAAAGGCCGCCCGGCATGCAACAACTTATTTATGGCTTTTTCGCAACGCGTTCTGGCGCGGCGGCGCGGAGTGCCTGGATTTCGCCATTGACCCCCGCGCGCGCGGGTTGCTAGGGTTCGGCACCCGCGCAAACGCGGCGAAGACTATATGCGACACACTATTTCTGTCCTGGTGGAAAACAAGTTTGGCGTCCTGACGCGCGTCGCCGGCCTGTTCAGCGGCCGCGGCTACAACATTGACAGTTTGAACGTGGCCCCGACCAACGACCCGACCGCCTCGCGCATGACCATCGTCACCCGCGGCGACGACGCCACGGTGGACCAGATTGTCAAACAGTTGAGCAAACTGGCGGACGTGATGAACGTGCAGGATTTCCGCGAGGGCGAATACGTGGATCGTGAACTGGCGCTCATCAAGGTCGCGGTGAACTCGAAAACGCGGGCCGAGGTGATGCAGATCACCGACATTTTTCGCGCCAAAATCGTGGATGTTCAGCCCAAGAGCCTGACCATCGAGGCAACCGGCGACGAAACCAAACTCGAGAAACTCCTCGAACTCATGAAAGCGTTCGGCATTCTCGACCTTCGCCGCACCGGGAAGCTCGCCATGCCCCGCAACTGAGCTTGACGCCGGGACACGCCCCTGGATTAACGACCAGTCTCCGCCGCCCCCAGCGTCTCGCCGGGCCGTGAGCCCCACCACCTCAGGCGCAACTCAACCCGCCGGCCGCGCCGCAGGCAAGGCAACGCGTCCCGTCGCCTGAAGCGAAGGTTACTGGCTGCGGAGCCGGAAGAAGGCACCGCCCGGAGCCGGGGCAACAGTCACCTGCCGCTCGTCCCCAACGATGACCACCGGATTGGTAACGGCAGTCCAGTTGGTGGTGCCGAGAGCAGGGTTCTGCTGCAAAACAAACCCGGTGGCGGAGGCCGGCCAGCCCAGCAGGAGGTCGCCATTGCCCAACCGTGCAATGCGAAGCGTGGGCGCCTGCGGCAGGGTTCCATAGGCCACGATCTGCCCCGTCACGGTCCCGGAAAGCGTGATGTCCTCCAACTGAATCGCCACAGGAGTGTTGATGGTGTAGGTCAGCTTGCGATTCGACCCACCCAGATTCTCAATGGTCCCTCCCGAGCTGTTTGTGGCCACTACGGGGTCCAGTTCGCCCCCCAAAACATCAGGCACCGGCTGGCCAAACCCCAGCGGCAGTTCCAGCCCGTCCACATCGCCTTTGGCCGATGAAATCCCGAAGCTGGTCTGGTTGCCGGCGAAACTGCCTGAGGTCAGCGGCACCGTCTGGCTGGCAATGTCCAGATGAACCTGCCGCATGGCTAGAAACGCCACGTCAAAGGTGGTAAACAGATAGCTTCCCCGAACCCGGGCGCCCAGCGCCGCCGGGGCCGTGCCTGTGTTCGTGTAACTTAGCGTCACCGGGTCCCACTGGGCGGGGTTGGGGCGCAGATTGGTTTGCTCCAGCGCAAAAAGATTGTTCGAGCCGCCCAGGAACCGAATTGAAGTGCCATCGGCATAATCGGTCACCACGGTGCCATCCACCGCTGCCCGCCGCCCGCCCGCGTCGGTCCATTGGCTGTCACTGGTTGCGTCCCGAAACCGAATCGTGACGCTGCCGATATTTGTAACGTTGACGGCCTGATCCGGCACCGTCAGCCGCACGTAGCTGCTGCCGGGATCCACATCCCAGGCAACGGTCACCGCCAGGGTGGTAATACGGGTTAAGAAGCAGGCGCCCACCATGATGCCGGCGCCCCACAGCACGCGGCCGGTCGCTTTTCTATTCATAATGTCTTCGGGTTTAGCCTTATACTACTTGACCAACCCTTGACTGTCAACCTCAAAAAACATCGCCCGTGCGCGTTCGCGTCCCAAAGAACGCCGCATTTGCATTTGACTGGGCGCGAGTCGTGGGTAGCATTCACGGCTCTAGGTAAACGAACAATTACATATATTATGGCAATCATTGATTTTGGTGGCACCAAAGAAAAGGTTATCACCCGGAAAGAGTTTCCGATGTCCAAGGCCCGCAAGGTCCTCAAGAACGAGACCATTGCGATCATTGGCTACGGCGTGCAGGGTCCCGCCCAGGGCTTGAACCTGCGGGACAACGGCTTCAACGTCATCGTGGGGCAGGCCAGGAGCTTCAAACGGGACTGGGACCGGGCGGTGAAAGACGGGTGGGTGCCGGGCAAAACGCTGTTCGACATTGACGAAGCGGTTCGGCGCGGGACGATCATCCAGATGCTGGTCTCGGATGCCGCCCAGCGCGCCATCTGGCCCACCGTCAAAGCCAATCTCAAGCCGGGCGACGCCCTTTATTTCTCCCACGGCTTCTCCATCGCTTACAAGAAGCAGACGGGGGTCATCCCGCCCAAAGACGTGGACGTGATCATGGTCGCCCCCAAGGGCTCCGGCACTTCCGTCCGCCGCAATTTCCTCAGTGGCGCCGGCATCAACTCGAGCTTCGCCGTCGAGCAGGACGCGACGGGCCGCGCGGAGGAGCGCTGCCTGGCCATTGGCATTGGCATCGGCTCGGGCTACTTGTTCCCCACCACCTTCCAGCACGAGGTGTTCAGCGACCTGACCGGCGAGCGCGGGGTGCTCATGGGCGCCCTGGCCGGCATCATGGAAGCCCAATACGACGTCCTCCGCAGTCATGGCCATACCCCGAGCGAAGCCTTCAACGAAACGGTCGAGGAATTGACCCAGAGCCTGATCCGGCTCGTGGACGAAAATGGCATGGATTGGATGTACGCCAACTGCTCCGCCACCGCCCAGCGCGGCGCACTGGACTGGAAGCCGCGCTTCAAGAAGGCCGTCATGCCCGTCTTCAAGGAACTCTATGAGCGCGTCAAGAGCGGCAAGGAATGCGCCCGCGTCCTGTCCGCGTGCGGCAAACCGGATTACCAGAAGCAGCTCACCAAGGAGCTCGCGGCCATTGGCAATTCGGAAATGTGGCAGGCCGGCAAAGCCGTCCGTGCCCTGCGCCCCAAGGAATCCGCCCGCGTTATCGCCAAAGGCACCAAGGGTGTCGCCGGCCGCGCGGTGAATTGATTCCCGCAGATCATCGCAGAGCCTCAGCTTCAGACCCCCGGGAACGCGAGAAGGCCCCGGGGGTTTTGTTTCCTGGAAGGAATCGAGCTGTCGCCCTCTCGGGGCGGAGCCGCAGCCGGCTCAAGGAATCTGCCGCATCCGATAAAACCGGGCTGGCAGGTTGGTGGACTGCGGGTCCGTGATCTGGAACGGAGCGGTATTAGTGGCAATCGCCTGCCAGAAAGCGGGATTGCTTGCCGCCGCCAGGTTCGAGATGGCCTCGATCCGGTACCGCAAGCCCGAGGCCGGACTGAAGCCAAGGCTGATCAGCCGGTTGGTACCCCGGCTGATTGAGAGCAGTGGGTAGGCTGCAAAATCCACGCCGGCCGTTCCGGCCCCCACAACCAACGCGCGGGAGGGGGGAACAAACGCGTAGCCCTGGGCCGAGGGTGTAACCGTATAAAGGTTTGAACGCAGGCCGCTGATCACGTACTGGCCGGCCGATGACAGCGTTGAGTTGGTCTTGTTTGCGCTGACCGCCAGCACCTTGATTCCACTTAGACCGTTGCTTCCCTCCAACACCCGGCCCGAGATTGAGAAGACCGGAAAGGCCTGGAAACTCACGCCGGACCTGTCCGGGCCGAGCGTTACCGGGAGTTGGGGCGGCTCGAAATCATAGCCGGCCAGTGTCGGAACCAGTGAGTAGTTTCCAGCACAAAGGCCGCCGAGAACGAAATTCCCGTTGGTGTCGGTGCCGGACACCTTGTTGCCAATCTGGACAGCGACACCGCTGACTCCCTGGTTATTCCCGGTCGTGATTCGGCCGGAGACGGTGTAATTATCGCGGAAGGCGGCGAAATCCACGTTATTGGTGCTTGGGCCGAGGGGGATTGAGAGTTCAGTGGGTGTAAAGTGGTAACAGGCGAGGGAAGGTTTAACCTTATAAGTTCCGGATTTGAGACCGCTGATGGAATAGAGGCCGTTGCTGCCGGTGATCACTTGGTTTGTGCCAACGAGGACGGTCACCCCCGTCATGCCGTTGGTACCGTCGGCAACACGTCCGCTGAGACTGAAAACCGGGATGCCTGTGAAGTTGACCGCGTTGGTGTCCGGGCCGACCTTGATCGGCAGCGATGCGGGTGAGAAGACGTATCCCGACAGGGTCGGCGTTACCTGGTAGGTTCCGGCGCAGAGGTTGCCCAGGCTGTAAATGCCATTGGTTCCTGTGGTGACATTTGCGCCTCCGATGTTCACCGACACACCACTCAAAGGCTTGCCATCCGAACTGATGCTGCCGCCAATGGTGTAGGCATCGCGAGCGGCGGCGAAGTCCACCGAGTTGACGCCGCCCGGCCCAACGTTTACGGCCGTGCGGCTGGTCGGTTCGAAATGGTAGCAGCCCAAGGCGGGGGTAACATCATATTGCCCTTTGCGCAGGGTACTGATCGAGTACCGCCCGTCGGTGCCAGTGGTCACCACGTTGGTCCCCACGGTGATCCGCACGTTGACCAGCCCGTTCGTGCCCTCGAGAACGGCGCCGCTTAAACTGAAGAGTTCGAATGCGGAAAAGGTGGCGCCATCGTTGTCCGGACCGAGGTTGATGGAGCGAGACGCAGGCTCGAACTCGAATTGAGGACGGGTTGGTTGCACCAGGTAATTTCCGGCACAAAGGCCGGTGACGACAAAGGCCCCCGAGGCATCCGTCACAACCGAGTTGGTCCCAACCTTCACCTCAACTCCGCCCAAACCGTTCGTCCCTTCCTTGATCCAGCCACTGATCCGGAACGACTCCCGTCCGGCGATGAAGTCCAGGCCACTCAAATTCGAGTTAACGCTCACGCTCCGGTTCGCTGGGGTGAACCGAAAACAGCCGAGTTGTGGCGTCACCGTATAACTGCCGGGCAACACCCAGGCCCGGTAAAACCCGTCTGGTCCCGAGAGCGTCAGGTTGGTGCCGACGCTGACCACCACACCGGGCAGGCCGTTGGTAAATTCAATGACTTGTCCGCTGACCGAGAGGAGTTGGGTGGCCGCAAAGTTCACGTTGGCCGTGTTGCTGGCAACGGTGAAAGCGACCCGTGACGGGCTGAACTGGAAACCCTCCAGGGTGGGCGTAATTTCAACCGCGCCCCCGGGGAGGCTTGTCTCGTAACGGCCAGCCGCATCGGTCAATACGACGTTGGTCCCGGCCATTACTGCGACATTGGCCAAACCGGTCGCGCCCAGTGCCACGGTGCCGGACACAAAAAACCCGGCCTCGTAGGCGCCAATATCGCCCAGAGAATTGATGGGGCGTGATAATCCCCGTTGGTCCGTAGCCGGGGTGGCCGCCGCAGGCACCTTGTCGAGCGCCGGGCTGCCCGAAAGCAAGGCCATCGTCTTGGTAGGCCCGCCGTTGTCTGCCAGGGCGCCAAGCAACGGGTCGGCGAGCCAGCGACTCGTGCCCGTGAGTGGAATGGACAGGTCTGAACTGAGATTGTAGCCGCCGTCGGTGATCGTGCCGTAACCGTTTCCCCCGCTCGTGTTGCCGGAGAGAGCCGAACTGCGAAGCCAAAGCACGCCGCTTCCCCGAGCGACTCCTCCCCCGAGACCCATCCCGGGGCTGCCACTGGTTCCCGGACCGGAGATTCCGCTTCCCGCGACGCCATTGGTACCTCCCACCGCGCTGTTTTGGGCGATCGTTGTATGAACCACGTACAGTGTGCCGGCGCTGTAAAGCCCGGCCCCAACGCCGTTGCCGCCGTCGCCGCCGTTGCCACCATAGAATTGACCGGGCCCACCCGCGCCGCCAGCTCCGCCGAGAGCTCGGTTGCCATAAACCGTGCAGTTGGTAATGGCGCCGGAGCCTGCGAGCCATAGACCAGCCCCGGCGGCGGCCGCGCCTGCGGCGCCGTTGGACCCGTTACCGCCGCTTAAGGTACCGCCCGCGGCACTGTCTCCGCCGGTGGCGGCATTCGCGGAAAAGGTGCATCTTTCGATCCGTGCGCTATTAATACTGTAAACGGCTGCGCCATACGCAACCGCCCCCGCACCACCAACGCCCTTAAGCCCGGGGGCCGGTCCACTTCCTCCCGAGCCGCCGCTGCCACCGTCTCCGCCCGACGCGGCATTCCCCTCGAACGAGCAATCCGTCAAGGTCAGGCTGCCCACGCTGTAAATGGCGCCGCCCAACCCGGCCCCGCCGTCTCCGCCCGCCCCGCCATTGCCGCCGCCAAAGAGCCCGGAACCGCCATCCCCGCCCTGCCCTCCTGCGCCCCCAACAGCCGAATTGGTCAGAAAACGCGAGCGGTCCGCCCGGAAAATGCCCGCGTTGTAAACCGCCCCGCCTGACGCCGTCGCACCCGTTCCCCCTGCCCCACCACTCTCGCCAATGCCCGTGCTGCCCGCGCCATCCGGACCGTCCGACCCGTTCGCACCCACGGCCTGGTGGGTGGAAAAGACGCAGTTGCTGACCGCGGCAACACCACCCGCCTTTACATACAGACCCGCCCCCACAGTGGCTTTGCCCCCGGTCAGGCTCAGCCCCGCCAGGCCCAATTCGGCGCCGGACTCGACAATAAACAATCGGCTTTGGCCGCCCCCACTCAGTGTAACGGTGTGGCCACCGGCATCCAGCTTCACCACGTTCGTGATGGAAATGGGAGCGGTGAAGGTAATTGAACAATCCTTTGCGAACGCAACCGTCCCCCCTTCGGCGAGAGCGGACCGCAGAGCCGCCACCGAGCAATCACTGATTACCGCATCCGCTCTGGATGGTTTTGTTCCCAGGATCAGCAGGGTCAGGGAGGCGCACAGGGCAACCGTGAGGGTGCGCAGTCCACCCGGACGTCCCTTGAATTCTTGAAGGATCATGATGGTCGGGTTGACTGTTCCCGCGGTCGAGCGCCTCGGGCGCCGGCATCCCCTCGACACCGGCTGCCGGGCGGGTTACCGGGTGATATCGAATTCCTGGAATTCCGGCTGCTTCTGCTTTTTTTCCTTTGATTCAAAGTCCAAAATCCGCCTGCCTTCCTCGGCGCGGACTTCCTTCTCGAAACTCTTGATCCCCGGCATCCGGTCTTTCTCGGCGATGGTCTCCAGCGCCGCCACCTCCGGCGTCGGCAGAACGGTCGGGCGAATCAGCACGATCAGTTCATTCCGGCTGCGCGTGTCATTGCTCTTGCGGAACAAGTACCCCAGCAGCGGGATGTCCATCAGGATGGGCACGCCCGAGCCGGTCATCGAGCGGTCGGAGGAGATCATCCCGCCGACGATGATCGTGTCGCGATCCCGCACGGCTACTTTGGCCGCCGCCTCTTTGCGGGTCGTGTTGGGCACCTGCCCCACGCCGGTGATTTCGGTGAAGCCGGCATAATTTTCAATGGTCTGGTGAATGTCCATCACCACCAGGCCATCCGGATTGATCAACGGCGTCACATCCAGCGTCACGCCGATCTGAAGCTGCTGAATCGAGGAGTAAGAGCCGTAGGCCCCCCCGCCGTAGTAGCTGCCGGTGGGATAGGGTCGGGATTCGCCCACGAAGAGTTGCGCCTGAACGGCATGGGACGTCTGAATCCGCGGCCGCTGCAGCACTCGCGCCCGGGTATTGTCGGCAATCGCGCTGACCGTGACATCCAGGTCCTGGTTGAAACGGCCCAGATAATTGAATCCGCCCTTGAGGGCCGCGCCGGTATTGGTCCCCACACCCGCGATGAAATCTCCCGGCGAGTAAAACGTCCCCGCCCCGCCGGCGCCAACGCCCGTCACGTTGCCCGAGGATTGGGGATACTGAATAAAGCTGACCCCCAGCTCCCGGTTGTTCTTCAAGGTGACCTCGATGATCACCGCTTCGATCAGCACCTGCGCCAGCACCACATCCAGTTTGGAAACAATGTCCTTGATCATCTTCATGTCCTCGCGGCCGGCGAAAATGAGCAGCGAATTGGTCCGCTCATCCGCGATGATCTTGGTTTCGCCCAGCACCACGATTTCGCCGGAGACCGACGCGCGGCGGATGATGTTCTGCAAACGGTCGGTGAAGCTGCCGGCGGTGCCGGGTTGGGTGGTGGTGGTGCTTTGCGTGCCGAAGCGGCTGCCCGGCATCATGCCGCTGCCGGGATAACCCATGCCCCCCGAGCCAAAACCTGTTCCCGTGCGCGAGGTGCCAAAACCGCTGCGCGTTTGCGTGGTGCTGGCGCCGACGGTCGTCCCCCCGCCGCCCGAGCTGAGGCTGTTGAGCGCGCTGGCAATCTCCGAGGCCAGCGCGTACTTGATGGGTATCACTTCGGAGATGTACTCCGAAGGCACCGCCACGTCCACCTCCCGAATCATTTCGAGCATGCGCTTCACGTTCTCGGTGTTGTCCCGCAACACCAGAATCTGGCTCGAGTCAATCGGCAAAATGGCATTGGGAATTTTCGCAAACGGCTGCAGCACCTGCACCATTTCGGTCGGCTTGGTGTATTTGAGCTGCACCACGTGCGTGACATACTGCCCGATCTCCGGCAGTTGATCCGCGGTCAGCTTGCTGAAGGGGGCGCCTTCCTGGTTCGCCTGCGCCACAGGCACCGCTTTGACGAACTTGTCGCCGACATTGATCATGGCGATGCCGTTGAGGGCCAGCACCGAGTCAAACGCCTGAATCGCCTCGCGCCGCGTCAGCGGGGTTTGCGTTTTGAGCGTGATGGTCGGCGCCGGCAAGGTGGTGGGCCGCAAGATCGTTCGGTTGACCAGTTCGGCGTATATCTGCAAAACCTGGTTCAGATCGGTCGCCGGGAAATTAATGGTTCCGGCGGGCAGCAGCTCCTCGGGCTGGGTATTGGTGGACTGCGTCGAGGGCGGGATGGCGATCATTGGCTCCTCCGCGGCGCCGGGAGCGGCCGCGGGCTGGGCCGCGTTGGTCGGACTTCGGCCGTCGCTGGGCATAATGATGCTCCCGGGCCGCAAGGGCGGCGCCGGCAAGGGCGTTGCCGACCCCCGCGGTCCGCCGCCGGTAATGGCGCCGCCCGGCGTCGTGGGGCTGGGCGTGGGAACAGCAGGACGAGGCACGGTCGGCACCGGCGGTGGCGTCTGCGCCACCGTGGCCAGCCCGCACAGAACAAGCGATGCGAACAACAGTTTTTTCACGGTCTTTTGGCAGTTGAGAGTGGAGGCGAAACGCTCGCCGCAGCCGTCTTCGTCGCGGCGGGCGTGGCAGCCGGCGCCCGAACCGGCTTTTTCTGAAAACTCGCCACCAACGTCACATTGGCGTTGAGCTGCTGGCGCGGCTGGTCGGCTTTGAGGCTGAGTTCGCGAACGCGAATCAGCGAGTTGCCCGAACCCAGGCTGTAAAGGAAATTGACCAACTGCTCCTCCCGCGCCTGAACATTGATGGTCTGGCTGAGCTCCAGGAAAAACTGGTTGGTGCGGGTGGTTTGTTTGCCGGTGCTGATGATGTTGACCCCGCTTTGGGCCTGCTGGGATTGAATGGCGCGCGAGAACTGAATCGCCTGCTCCTCGGGCGGAACCCCGAGGTTCTCGCTCTCCAGTTCCTTGATCTGCCGTTCATACACCGGAATCTGGCGGATCTCGGCCTGGTAATTGGCCAGCTTTTGCTCCGCTTCCCGGCGCCGAATCTTGGTGTTGGACAGGTCCGAGAACCGGGGGAACACAAACCAGAAGTTCAGCACGATAAACAGCAGCACCGCCACGCCGAACACGACGCGTTTCTCGAAGGGGCGGAGGTTGTCCAAATAAGCGCTCATGGCACCTCCACGCGTTTCAGTTCGAGACTGAAGTTCCAGGTCACCGTGCCGGCGGCGGGATTGGCCTGGTAATTCAGGTTTTCACCCTTGGTGGGGTGAAAGAACGGCTGGCCATTCACGACAGCTTTTCGCATGGCCGGCTCGAATTCGATGAGCTGGGCCACCTGGTCGCTCGGGGCGGTGCCGCGCAGCGTCAGTCGTTTTCCCTCGCTGAAGTTCAGACTCTCCAGCGTGATCGAAGTGGGCATGAGCTGCGCGGTGACGTTCCAGCAGTCCAAGGCCGCGTATTTGAGTTCCTGCCGGTCCTTGAGGACCTGGTAGCGCGCCTTCAACTGGAGGGCGTTGGTGTAGGTCGGCCCCAAACTTGCCAACTGGTTTTCCACCCGGGTGGTCTGGTACGACGCCACCCCCAGGGCGACGAAGTAAATCGCCACACCCACCACGTAACAAGCCCCAACCGCCATCAGCGCGCGCATCCACAGGCGATCCACAAACTGCTGCTGATAGCGCAAGGCAAACTCCGCCGGGAGCAGGTTCCCCTGGTTTTGCGCCGTGGCGGCCCGCCGGGCGGTCAGCGCCGCCAGTTGAGGTTTGGCCACCGGCGCCACGCATTCCAGGGGCTGATCCAATCCGGCCCGCAGGGGGCCTTCCCACTCCGTTGCCGCCGCCGGCTCGGCCACCAGATGCCACCGCGGCGGCGCGGTCAGCCACCCTTCCATCTCGCCCGCCCACGCCATCTGCAGCAACTGCTCCTTCAATCCCTCGGCCCGTTGCTCGGCCGGCAGGGCGATAAGGTCCAGATTTCGCAAGACGCCCCCATACCACCAGGCCACCAAGGCCGAGTTCTGCGTCCCTGCCCCCATGGGATAAATCCATGCGCCGTCGCTCTGGATGGGGGTGGCCAGCAGTTGATCGAGCACCGGCAGGTCGAGGCGGTCTGCCAGGTAACCCTGTCCCTCCAGCCGCCCCAGGAACTCCTCGACCACACTTCGGGCGACGATCAAGACCACGACCGTCTGTAGCTTTTCCCGGGTCTGAGGCAGAATCTGAATGGTCCAGACAATCTGCGTCACCGGCATTGGGGAAAGCTTCTCCAACTGGAATTCCACCATGGACAAGGTCTCCTCAAATTCACTCTGAGGCAAATGAATGACGCGGAGAAAGACCTGCTCGGGCGCCAGCCAGGCAATATTCAACTTGCGTTGCCACAGGCTGGTCCAGCTCTTGCCTGCCACACCCGCCGGCAGGGGCTCGCCCGCGCGGGTGGACTGATGCCGCCCCAGAACGAAACGCTCGCCGCGAGCTTCAAACTGCCACAAGTGCCGGGCCTCGGGTTCAACATCCAGCACGATGCACGAGTGCACCTTGCCCGCCGCTTTGGTCCGCACCGGCGAACCGGGCGCCGCAGCGCCGGCAGCCGCGGGCCTGGCCTTGGCCCGGCGAATCAACAGAACGACCAGCAGGGCGATGATCAGCCCCACAATGGTCGGATAAAAGGCCGAGCTGGAGGGGAACTGCCGAACCGCCTCGAGCGCCTTGGCCGCGCGCTCCTGCAGCGAGGGCCCGGCGACTGCCGGCGCATTGGTTCCGGCCGGGCGGTTGGTGGCCGTGACCGCCGGCTGTTTGGGTCGCGTCGCCGGCGGGTTGGTCACCGCGCCGGCCGGCCGCGGAGCCGTCAGCGCGTTGGTTCTGGCGGGCGGTACCGGGACCGGCGGGGCGCCGGCAAAGGCGGACGGCAGGCTTACTCCCCCCGCGAGGAGCAGCAGCAGCAAATGGCGTCTTCCGAAATTCATGCGCACAATTCCATCGGGTCACCCGCGCTCATGCCTTGACATCATCCACCAAGGCCTCGAGGTGTTCCTCGATCTGGGTGACGCGGAGCACCTCTTCAATGGTGGTCAACCCGGCTCGCACCTTGTTCCAGCCGTCCGTGCGCAGGGTGCGCATGCCGTGTTCAATGGCGCGCTGGGCGATGGTGGAGGCCGGCGCCCGGCTGAGAATCAGCGGCCGGAGCGATTCGTTGAGGATCAGCAGTTCGTAGATGCCCATCCGCCCCTGGTACCCCAGTTGCCGGCATTCTTCACAGCCGGCGCCGTGGTAGAACCGGGCGGTGTCAATTTCATCCTCCGGAAACCCGATCCGCCGCAGGTAGCTGGGCTCGACCTTCTGCTCGGTCTTGCAGTGCGGGCAAATCGTCCGCACCAGGCGCTGGGCCATGACGGCTTCCACCGACGAGGCCACCAGAAACGGCTCGATACCCATGTCAATCAAGCGGGTGAAGGCGCTGGGCGCGTCATTGGTGTGCAGCGTGCTGAACACCAGGTGACCGGTCAGCGCCGCCCGGATGGCAATTTCCGCCGTTTCCAGGTCCCGAATCTCGCCGACCATGATCACATTCGGGTCCTGCCGCAAAATATGGCGCAAACCCATGGCAAAGGTCAGCCCGATTTCGGGCCGCACGGCGATCTGGTTGATCCCTTTGAGCTCGTATTCCACCGGCTCCTCGATCGTGATAATGCGTTTGTGCACCGAATTGATGGTGCTCAGAAACGCGTACAGCGAGGTGGACTTGCCCGAACCGGTGGGGCCGGTCACCAGAAAGATGCCGTGGGGTTTGACGATGATTTCCCGAATCGCCTGCTCTTCCAGCGGCGAGAACCCCAGCTTGTCCAGGCTCAGGAAAATCTTCCCGCGGGTCAGCAACCGCAGCGAAACGCTCTCGCCATACACCGTCGGCACCGTCGAAACCCGGATGTCAATCTCCTCCCCCTTGATCCGCACATTGATGCGGCCGTCCTGCGGCAGGCGCTTTTCGGAAATGTTCATTCCCGACATGACCTTGATGCGGGAGATCAGCGCCGCCTGATAGCGCTTCAATTGCGGCGGCATGGGCGTCTGGTGCAGGATGCCGTCAATCCGATAGCGGATGCGCAGTTCATCCTCCGCCGGCTCGAAATGAATGTCCGTGGCCCGGTCTTTATACGCTTCCCAAATGACCTGGTTGACAAACTTGATCACGCTGGCGTCCTGGTCCCCCTCGGTGATCTCCTTGTCAATCGGCAGGTCCAGGTCCATCGGCGCTTCCTCCGCCATTTCATCCAGCGTTTCGGCCCCGACCCCGTAATACTTCTTGAGCGCCTTTTCGATTTCCGCCCGGGTCGCCAGGGCAAAACGGACCGGACCGCGCGCGTCAAACCGAACCGCGTTAAGCATCGCGGTGTCGAACGGATTGCTGACCGCCACCTGGAGCGCCCCGTCCTGGACCTGGGTGGGCATTACCGTGTATTGGAAGGCCACCTTGGTGGAAATCCGGTTGCGGACCTCATTGGGGATGGTCAGGCGGGGCAGGTCCAAGTAGGGCCAATTCAGCGCCTTGGCCAACTGTTGCAAAAAAACGTCTTCCGCCAGCCCCCGCTCCCGGCAGATGAACGCCAAAAGCGATTCCTGCGAGCCATTTTCCGCCGCAATGCGCCAAGCCTTGCTCCACTCCTCGAACTGGCCGGGCGTGGTCAGGCCCATCCGGGCCAAAAACTCTTTCAGCGATATGAATGCCATTGCGCGTTAACGTCAAATTCCTGATAAACTGCAGAATAGAAAAAGTTGCGCGCAGGGTCAAAGTATTTAGCCCGGATTTAGCCCGGCTGGCCCGAGCGGGGGACGCGGCGGCGCATAGCCCCGCCAGCGACGACTGGCCGGAGGTTACAAACAATCGCAAGTTTTGCTTCCCCCCGCCATGTCGAGGATGGTAAAATGGGTCCCGTTGCAGACACCGTCTGCACGGTGCGCGCAAATAAAATGAACCCTTGAGCCGCTGCGCCAACATGAAAAGACTGCTTCTTCTGGCTCTGCTGGCTGTAAATTCCCTCGCCCCCGCTGCCACCGTCATCCAAACCTTCAACGACATTGCGGATGTCGCTCCGAATAACAACCTGGCCCTGATTGATTTGGACGCTCCCGGAGGCGTCGGCTTCATGAGCGGATACCAACAGTCCAATACTCGCGTGCCGGTGATCGTAACGAATGACCTGGTCGTGGGTCCGGCGAACTACGGGAGCGGCCAGGCGGGCACAGCGCAGCATGGGGCGGTGACCCCGGCCAATTTTGTTCCGAGGGATGGCACGCCGGGCTTGGTGCTGGGTTGCATGGATGCGGATCCAACAACGTTCTACCCGCGGGTCCGCATTTGGTATAACCCGGATGTGCCCAATGAAGCCAGCCTGCCCGCGCCGACGCTGACGTTTGTTGACTCCTCCTACGCCGTCGTGCCCACGGAGATTACGCGCATCGGTTACCAGGTCGTTCGCAGCGCGACCCTGGGCGGCTTTATCTCCCCCGATTACACGGATACCAACTTCAGTTTTGGCTTGAGCTCGGTGACCATCGCCGCAGGCCAGTCCAGCGCGACGGTGGTCGCCGTGGTGGTGGACGACGCTCTGCCGGCAGGCAATGAGTCGGTCGTCTTTACGCCGGCAAGCCGTAGCAGCACCGCAGCGGGGCCAGACCTTGGTGGCACATGGGCGAAGTGACTCGAATCCTGGCCGCGATTGAGCGAGGGGAAGCCCGCGCAGCGGAGGAATTACTGCCGCTGGTGTATGACCAGTTGCGCAGTTTGGCGGCGCAACAGCTTGCAAGGGAAAAGCCGGGGCAGACCTTACAGGCCACGGCCCTGGTTCATGAGGCGTGGCTGCGGCTCGTGGGCACGGTTTCTGGCGAATCGGAACCCAAATGGGACGGCGAATTGCATTTTTTCAACGCCGCAGCCGAGGCCATGCGACGGATATTAGTCGAGAGCGCCCGGCGCAAACATCGGCAGCGCCACGGCGGCCAGTTCGAGCGGGTTGAGCTGGATCCCGAAGGGCTGCCACTCGCGCTGCCGTGTGAGGACTTGCTTGCGCTTCATGAAGCCCTGGATGAACTCGCCGCCTGCGATCCGGGGGCCGCCACTTTGGTAAAACTCCGGTTTTTTGCCGGCCTGACCGAGGAACAGACTGCGAAGGTGCTTGGCATTCCCCGGCGAACGGCGAGTCGGGTCTGGGCTTATGCGCGGGCCTGGTTATACCGCGCGATTCGCGAACCGCCGCCCGACGTTAGGTGATCGCGTGAATATTTTGGCTCAAATCGGACCGCAACGGCGCAGAACAGGTTAGAGTCTCTTTTGCCCTCGCACGAATGAGCGAAACGCCCAAAACCGCGGCGCGTGAAATTTTTGCCGATGCCCTCGAGCGTTCGGACGCAGCGGAACGCGAGCGCTACCTGGCCAGCGCGTGCGGCCAGGACGAGGCCCTGCGGCAGGAGGTGGAATCCCTTCTGCGCGCACATCTCGCCGCGGAAGCCGCTCTGCCTGAGGCGGCATGGGCAATGCCCGAATTGTCGGTCGTCGGCCCTCCGGGCAGCGTAATCGGACCTTACAAGTTGCTGCAGGAAATTGGGGAGGGAGGATTTGGTGTGGTCTTCCTGGCCGAGCAACTCGTGCCGGTCCGGCGAAGGGTCGCCTTGAAGATCATCAAGGCCGGCATGGACACTCGCGAGGTGATTGCCCGCTTCCAAGCTGAGCGGCAGGCCCTTGCGCTGATGGATCACCCCTGCATCACCAAGGTGTTGGATGCCGGCACCACCGATAACGGCCGGCCTTACTTTGTCATGGAGCTGGTCAAGGGTATCCCGATCACCAAGTATTGCGACTGTAACAAACTCCCAACCAGTGACCGCCTGCGATTATTCATGCAGGTGTGTCACGCCGTTCAACACGCCCACCAAAAGGGAGTGATCCACCGCGACCTGAAACCCACCAATGTGCTGGTCACGGAGGTGGACGGCCAGCCGTTGGTGAAAATCATTGATTTTGGCGTGGCCAAGGCCATGGGCGTGCGTCTGACCGAGAACACCATTTTCACGCGCCTGGACCACCAGATCGGCACGCCCACTTATATGAGCCCGGAACAGGCGGGGCTGGGAAGTATTGACGTGGACACGCGGTCGGATATTTACACCCTGGGGGTGCTCTTGTATGAGCTGCTGACGGGAACCACCCCCCTTCAACCCAAAACGCTGCATCAAGCGGCGGCCGAGGAAGTCCGGCGCCTCATCCGCGATACCGACCCTCCCAAGCCCTCGACCCGGCTGCAAACCCTGGGTCAAAAACTGACCGATGTGGCCCAGCAGCGACAGACCGAGCCGGCCGCTTTGTGCAAGCTGGTTCAGGGCGATCTGGATTGGATCGTGATGAAGGCCATCGAAAAGGATCGGCGTCGGCGATATGACACAGCCAATGCGCTCGCCGAAGACCTGGAACGGCATCTGCAGCATCATCCCGTCCTCGCCAGTCCTCCCCGCACGCTCTATCGGGCCCGCAAATTCATTCGCCGGCACCGCATCGGCGTGGCCATGGCAGCCACCGTAACGTTCGCCTTGGCGGTCGGGCTGGCGCTGGCAACCGCCGCCCTCTGGGCAGCCCTCCATCAACGCGATCGCGCCCGGGCAGCCGAGCACGAAACCGAACGCCGCCGCCAGCAGGCCCAGGAGAATTGGACCCGGGCGGAAGACACCTTGAAACGGCTGGATGTGCAGGCGGTACGAGCTTTAATCGAAGAGGATCAAGCAGCCGACGCGGCCGCCACCCTGGCGCTCCTGCTGCGCCAGCATCCCGACGACCGGGTCATTTCCGAATGGCTGATGAATCTTCTGACTTTAAGCTCGTTCCCCCTCCCCGCCCTTGCGCCTCTGGAGCATCCGCGCGGAGTTTGCCTGGCTGAGTTCAGTCCCGATGGCCATCGAATTTTGACTGCTTCCCGGGATAATTGCGCCCGCCTCTGGGACGCCCGCACGGGCCAAATGACCGCTGAGCTTCGGCATGATCCCGACGCCTTGAGGACCGGCGACTTCAGCGCCGGGTTAATGCCCTTGCACGCCGTCTTTAGTGCCGATGGTTTGCGGGTAGCCACCGGCTCGGCAGATAGAACCGCCCGGATCTGGCTGACTTTGTCCGGACAACCGCTGACGCCACCCCTCCCCCACTCGAACTGGGTGACCCACGTTGCCTTCAGCCCGGACGGCTCCTTTTTGGCAACCGCTTGCAAGGACGGTTCCACCCGGCTTTGGCAGGCGCAGACCGGAGAGCCGGTCGGCCCGCCGCTCGTCCACGAAAAGTGGGTGAACGTCGTGAAGTTCAGCCCCAACGGGCGTCTCCTGCTGACGGCCTCCGACGACACCACCGCCCGCCTTTGGGCTGTGCCCACAGGCAATCCTCTCGCCACGTTCCGCCACGCCGCCATTGTCAAATACGCCGCCTTCAGCCCGGACAGCCAGCGCGTCGTGACCGCCTCCGACGACGGGACCGCCCGGCTCTGGAATGCTGGGTCCGGCACACCGATCGGACAACCCCTCCTGCACAACGGCAGCGTTGTCTGGGCGCACATCAGCCCCGATGGGACCAAGGTCGCGACCGCCTCATTCGACCAGACCGCCCGCATCTGGGACGCCTTTGATGGCCACCCTTTGGGTGCTGCCATGAAACACGCCTACAAAGTGCGCCACATTCAATTCAGCCCCGACGGACAACGCCTTGTGACCTGCTCGCAAGACAGCACCGCCCGGATCTGGAGCGTGGACACGGGTGCGCCCCTGACCGAACCCCTGCGGCACCACGCCGAAGTCTGGTGCGCTGACTTCAGCCCTGATGGTCGCTTTCTGGTCACCGCCTCCTCGGACAACACCGCGCAAGTGTGGGAGGCTCTGGCCGGCCGGGCTGCCGGTCAATCGTTCTACACAGACGGAAGCCCACGATCCGGTTTCTGGTCCCCGGACGGTCGCCGCGTTCTGCTCATCGGCCCTGGCCGGAATCGGCTCCGGGACGCGGAAACGGGCGACATGCCTGATGCTGCGAATCCAGCTTTTTGCCAGTTGCAGAATATCCTTTGCGCTCAGTTCAGTTCAGATGGACAGCGCCTGGTCGTGGGAACTCGAGACCGTTTCGCCTGGATTTTTGACGGCCATGGAGCTCGCGCCCTGACGCGCAGGATGTGGCACGATGGCCCGGTCCGCCACGTGGAATTCAGCCGCGATGGGAGCCTTGTTGTCTCGGCGTCGGATGATCGCACGGCCTGCATTTGGAACGCTCAGACCGGCCGGCACCTTACCCCCTCCTTGTGGCACACCGATACCGTCCTGTTGGCACGCGTCAGCCCGGACGCCGCAAGGGTTGTTACCGCCAGCGCGGACAAGACTGCCCGAATCTGGAATGTGGTAAACGGCGTTCCTCTCACGCGGCCCCTCCAGCATGGCGGGGCGGTCACCTGCGCCGAGTTCAGTCCCGATGGCAAATGGGTTTTGACCGGTTCGACCGATTTCCATGCCCGGGTGTGGGACACCACTTCCGGGGAGCTGGCCGGACCGCTCCTGACGCATCTGGGGCCCATCGAGTCCGCAAGCTTCAGTCCCGACGGGCACTGGGTCCTCACCGCCTCGAAAGACCACACGGCCCGGGTGTGGGATTGGCGGTCCGGCCGGCCCATATCCGAATCCCTCACCCACAAGGCCGAACTGAACCATGCCGCCTTTTCCGCCGACGGCACCCGCGTCATCACCGCGGCAGGTGACGGCACTGCCCTCCTGTGGGACGCGCGCAGCGGCATCCCCCTGGCGCCCCCTCTGCGGCACTCGCTGAATGTCGAGGACGCGGCCTTCAGCCCGGATGATCGTTTTGTGCTCACCTGTGGGTTTGATGCGAAGGCCAGAACCTGGCCGATTGTCAAGCCACTGCACGCGCCTCCCGCCTGGCTGCCGGATCTGGCGGAGGCTGTGGCCGGACAACGGCTGACTGCGCAGCGAACCAAGGAGGATGTCCCTCCAACCGTTTTCCTCGCTTTGAGACAGCGGCTTGCAAAACTGCCAGCAGGCGACCAGCACGACCCCTGGCTGCGCTGGTTCCTGGCCGACCGCGCCACGCGGACGGTTTCGCCCCATTCCATCCGTCTGGTGTCAGAGGTCATGAAAGACCGCCCCACTCTTTCTTGGGCGCGAACGCAAGAGTCGCTGGAACGTGCCACCGAGGCAATCTGCTTCGTGCCAACCAACGGCTTGGCCTTTGCTCACAAAGCTTCCGCCCTGACCCGAATTCCATTGACCAATTGCACCGCCCAGCTTTCCGGTCTGGCCTGGTTCACCGAGAAGGCCATCTCGCTTTCCCCCGACCAACCGCTGCCCTGGGTGGCACGTGGACTTTATCTGGCCATGGCTGGTCACACCAATGCCGCCCTCGAGGCGTTTGAAAAAGGCAGCCAGAAGTTTGGCACGAACGGCCTCTACTGGCGGCCCTATAGCCGCCTCCTTGAAAGCGCAACCGGCGGCGAGGAAGCTTACCAAGCTGCGACCAAGTCCGACGACTTGATCTGGGAACAGGCCAGGCTTCTCTGGCATAATCCCAACCTGAGCGCCAAGCATCTCCACGAGTGGCGGGTACGCCAACGTGAACTCTTGGCAATACCCCCACGCCCTCCTCGCCTCCCTCCTGAACTGCTGGATCTGACCGACATTTACAGCGGCAAACTTGATGACGGCCTGGCTTCGCTCAATCTTTGGCGCCAAAGTCTCCGAGCCCTGCCTCAGGGACGCGCCACCCTCGGCGGCACGGAGTTCGATCTGCGCGGCCTGCTTCTGCTGCGCAGCGCCCAACTGACCGCGGACCACGGAACCACGCGGGAGGGTATCTCCGTAAACCAAGCCTGTCATCGGCTCCATTTCCTGCACGCCACGGACATCCAGGAAACCAACGGAGTCCAAGTTGCGGCGTATGTGGCTCATTACGCCGATGGCCAGCAGCAGGAAATTCCCGTCCTCTTTGGCAGGGACACCGGCGCCTGGCTGCTCGAAGAAGACCCTGCCGACACCGCGCAGCCTGTTGTGGCCTGGAGACATTCCCCGGGAGGCGGAATCACCCTGCAACTTTACGTAATGACCTGGGAAAACCCTCGCGCCGGTGTCCCCATTGCGAGTTTGGACTTTGTTTCCAAAATGAGCCAGGCCGCGCCCTTCCTCGTCGCCATCACCGCCGAACCGTAGCCCCAGCCAAGCGAGGGCGAAACAACCTTTCGGCCAAACCTGCTCTCACGCACAGAGTCCAGGGAGCCGTTGGTCGGCGTCCGAAAAGCTTTTTCAAAAACTTGGCTCAAAATGTCCCGCCAGGTCGCTAATAAGGAATGAAGGCAAATACACACCAACGCTAGAAACACTCTTATGAAAGCCAAATCATGGTTCGGAATGCTTGTGCTGGTGGCGGCTGCCACCAGTATCGCCAACGCTGACCCGATGGGGACGGCGTTCACCTACCACGGGCGCTTGGCCGATGGCGGCCAACCGGTTAACGGCACCTACGATCTCCGCTTTGCAATTTACGATGCCGCCGGCGGTGGAACGGCCCTCGCTGGCCCCGTAACCAACAGCCCGGTAAGCGTTTCCAACGGAGTATTCATGGCTCTGCTGGACTTCGGCGGCTCCGTGTTCAACGGCCAGACGCGCTGGCTCGAAATCGGGGTGCGCAGTAACGGTGTCGCCGTCAACTTCACCCCGCTGGCCCCGCGCCAACAACTGACTCCTACGCCTTACGCCCTCTACACCCCAACTGCCGCCGCGGCTGCCGTCGCCAATTCCACGGCTCCCAACTCGGTCACGGGTGCCAGTATCCAGAGCGGAAGCGTCGGCACCGAAAAAATTGTCAATGGTTCCGTTACCGCAGCCAAACTCGACCCTTCGATCGGTTTATGGAACAAGTCCGGCAACAAGCTGTTCTACAATGGTGAGGGAATAGGCATCGGGACCTCCAACCCGGATGCAGGTCTTGATTTGTTCGGAGTGTTGAAACTTGGGGCTGCTGGCGGTTGGTACAGTGACGTCTTTCACAACCTTTACTACGGCGGCAGCCCGGCAACTTGGCGCAACACAGCGCAGGGGCCGGGCACCCGGCTTTGGATCCGTGGCGGGGCAAACGAGTCGTCGGGCTTCGGGGTACAACTATCCCTTCTGGGCACCGGTGCCCCGGCCGGCAGCGAAGCGGGTCTGTTGGAAGCCTTTCACATAGACGGAGATGCGAAGGCCTACTTTGTCAATGACGTAAGTGTGAATGGTGACCGCGGGGGTCTGCTTTTGGGCAGCTCACCGGGTTACCATAGCATGGTCTGGCACAATCTCTACTGGGGCGGCAACCCTGCAACGTGGCGGAACATCCAGCAGGGACCAGGCACCACGATGGCACTGGCCGGAGGGGCCAACATGCCGAGCAGCTTCTCCATCACGATGTCGTCTCTCCCCACTTCCGCCTCGGCGAACAGCCCCGCGCAGTTACACGAAGCATTTCGGATCAACGCCAACGGCAATGTCGGAATAAACACGGGAAATCCTGCTGCGCGGTTGCATGTCCATGCCGCCACCGGCCGCCAAATCGTAGCTGGCGGAGACGGGTACGGCTGGGTGGATGTATCGGGTTCGGCGGGTGGGCGTGGTCTCTTGGGCGGCAATATGTATCTCGATAATGACACTTCAGAATTCAAGTACTCCCAAAGCCATAATGAAATTGGCGCCATCGGATTTGCGCTCAACTACCCCTGCTGGAACTCGGCGAGTGTAATATGCAGCGGCACAGAAAGTTCTACTACCGGCACGGCCTTCACTCCCAAAGTGATCGCCACGTTCTTTCCCGACGGCTTCGTCGAGGTGGGCGCGCTGCGGATTATCGGGGGCGCTGACCTGGCCGAACCCTTTGAAGTTTCAACCAAAGACATCCCCAAAGGCTCGTTGGTAGTCATAGACGAGCGGAACCCTGGGCAACTGAAGCTTAGCCAGGAACCGTATGACAGGAAAGTGGCGGGGGTGATCAGCGGCGCCAACGGCATCACGCCAGGAATCACACTCAAGCAGGAAGGCACTGCGGACGGTGAACACAATGTGGCGCTGACGGGGCGGGTGTATGTTCAGGCCGACGCATCGAATGGCCCCATCGAACCCGGAGATTTGCTCACCACTTCCGCCATTCCCGGCCATGCCATGAAAGTAACCGACCACGCGCGCGCCCAAGGCGCGATCTTCGGCAAGGCCATGACCGCCCTGCCGGAGGGACGCGGCATGGTCCTCGTGCTGGTCAGCCTGCAATAGCCGGACCGGAGGACTGATTATGCGAACGCATTCAACATGCAAAAGTGGCGGCCAGCCTAAGATCGCGGCCGTCAAAAACCGTGCACGCTCTGGCTCAAACCTGATGATTTGCCTGCTGGCTGTAATCTCTTTGGGGTGGGGCTGGACTTTGGATGCAGCCCCAATTACCGAAGCCAAGGTCAGCAAGGCCGTGCAGACCTGGGTCCGTCAGGTTACGGCCAGCCGGCGACCGCAAGCTGTGATCGAACGCCTGGAACCCTACCAGGAAAACGGGACGACGCTGGGTTACATTGTTCATTTGGGAAATACCGGCTACTGCCTGGCTGGAGCAGACTCCCTGGTGCTGCCGGTTTACTGGTACTCCCCCCAGGGAACCTATGACCCCCAAAACCCGGAGACCCGCTACATTCTGGAGGAGATCGCTGCCCGCACCAGGTTCCTGCGTGAAGAACTGGCAAAGGGTGCTGCCGTCCTGCAAGCGCACCAGGAAGCCTTGGACAGCAGAGCGGCTTTCTGGGAGGCACTCAGCGACGAACGCGTCGCTGCCGACCTCCGCCCCGAAGGTGATCCCTCGGTCGAACTGGTCCTGCGCCTGACTAGTCGCTGGCATCAACACTCGCCTTACAACGATGCATGTCCAGAAATCCCTCCCGGATCGGGCCAGCATGCCGTAGTGGGATGTGTGGCTACTGCAATGGCGCAGGTGATGTACTACTGGCGCTACCCCAGCGACTACCAATGGGACCTGCTTCATGACCAGCACTTTGACCCAGTAGATGACGGAGACCCGGAAGTGGCCAGGCTGTGTCACGATGCGGGTGTGGCCGTGGACATGGACTACAATCTCAACCCGCCGGGCTCGTCTGCAGACCCTGCAAAAATTCCGGGAGCGATGGCAGACGCGTTCGGTTACTCCCCCGATGCTGTGTTCGAAGATCGCAACGTGGATCGAATGATCAACGAAATTAAGTGGCTGCGGCCACTTATGCTGGGAGGCCGGGACAGCGCAGATAACGGACACCGGTGGGTTGTGTTTGGTTATAAACTGAGTGAGAACCCGACACAGTTCATGATGAATCTCGGTTGGGGTTGGACACCCGGGTGGTACTCTGTTGACACTGTGCCCTACGACTACACACACGACCAAACCCATGTAACTCAGGTAGCGCCGCGAGGGGTGGTGAAGTTCGTCGGCGCGTCGGATTCAGGCGACGGCTCGCCAGCCGATCCGTACAAGAACATTCAGGAAGCTCTCAACCTGGCACCGGATGGAAGGACCCTGATTTTCAAAGCGAGTACCGTGAACACGTTCTCCACCGCAACGTTGACGATTGCGCGTCCCCTGGTTCTCAAAGGAGCAAACGCGAGAATCCAACGTTCATACTAGCCGGATCACTGAACCTTCAAGAAAGACGATCATGAAACTAAGCCTAATTACTGCGTTCATGGCAGTCAGCACAGCACTGTTCGCCCAACCTTACGACAGCAGTTGGCATACGACCGGCGGCGGCGGCACCAGCACCGGCGGTGTGTTTGCTGTCAGCGGCACCATCGGCCAGGCGGATGCGGGCACTTCAACCGGCGGCAATTACGCGGTGTCCGGGGGTTTTTGGGGTGTAATTGCCACCGTCCCCACCCCCGAAGCCCCGTTGCTCACCATCACCCTCAACGCTCAACTCTCAACCATCACCGTCTCCTGGCCCTCCCCCGCCACCGGCTGGCAGTTGAGGCAAAACAACGACCTCAAAACCGCCAACTGGACCGATGTGCCCACCCCGCCCCAGGAGATTGACGGGCGAATGGTGGTGACGATCGCTCTTGCGCCGGGCAACCGCTTCTATCGCCTTTACAAGGATTGATTGGCTGGCTGGCGCAATAGGCGCATGGAACTGGATGCCAATGGCGGCGGATAACAACAGACGCCGCCCGGCGCCCCAGAGTTCCTTTGACTCCAGACCCCTGTTTTCCCAAAGCCCAAGCGCGAGTCCGCCGCGCCTCAGACTGTGACCAAACTGCCCTGCCGGGGACTGATTGCCCCGGTGGTGCCGCGGCGGAAACAGCCCCCACGGACAAACGCCCACGGAACAGTTGCGCGACGGCCACTTCTGGGGCAGAGTCTGGGTGTTAATACGCAAACCAGAGTTGATTATGAAACGACGAGACTTTCTGAAAACGGTCGGCGGCGTGGCGGGCGCGGCGGCCCTGGGTGTCAATGAACTGTTCGGGGCCGACGAAGCGTTGGAGCGCGTCGAAGGACTGCCCCGGCGCGCGCTCGGCAAGACCGGTCAAAAACTCTCGGTGGTCGGTTTCCCCGGCCTGGCGCTGGTTCACTACGACCAGGAAAAATGCACCGCGGCCATCCACAGCGCGTTTGAGCGCGGGCTGAACTACTATGACGTCGCGCCGGCCTATGGCAACGGGCAGTGCGAGACGAAAATGGGGATTGGCCTCCAGGGACTCGACCGCAGCAAGTATTTTCTGGCTTGCAAAACCAAGAAACGAGACAAGGAAGGCTGCCGCAAGGAACTCGAGGAATCGCTGCGGCTGTTAAAAACGGATTATTTTGATCTTTACCAGTTGCATCACCTGGTCCGCCCCTCGGAGGTGCAGCAAGCGCTGGGGCCGGATGGCGCGATGGAGGCCATTCTGGAGGCCAGGAAGGCAGGCAAAGTTCGTTTCATTGGTTACTCCGCCCACACCACCAAGGCGGCCCTCGAGGTCATGAAGGGGTTCAAGTTCGATACCGTCATGTTCCCCATTAACTTTGTCGAATACTACAACCGCGGTTTTGGGAAGGAAGTGCTCGCCCTCGCCCGCGAACAGGGCTGCGGCGTGCTGGCCATCAAGCCCCTTTCGTGGGGAACCTGGCCCAAGGATATGACCCGGACCCGCCAATGGTGGTATCGGTCGGTCGAAGAGCCCGCCGATGTCGAGCTGGCCATGCGCTTTGCGTTATCCCAAAACCCGGTGGTGGCTGGCATTCCGCCGTCCTTCCTCGACTTGCTGGACAAGACCATCGAAGCGGCCAAAGCCTTCAAGCCGCTCGACGAGCCCGCAATCGAGAAGCTCAAAGTCATGGCTGCCAACGCCGGCTCCATTTTCATCCGCGAGGAGCAACAAGTGGCGTTAAACCCCCTTCGGTGGAGCCCAGTCTATCCCGATAGCCCGCACGAGTCCGGCTACGGCCACCTGGCTTAGCCGTGATGAGGCCCAAGAGCGGCAATTCAGCGTCGCCGGGCGCGTCCCAGTCCCTGCCGCCTTATCTCCGTCAGGACGCGGAGGGCCTGCTTCTTGCCATCAAGCTCCAGCCCCGCGCCGCCGTGAACCAAATCGGCGACCCCCTGGCCTCCGAACTTCGCGTTCGGGTGACCGCGCCGCCCGTGGACGCCGCCGCCAACGAGGCCCTGATCCGCCTCCTGGCCGAGCAACTGGACTGGCCTCGAAGCAAAATCCAGCTCCTTCGCGGCCACACCTCCCGGCACAAGACCCTCAAGATTTACGGTCTGACCGCAGCTCAACTGCTGGGGAAACTTCAATCCTAAAACCTCCTTGGCTGCCGCGACGCGGGCTGCTTAACTGCGCCCCTTGAAATCGTGGGTTACAGTCATTGAAAGCACGGGGCCGTGGGCCGCGCCGGCCTTTGTGGCCCTCTTCGTGCTCGCGTCCCTGCTCATGATCTGGCGGCTGGAGGCAATGGCCGAGAACGGTTTTGAAGGGACGGTTCTCGGGACGCTGGTCATGCCCTACTGCTCGGGCATCGGCAATCTCATCTTTGCCTTTGTCCTCGGAACCAAAGGCGGCCCCGGCCAGGAAGTCATCACCAACGCGCTGGTCAACAACGTCACCAACCTCACCCTGCTGATCGGCCTCCCGGCCGCCATCTGGGGCATGAACCTCACGCCCAACTCGCGCTCCGCGAAGAAGAAGAAGGCCTCGCCCGTCAACCAACACCGCGTCCACCGCCTCTCCCTGCTCCTGACCCTCACCGCCGTGCTTTTCTTCACCGCCGCCCTCTACATTCTCGCCGCCGACCGCCGCCTTGACTTCCGTGACGGCCTTGTGCTGGTCGGCCTGTTCCTCTTCTGGCAATCCTTTCACGTCTTCGACGTCCTCAAAACCAACGCGCGCCAAAACAAATCCTTCGGCTGGATGTTGCCCGTGGACCTGGCCCTTCTGGCCGTCGGCGCCTATGTCATTTACATCAGCACCAACTGGCTGGTGGACTGGGTTTCCCACCTGCACGCCGGCTTCATCAGCGCCCGGCACCTCGGGTGGTTGAGCGGCTGGCTCATGGTCCTTCCCAACGCGCTCCTGGCCTTTTACTACGCCTGGCGCGGCAACCCCGAAGTCGTTTACACTTCGCAGGTAGGCGATGGCCACATCTGCATTCCCCTTTGTGTGGGCGTTGTTGCTCTCTATCAAACTGTCCCCCTCCCCGGCATGTTTGGCACCGGCATCACCCTGCTGCTGGGGACAACCCTTTTTCACTTTCTGGTTATCGCCCTGCTTGGCCGGCTCCCGCGTTTGTTGGGGCTGCTGCTGGTCGCCGCCTACGGCCTTTTCCTCTACCTGGGGCTGCTGCGAACCTAACGAGGGGTTTCCCGGGCCAAGGGTGAATGCCGGGGTGACTCTGCGCGTCCAAGCATAGCTGATTTCATCGGTGGCTTATGCGAGGCAAGTCTGCCCTGTTAATGACGGTCGTTTTCGTGGCTGGAGCCCTGGCCGGGGTCTGGATCCACGGGACGTGGCTGGCGGGCCGCTCGGGACAGCCGATGCTTGAGGGCGAAGCGACGGTCGTCACCGCCGCTGCCGGGACGAACGCTCTGTCGGCAACCCACGACGGTGAAGGTGCAGGGGGTTCGACCAACCGGCCTGGCGGGAGAAAGTCAGACTCGGCCTCCAGACTTTCGCCTCAGGCGCTGGCTTTGAAAGAGATTTCGGCTGCCCTCGACAGGCAGGATTTTGCCGGCGCATTCTCCCTGCTCGAGAAGCTCCCCGCCGGCCAGGCCAAATACAACGCCTATCAGACGGCTTTTTCAAAATGGGCCGCGGTTGACCCGGTGGGGGCCGTCCGCGGCGCCCTCCAGATGCAGGATAGCTACCTGCGCGACCAGTCCCTGCAGACCGCCGCCGCCGAATGGGTCAAGGCCGATCCCGGCGCGGCTTTCGCCTGGCTGCAGCAGATCCCGGATTCAGCCTACCAACGCAACGTCATGCAAAGCATGATCAGTTCCTGGGTTAAAGCCGACCCCCACGCGGCCGCCGCCTTTGTTCAGGAGTTGCCCAGCGGACGGCTCAAGAACGACGCCGTGGGCCTGTTGGCCTCCTATTGGGCGCGGACCGATCTCGACAACGCAGCGGCTTGGGCGAAAAGCCTGCCCGCCGGCTCGAGCCAGCGCGAAGCCATCCGCCGCGTCGCTTACCAAATGGCCGGTTCCAGCCCGCAGTCGGCCGCGGAACTGGCCGCCTCGCTGCCTCCGGGCTCGATCCGAACCGAACTGCTCAGCACCGTTGCGGCGCGCTGGGTCGAGAGAGATGTCAACGGAGCGATCCAGTGGATGCAGCAACTGCCCGACGGCAAGGACCGCCAGACCGCCCTTTCCCAGTTGAGTTTTCGCTGGATGCAGACCGATCCGCAGGCAGCCATGAACTACCTGCAGCAATACCCCGAGTCCTTCCGCTCGGACCTGCTGAACCGGCTGGCCTCGCAATGGGGCAGCAGTGACCCGCAGGCGGCTGTTGCCTGGGCCAACTCCCTTCCACAGGATTCCTCCCGCGACCGAGTCCTGACCAGCATCGCCTCGACCTGGGCCCTCAACTCCCCCCAGGAAGCCGCCCAGTTTGTCTCTTCGCTCCCTTCCGGGAATGTGCAAAACAACGCCGCCATGGCCGTGCTTTCACAATGGGCCAACTACGACCCGGAAGGGGCGGCAGCGTGGGCAGCGGGCTTCCCGGAAGGCAAGCTCCGCGACAATGCGTTCCAGCAAATCGGCCGTCAATGGGGCGCCTACGCGCCAGCGGAAGCCGGAGCCTGGATTCAAAGCCTGCCGCCGGGCACCTCGCGCGACCAGGCCATCGGCAGCTTCGCCGGTTCCTTGGTGTCCACCTACCCGGAAACCGCCGCCCAATGGGTTGAAAGCATTTCCGATCCAACCCTCCGCAATAGCCGCATGGAAGCCATCGCCCGTGCCTGGCTGAAAAACGACCCCGAAGCAGCCCGACCCTGGATCGCGCAGTCGGCGCTCCCGGAGAAGAAAAAGGCGCAACTGCTCGGTCCTCCGCCAACGCCTGCGAAATAACGGGGGCGAACCAGCCCCGGCTCGGCTCCCGCAGCGCCAACCGCCCGATTCTCTCCACGGAATCGGGCCCCTCCCTCGAGCTCGACGTGAGACCGAGGCTCAACGTCGGTTCAACGGCGGTTTGAGAATCAACTTCAAAGACGGCGAACGGCCGGGCTGATGAGTCCAACTGCCTGCCGGCGGCTTTTCCAGGCGACGGCCCCGAGGCGGCGTGCGCGGCAAGTTACTCGCTGGCGCTGCGGGCCGTGGGTGCCAATCCAACGTCCGAGGCGCCAGGCCGCCTTGCCGGCGGTCGAATCGTGGCCGCCAACGCGGCACCGGCGAGCAACAAAAGTCCGGCCGCCAGGAAAGAATAGCTCCAGGAACCGGACGCATCCCGAATGACTCCGCCCAGCACCGGGCCCATCACCCCCGCCACCCCAAAGGCCGTGAACAGCGTGCCGTAATTCACCCCCAGGTTCCTCACCCCGTAAAAATCGGCGGCCGCGGCCGGCATGAGCGTAAAAATCGTGCCGTAGCACAACCCGGTG
>CAZVYG010000028.1:0-50461 GCA_964631605.1 uncultured Verrucomicrobiota bacterium
GCCTTTGATTCAAAAACGGTCTGCGAAAAGCGTATGAAAAAGATGCTGCTGGCGTGGGCGGGTCTGGCTGTGGCGGCGGCCGCGTGGGGACAAGGAACGGTGGTGTTCAACAACCGGGTTGACGGGCAGGTGATATGCCATGTGTATTTAGGCACTTACATGGCGCTTTGGGGCAACTCGCCCACCGAGACCCCGCCCGGCACGGTAAACTGGGCGGGTTTCGGGCTGGCCTCCGGCAGCGGATGCTCCGCCGCGTTGCTGGGCGCCCCGGGCGCCGATGCCCCTTATGAGAGCCTTGTTCCGGCCGAGCCGGTCACCACGTTTCGAACCGGCAGCGGCGCCGGCTTCGTGGCCATGACCACCGCCACTTTGCCCACTGTCCCCAAGGACGCCCCGGTCGCGACTGTCCAGATGGTTGCCTGGGAAAACAAACGCGGGACCTTCACCAACTGGGTCCAAGCGAAGGCGGCCTGGCAGGCCGGAATTCTCCGGGCGGGCACCTCGGCAAAGTTCAACGTGTATGCGGTCGGGGGAGATTTTAACGTCCCTCCGTGTCTGCTGGGCTTGCGCAGCTTCAACATCCCTGATCCCAGCATGCTGCCGCCGCCTCAAATCCTGGTCCAACCGCAAAGCTGCGTGGCGGTCGCAGGACAAACAGTCAGTTTCGAGGTTGTCGCAGATTCGACGGTGTCGTTGGATTATATCTGGTACTTCAACCGCGGTCAAATACCCGGCGCCACGGGCAGCAGCCTCGTGTTGACCAACGTGCAGCCGGAACACCAAGGCGTTTACACGGTGTTGGTTTGGAGTCAATCGGCAGGCTCAATTGTCGGCTCGACCGTGAGTCAGGACGCGTTCCTGCAAGTGATCTCCTCCCCTCCCACGTTGGACGTCGAGAACAGTTCCGGCGGTCTCGAACCGGACGGATTTCACTTTACGCTGCGGAGCGATCCCGGCCTGTTTTGCGGGCTGCAACGCAGCACCAATCTGGTCCACTGGGAGGAGTTTCTGACCGTGACGAACTTGGCGGGACAAATCCGGCTTAAAGACCCAAGTGCCCTCTCCGTTCCCGGCCAGTTTTACCGCGCGGTTGCGCGGCTGCCCTGAAGGGGAAAACGGAGCGGCGTCAACTCAGCGGACGCGAAGGAGGCGGGAACGCTTCCCAAGCGCGCGAGCAAAACTCACCTCACCGGTTTCAGCGTTGCCACAAACCCGCCGTAGGGGAGCATTTTCATGGAGAATGACTGGCCGGCTTCAAGCCGGCGGGTCGTGCTGTCGAAACTCCGCGCGTCCGCGCCATCGCCGATGCTGGCCAGTTCATAGGTTCCGGCCCGAAGCCAGGCGCCCGGTTGGATTTGTTCCTCGCGCGCCTGGCCTTGTCCGTTTACGCCCGCGAAATACCAGGTATCCCCTTTGCGGCGGGCGAGAATGGCGAACTGCCCCGGATAACCGGCGACGAATCGAGTGTCGTCCCATGCCACCGGCACTTGCTTTAAGAAGTTCTTTGGCTCGGCCGGCAGGCCCAGGTAAGCCTCGGCTTTATCGGCGAAGTGGACCCAGCCGGACTCGAACAAAACCGCCAGCGCCAGCTCGTGGGCGGCGGTGGTGCGATGCGGGTAACGGTTGTCCGAGAACGCGGTGGGCGTGTAATCCATCGGCCCGACGGCGTTGCGGGTGAAGGGCGTGATGGTGTTTTGGCCGGGCGCCATCTCCGGATACCGGGGATCAAAGATGTAGCACTCCTCGCCGCGCACCGCTTCCATGGCCATCAGGTGCGGCCAGGTGCGTTCCCACCCCCGCGGCAGCGTGCACCCGTGGAAATTCACCATGATTTGATGTTCAGCCGCATCCCGCAGAATGTCATGGTAGAGTCCAATGACATTCTGTTTGTCACTCTGGAAGAAATCCACCTTGATGCCTTTGACCCCCCACTTCTTGAGCAACTCCAATTCGTGGCGGCGCACCGGCTTGTAGGTGAGGGTGTCGCGCGGCTTTTCGGTCACCACATTGTGCGGCCCGCCGGAATTGTACCACAACAACACACCAATCCCCTTCGAGGTCGCGTAGCGGATCACCTCGTGGATATTCCCGTTGTCCATGATGTCCCAGTTCGCGTCCACGAGCACGTATTCCCAGCCCATCTCAGCCGCCAAATCCACAAACTGCTTCTGCTTGGCGCCGTCTTGGGGGCTGGGATTGTCCGACCACCAGCTCCACGCCACCCGGCCGGGCTTGATCCAGCCTGCGTCCTTCACCTGCGAGGGCGGGCAGACATCCTGCACCAGTGTGGATTCGACAATCGTCCCGAGCGAGGCGCCGAGGACGATCACCCGCCAGGGCATCTCCCACGGAATGGACGAAACCGGCCGGACTGAACCTGTGCCATTCCCTTCCGCCGGATCGGGCCATTCAACAAAGTACACTCCGTTGGTCGCGCGCGACGAAAGCCGCGTGGCACAGTAGTTGGTTCCCACGTCCGCCTCGGTGATCAGGCCCCAGCGCCCTTCCGGGGTCTGGAACAACGCGGGAAAAGACCAGCCCAGACCCAACGACGCGGGCGTATCGCTTGAAATGCCGTTTTCGTAATAGGTCTCGTAGGCCGGCGAGTAGGTGGTGGCCTTGTCGCTGGGCGCCAGCCACCACTTTGCCCCGGCGGGTACGGCAAAGCCCGTCCCCTCCCGCTCCATCTCCGCGGCGGCCCAGTCCCTGCTCCCCGCATCCGGCTGGCGCAGGCGATAGCGGAAGGCCACGCCGTCGTCGTACGCCCGCAAGTCCAGTTCGAGCGGCAGCCCGGCGGCGTTGCGGAAACCAAGCGTGAGCTGGTTGGCGCGGTTGCGGCACTGACGCCGCTTCCCATGCGGCATTTCATAAGCCTCCTCCAGCGGCCGCACGGGTTGCGCGGTATCAAATCGCAGGCCGGTCACGAACTGCTGTCCCCGCAAGGCCAGACCCAGCGGCGAATCCCCCACCACCGCGACGCGGCTGCCCACCGCGCCCTGTTCCACGCGATAAGACAACCCGTGGCCCACGGGATAGGGAGGCGCCGCCTCGCGCAACGCAAGCTGAACCGAGAGCTTGATTTGGCCATTGGGTGAAGTGACCGACCATTCCTGCGCGCCAACTGCGACGCAGGCCAAAGTCGTTGCCGCGAGGAGACAAAACACTGTGTTCATAAAGAATCCTTGCGGAGTGTTACCTCTTCCTCAGCGCGATTTCAACGCAATGTTGGGAATTTGCCGGCGCGCGGCGGCGCTTGCGCCGGTCCCTGGCTTGCCGGACCACGGCGCGAGGCAACCAAACCCCACTCCGAGTCCCGCTGGGCGCAACGGGTGACAGTCCACCGCGGCCGCCCCCCGGCCTGTTTTTCAATATCGTTTTGTTTTTCGATTTCTGCTGCAAAGCTCGCCCGATGCGTTATATCTAGGGCCAAAACGAGTGGCGGCGCGCGCCGTCCGGAAGCGCCGCCGCAAGAGTTGAAAGGACCAGATTATGGCGAGTTTGCTGAAGATAGAGAAATACTCGGTCGGGGTGGGCGACCGTTTTGCACACCAGGCCCGGGCGCAACTGCGAGCCTGTCAGATGGCGGTCGAGCAGGGAGTCGAGGTTGTCCCGGTGTGGAACAAATCCAATCGCGAGCATTTGATCATCGGCTCGGAGCCGGCCAGCACGCGCGCAGCCGCCGCGGCGGCGGTTCAGGCTTTGGGGTGGACCCGGCCGTACCATGTGGATGCCGACCATATCCGGCTGGAGACGGTGGACCGGTTCCTGCCGCATTCGGATTTTTACACCATTGATGTGGCGGATTGGATTGGGAAGCCGGCGCCGGCCGACGCGCTGCGCGGGTTTGTCTCGCGCCATCCGGAACTGGCCGGCGAGATCTCCATTCCCGGCATTGACCGGCCCTTCCGGTGCTCCGCCGCCGACGTGGAACGGATTGCCGCCAAGTATCTGTTGGCTGTTCAGGAGGCGGGCAAAATCTATCGTCATATCATCCAGGCCAAGGGCGAGGGCGCCTTCATCACCGAGGTTTCGATGGACGAGACCGACAGTCCGCAAACGCCGCCCGAATTGCTGATCATTCTGGCCGCGCTGGCGGACGAGCAAATCCCGCTGCAGACCATCGCGCCGAAGTTCACCGGCCGCTTCAACAAGGGGGTGGATTACGTGGGCGACCTGGCGCAGTTCGAGAAGGAGTTCAGCGACGACCTGGCGGTTATCGCGTTTGCCGTGCGCCGCTACGGCCTGCCCGACACGCTCAAGCTTAGTGTGCATTCCGGCAGCGACAAATTCTCGCTGTATGGGCCCATCCGCCGCGCCCTGGCCCGGTTCGGCGCCGGCTTGCACATCAAGACGGCGGGCACCACGTGGCTGGAGGAAGTCATCGGGCTGGCCGAAGCGGGCGGAGACGGCCTGGAGCTGGCCAAGGAGATTTATGCCGGCGCACTGGAGCACGTCGAGGAATTGTGCGCCCCCTACGCGACCGTGATTGATATTGACCCGAAAAAACTGCCCTCCGCCCGGACGGTCAGCGGCTGGACCTCGGCGCAGTTTGTTTCCGCGCTCCGTCACAATCCGCGAGACCCGGCCTACAACCCCCATTTGCGCCAGTTGCTGCATGTGGGCTATAAAATCGCCGCCAAGATGGGCACCCGCTACCTGGATGCGCTCAAACGCCATGAGGCGGTCGTGGCCCGGAACGTGACGGAGAATCTCTACGAGCGGCACCTCAGACCGCTGTTCCTGGGCCGCGCCTGAAACCCGTCCTGACTCGCAAACCACAGATCCAAATCCCTATGAAATTCATCCACGAAGATTTCCTCCTTCAAACTCGAAAAGCCCGGCGGCTGTATCATGAATATGCGGAGGATCAGCCGATTTTCGATTACCACTGCCATTTGCCACCCAAAGACCTGGCGGAAAACCGGCGGTTCAACAACCTTTTTGAAATCTGGCTGGAAGGCGACCACTACAAGTGGCGGGCCATGCGGTCCAATGGCGTGGCCGAGCGGTTTTGCACCGGGTCAGCCACGCCCTGGGAGAAATTCCAGGCCTGGGCGGCCACGGTGCCGCACACGCTGCGCAATCCCCTTTACCACTGGACCCACCTTGAGTTGAAACGCTACTTCGGCATCAACGAACTGTTGAACGAACACAACGCCGCGCGCATCTGGAAGAAAGCCAACGCCCTCCTTGCGGGCGGAGACCTCACCGCGCAGGGCATTTGCCGCAAATTCAAGGTGACTCATGTCTGCACCACGGACGATCCGGTGGACGATCTCAACTATCACCGCAAGCTGGCCGCCGCGGCTTTCAAAACGCAGGTGCTGCCGGCGTTTCGGCCCGACAAGGCGCTGACGGTGAACCAGCCCAAGGCCTTCGGCGCCTGGCTCAAGGCGCTCGAGGCTGCGGCCAACAAGGACATCCGAAACCTCGAGGCCTTCCTCGCGGCGCTGAAGGCGCGACACGACTTTTTCCACGCGCACGGCTGCCGCCTGTCGGATCACGGCCTGATCCATTGCTACGCCGACTTCCCCACTGACAAGGCCGCCGCGGCCATCTTTGCCAAGGCGCGCCAGGGCAAGGCCGTCTCCCCGGCCGAACACGCGCAGTTCGCCAGTTACATGATGCTGTTCTTCGGCCGCCTCGATGCGGAAAAGGGGTGGGTGAAGCAGCTTCACCTGGGGGCGCTGCGCAACAACAACTCGCGCTTGCTGGCCGCGCTGGGACCGGACACTGGATTTGATTCGATTGGGGATTTTCCCCAGGCGGTGGCCTTGTCCGCCTACTTGAACCGCCTCGACCAGGAAAACGCGCTGCCCAAGACCATCCTGTACAACCTGAACCCGGCGGATAATTACGTGTTCGCGACAATGCTGGGCAATTTCCAGGACGGCACCATTCCGGGCAAAATCCAGCTCGGTTCAGGCTGGTGGTTCCTGGACCAAAAGGAAGGCATGGAATGGCAGATGAACGCCCTCTCCAATCTCGGGTTGCTGTCGCGGTTTGTGGGGATGATCACCGATTCCCGCTCGTTTATGTCCTACCCGCGCCACGAGTATTTCCGGCGCACGCTTTGCAACCTGATCGGCCAGGACATCGAGAACGGCCTGATCCCGGACGACGAAGCCCTCGTCGGCCCGATGATCCGCAATATCTGCTACGAGAACGCCCGCCAGTATCTGAATTTCCCGCCGCGCGGGAAATAGGCGGCCCGGCAGATCTCTTGCCGCGGTGGCCGCGAGACCTCGCGCGCGGGCGGGTCTAAGCATTCAGCCTGGCTGACATCTGGAGCGGCAGGCGGGGAGGCTATGCCGTCTTGACAGTGATGGCGGGTGACAGCGGCAGGTGAATCCGCACCAGGCCGCTTTGTCCGGCGGCGGAGGGCACGATCTCGAGCCGGCCCCGATGGGTTTCCAGGATGCGGCGGCAGACGGTCAGGCCCAGCCCCAAACCCACGTTGCGCTGGGTGAAGAAGGGCCGGTCCGCCTGGCTGGCCGCCTCGGGCGTGAAGCCGGGGCCGTTATCCTGGATTTCGATCTGGACGGCGGGCAGCCCATGGCCGTTGGCCTCGGCTTTCAGATGAACCGTCACCTTGGGTTCGGCGGGATTGGCTTGCAGGGCGTTGAGCATGACTTCCGTCAGCGCCTGCTTCAGCGCGGCGCGATCGCCGGTGAGGGTGACCGTTCCGGCGTTGCTGTCACAGCGAAGCTGGGAAGCCTTGGCAGGCTGGAATTTGCAGGCATCCTGGTAAGCCTCCTCGAGGAGGGGCGCCAGCGGGAAGGAATCCTCGGTGGCAAGGGAGTCCCGGGCCAGGAAACGCATTTGGTTGATCAGCCGGTTAACGCGCTTCACACCTTCGGCCAGGGCGTTGTCGAGCGTCAGCCGGAAGTCCGGGTCACGCCAGCGGTCGGCCAGGAGCTGTTGGTGAGCGGAGAGCGGAACCATGGCGTTGCCGATCTCGTGCGTGAGGCGGTCGGCCATGGCTTTGACCAGCCGCAGGTTGGCGGCTTCGACCTCGAGGCGGCGCAACTGCTCGCTCTGGGACAAGTCCTCCATCATGAGCAAAGCGGACCCCGGCAGTCCCGTTGCATCCCGTTGGAACGGCACCACGCTTACATTAAAGGCTGTTCCCGGCGCGTCCTCGGGCTCATAACGGATGCTGGTGACGGCGCAGCCGGTCTTGAGGACCTGATAGACCTTGGAGCCAAGAGTCTGGGGCAGGTCGGTGAATTCGAGCTCCGCGCCGCGGCGGTCGCCCCGCAGCAGCGTCCGGCGCGCGGTTTTGTTGGCGTGCAGGACGGTGAGGTCGCGGCTGACGACCACGCAGGCGCTGCTCAGCTCGCGCAGGATGTCCGCCAGCAGTTGATGGTTGCCGGCCAGTTGGTCGTGGAGCCAGATATTCCGAATCGCGAGACCCAACTGTTCAAGCAGGTGGAAAATCAGCTCCAGCTCCGAGTTGACCAACGGCTCGCCGGTCACCCGCCCGTCAAACACCGCCACGCCGATGACCGTCTCGCGGTCCAGGACCGGCACGGCGACCTGCACGCCGAGCAGCTCAAATTCCTTCTGCGCTTCGATATCGTGGCGCGCTTCCTCGGTGGTGCGCCGCAGAATGCGGCCGGTTCGGGATACCCGGCCGCCGATGCCCGAGTCCAGGTTCAGTTCGAAATGCTGCAACAGTCCCGAGGCAATCCCAACCGCTGACGCCGCCCGCAGCCGGCGGTTTTCGGGCGCCGCGCCGGTCCCGAAGGCGGCCTGCGCCGGGCGCAGGAAGATGGCCGCCCGGTTGACGCTGAGGATTTCCCGCAATTGCAGCAGGAACTGCTTCAACATGCCTTCGGCATTGAGCGAATGAGTGAGGATGGCCGAAAAATTGCGCAGCACGGCCAGGGTCTGCGGCGCGCCGGCGGAGGGAACGCCTGAAGCCTCGGCTGCGGCCGGGGCGGCCGGGACCGGCGGGGGCGGGGCGGGGGCCGTTGGGGCGCCGGCGGGGGACTGCCACAACCGTTCCAAGAGAGCCGTAAGCATGCGGGGCCGGACCGGCTTGGCCAACACATGGTTCACGCCCTGCAGATAAGCTTCCTCCTCCCAATCCCAGTTTTTGGCGCCGGAGAAGAGGATGACGGGAATGTTGGGGGCGTGGCGGCGGATTTTTTCCACGAACCAGATTCCCTGCACGCCCAGGGGGTCGAGGTCCAAAATACAGGCGTCGGCCATGCCGTGCACCAGCAGCGGCTCGGCTTCCTCGGCCGAGATCCGGTGCAGAATCCGGTAGTGTTCGCGGCTCAACGCTGCCCGGATCGCCTCGGGCAACTCCGGGTGATTGGCGAGCACCAACAACGTTTTCATGTTACACTCAGTCGCGGGGTGCCTGGCACTTGCCGCCGCTTCCGCCCTCAGTCTCCGGTCGCGAGCCTCGCGATTCGGGCGTCCAAATACAGGCCACCGTCCGATGATCGGCTGACGGGAAAAATCACTGCTGCCGGGCGCTGTCAACGCTGCCTCATTCACTCACAGCTTGCTGCTCCGGTCAATCCAATCTTCAGTAAAGCAAATAACAATTTTTCACTCCCAACACAACTCGGGTGATTACTGACGCGCGCACGGGTAAAATGCGGATAGGGGGGCGTCCTGGAACGAAACGGAAGCCTACCGTTCAATTCTCGGCCGAGTGCAGGCCGCCGGTGCCGGCTCGGAACGCGATGTTGGTTCGGTCGGGCCTGCCGGCGATGGGTTGTTCGCAATTCCACAAGCACGCGCCGCAATGCACGCATTTTTCGCGGTCGAAACTGGGCACGTTGCCGGGGCCGGGCGCAATCGCCTGGCCCGAGCACAGCTCGATGCAGATTCGAGTGCCGCATTTTGCGCACAACTCGGGGTAGAGAAAAACCACATGATCGGCGTAGCCGGGCGGCGCCTGGACTTTGCCGCCGAGCAGGAGGGCGTCCTGGTGGGAAACCAGCAGTTGGCCGTCATACGGAATAGCCGGCCAGCCCACGGCGTGCATGAGCGCGCTGTGAAGGGAGGTCCCCTTGATGCGGCATTCCTTGCGCAACCGCGCGATCTCCTGCGGAGCCACCCGCCCCCGGTAGTATTCCTCTATCGTTGGAATCCTTTGCCAGGGCGCCTTGGGTTCCCCCGCCAGGGCCAGACGGCCCTTGGTCAGACCGCTCAACGCCATGCCGATCATCCCCCGGACAAATCCCTTTTGGAAACCATCCCGCGACTTTTCCGCAATCCGGGCCTCGGCCTCGAGCCAGCTTTCCCGCCGCCGCTTGAGGTAGGTCGCCTCGAGGTTTTCGCGAGTGAACGGCTTGCCGGCTTTGAGCAACTCGACGACGCTTTCGGCCAATTGCACGCCGCTGGTCCAGGCTTCATCCACGCCCGAGCCGGTCAGCACGTTGGTCGTGCCGCTGCCTTCGCCGATGCGGGCATAGCCATTTCCGGCCAGGTGCGGTTCGCCGCGTTTGCCGGATTCGCCGAGCGTCTTGGCGCCCCAGGAACGCAGTTTGCCGCCTTTCAGGTGCCGCCACAGGTAGGGATGGAGCATCCAATGCTGCAGGTAGCGGTAGGTGGTCCGCACCGGGCTGTCGAACCAGGACGGGACAAAAACCCCGAGGGACGCCACGCGGTCGGGGTGGACGTAGAGGAACCCGAAGATTTCCGGTTCGGGGAACCCGAACGTGTGGAGGACCGTCCCCGGTTTAAGCGTTGAGTGTTCGGGCAAATCCACGACGAATTTCATGCCCACCGCCCAGTCGCGAGTATGATGCCCGGCCGGCAGGCCGAAGAGGTCGTCCAGTTGCTGGCCGATGGTTCCAACCGGACCGTCGCTCACCACGGTGAGCGCCGCCTGGATGTCCATGCCCGGCATGAATCCCTCGCCCGGCCGCCCTTGCTTGTCCACCCCCTGGTCCAGGAGGCGGACGCCGGTGACACGGTCGCCCTCGACCAACGCCTGGGCCACGGGCGTGCCCGGCCAAATCTGGACGGTGCCCTTTTCCTGGATGCGCGCCCCGACCCATTGCATGAACTGGCCCATGGACAAAAGCCAGCCGTCGTCTTTGCGGAGAAACTCCGGAATCCACGGCAGTTCCACGGCGTCATGCTGGCAGCCCAGCAAACCACTGAAGGCCCGCACAAAGGCATCTGCAGCCCGGAGCATGGGGGGGCGGCGGCTCGCGCCGATGGGGTCCAGGAGATAGACCACCTTCTCCTCGCTGACCTTGGTTCCCATCGGAATCTGGGCGGGGTCGAGGTCCGGGAAACTTGCGCGCAAGCCGCGCGCGCGGGTGACGACACCGGAGACGCCAAAACCAATGTCGTCAGCCCGTTCGTAGCAGAGCACCTGCGCCGGCATGCCGGGCATTACGGCACTGGGCAGCGCCGGCGTGCCGTCCGCATTCACCAGTTGCCCCGCCAGCGTGTGCAGAAAGCCGGCGGTGGCCGGACCGAATCCCACACAGACAATGTCAACGTCCATTTTGGCGCGTTCCACTCCGGCGGTGGCGGGACTTTGTTCGAGCGTATCCATGAGCAGCATGAAGACCGCGCGGCGGTCCTGGCGATTACACCGGGTAATCCAGCGCCTCGCGGGTCATGACGCGAGTGAGGGCTTCGGCGGCCCGGTCTTTGGCCAGCCGGCACCCTGTCAGGCAGCTATCCAGCTTTGCGCGCAGCCGGACGAACGGCTCGAGGCCGCTGAGGCTGACGCAAGGGCCGGCCTTGGCCGGATGCGACGCATTCTGCTCGACCACATCCGCGTAGGCCCGAGCCGAGCCGTCAATCCCGGGGATGATGCCCTCCAACGATTGAAGCTCCTCGGCTCCATAACAGCCCTGGCAACTGGCGGCATCCCACGCCGGATGCCGGTTGTAGCCGTGGACAAGTTCGGCGCAGATCCGCCCGACTTCACCCGCCGCTCGGGCGCTTTGAACATGGCAAAGGTCCGTGAAGAAACTGACAAAGCCGGGCAGGCCCTCGGCCAGGACAGGGTTCGCTGGACCTTTTTGTTCCAACTCGAGGACGTCGAGGATGAACTGCCGCGCCGCCAGCAGCCAGCAGAGCGCATCGGCCAGCGGAAAGGTAACGCCCTGCCGGCTCTTGTGATAGAGTTTGGCCCCGTCGGCGTCCGTGGCTTTTTGGACATGCTGCAGGGTCCAGAGCCATAGCCGCATGGCGGTGGCCAGCGTGCACGCGCCGGTGCCCGGCTTCTCGGCGGCCAGCCGCCGCATCTCGGCGATCCATTGCTGGAACTGGGCGAGAAACAGCTCATTGGTCATGGTGATCGAAAGCTGCAGACGCTGGACGGCCTCGGGTCCTTCGTAGGTTGCCTCGAGTTGCGCATCCATCCATTTCTGGCCAAGGAAGCCGGGGCAGTCTTCGGTGACGCCATAACCGCCCATGAGGCTGACGGCTTCGCGCATCATGTTGGCGCCGTGGCCGGTGTTCCAGAGCTTGCAGGCGGGGCAAAGCACGTTGGCCAGGGCATCTTGAATGACGAAATTAACCAGCGGCTGGGAACGCAACGCGGTGATGCGGGCCTCGTCGCGCCGGCCTTCAGGCTTTCCGCTCAAGGCCAGCAGCTCGAGGGCGTCGGTGTGGACCGCGGCCACGGCTTTGAGTGCCGCGCGGCCGGTCAGGCCCTTCTGAGCCAGGAACTGGTCTTTCTGTTTTTCCAGCGGGTCCAGCTCGTCAAAGAGGCGGGCGGCAGCGAACCCGAGCGAGGCGCTGGCTTCGCCGGCGGCCCAAATGTCCACCAGGCGGTGCAGAACATCCTCCTTCTGTTGCAGGCCGAGCTCGTAACGCGGCGTGCCGGGGGCCCCTTCGCCTCCGCGGAACCGGCGGCGCTGGTAGAGAATCACCGGCTCAACCGCCGAGAGCAATTTCGCGGCGGTCATCAGGCCGACCGTCACACGGGTGCGGCGGAACACGGCTTCGATGATTTCGCCGTGGGAATAATTGGGGATAATGACTCCATCGCGCACGGTGTAGCCGCCAATGATGCGGCTGGCGGGGACTTTTTGGGAAAAGACCGGATCGTTGGTCGAGCTGAGCTGGTGCACCAGTTTCTTGGTGGGAACTCCGCGGTCAAACGTGCCCGGGTCGGTTTCCTCGAGGATGACCATGCAACTGCCTTTGAGCCGCGGATCGTCCGAGTCCACCGCCACCGTGACCACATCGGCAAAGCCCATGTTGGTGATAAACCGGCCTCGCTTCTCCACCTGCAGGATCGGCTCCCGTCCGGGAGCCCACTCCGCCACGCGCACCTTGCCGCTGAGCATCCCGGTCTCGACGCCGACAAACGGGAGGGGCTCGGTCAGGGCGAAGGCGGCGCGAATCTGACGGCGTTGCTCTCCCGGTTTGGGCGGAGCCGCCAGGCTCATGTAATGTTTCCGCTGCTCGGGCGTGCCCCGTTCATGAATCGGCGCCAGGCCCAGATTGCCCGCCAGGCTGCAGGTTGCCGCTCCCGCGTCCACCCACGCCAGCTCAAAAGCCGCCAGCGCCAGCGCCAGGTTCTTCGGGCCTTCGAGGAAGCCGCCGAATTCCGGGTCCAGGAACGCGGCCGTGATGCCGCTTTCGTCAAACGCACGGAGCAGGCTGGCCTTTTCGGGGGTCCATTCGTGCGAATTGCGCCCTCCCTCGGCGACCAGCCGCGCCACCGGCCCGCGCGCGACGGTCCGCGCCGACTGCACCAGCATGGCGAGGTCGTAACGGTCGCTGAACCGCCACATGATCTGCCGGACTTCATCTCCCGGCAGCGTCTGCATTTGGGGCGGCGTTTGGGTTTGAGTTGCTGATGCCATAGCCAGATTCTCGAGTTATTGAACGCGTTTGAGCGCTGCGCGCATCTGCCAGAACACTCCTCCAGCCGGCCGCAGGGCACCGTTGCTTGTAGGCAATTCCTTCCCTCGACGCAAGCCAAAGCCGCGGATCGAACCGGATTTGCAATGGGATGCCGGGCGCTCCCGGCTTGCGTCAGCCCCCGGTCTGGCCCTACTCTGCCGTCGCAATGCGAACAAAACGGCCAATGGGTCGGCAAAGCGGCAGATGATTAAGAATACTGTCTAGCGCCCAGCGCGCGCCTGCCGACTGGAAAGAGGGGGGGACAACCCCCGGCCGCGGCCAAATTCCAATGCCAAATCAACGATCAAAGGACAAAGTTTATCTCGGCGGCTACGTCAATCGGGAGCTGCATCAAAAACTGACCCGGCTTGCGGACCAAGCCGGCATGGCCCACAACCGTTTTGGTTTTGTCATCGAGCTGGCCCTGGAAGGACTCAAGGCGCGAGGTCGCAAACCGGCACCCCGCGCGAAGCCGTCAGTCCAGGCGCCGCGCCGGCGTACCGAAAGCAAAAAAAAAGGCCGGCGTTTAACCGGCCTTTGATTCAGAACTGGGTAAAACTATCAGGCGCGGCGACGCCGGGCCAGCAGAGCCGCCAGGCCAAGCGATACCAAGGCCAAAGAGGAAGGCTCGGGAACGGTCAGGTACTTCACTTTGCTGATCAGCTCGCTGCCGCCAGGGGCAATCTCGAAGTCCCATTGGAACGCCCAAGTGATGTCGCCCGGGCCCAGCGGTCCGGCGATATCCAGGAGCGTGTCGGGCGAGCCGTTGCCCAGCCGGGAGATGATGCTGGGATAGAAAGCGATTTCGCCGTGGTTTGCGCCCGGGGTCAAAACCGTTTCACTGAAGAACGGGCTCAGGAGCGAGCCGTCGCCCTGGGTGGCATAATTGAACAATCCACCGCTCTTGCCCAGAGCGCCGACATCATTGCCGGGAGTGCCCATGATGTCGAAGTCGGAATACTGGAAGAAATGAATATCCAGCGGCGACCCTCCGTGATTGTTGATGGAGATGCTCTCATTGATGCTGGCCATGCCGCTGCCCTGGCCATTGAGCACATAGTCCAGCCGAATCGTGAAGGCGTTTGGCGAGCCGTAAATAGACGTCAACTGGTTCCCTCCGGTCTGAACGGCGGAAATCAGGGGCAGATAGTTGATGGGAATTTCGTCTCCTGTGGAACCGACACGATAGGCAAACCACTGCTGCACGAGCTGGTCGGTGCCGTCCACCGTCCAGTTGAACATCCCGGCGGTGCTGCCCACGTTGATGTCGGCGGTCGAGTTGCCGTCCACCAAATTGAAGATCGTCGTTGTGGCCAGAGCCCCGTTGATGCTCAGCGCGCCTGCCAGCAGCGCAATGGAAAATTTTCTTGCCAAGGTTGCGTTAGATGTGGCCTTCATAGATTTACCAATTTACATTTGTTCTGAACTACTCCCATTAAACCTAGATTACGCGGCGAGTCAAGCTTTATTTTTTTAATTTTTCGATTTCCCGTCCAATGCCTTCTCAGGGCCTAAATCCTATAAATGCCCAAGCCGCAACCGGCCCTCAGGCGCTTTTATGTCCAAGGCCATCGCACTCTTGATTTGCCTGGGTTTCCTGGGCGGACTTGCTGTCGTGGCCGGCACGGTCCTTGTCTGCCGCTTGAACCCACAAGCCCCACAACGGCAATTAGTTCGATGGATGGCGGGATGGCTGGTGAAAGGCCTGGTAGTGCCCTGGCTGTTTTGGGTTTTGTTGAACTTCGGGATCTCCTGGAAGCTGCAACCTTTTATGCCGCAAGTACAAGCCGCCCAGAACACTGGGAATTGGCTTTCGGCTTGGATTAGCACTGGGGCGGTCGGTTTTTATGTGCTGGCCACCTACTGGACGGCCGCCACCCTTATTTGGGCCCTAACCCGGATGGCTCGGGATTTGGAAGGAGATATGTGGGCTGATTTCAAAGGCTTATGCCTCACTTGCGGGCTGGGTTTGGCGCTGCCGGCCGCTGTGGTGCTTATCCTCGGCGGTTGGGCCAACCTTGGTCTGGCCGCGTTGGTGGTGCTGATCCCCCTGGCCGGATACGCCCCGTCCATTCTAACCCCGAAAAAAGCTCCGCCCATGTACGCCCGGGCCATCGCCCGCATGAAGTTCGGCAAATACGACGAGGCTGAATGGGAAATCATCCGCGAACTCGAGAAGTGCGAGGATGATTTTGAGGGCTGGATGATGCTCGCGGAGCTGTATGCGAACCATTTCCGGGACCTTCCGCAAGCCGAACAAACCATTCTGGACATCTGCGAGCAACCGAGAACGACTCCCTCTCAACTCTCGGTGGCGCTGCACCGGCTGGCGGACTGGCATTTGCGTATCGGCGGCGACCCGGAACCGGCGAAACGGGCGCTGCAAATGATCCGGGACCGGCTTCCGGGCACTCACCTGGCCCGCATGGCGCAACTCCGAATGCAGCAGCTCCCCGACACCGCCGAGGAACTTCGCCGCCAGCAAACCGCAGCGACGATCCCGCTGCCTGCGCTGGGAGATTCCCTGGACAGCGATCCAGTTTCCGGCCATCAGTCAGACGCCGAGGCGGCGGCGGCGGCGGCCCGGGAATGCGTCGAGCGGCTCAGGAAAGACCCCAACCAAACCGAGCCGCGCGAGCGCCTGGCCAGACTCCTGGCCGAGCACTTGAACCAAGTGGATGACGCCCTCGACCAATTGGAGCTCCTCCTGACGCTGCCTGACCAGTCCGACGCAAAGAGGGCTCAATGGCTCAGCCTGGCCGCCGCCTGGCACCTCCGTTACCGACAGGATCGCGCCACCGGCCGCCAGTACCTCGAACGCCTGGTCCGGGAGCACCCCGATTCCCCCCAGGCCTTTGCAGCCCGCCGAAGATTATTCCTGCTGGGTATTGAAGACCAGCAGGCAAAACTGGGTTCTCCCAGGAAACCGCCTGCTTGACGGCGTGGGGCTGCCGTTAACAATATGTTGAGCCCGCCCCCCTTTGGGCCGGGATTCCGGCTGGCGCATGATGAAAAAACTCGAGGTTCTCCTCGCCGACGACCACAAGATCGTCCGGGAGGGACTGCGTCTGCTGATCAGCTCCCAGCCCGACATGCATGTCGCGGGCGAAGCCGGCACCGGCCGTGAAGTGCTCGCGCAGGCCCGCCACCTCCATCCCGACGTGGTCGTCATGGACCTTGCCATGCCCGAACTCAACGGCCTTCAAGCCACCCTCCTTCTGAAAGCCGAGCACCCCGCCAGCCGAATCCTGGTGCTGACCATGTACGACGACGAAAAATACCTCCTCCAAGTGTGCAAAGCCGGCGCCGCCGGTTACGTCCTCAAACGCTCGGCTGGCGAAGACTTGCTTCGCGCCATCCGCACCGTCGCTCAAGGCGGATTCTACTTCGACCCGACTCTGGCCGGCAAAGCCCTGATCAATAGCAATAAACCCACCGGCCATCCTTTCCCTGCCGGTATGGCGGAATTAAGCCGGCGCGAAAAGGAGGTCCTCATCCTGCTGGCCTGGGGCTACAGCAACAAAGAGGCGGCTGCCGAGTTGGGGCTGAGCACCAAGACGGTGGAAACGTATCGCGTACGCATCGCGGAAAAGCTCGGGCTGCGCAGCCGTACCGATATCGTCCACTACGCGCTGCGGCAGGGGTGGCTGGAAGAAACCCGCCCGCTTCCTCAACTCCCCAAAGGCTGAGTCGTTGGCGGCGTGTCCGTAATTTTCCCGACACGCGTCGGGTCTTTTCCCCGACTGGCGCCTTGGCTCTGAGGGCCGGAGGTTCCTTCCATGACTTCGGCAGATGCAAGACCAGAGGAGCTCAGCTTCATGGAGCGGTGGTGGCGCGAGCAGAGGCCTTCCTCCGTCGGCAGTCCTGCCGCTTCCAATGTGTTAAGGGGAGTTCTCGTTTACGAGGACAAGGCCACGCGCCAGTGGGCGGTGGAAACGTGGGACGAGGTGGGAATGCTTGTCGGCAAGGGCAACGTCGAGACCAGTTCCTGGCAGACCGGTCAGCTCTCGCAACCGCAGGCGCTCTCCGAGGCGGTTGCGAAGAGTGCCACGGCTGACGTGGTGGTGGTGGCCCTGCGTGCCGCGCCAGAACTGCCCATCCCATTTTATGTCTGGGTGGACGCGTGGCTTCCGCGCCGGGCGGCGGGACCGGGGGCGCTGGTCGGGCTCATTCTGTCCTCCAGCGGAATGGCCGGCGCAAGCCGGGAGGTTGAGGAATACCTGCGGGCGGTGGCGCGAAGGGCGCGAATGGAGTTCACGGCCCGGCAGCGCCAGCTCGACTTGGAGCTGGACGCGGCCTATGGGGAGGACTTGGCGCGGCGGGCGACGCTGGTGACGCCGCTCCTGGGGCAAATCCTGGACCAGGGTCCCAGCCCCTACCAGCATTGGGGCATCAACGAGTAGCGGCAGGGCGACGGGAAGCTTGAGCGGCTCTGTGAGGTGGCGGTCCGGTTGCTTGCGCAACGGGAAGGGAGGGGCTACGCGCGCCCGCGCTCCGGCTCCGCAAAGTGTTCCACCTGGTAAACCGAGACCACGGCATCGGGCTCCTGCCAGCCGAGGTCGCCACAGCCGGCTTTTCTTGACAAACACCGGAGAAAGTCGCGTGGGGCGGGAAGTTGGGTCCAGACCTGCGGCAGCAGCGTGGCCACCCGGGGTCCGACCCGCAGCACCACCCCGTCTATTCCCGGTCGGAGCCGGGCGATCAACTCGTCCGGCGAGTTAAACCGCAGCACCCGTGGCTCGGTCAGCACGCTGATTTCGATGCGGAGCCGATCCACTTCCTCCAGTGTCACGGGCGGGAAGCGCGGATCGTTGAACGCCGCTTTGGCCGCGTTGCGCCAGACTGCTGCGGCGAGCGAACAATCGGCCGAAAGATTCCCCACGCACCCCCGCAGCGCGCCGTCGCAGGTCAACGTTACAAAACACGCCCGCCTGGCTGCCAGCTCCGGCGCAAGTTCGGTGTCCGCGGGCGGGTTCTGCGGTGAGTTTGCCGCGGCGCTTAAGATTGAACGCCGCGCCAGGGCAAGCAGATGCCTTCGCCCCTCCTCACTCAACTGACAAATCCCCGGCTCGGAGGCGATGGAAGGTTCCTGGCCCGCGACGCGTTTTTCCGCCGCGCCGACGCCCAGCCAGCCCTTCCACCCTCGAGCCAGTCGCGTCAAGCCGTTTGCCCGGTCAGATGCGTCGTTTTTCATGGTGGCGGGCTTGGAGAATCGCGCCCGCATCCATCCGTAACATGCCGCAGAACGGCTCCGGCGGCAACGTCCCTCTTGGGCCTGCGGACCCAATTGGGACGGGAGAACATTGACACCGGAACCCTTGTCGGGGAGACTGACCCTGTGGCCGGGATCACCGGCTGCGAACTGAAAGGGTTCGTCGGCGCGAGTCGTCGAAGGTCAACCTGGATGGTCGGGCCGCCATCTGCTGAACTGAATTGCCCGTCGGCAATCAGAACGTGGTAAGGGCGGCGTCGCGAGCGGCCAAAGTGTTGGTTTGCGCGCCAGTCTTTCCGTTGCCGCGTTCGCTGGTGGCGGGCAGTCCAAAGCGAAAGGTTGACCAATGAATCGAGGGATCGGTTGGATGTTATGGGGCTACAGCGCGGTGCTGGCAGCGCTGAGCGGGGTGGGTTTTCATTTTGCACCGTCCGGTGCAAAGCTGACGCTGATCGTCGGGGTGGCGGGAGCGGTCTTGTGCGTCTGGTGGGGCGCCCGGGCGATGGCGGGCAAGGCGAAAAAAGCGCAGGTGCTCCTCACGCTTGCCCCGGTGGCTTTTGTTTTGCTTGCGCAGGCGGTGATGAGCTGGGGCGGGGACGCGGGCGCGAACGAAGGCCGCCGCGCGGCCGCCCTGGTGGCGACGCTGCTGTTGCTCCTGACCGTCGGGGTGTTGATGCGGGTGGCGTATTTTGGGGTGGCGCCCATCGGACAAGCCCCCGGCTCGGTGTCCGGCCGCGGGGAGGGCAACGCCCGGCGATAGAACAAAAATGTCAAGATTGAGAACGAAGCACGGCGCAGTCTGGGGCGGAGCGTGGTGGTTCCTGGCGATGGTCCTGCTGGCCTGGGCCGGCGGGACCGGGTCGGCCGCCTCAACGCCGGAGTCGCCGTCGTCGTTCCCCCATCCCCTCAGCAGTTATCCCCCTCCGGAAAACAACAGCCTGGGCCAAATCCTTTGGTCCCGCGTCGAGGCCGACCCTTTTAATCTGGTGGCCACCGGGCTTTTTTTCCTCGCCATCCTTCACACCTTTCTCGCGCCGATGTTTCTGCGTCTGGCGCATCGGTTCGAGCGTGAGCACGCGGAGAAACTGGCCCGCCTGAGTCAAAACCCAAACGAGGCCGCCGGCCGGCGCGAGGTCAGCTTCCGGGCGGAGGTGTTTCATTTTTTTGGCGAGGTGGAAGCCGTGTTTGGCATTTGGGTGCTGCCGTTGCTGGCGGCCATCACTTTGTTTGAAGGGTGGCCCGCCGCGCGGGACTACCTCGGCCATGGGCTCAATTTCACCGAGCCGATGTTCGTGGTGGTCATCATGACCATTGCGGCCAGCCGCCCCATCCTGCTGCTGGCGGAGAAGCTGATGGCGGTGGTCGCCCGGCTCGGACGCGGCACCCCCGCGGCGTGGTGGTTATCCATTCTTACCCTCGGCCCGATTCTGGGCTCGCTCATAACCGAGCCGGCAGCCATGACGATCTCGGCGCTGCTGCTCGCCCGCAAGTTCTATGATTGCCAGCCGAGCCGCATGCTCTCCTACGCCACGCTCGGCTTGTTGTTTGTCAATGTGAGTGTCGGCGGCACCCTGACCCATTTCGCCGCCCCGCCTGTGCTGATGGTATCGAGCAAATGGAATTGGGATTCGCTCTTCATGTTCCAGCATTTCGGCTGCAAAGCCCTGGCCGGGATCGTCGTGGCCAACGCCCTTTATTTCATCTGTTTCCACCGGGAGTTCAATGCCCTGGCCGCTCGCGTTTCGGCGGCGGATGGCGACAGCGGGGCCGCCTCGCGGAGTCTGCCCCTCTCGGTTCCCGCGTGGGTGACCAGCGTTCACCTGCTCTTCCTGGGGTGGACGGTGCTGAACAATCATTTCCCCGCCCTGTTCATAGGCGGCTTCCTCTTTTATCTGGCTTTTACGCGGGCCACCGAGCCGTACCAGAACGAGCTGGCGCTGCGGCCGGCGCTGTTGGTGGGGTTCTTTCTGGCCGGCCTGGTGATTCATGGCGGCCTGCAGGCCTGGTGGATTGCTCCGGTGCTCGGCGGCTTGAGCGACCGGTTGCTCTTCTTCGGCGCGGCGACGCTCACGGCATTCAACGACAACGCCGCGATTACCTATCTCTCGAGCCTGGTGCCCACCTTCTCTCCGGAAATGAAATACGCCGTCGTCGCCGGGGCGGTGGCCGGCGGCGGCCTGACGGTTATCGCCAACGCCCCCAACCCCGCGGGCCAGTCCATCCTGGCCAGGTATTTCCCCGAAGGCGTCTCGCCGCTGGGCTTGTTCCTGGGCGCGCTGGCGCCCACCGTCATCCTGTCCGCCGCGTTTCTGCTGCTCAGGTAGCGCCGGGGGTGGGAGGCGTTACAAGGCAAACCGCAGACGCAATTCCTTGCGCACGCCGCCCACGACAATCACCACCGCCTCGTCCTTGATCTCGGCGCACTGGATCAACAGCTTGCTGCCATTCGGCAGTTTGACCTCCCCCTCCTCGCCGGGTTCAAACGTGCGGCCATTGACCATCGCGGTCCGCTTCGGCGGACTGGTGATCCCGTTAAGCACCAGCGCCGAGGTGTCTATCGCCGGCTTGGCCGGCGCCGCCTTCGCCACCGGGGCCGGTTTGGCCTCGACGGAATTGGGGAAAAAGGGATTCCGCCCGTCGTCCGGCGTGGCCGGGATCTCAAATACCGACTTGGGAATGGGGGCCTGAAGGGCCAGGGTAACCGGATTCGCCGGCTTGGCCGGCGCATTGGATACGGACGCGGCCGCCCAGAGGTTCCCCCCGACCATGCACAGCGCGACCACTGCCGCGAGCCTGGAGCATTGGTTCATCTTGATTCTCATAAATCCTTTCCTTACGCGCCCGGTTTGACCAGCATCGCAATGTCCATCTTGAACGCCAGCCTCTCCCGGTTCTCGTTCACCAGACCCGACATCGGCTCAAGCGTGAGATTGAGAACACGGGCGTACGGGAAGGCGTTTTCAAAATCGGCCAGGAAGCGCCCAAAGTCATGAAAGTGACCCGTGCCGCCAATCGTCAGCGTGGCTTGCTGGTACGGAAAATTCGGCAGCAGGCTGTTGTCCTTGGGCCCGTCAATCTGGCTGAACTGCGGGATTTCCACCTTGTAGGGAAGCTTGAACTGCCGAACGGTGTTAATGGCCCAGGCGTAGAGGTCGCCCGAGGCCATCCCCTCCTCCAGCTTCGTGATTTGCCGCTCCGCCTCCGCCACCTCGGCCTCCAACTGGTCCGCGTTGGCGATCGCGTGTTTGACCTTTTCCAGTTGGCGCGCCGCCGCCGTCCGGCGCTCGGCCAGGTTGCGCAAGCTCTGCTTCTGCATCCGGATCAGGCCAAACCACAGCCCGCACAGGACCATGGCCGTCACCAGGATCGTCAAGACCAATTGCTTCTGTTTTTCTTTGCTGTATTGCTTCATCGCGTGACCTCCGGATAACGACATTCCAGGGTGAAGAGGACGAACGGCTTGTTGTCCGGGCCCGGTTGCGGCGGCGCCAGGCTGGCCAGCCGCACTTCGTTGGATAACCCGGTCGAGCGCTGGAAATAGGGAGAGACGCTGATCCGCTCCTTGAAGACACTGACCTGGTCGCCGGCGTTCTGGCCGTTGTCCCGCGCCTCGAGCGTGAGCAGAATGCGCTCGGTCAGTGTGGCGGGTTTTCCGGGAACAACCCGGTTGTTGGCGTTGGTCTTGGGTTTGACCTCCGCGGTGTAAACATAGGACTGGTCGGCGCGCAGGCGCACCAGTTGGACCTCGGGCATGGCGGCTTTCTGCAGGGCGTTGAGGATGTTCCCATAGAGCAGCCGGTTGGTGGCCAACTGTTGCAGCGCCACCGCCTTCCGGCTGAATTCGGCCAGTTTGCGCTGGCTCTCGAGGACGGTTTGATACTCGTTGGTGTGAGCCGCCAGCTCGGACTCGATTCGGCTCAGTTCGCTCCGGGCCAGCATGCTCTTGAGCTGCACCGAACTGCTGTAACCCAGCAGCAGCAGCGCCAGCACGATTCCCGCCAGCACGGCCCGTTTCACCGGGTCGCGGCGGCGCAATTCTTCCAAAGCCTGGGCTTCCGCAAGGAGGTTGATGCGTATGGGCATAGGTTTTTACAGGGTTGCCACCGCGGCGCCGACCGCGACGGTCAATTGAGGGGTGACTTGATCCAGCTCGGCGGCCTGTTGGGGGGGCAGCGAGTTTTGCAAAAAACTGACCGGACTCCACGGCCGGCACTCGACCAGCAGTTCCGCCTGCAGGAGTTGGACGATCAACTCGGAGCGGGCGGACCCGCCGCTGACGTACACCTGGCTGACGGTCCGATCGTGCTGATGCTCATAAAAGTCAATCGAGGCCCGCAATTCGCGCCCCAGCGGGAGCACCAGGGCCTCGAGGTTCGGCTGCACCTCCATCGGCATCCCGACTTTGATGCCCTCGGCTTCGGCGTAGCTGATCCCCAACGATTCCGCCAGGCCGGCCGTGAGGCGGTCCCCGCCGATGGCCACCACGCGGCTCAGGACCAGTTCGCCTTCCTGCAAGATGGAGATGCTGGTGTTCTTGAAGCCGATGTCCACCAGCGCCACCACCTCGCGCACAAAAATCTCCGGCAGGGCCATCTCGAAGGCGTTCACCGGCCCAATCAAGCCCGGGACAATGTGGTCCGCCGTCAGCCCGCTGTTTTTCACCGCGGTTTGCAGGTCATCCAGCAATTGCTGCCGGGCGCCCGCCACCAACACCCGATACTTCGTGCTCGGCGCCGCCCCTTTGCCTTTTTCCTCGCCGCCCTTGGCCTGCCGCGGCGGAATGATAAAACAGTCAAACACGTGCCCCGGCAAATCCTGCTGCAAATGATTCTTGGAATTGACCTTGAGCATCTGCCGCATCTCCCCGACCGGCATTTGCGGCAGATCCGCGTGCCGGACAATCGAATCATTCACCCCCAGCGCCAGGCTGACGGTCCGTGTCCGGGCGTCCAGGGCCTGGCATACGCTCTTGAGGTGTTCGGCCAAAAGCTCCACCGAAAGGTTCTTCTCGTAGATCGGGGCATCCAGCAGCGCATAGTTCAACAGCTCCAGCCCTTCGCCCTTGCGCTGAATATGCACCGCTTTGGTGGTGCGTCCGCCCAGGTCAATCGCGATCAACTGGTCCGGCCGCTTGTTTGATCGGCTAAGAAATGCCAGTGCCATGGTGTTTTCCAATGGTTGCAAAGTTCATCATATCCACACTGAGTGAGAGGTGAGAAAGCATTCCTCGGGCCACCCGCCCCGCATCCCCCGCGGCACCCTCCCAAAGGCCCGCCCGACCCGCCGCGCGCTGCTTGCGCCGCCTCTCCCCCCCTTCCCCCTGTCCAGTCTCTGGACACAACTGCCTGACTCCTTGGCGAGCCAATCCCCCTGCTTGTTTGCCCCGCCCTCCCTCCGCCCAAACCTTGGGCAAAGCCATTCGATCAGGTCGAATCCAGGCCTGTCCAAAATCCCAATTGCATCGAGGCTTATCCCATGGAAAACTGGCGCAGTGCCGCTGAGAAAGACTTTTAGACCGCCGCGCGGCTGGAGTTGGGGGGGGATGGTGTGGTTGTGTGCCGTCGGCGCGTGGCTGCCGGGACGCGCGCAGGTGTCCCCCATGCCAAACCAAGCTGCGCCCGCGGCACGGCTGGTTTGTCGTTCCTGGGGCACGGATGCCGGTCTGCCGCAAAACACTGTCAACTCGATTGTCCAGGCGCAGGAGGGTTACCTCTGGCTCGCGACGCGGGATGGCCTGGCCCGGTTTGATGGCGTGCGTTTTACGGTTTTTGGCCTCGAGGAGGGTCTGCGCACGGTGGATGTCTCCTGCCTTTACCAGGACCGGAACGGGACGCTGTGGATTGGCACGGCCGGAGGCGGCTTGAGCCGCTGGGCGAATGGCCGGATTGAGCCGGTGGGCGAACCCAGCCGCCGTTTGGCCGGAGACGACGTCGCGTGTCTGGCCGAAGACGTGGAGGGCCGGCTTTGGGTGGGCACCTCCGCCGGATTGGCCCTCCGCGACCGGGACCAATTCATCCAGCTTGAGGCGCTTGCGCCGTTGGCCCGGACCAGCATTCGCGCCGTGTTATCGCAGCGTGACGGGACGATGTGGATCGCCACGCGCAGCCAGGGTCTGTTCGCATTCAAAGCCGGCCAGTTGAAACCCGAGCGAGGGCCTCCCGGAAACGAGCTGATCCAAGCCTACTGCCTGGCGGAAGATGCCGCGGGCCAGGTCTGGGCGAGTATCGGCAACGGCCAGGTCTTGTGCCGTCAGGCTGGCGCCTGGCGGGTGTACAACCAGTCCGACGGCCTGCCATTCGCTTATGTTACCGCCCTGGCCGCCGACCGGGAGGGGAGGGTTTGGGCGGGTTCACTCGATGATGGTCTTTACTGCTTTGAGGCCGGCCGTTTTCACCCGATTCGCACCGAGCACGGGTTGTCCGCCAACGACATCCGTTCGCTGTTGCCGGACCGCGAGGGGAATCTGTGGGTGGGGACGCGCACGGGCGGGCTGAACCGCCTGAGCCAGCGCAAGTTGGTCCATGTCGGCCGGGCGCAGGGGTTGACGAATGATTTCACGCGCGGGCTGGCCCAAACCCCCGACGGCGTGATCTGGGTGGCGACCACAGGCGGCGGCCTTTACCGCGGGAGCCCGGCCGGATTTGAGCCGTTTACCGGCCCGATCATCAGCTTTTACGCCCAGGCGGAAACCGTTTTGGCGACGGCGGACGGCAGCCTGTGGTGGGGCGGCGCGCGGGGCTTGCTGCGCTGGCGGGATGGCGCCTTGACCGGCACCTTTACCAACGCGCCGTGGGTCCGAGCGGCGATCATTTCCGCCCTGTGTGAAGACCCCCACGGCGGCCTCTGGATTGGGAATTCCGAGGGCACGGTGGTCCGTTATCAAGAGGGCCAATTCACCCCCGCTGCCCCAGGCCTGGCGCGAGGTCCGGTCACCGCCCTGGTTGGCGCGACCAACGGCTGGCTGTGGGTTGGCTCAACCGGAGGCGGGCTGCGCGGTCTCGACACGGCCACCGACTCGGTCCGGCATTGTGCCGACGGTTTGGCGAGCCACTCCATTCGAACGCTTTACCTGGACCGCGCGGGGGTGCTGTGGATCGGCACCGCCGGCGGCGGCCTCAGCCGCCTGCGCGACGGGCGCATTTTTTCCTTTACCGCGCGCCATGGTCTGGGGGCCAACACCGTCTCGCAAATCATCGAGGACGACGAGGGGCATCTGTGGCTCGGCTCCAACCGCGGCATCCTTCGCGTTCGCAAGTCCGAGCTGGAAGACCTCGCCCGCGGCGCCATCTCCTTCCTCCATCCGCGGGCTTACGGTCTCAATGATGGCATGCCCGCCGAGGAATGCTCCGGCGGCTTCTCCCCCGCCGGCCTGAGGACCCGCGACGGACTCATCTGCTTTTCGACTGTCCGCGGCCTGATCTTTCTTGACCCCCATCAGCAGGAGGAAACGGCTCCCAGCCCCACCGTGCTGCTTGAAGAGGTCCTGGTCAATGGCAAAGCCATCCAGCCCGAAGCCGCGGCCGGCGGCGCCCGCAGGATCACCATCCCGCCGGGCGGGCGCGAGCTGGAGTTGCGTTACACCGGCCTGAGTTACAGCTCCCCCGAGAAGGTGAGTTTTCGCTACCGGCTCGAAGGGCTTGAACGCGAGTGGGTGGAGGCCGGAACCCGGCGCGCCGCTTTTTACTCGCGGGTGCCGCCGGGGGACTATGTCTTCCGCGTCATCGCCTGCAATGCCGATGGGTTGTGGAGCGAAACGGGCGCGACCCTGGCCCTCAGGCTGGAACCTTACCTCTGGCAGCGGCGCGGCTTTTTGGCCGCGGTGATGCTGGCGGCCCTGGCAGCCGTCGCCGCCACCCTGCGGTTGCTGGAACGCCGCCGATACCGGCGCCAGCTTGCCATTCTGGAAACCCGGCACGCGGTGGAACGCGAGCGCCTTCGCATCGCGCAGGACATGCATGACCATATCGGCGGCATGCTCACCCAGGTCTCGCAACTCAGCGACCTGGGCCTCGGCGCCGCCCCCCCTGACACGCCCGTCCGCGCTCACCTCGAACGCATCGGAACCCAGTCCCGCGCCGCCGTTCAGGCGCTCGACGAAATCATCTGGGCGACCAACCCGAAAAACGACAACCTGCCGCGTTTCGCGGAATACATCAGCCGCTTTGCCGACGAATTCTTCGAAACCTCCGCCATTCGCTGCTGGCAGGAGATGCCCGCGGATTTGCCCGACCTGCCTCTCCGCGCCGACCTGCGCCACAACATCTTCCTCGCCATCCGGGAAGCCTTTCACAACGTCCTCAAACACTCCGCCGCCGCCTCCCTTTGGCTGCGCCTGGCCCTCAGCGACCGCCAGCTTCGGATTGAAATCGAGGACAACGGCCGCGGATTTGACCGTGACAAAGCCGGCCCCGGCGGCAACGGCCTCGAAAACATGCGGTCGCGTCTCGCCGAGTGCGGCGGGCGGATGACCCTCGAGAGCGCGCCCGGCAAAGGGACGAAAATACAGTTCGCCTTTCCCTTGTAGCCGCCCGATAGTGTGGTGGACCTACCACGAATGTGGTATGGCGTCCAAACGGCCCCATCGCTTATGAGTAAGCGCAAAGTGAATCAGGCTATTCAGGTCGCCCTCGTCGAGGATGATCCGGGCGTGCGCGCCAACCTGGCCGCCATGCTGAACAGCACTCCCGGCTTCCAATGCCAGGCTGCGTACCCCGATGGCTTCTCCGCCCTCAAGCACATCCCCGCCAGCCGCCCCGATGTTGTCCTCATGGACATCAACCTCCCGGGCATGCTCGGCACCGAATGCGTCCGGCAGCTCAAAAACGTCGCCCCCGGCGTCCCCGTCCTCATGCTCACGGTTTATGACGACAGTGAGCAGATTTTCAAGTCCCTGATGGCGGGCGCCTCCGGCTACCTGCTGAAGCGCACCCCCAAGGACAAGCTGCTCGAGGCGATTCGCGAAATCAACAGTGGCGGCGCGCCAATGTCCCGCCAAATCGCCCGCCGCGTCGTCCAGTTTTTTCAGGAAATCGAGCAGATGCCCGCGGGCGCCCAAAAAACGCCCGAGCTCCAAACCCTCACGGACCGCGAAGAGCAGGTGCTTGCCCTGCTGGCCAAGGGCCATGCGTACAAGGAAATCGCCGACCTCCTGGCCATCAGCTTCGAAACCGTGCGTACCCACATCCGCAGCATCTACGAAAAACTCCACGTCCACAGCCGCACCGAGGCCGTCCTCAAATACCTGAAACGCTAGCGCGCCCCTGCCGCTCTCGCGCGGGCGCCCGGCGGCCAACTCAACGGTCCGCCCGCTGTGGAATCAGCGCCTTCAGGATGGGCTCGACCCAGGCGTCCTGGCGAATGTCAAACACCACGAAGTCGCTGTCGAATTGCCAGTAAGCCCAGCTCCACCCGCGCGCCTCCGCCGCCCGCGCCACCGCGGCGGTGTATCGCGCCCGGCTGGCCATTTCGCCCTTGTCGTAAGCGCCAAATTCCCCGAGAAAGATTGGCCGGTTCTGGCTTTTGGCCCACGCTGCGGCGCGGTCGAAATCCCGCTCGAGGGCCTGGCGATCCCCCTCATTGCGCGGCCAGACCACACCCGTCTTGTCCGCAAACTCCGGCGTCCACCGCGCCCCTTGATGGGTGAATTCCATCGGCTTGTAATAATGAACCGTCACAATCAGGTTCCGGTCCTCCGCCGGCAGTTGCAGCTCGGACAGCCGGTCAATCGAGTTCCAATACGCCGGGCCGATGATCACGGTCCGGGCGGGATGCTTCTCGCGGACAATCGCCAGCGCCTCCCGCAGCCACTGATTCCACAGTTCGGGCGTCAGCTTCCGGCACGGCTCGTTCAGCAATTCGAAAAACACACTGTCCGGGGCCTTTTGACAGTGACTTGAAAGCTGGCGCCAAAAGCTCAGGAACTTTTCCTTGTTCGCCTCCGGGTCGTTGCCGATCGCATTGTACTCGTGAAGGTCCAGGATCACGTTCAGGCCCGCCCCCTGCGCCCCGGCCAGAATCCAGTCCAAGGTCCCGAACCAGCTCTGCGGCAGGGTGCCATCGCTTTGGAAATGGCGGAACGGGTGGAGGTTGACGCGGATCGAGTCAAACCCCGCCTCGCGCAGTCGCTTGAAATGTTTTTCCTGGAACCGGGCCTGGTCTCTCGCGCGCCAGATCGGGTCGTACCCCAGCGCGTTCACGCCCCGCCCCAACTTGCGGTTTTGCTCAAACACATCCGCCGCGCGCGAGGCCAACACCCCCCAGACGACACTGGCTGCCAGAACTGCCATCAGAAGCTTTCTCATGGCGGGAGGGTGACCCATCCCGATGCCGGCGTAAAGTCTTGTTCCCGCAATCGAGTGCGCGGATTAAAGAGGACCTTGGGGCGCGCAACAAAACAACCCGGTCATTGGCCGGTTCCGTGGAGTCAAAGCCCCCGCCTTGTCACCTCCCGATTCCGGGACATTATTGAAAAAAAGAGATTGCGAAAGTGCGTGGAAAGGCGATTTTGCAACGTCCGTATTGTGGAGCGGGCAGCGTGACGTAAAGCGATTTCCCGCCCGCCAGTGTTATGAATGGTCCAATGTTGAATTCTGCTGCACGTTTCAAATCCGTTCTACCGGTGTTCTCCGCGTGTTGTTGGCTGGCCGTCGCGTTGGTGCTGGCCTCAAGCGGAACTCTTTGGGGCGCGGCCTTCCGCTTCCAGCCGGTGGACGAAAAGTCGCTCGGCCTGTGGGAGGGCGCGCAGCCGGTGCTGGTCTATAACCACGGCGTCATCCGCAAGGCGGGCGTTCCCGCCGACCGCGCCCGCAGCACCTACATCCACCCCCTTTACGGACTGGATGGCGAGGTGCTCACGGATGATTTCCCCAAAGACCATTACCATCACCGCGGTTTGTTCTGGGCGTGGCCCCATGTGAAAGTAGCCGGGAAGGAATACGATCTGTGGATGCTCAAGGGGGTGGAGCAGCGGTTTGAACGCTGGCTGCGCCAGGAGACCAACGGCCCCGCCGGCGTTCTGGCCGTTCAAAACGGCTGGTATGTCGGTGAGCGCAAAATCATGGACGAACGGGTGACCGTCACCGTGCATCCGGCAAAGCCGGATTCCCGCGCCCTTGACCTCGAGTTCGTTTGGACCCCCCTGGGCGAAGCGATCACGCTCGCCGGGGCCGAGGGCAAAAGCTATGGCGGGCTGACCCTTCGGTTCGCCCCCCGCACCAACACGGTCATTACCACCCCCCTCGGCAACGACAGCCAGGACCTCCCCATGACCCGCCTGCCGTGGGCGGACCTCACCGCGGAGTTTCCGGGCGTGCCGCAACCGAGCGGCGCCGCCATTTTCGTTCCCGAGTCGCACCCGGATTTTCCCCCCATGTGGCTCACCCGTCACTACGGCGTGCTTTGCCTCGGCTGGCCCGGGGTGGAGGCCGCGACCTTCCCCGCCGACAAACCAATCCACTGCCAGTATCGGGTTTGGATTCATCGCGGCCGCGTTTCCGGCGACCAGCTTCGAGCGGCCTACCGCGATTACAACGGGGGTGACCCTCGCAAGTGACCGCCTGCGGGGTCTCAAACCTCCGGCTGGGGGCTGCTGCCTGGAACAGGCGGGCGCGCGCCGGCGGGAGCCCGACACGCCGGGGGCAGTGTTATGGGGCTGGGAATCAACCGCTTGCGGTTCTGCAGGCGGCCTGGGAAGGTGTAAAGTAAAATACCATCGCCCTCTCCCGTTTTTTCCCAACTCCTTCATTGATTCTGCCACGGCCCTTGTTAGATAATATTGCAATTTGGTTTAAGCTATCTTGCAGATGAGCAAACGCGCTAACAGTCAACGCCCGGCAGGCCGGCGCCCGCTCCCCGGGTTGCCGCCCAAACAAGGCTTGTACGACCCGCACTACGAGCATGACTCCTGCGGCGTCGGATTTGTGGTCAACGTCAAGGGCCGGAAGTCGCACGCGATCGTCCGCGATGCGCTCACCATCCTGATCAACTTGCGGCATCGCGGCGCTTGCGGATGCGAAAACAACACAGGGGATGGGGCGGGCATTCTGGTGCAGATGCCGCATGAGTTCCTGCAGCAGGCGTGTGATGAGGCGCGTATTCGCCTCCCGGCCCCGAGGGAATATGGGTGCGGCCTGGTTTTCCTGCCGCCGGACTCCGCCCAGCGACGGCGTTGCGAGGCGGAGTTCGAGCGCATTGTTCGTGAGGAAGGCCAGACCCTCCTGGGCTGGCGCAATCTCCCCACCAACAACGGCACCCTCGGGGAGACCGCCAGGGCGGGAGAGCCTTTCATCCGCCAGGTCTTTATCGGCCGCGACCCGAAGATTACCGAGGATCTTGCCTTCGAGCGAAAGCTCTACGTGATCCGCCGGCGCGCGGAAAACTCGATTCGCTATGGGCACCTCGAGTATGGCCGCTGGTTTTATATCCCCAGCCTTTCACACCGGACGCTGGTTTACAAAGGCATGCTGATGGCGGAGCAGTTGGGGCCTTATTTTCCGGAACTGGAAGACCCGCTGATGCAGAGCGCGCTGGCGCTGGTCCATTCCCGCTTCAGCACCAACACTTTTCCAAGCTGGGACCGCGCCCATCCCTACCGGTTCATCGCCCACAACGGGGAAATCAACACCCTCCGCGGCAACATCAACTGGATTCATGCCCGCCAGGCCCTCTTCCAGTCCAGGCTCTTTGGCGACGACCTCCACCGCGTCCTGCCCGTCATTTGCCCGGACGGGAGCGACTCGGCCATGTTCGACAACTGCCTCGAGATGCTGGTGCTGAGCGGCCGGAGCCTGCCGCACGCGATCATGATGATGATTCCGGAGCCATGGCAGCATCACGAGTCCATGAGCGACACGAAGAAGGCCTTCTATGAGTTTCACCGGTTCCTGATGGAGCCGTGGGATGGCCCGGCCTCGATCTCGTTCACGGACGGCATCCGGATCGGCGCGGTGCTCGACCGCAACGGCCTGCGCCCCTCGCGGTATTATGTCACCAAGGATGACACTCTGGTGCTGGCGTCGGAGGTCGGCGTGCTGGACATTCCGGCCGAGAATATCCAGGCCAAAGGCCGGCTCCAGCCCGGCCGCATGCTGCTGGTGGATACCGAGCAAGGCCGGATTGTCTCCGACGAGGAGATCAAGCACCAGATTGCCTCGGAAAAGCCTTATCGCCAGTGGTTGAACCAGCATGTGGTTCCGATCGAGGACCTCCCGGAAGCCGCGACGGTTCCCGCCCCTGACCGCGAGAGCCTGATTCGTCAGCAGCGGGCGTTTGGCTACACGTTCGAGGACCAGCGGTTCATCCTCATGCCGATGGCGACCGAGGGCGTCGAGCCCCTGGGGTCCATGGGGACGGATACCCCGCTGGCCGTGCTGTCCAACAAGCCGCAGTTGTTGTTCAACTATTTCAAGCAGCTTTTCGCCCAGGTCACCAACCCGCCCATTGATTACCTGCGCGAGGCGATTGTCACCTCCACCGAAACCGCCCTGGGCAGCGAAGGCAACCTGCTGGAGCCGACCCCTGAAAGCTGCCGGTTCGTCAAGTTCGAGACGCCCATTCTGCCCAACGAGGAGCTGGCGCAGATCAAGTCCATTCAGCGCCCCGGATTCAAGGCCGTCGTGCTGCCGATCCTCTTCCCCGTGGCGGCCGACGGCCCGGGCCTCGAGCAGGCCATGGACGAGCTTTACCGCCAGGCCGATGAGGCCATCGCCCAGGGCGCCAACATTCTCATCATGTCCGACCGCGGCCTGGACCGGGAGCGGGCTCCGATCCCCTCGCTGCTGGCGGTGGCCGGCCTGCATCATCACTTGATCCGCGCGGGCACGCGCACGCGGGCGAGCCTGGTGCTCGAGTCCGGCGAACCGCGCGAGGTGCACCATTTCGCCCTGCTGATCGGGTATGGGGTGAGCGCGATCAACCCTTATCTGGCGTTCGACACGCTCGATGACCTGATCCGGGAAGGGTTGCTGGAGAATCTGTCGCGCGAGAAAGCCTTCAAGAACTACATCAAGGCCGCCGTGAAAGGCATCCTGAAGGTGGCATCGAAGATGGGGATTTCCACGATTCAAAGCTATCGTGGCGCCCAGATTTTCGAAGCGATTGGCTTGAATTCCGCGCTGGTGGAAAAGTATTTCACCTGGACCGCCTCGCGCATCGAGGGCATTGGGATCAAGGAAGTGGCCCGCGAGGTCATTCTGCGGCATCAAGCGGCGTATGCCCCGCGCCAGGACAACGGCCAGGTGCTCGAGCCCGGCGGCCAGTATCAATGGCGTCACGATGGGGAGTATCACCTCTTCAATCCCGTCACCATTCACCAGTTGCAGGAGGCGGTCCGCACCGGCGACTACCAGATTTTCAAGAAGTACTCGCAGGCGGTCAATGACCAGGCGCGGAATCTGTGCACGTTGCGCGGCCTGTTTGAATTGCGCCTCGCTCCCAAACCGATCCCGCTGGAGGAAGTCGAACCGGTGGAAAGCATCATGCGCCGCTTCAAGTCCGGCGCGATGAGTTACGGCTCGATCAGCCGCGAAGCCCACGAAACGCTCGCCATTGCCATGAACCGCATCGGCGGCAAGAGCAACACCGGCGAAGGGGGAGAGGACCCCGAGCGCTTCCTGCCCCTGCCCAACGGCGACTCGCGCAACAGCGCCATCAAGCAGGTCGCCTCCGGCCGGTTCGGCGTCACCAGCCATTACCTGGTCAACGCCCAGGAACTGCAGATCAAAATGGCCCAGGGCGCCAAGCCGGGCGAAGGCGGCCAGTTGCCCGGACACAAGGTGTATCCCTGGATCGCCCGGACGCGCCACTCGACGCCGGGCGTCGGCCTGATTTCGCCGCCGCCGCATCACGATATTTACTCGATCGAAGATCTTGCCGAGCTGATACACGATCTCAAGAACGCCAATCATGAGGCGCGGATCAGCGTCAAATTGGTGGCCGAGGTCGGAGTCGGCACCATCGCCGCCGGGGTGGCCAAGGCCCATGCCGACGTGGTGCTCATCAGCGGGCATGACGGCGGGACAGGCGCCTCGCCGCTGACCGCGATCAAACACGCCGGCGTGCCGTGGGAGCTGGGCCTGGCCGAGACCCACCAGACCCTGCTGTTGAACAATCTTCGGGGCCGCATCGCCGTCGAGGCCGACGGCCAGTTGAAGACCGGGCGCGACGTCATCATCGCCGCCCTGCTGGGCGCCGAAGAGTTCGGCTTTGCCACCGCGCCGCTGGTTTCGATGGGCTGCATCATGATGCGGGCCTGCCACAAGAACACCTGCCCGGTGGGCGTGGCCACGCAGGACCCCGAGCTGCGCAAATATTTTCAGGGCAAACCCGAGCACGTGGTGAATTTCATGCGGTTCATCGCGCAGGAAGTGCGCGAGATCATGGCGCAACTGGGCGTGCGCACGCTCAACAACCTGATTGGGCGCAGCGACAAGCTCGAGATGAAACGCGCCCTCGAGCATTGGAAGGCGCGGGGCCTGGATTTCTCCAGCATCTTCCATCAACCCGAAGTGTCGCCGTTTGTGAAGCGCTTCGCCCAGGACCTCCAGGACCATGAGCTGGACAAAACCCTCGACCGGCAGATGCTCCTGCGCCTGTGCGAGCCGGCCTTGGCGCGCCGCGAGCCCGTCCGCGCCACCATCCCGATTCGCAACTCGAACCGGGTGGTGGGCACCATGTTGGGCAGCGAAGTCAGCCGCCGTTACCATGCCGAGGGCCTGCCCGACGACACGATTCATTTGCACTTCAAGGGCTCGGCGGGCCAGAGTTTCGGCGCGTTCATGCCCCGGGGCATCACCTTCGAGCTGGAGGGTGACGCCAACGACTATTTCGGCAAGGGGCTGTCCGGCGCCCGCCTGATGGTTTATCCGCCGCGCGGCTCGACCTTTGCCGCCGAGGAGAACATCATCATCGGCAACGTCGCCCTCTACGGCGCCACCAGCGGCGAGGCTTTCATTCGCGGCGTGGCGGGCGAGCGGTTTGCAGTGCGCAATTCCGGCGCCACCGCCGTCGTCGAGGGCATCGGGGATCATGGCTGCGAATATATGACCGGCGGCCGCGTGGCCATCCTCGGTCACACCGGCCGCAATTTCGCCGCCGGGATGTCCGGCGGCGTGGCCTACGTGCTGGACCTCGAGGGGGATTTTGCCCAACGCTGCAACTTGGAAATGGTCACGCTTAACCCGGTCACGGATCCGGACGATGTGGCCGAGCTGAGACAAATGATCCAGGCGCACCGGGAGCGCACCGGGAGTTTGCGGGCCGCCGCCATTCTGGATGGTTGGGAGCAGCACCTGGCCAAATTCATCAAAGTGCTGCCCAAGGATTATGCCCGCGTCCTGGCCGCCACGCGCAAGGTGCGCGAGTCCGGCTTGAGCGGCGAGGAAGCCGTCATGGCGGCGTTCCTGGAGAACACCCGCGATGCCGCGCGCGTGGGCGGCGGCTAACCCGTTCGCCGCCATGGTTCAAGTGCTTTCAGCCTGTTCATCTGACTAATTCACCCATGGGAAAACCGACAGGATTCATCGAGTTCAAACGCGAATTGCCGCCGGAACTGGCGCCCTTGCAGCGCATCCGCAACTGGGACGAATTCCATCTCCCGTTCGACGAGCCGAAACTTCGCGCCCAGGGCGCCCGGTGCATGGATTGCGGCACGCCGTTCTGTCACACCGGCCATGTGATCGCGGGGGCGGCTTCCGGCTGCCCGATCAACAATCTCATTCCGGAGTGGAATGATCTGGTGTACCGCGGCAAATGGCAGGAAGCGCTCCAGCGCCTTCACAAGACCAACAACTTCCCGGAGTTCACCGGCCGCGTGTGTCCGGCGCCCTGTGAAGGCGCCTGCGTGCTGGGCATCATCCAGCCGCCCGTGACGATCAAGAGCATCGAGTGCGCCATCGCCGATCGTGGATGGGAGGAAGGCTGGATTGTCCCGCACCCGCCGGGCCGCCGCACCGGCAAACGGGTCGCCATTGTCGGATCCGGCCCCGCCGGTTTGTCCTGCGCCGCCCAACTGAACCGGGTGGGGCACGAGGTGACCGTTTTCGAGCGGGCGGACCGTGTCGGCGGCCTGCTGATGTACGGCATCCCCAACATGAAGCTCGACAAACGGGTGGTGCAGCGCCGCGTGGATTTGCTGGCCTCCGAAGGCGTGCGGTTCATCACCCGCTGCGAAGTAGGCAGGGACCTGCCCGCCGGCAAACTGCTCGAGGATTACGATGCGGCGGTGTTATGCGGTGGGGCGACCAAACCGCGCGATCTGCCGGTGGAAGGGCGCAATCTCAAGGGCATCCATTTCGCCATGGAGTTCCTGACCGCCAATACCAAAAGCCTGCTGGACTCCAAACACCAAAACGGCGATTACCTCAGCGCCGCGGGCAAAGACGTCATCGTCGTGGGCGGCGGCGACACCGGGACGGATTGCGTCGGCACCTCCCTCCGCCACGGCTGCAACAGCGTCCTTCAACTTGAAATTCTGCCCAAACCCCCGGAGTCGCGTCCCCCGGACAATCCCTGGCCGCAGTGGCCGCGCGTTTTTCGCGTGGATTACGGGCAGGAAGAGGCCGCTGCCCGTTTCGGCGAGGACCCGCGCCGCTACCGCGTGACGGTGGTGCGCTTTATCGGCGACGAGCATGGCCATGTCAAAGGCGTCCGCACCGTGGTGGTGGATTGGAAAAAGGACGCCCAAGGCCGACCCGTTCCCGTGCCGGTGCCCGGCACGGAGCAGACTTTGCCCGCGCAATTGGTTCTGCTGGCGATGGGCTTTTTGGGACCGGAGGACACTTTGTTGGACCAGCTCGAGATCGAACGCGACCCGCGCTCGAATGCCCGCGCCGATTATGGCGCGTTTGCCACGAGCCGTCCGGGCGTCTTCGCCGCCGGCGACATGCGCCGCGGCCAGAGCCTGGTGGTGTGGGCCATCAACGAAGGCCGGGGCGCCGCCCGCGAGTGCGACCGCTATCTCATGGGCGAAACGGCCTTGCCCTGACCCTTTTCCGGACCAAGTCAAGGCCGTCGAAGTTCTGATTGAAGCCGGCGCGGTCGCTTAGACCAGGCCCTGGTCCAGCATGGCGTCGGCCACTTTGACAAACCCGGCGATGTTCGCGCCCACGACCAGGTTGCCGGGCTGCCCGTACTCGGCCGCCGTGTTGTACGCGTTCTTGTGGATGGTCACCATGATGTGGTGCAGGCGCTTGTCCACTTCCTCCCGCGTCCAAGGCAGCCGCATCGAGTTCTGGCACATCTCCAACCCCGAGGTCGCCACGCCGCCCGCGTTGGCCGCCTTGCCCGGCCCGTACAGAATCTTCCTGGCCACGAACTGGTGAATGGCGTCCGGGTCCGAAGGCATGTTGGCCGCCTCGCTGACCAGGCTGCAGCCGTTCTGCAACAGTTTCTTGGCGTCCTCCCCGCTGATTTCGTTCTGCGTGGCGCAGGGAAACGCGCAATCGCACGGAATGCCCCAGGGCCGCTTGCCCTCGTGATAAGTGGCTTTGAATTTTTCGGCATATTCCCGGATCCGTCCCCGGCGCCGGTTCTTCAGGTCCTTGATCCACTCGAGCTTTTCCTGGTCAATGCCGTCGGGATCGTGGATGAAGCCGTTGGAATCGGACATGGTGACGACTTTGGCGCCGAGGTGGATGAGTTTTTCGGCGGTGAATTGGGCGGCGTTGCCGGAGCCGGAAACCGTGCAGACCTTTCCTTTGATGCTCTCGTTGCGCGTCGCCAGCATTTCCTGGGCGAAATAAACGCAGCCGTAACCGGTCGCCTCCGGTCGGATCAACGAACCGCCCCAGTTCAGGCCCTTGCCCGTGAGCACGCCGGTGAATTCATTGGCCAGCCGCTTGTATTGCCCGAACAGGTAGCCCACCTCCCGTCCGCCGACCCCGATGTCGCCCGCTGGCACGTCCGTGTCCGCCCCAACATGCCGGAACAACTCCGTCATGAACGATTGGCAGAACCGCATCACTTCATTGTCCGATTTGCCCTTCGGGTCGAAATCCGAGCCGCCCTTGCCGCCGCCCATCGGCAGCGTTGTGAGCGAGTTTTTGAACACCTGCTCGAAGGCGAGGAATTTCAAAATGCTGGCGCAGACGGTGGGGTGGAACCGCAGGCCGCCCTTGTAGGGCCCGATGGCGCTGTTCATCTGGATGCGGAAACCGCGGTTGATCTGGAAATTGCCCTGGTCGTCCTGCCACGGCACCCGGAACACGATCATCCGCTCGGGCTCGACGATTCGCTCGAGAATCTTCGCGTCGCGGTACTTTTTCTGCCGGGTCACAACCGGTTCAATGGACTCGAACACTTCGCTGACCGCCTGCAGAAACTCCGGCTCATTGGCGTTGCGTTTGCGAACTATCTCCAGAACTTCCTGAATATATGACATAACGGGGATACGGGATGATGGGTGGTTTGTTAAAAGACTCTCCGGGCTTCCGCCAGGCCCTGGCTTGGAAACAACCAAACCAGGTCGCATGGGGGGAGAATCCGTCTGAGGCATTTTCCCCCGAGCCCAAGGAACGTGAAACTCGGGTTGTTCATTGGGCTCAGGCTGATAGCCAAATCCGTCGCCCTTGTCGAATCAATTCTGAAGCGCGGTGTAAAGATTCTTTGCCGGCCGGCGGCCCAACACGACCGTTGCCCCCGCCCCGAAAAACCGCCATGCTGCCGCCGATGAAATCCGAGAAAGCGCTCATGAGCAGCGGCATGCCCGGCCTGGACCGCGTGTTGCAGGGCTTGCTGCCGGGCGACAACGTGGTTTGGGAAGTCGAGGATGTCGCCGACTACGCGCCGGTGTTGCCGCCGTTCGCCGCCGAGGCCCGCCGGCTGGGGCGACGACTGGTCTATTTCCGCTTTGCGCGCCACGAGCCTTTGCTGGATGCGGGCGCCGGGGCGGAGATTCACGTGCTCCAACCCCAGGAGGGATTCGAGCGGTTCCTGACCGGCATCCTGGATATTATCGAAGCCGTCGGCCCCGGGGCCTTTTACGTCTTTGACTGCCTGTCGGACCTGGCGGCGGATTGGTATAGCGACCGGATGCTGGGCAACTTCTTCATGATTGCCTGTCCCTACCTGTACGAGCTGGACACCCTGGCCTATTTCGCGTTGCTCAAATCCCAGCATTCGTTCCAGGCGATTCAGGCCATCGTCCAGACCGCCCAGGTCATCATCGAGGTTTACCGCACCGACCGCCGCCTTTACATCCACCCGCAAAAGGTCTGGCAGCGCTACTCGCCAACCATGTACAGCCTGCATCGCTGGGAGGGCGCCGACTTCCTTCCGGTCACCAGCAGCGCCACCATCACCGACATTCTCACCTCGGTCTCCCGCCCCTCGCTCGAGTTTACCGTCTCCCGGCCCGGCATCTGGCTGCAAACGTTTCAGCAGGCGCGGGAGCTGCTGGCCGATCTTCAGGCCGGCCGCGCTTCGCCCGATGACGCGCGCCGGTTGTTTGCGCGGCTGGTGAAGATGGTTTTGACTCGCGACGAACGCTTCCTGGCGCTGGCGGAGGAGTATTTCCAACTGGCCGACCTGGTGGGGGTGATGCAGCGAATGGTGGGCACCGGACTGGTCGGCGGCAAGTCCCTCGGCATGCTGCTGGCCCGCGCCATTCTCCGCAAGGCCGACCCCCGCTGGGAACAACGCCTCGAAAGCCACGACTCGTTCTACGTCGGCTCGGACGTGTTTTACACCTACCTCGTGCAGAACGGCTGCTGGTGGCTGCGCCGCCGCCAGAAGGACTTCGCCGCCTATCTCCGCCGCGCCGAAGAGGCCCGCGCCAAAATTCTCTCCGGCACTTTTCCCGAACTGATCCAAAACCAGTTTATGGAGATGCTGGAATACTTCGGCCAGTCGCCGCTCATTGTCCGGTCCAGCAGCCTGCTTGAGGACAACTATGGCAATGCCTTCTCGGGCAAATACGAAAGTGTGTTTCTGGCCAACCAGGGGTCGCCCCAGGACCGCCTGAGCGCCTTTCTCCAGGCCGTGCGCACCGTCTATGCCAGCACCATGAGCGAGGAAGGGTTGCGCTATCGCCTCCACCACGGCTTGCTGGACCGCGACGAGCAAATGGCGCTGCTGGTCCAGCGCGTCTCCGGCGAGCTCCATGGCAGCCTGTTCTTCCCCCACCTCGCCGGTGTCGGCCTCTCGTTCAACCCCTTTGTCTGGAGTCAGGAAATTGACCCCGAAGCCGGCATGCTCCGGCTGGTTTTCGGTCTGGGGACCCGGGCGGTGGACCGCAACGAGGACGACTACACGCGGTTGGTTGCGTTGAATGCCCCGGGGCGCCGCCCGGACAGCCGCGCCGAGGATGCGCGCGCTTTCACCCAGCGCCGCGTGGATGCCATTGACCTCGCCGCCAACCAGTTCGTCACCCGCAAGTTCGAGGACGTTGCCCCCGTCCTGCCCCAACACGTGCTGGACCTCTTCACCGCCGGCGCGGAGCCTCCGGCGGATTTCGCCTCGGAAGGCGGCTCCGATCCGGGCTACCTGAGTTTCGACCGGCTGCTGGCCCGGACCAGCTTTGTGCCCGTAATGCGCGAGCTGTGCGCCCTGCTGCAGCGCGCCTACCGCCATCCCGTGGACATCGAATTCACCGCCAATTTCCTGCCGGACGAAACCTTTCGCATCAACCTGGTGCAATGCCGGCCGTTCCAGGTCAAGGTTGTCGGCGAAGGCAGCCGCGCGCGTTTGCCCGAAAACCTGGACGAATCGCGGGTGCTCTTTCGAACCCGCGGGCCGATTATCGGCCACAGCCTGGCCACTCCGATAGACCGGCTCATCTACGTGGTGCCGTCGGTTTACAGCAAGCTCAACACCGCCCAGCGCTATTCAGTCGCCCGCGCCGTCGGCCAGGTCGTGCACCTCGAGCTGCCTCCCGACCACAAGACCATTCTGCTCGTCGGGCCCGGACGATGGGCCACTTCCATGCCCTGGCTCGGCGTGCCCGTCTCCTTCGCCGAGATCAACAAGGTCTCGGTGATTTGCGAACTGGCCGTTATGCACGAAGGCCTCATCCCGGACGTGTCGCTTGGCACGCACTTCTTTAACGACCTGGTGGAACTGGACATGCTCTACCTGGCCGTCGTTCCCGGCAGAGACGGCCACGGCCTCAACGAGTCGCTGATTTGTTCCCGGCCCAACCAATTGGCCCGGCTCGTTCCCGCCGCCGCCGAGTTCGAGCCAGCCCTCCGGGTCGTGGACATCTTCCCGCCGGCCTCCACCGAAGCAGTCTTTCTGCATGTGGATTCCCGCCAGCAAACCGCCCTGTGTTATTGGTCCGAGCCTCCCACCGCCGGGACAACCCTGTAACCTTTTGCCCGCGTCAACCGTATCCTCTTGCAGAAACCGCGTGAAAGATCGCGGGACCAAAGTTAACTTGTTGACCTGATTGATTATGAACACAAACCGTCTTCCAGTCCTCGCCGCCGCGGCTTGCGCCCTCGTTGGCACTTGGTATGCCCAGGCCGGGCCCCTGGTCCGATCGGATGTGCCCGCCGAACCCTCCTGGGTTCTGCATGTGGATTTTGACCAGCTCCGCAACACCGCCATCGGCCAGTTCCTGCTGGCCGAAATGAATAAACCGGAGATCCAGGCCAAATTCGCCGCGTTCGAGACCATCTTCAACTTCGACCCACGCACCGCCTTGCGCGGCCTGACCCTCTACAGCACCGGCACCGCCCCGGAAGATGGCGTCCTGATGATTTATGCCGACATCAACGCCTCGCGCCTCGAGACGCTCGTGAAAGCCGCCAAGGACTATCAAAGCACCCCCTATAAGCAGCATGTCATCCACAATTGGATAGACGAGAAGAAGAAGGGCAGGGATGGCGCAGCCCCTCGGGTTTATGCCGCCATCCATGCCGGACGGGTGGTCATCTTCGGCCAGCGCGAGGCCCGCGTCGCCCAGGCGCTCGACGTCCTCGACCGGGCCGTCCCCACGCTTGGCACCTCGGCCGCCTTTGCCCAACTGGGCGCGTCCGACAGCGCCAGTTTCATGCAAGGCCTCGCCCGCAAGGTGGACCTGCCGGCCTCCGACCCCAACGCCGCCCTGTTCCGCCTGACCCGTCAGGCCCTGCTGCAGGTGGCGGAAGCCCAGCGCCAGCTCAACGCCACCCTCACCCTCGATGCCCGCGACGAAGAAGTCGCCGCGCAAATGGTTACCGTTGCTCAAGGCCTGGTCGCCCTGATGAAACTCCAGACCGACAAACCGGAGTCCGTCAAGCTCGCCGAGGCGATGACCATCAAACAGGAAGGCGCCAGCGTCGTGGGCCGCCTGAACCTCTCGGTGGACGAGGTGGTGGCGATGCTGAAGGCCGGCGCGGCGCGCGCGGCAGCCCAAAAAGCTTCTTCGCCCTGAGTGACGGACCGCCGGCTTTCGGGCGTGAATCCAGAATCCCAAGCGCTCACCGACGAGGAGCTGGCGCGGCAAAGCCAGGCCGGCTCCCTGTCCGCTTTTGAACAATTGGTTTATCGTTACGAGGCCCGCCTCTGCGCGTTTATTCGGCGCTGGTGCCCAAATGAGACCGATGCCCGGGAGACCACCCAGGATACTTTCGTCCGAGCCTTTCAGGCCATCGGCCAGTACCAGTGCCGCTATCCTTTCCGCGCCTGGCTCTTTGCCATCGCCCGCCGCCAATGCATTGACCGCCACCGCGCGGCGCGCCAGCCCTGCGACGGCCCGCTGCCCGAGCTCCCGGATGCCAATGACCCGGCCGAACTGCTGGCGCGGCAGGAAGCCCGCGCCGACCTTTGGCAATGGGCGCGCCGCGTGCTGCCCCTTGCCCAGTACGAAGCCCTCTGGCTCCATTATGCCGAGGACCTGGACATTGCCCAGACCGCCCGCATCCTCCGCAAGACCCAGACGCATGTCAAAGTGCTCTTGTTTCGCGCCCGCCGGACCCTGGCCCGCGAAATGCCACGACCCCAACCAGCGCGCCAGACTCTCCCGAAAACGGATGGTCAGTCCCTGCCAGCCAATGCCGCCGCCCCGGGCAATGGCCGCCCCGCCGCTGTGAATACCCTTGCCCAGCCCCACACCACCGTCCCATGCCCCGCACCCCCGCTGAACTTATGAAGAAGCTGCTGCGTCAATTCCGAATCTCATCCGCTCTGGATTCCAAGACCCCCTTGCCGCCTTCGACCCAGACCGGGATCAACCGCTCGAAAGAGTTGCGCGATTTCCAGGCCGCCTTGACCACGCTTGACCGGCAGTTGCGCCAGACCCCGCCGCCGGTTCCCCCCTTGCCGGCCTCCGCCCATGACGCCATCCTGCGCGCCATCAAGGCGCAGGCCGGGCCGTCCCGGTCTCCGGCTGCGGCAGCCTGGCGTTGGGGATGGGCTGTGGCGAGCGCCCTGCCTGTGTTGCTTCTGGCGGCCTGGTGGCTGCTCCGCGAGCCAACGCCGCCGCCCCAACCGCCGGTTGTCGCTTCAACTCGCCCGCCTGCGGCTATGCCGGCGGCCATGCCCGATCAAATGTCCGCCGCCATGTTGGGTCCTTTGACCCGGGAATGGCACGGCGTCCGCGCCGACGTAACTCAAACCGTCGAATTCCTCCTGGCCAGCATCCCCTGAACTCCGGACATTCCCGAGGAGCATCGGGTTTATAGAGGCCAGCAAAGGTTCGTCCGCGGTGGGCGGCGTTCTTGGGCCGACGAAGCGGTTGTGCGGACTGGTCCATGGTGCCGGTTGGATTGCCACAACACATGCGGCATACTGCTCCCTGAAATTCTTCTGGCCTCGGGCCGCAGTTCGAACTAATCCATATTCCCATGAACCGCATTTACCAGGGCCGTGTTACCTCCGTTGAAATCGCCGGTTTGGACGGCTCGGCAAAGGCCGAGGCAAGCAAGGGTAAAAAGCCACGTCAGCCGCAGTGGGAACCTCTTCCCGACTGGTCCAAGGCTCTCTGGCAGCATCACGAACTTTTTCAGGACGCGGTGAACTACTACACACTGGCCCTCGCTGCGATGGCTGCTGAAGTGGAGGGGGAGGGTGGGGACGCAAAAGCCTTGCGCGGCTGGGTCGCCCGCGTGCGCGAAACGTGGAGCACCGCCACGCGCAAGGCAGAAACTTTCGATGGGCCGCAACAGCGACTGGCGCCGCTGCTCAAGCTGGCGCCCAAGGAGGCTGACTTCGACACCGCTGCCCGTGCGGTGCTGCGGTCCAGTCGTGCCACGCCCGCTAAACGCGCCGCCGCCGTGCAGCAATTGCTTGTTGAAAAAGGCGATCTGAACCAAGTGTGCGTCGCCTTGCTTCCCTGGCTCGCCACCGCGGCCGGCAAACTTGACGCGACCAGCAAGAGCGCTGCATCCTCGCAGGAAGCCCGGCGGCAAGAAATCGTCCGGCAGTTCCACCAGTGGCCGGAAGCGGAAGCTTTGAAACGCGCGGACTCCTTGGAGCTTGGTTTGTTTCTAACCCAGCCGCCCAAGATGTGGGTTAAAGGCCAGGAGGCGGCAAAGATCCTGCGTGACTATTTTGCAAAGGCTTGCGCCAAGTTCAGCGAACTCAAGCCTGTCGAGGCAGCATTCGAGGATTTCCTCAAGGAGAAAGAGAGCCAACTAGTTGTGCCATCACCAGGCCGGAGACCCAGCGGCCTTTACCCCATCGCCGCTGTCTTCAGATTCTTCCCCACTGCCAAAACGCTGGCAGCGTTTCGCGAGGCGACCAAGACGCTGGCGGAAGCCAAGGACAAGGAGGTCCACACTGACGCGGTTGCCGAGGCGCGCGTCGGCGACCAACCCCACTTCGACTACTTCACCAACCTCGCGTTCCTCGGCAGCGAGGGCGACGACGAACGCGACACGCGAGCTGTCTGGTTCGAATTTGATCTGGCGGCATTCATCGAAGCCATCAAAGCGCCGCGCCGCTACTTTGAGGACACGCTGAAACGCGAGGCTGCTGCCGGCCGGTTGCGTCAGCAAATCGCCGCGATGGAAGCCAGAGGCCAGGAGACCCCAACAGATCAGGAGGAGGGCGAGCCGCTCCCAGGCTTCGAAGGCGACTCACGCATCACACTGCTGCGGGACATCGTCCAGAACAAGCTCGCCTGGCTGGCCGAAGCGCAAGGGGATGTGGACGCTGGCCCGAGGGAATACGAAATCCGCGAGCGCACGCTTCGCGGCTTCGCGGAAGTGAAGAAGCGCTGGCGCGCCGAGGCGGAAAAGGGGTCTCTGACGGAAGCCCGCCTGCTGGAGATTCTCGCCGAGGAACAGGCCGCGCATCGGGATGATTTCGGCAGCGCGACGCTGTATCGCGAACTGGCCAAGCCGGAAAACCATCCCATCTGGCGCGACCCTGGCACGCAACCGTGGCATGCGGACGACCCGCTGGCCGCGTGGCTGGACTACAAGGAACTTCAGGCCGATCTCCGGGACAAAGAGCGGCCCATCCGCTTCACCCCAGCCCACCCAGTGCATTCCCCGCGCTTTTTCATCTTCCCGAAGAAGAGCGAGGCGCAGCCGAAGACGCCCTCCCGGCGTCCGTCCAAACCGGGCCTGCTCTCGCGCCACGATCCCGGTCAGTTGAGCTTCACCGGGGGCATCGTCCTGCGTACCGGCGGGGGCTGGGTACCCAAGGTTGTTCGGATTCATTACGCCGCACCGCGCCTTTGCCGTGACAGAATCCGCTCCGTTGGCGACAGCAATCTTTACGAAGCACCGTGGGTGCAACCCATGGTGGAGGCGCTGGGTTTGGACAAAGCCCCCGACCGGGTGAACTTCGCCAACTGCCGCATCACCCTGCAGCCCGCCAGCGAACATGACATTCAGCTCACCTTCCCCGTCGAAGTGAACACGGAGAAAATCCGGAAGGCCGTCGCCCGGGAGGCTGCCTGGCAGGGCCAGTTCAACCTGCATCCCGACGGCGACAGCTTTTATCCGGCATCGCTTCGGTGGCCGCATGAAAAAAAGCCTGCCAAAGCGCCCGAGCCATGGCACGCCCAGGTCGGGCAATTTCGCTGCCTTGCCACTGACCTCGGCCAGCGTGATGCCGGAGCGTTTGCCCGGCTGCGGGCCGCCTGCGACGGCAGTCTCAACCAGCGCCCTTCGCGCTTGATCGGGGAGACCAACGGCAGGCCATGGCGCGCGGCGCTCGAACGCTCGGGGCTGTTCCGCCTGCCCGGAGAGGATGCAGTCGTGTGGCGCGAGATGAGCCGGCTGGACGCAAACAACCCGGAGGACTCGGGCCAGCCGTTCGACTTCCGAGAGGAGCTCTGGGGCGAGCGGGGCCGCCCGGCGCGACCCTGGGAGGCGGACGACACCGCTGAATTGATGCGCCTGCTGGAGGCGATCGAGGAAGATGCCAATGGCCAGGAGCGGCCGACTTTGCTTCCCGAGGATTGGCGCCGCGCACTAACCTTCCCGGAGCAGAACGACAAACTGCTGGTCGCCCTGCGCCGCTACCAGTCTCGCGTCTCGAGGCTGCATCGCTGGTGCTGGTTGCTGCAAGGTGACGACCGGCAAACGGCGACTGCCGTCGCCGAAGTCGCCGAGTGCGACGACCTCCGGCTGGTCTCGCCCGAGCTAAAGAGGCTGGTCGAGACTGGCGACCCTCGCGCCTTGGAGGAATTGCAATCCCGCCTGCGCGACCGTCTCGAGCGGGCGCCCCGCCTGCTCGAACGCATCGCCAACCGGATCCTGCCCCTGCGCGGCCGCTCGTGGCGGTGGGAAAAACATCCGCGTGCCACCCCCGAAAACCCCCTGTACCACCTCACGCAAGGCGGCGAAAGGCTCGACTCAGCGGGACGCCCGGTCTGGCTGCGCGGACAGCGCGGCCTCTCGCTCGAACGCATCGAGCAGATCGAGGAGTTGCGCAAGCGTTGTCAGTCTCTGAATCAAACGCTGCGGCGCAGGATCGGCGGCGAACCGCCTCTTCGCCGCGACGAATCCGTGCCCGATGCCTGCCCCGACCTGCTCGAGAAGCTCGATCATCTCAAGGAACAGCGAGTCAACCAGACCGCGCACATGATTCTCGCCGAGGCCCTCGGCCTTCGCCTCGCGCCCCCCCCTCCCAACAAAAGGGCATTGCGCTCCGAGCGGGACCAGCACGGCGTTTATGAGAAGATTCTTGACCCACAGGGCCAGTGGATCGGTCCAGTGGACTTCATCGTCATCGAGGACCTTTCCCGCTACCGCGCCAGCCAGGGCCGCGCACCGCGCGAGAATTCCCGCCTGATGAAGTGGTGCCATCGCGCCGTCCGGGACAAGCTCAAGCAACTCTGTGAAGTCTTCGGCCTGCCCGTGCTGGAAACCCCCGCCGCCTATTCCTCGCGCTTCTGCTCCCGCAGTGGCGTGCCCGGTTTCCGGGCGGTGGAGGCCACCGCCGGCTTCACCGCGCAAGGCCAATGGGCCTGGTTGGCCGCAAAGAAAGATGACTGCGGCAATCCGACCGAAGAGGCCCGGCGGCTGCTTGATGTGGACAGGGAGTTGACCCAGGCGCAAGCCGAACTCGAGCGCGATTGGGCCGAGCAGAGAGGTTCCGGCCCATGTCCCAAGCGGACTTTGCTGGTGCCCTTCTCCGGCGGACCAATTTTCGTCCCCATCTCCGACAAAGCCGACGGCGCTGATCTGCAGCCCGCCGTCGCCCAGGCGGACATCAACGCTGCCATCAACCTCGCCCTGCGAGCCATCGCGGATCCAAAACTCTGGAGCATTCATCCCCGCCTGCGAACCCAGCGCGAAGCCGGTGACAAACCCGGCAAGGGCAGGAAGCCCAAGGCCGGCCCGGCGGGTCCGCAGCCGGCGTCGGCAGCGCGGTTCCTCACCCGCGAGAAACGGAAGTTTGGCGAAACCGGCAAACCCTTGGAGGTCCGCTGGCCGTCAAACGCCAAGCCCGATGACACCCGCCAGCCCAACTTTTTCGCGGACTTTGCCGGCCTGGCAGCGCTTGCCGAGCAGCTCGGCCAACAGAATCGCGAGCACGCCTGGCTCGCCAGGGAATGGACCACGGCTGAAATCCCCGGCGAACGGGACACGCCTCCGCTTGTTCACGGAAGGTCGCTCTGGGGTTGCGTCAAGGCTGCCCAGTGGCTGCGTATCCGGGAGATCAACGCAGCGAAGCTCGCCCGATGGAAAAGCAAGCTGGACCGGATGCCGGACTGACCCATGAGTGACGCCGCGTTGCGCACCGACGGTTCGCTGGAGGCTCAGCCAAAGATGGGCGTGCGCAACCTGCACAACTTTATCTATTGCCCCCGCCTGTTCTATTTTCAGTGGGTCGAAAACATCTTTCAGGAAAACGCTGACACCGTGGCCGGCTCGTTCGTGCACCGCAACGTGGACGCTCCCTCCCGTCTCGACGACGACAAAACAAAAGTGCTGGCCGAATGCCTGCCTCCAGGAGCGACCCTCCGCAGCCTGCGGCTGGAAAGCGAGGCGCTCGGCCTCGTCGGCGTCGTGGATATCGTTGAAAGCGGCCCGGACGGTGCGGAGATCGTTGACTACAAGAAAGGGGCTGCGCGCCGTGACGCGGAGGGCGACCGAGTCGCAAAGGAGCCGGACGCCGTTCAGGTGGCCGCCCAAGCCCTGCTTTTGCGGGAACATGGCGTAAACGCTGTCCGTGCCGCCATCTATTACGCGGCGGACAAACGCCGCGTCCAGGTGCAACTCACTGACGAACTGCTCGAACGGGTCCGCGGCAAGATTCAGGAGGCCCGTGCGGTGGCGGCCGGCGGGAAATGCCCCAGTCCGTTGAAGAATGACGCCCGTTGCCTCTACTGCTCCGCCTATCCGATTTGCCTCCCCAACGAGTCGCTGTGGTGGGCGCGAGCCAGCAAGGCCGCAACGCCGGATCCCCAGCTCCACTTTGGTTTTTCCGACGCTGCGGCAGATTTGTGCCGGCAACGGATTCTGGAGGCCCTCGATTTTGCCGCCGAGTCCCGCCAGAACCCACCCACGCTCCAGCCGCCCCGCCCCGACCACGACGATGGGGAGGTGCTCGTTGTCCAGACGCCCGGTGCCCAGATCGGGCAGCGCGGCGAGCAGTTGATCGTCTCCCTCAAGGGGGAGGAAATCCGCAAACTTCCCGGGCAGCAGCTCCGCGCGATCTACTGCTACGGCGCCGTCCAAGTCACCGCCCAGGCCATCGAAACCTGCCTCGAACTTGGCATTGATCTCGCCTACTTCTCGCCCGCGGGGCGGTTCATCGGCATGCTCCGCGGTCTGCCGGCCAGCGGCGTGGACGCGCGTCGAGGGCAATACCGTCTTTTTGAACTGCCCGGCGTGCGTCTGCAACTGGCTCGCGAAATCATCCGCGCCAAGATTCACAACCAGCGCGTCCTGCTCATGCGCAACGGCGCCGCGCCCGATCGCATCCTTAGCCTGCTGGCAGCCTGCCGCGACGCCACCGAACGTGCATCGGACCTTTCCGATCTGCTTGGCATTGAAGGCACAGCGGCAGCGCTCTATTTCGAATACTTCGACTCCATGCTCAAGCAAAGGGACGCCTGGACATTCGACTGGCGGGGGCGCAACCGCCGGCCCCCGCGCGACCCCGTCAACGCCTTGCTCTCCCTTGGTTACTCGATGCTCGCCAAGGAGCTCACTGGCGTTTGTCACGCGGTCGGCCTCGACCCCTTCCTCGGCTTCATGCACCAGCCTCGCTACGGCCGCCCCGCCCTCGCCCTCGACCTCATGGAGGAGTTCCGTCCCCTGACCGCCGACAGCGTCGCCGTGAGCCTGATCAATCGGGGCGAGATCGCCCCCGAGGATTTCCTCCGCAGCGCCAACGGGACCTTCCTCAATGACCGCGGACGCAAGACCTTCTGGGAAGCCTGGTTCCGGCGCCTTGACACGGAGGTCACCCACCCCGAATTCCAATACAAAATGCCCTACCGCCGCATGTTCGAGGTCCAAGCCCGGCAACTTTGGCGGTTCGTTCGCGGCGAAGCGCCCGCCTACCACGCCTTCACCACCCGATGAGCAGTTGGCGTACGCGCTATCTCGTCAGCTACGACATCGCGGATCCCAAGCGCTTGCGCCGGGTCGCCAGGGCGCTCGAGGGCTTCGGCGTCCGCCTCCAATACTCCGTGTTCGAGTGCGCCCTCGACGACCTGCGCCTCGCCCACGCCAAAGCCGCCCTCGACTCCCTCATCAACCACGACGAAGATCAGGTCCTTTTCGTGTCCCTCGGCCCTGCGGCCGGAGATGCCACCCTCATCATCGAAGCCTTGGGGCTGCCCTACCAGGTCCGAACCCGGGTCACCATCATTTGAATTTATCGGCGATTTTATCTGAAATTTCCCCCTTGCACATGTTCCTTCCAACTAGTAATAATTCCCTCCGGCTACCGGCCACCGACCACCTTTCCTCCGCCATTGGAAAGGCACGATCCTTGAAATCGCGAACGACTGCGCCTGGGCTTGGCGGCGCGGCGCGAGCGCGTCAATGCTGGCGCTCGCCCGCAAGGACGCTCGCATTATGCAAGTTCCTTTCGGCCTGTGGCTCCCGCGGCCTCGCCCATTCCCCTCGGACCCCGAGCCCGCGAGCCTGCACCGCTGCTCGCAAGCAGATCTGGTTTGTGCAGGCCTGCCGGCACCCGCTCCACCGCCTGCCGCAGTCGGCGCGACTTCAGGAACCGTGAGGCGGAGTGTTGGAACGGACGATGATATTGGATCCAATGAGCCGCAGTCGGCGCGACTTCAGGAACCGTGAGGCGGTTGGAGATACTATTTCGATTGGACTGACACGGGAGGCCGCAGTCGGCGCGACTTCAGGAACCGTGAGGCGGTTCTATTGGCCCGCCACTCGCAGCGTGCATTGCGAGGCCGCAGTCGGCGCGACTTCAGGAACCGTGAGGCGGACCAGTTGAACCCGGACCTGTTCCGGGCGGTCATGCCGCAGTCGGCGCGACTTCAGGAACCGTGAGGCGGTGCTTTCCGGCAGGACTTCAAAGCGCAACGGAAGGCCGCAGTCGGCGCGACTTCAGGAACCGTGAGGCGGGCAAATGAACCGGAGTTCACTACCACGGCTCCCGCGCCGCAGTCGGCGCGACTTCAGGAACCGTGAGGCGGGGCGAGCCAACCGGGAGTCTGGTCTCAAGCTCAACGCCGCAGTCGGCGCGACTTCAGGAACCGTGAGGCGGCGTAGAAAATCCATACCAAAAGTTTGTTGTGCCCCCGCCGCAGTCGGCGCGACTTCAGGAACCGTGAGGCGGCCATCGCCTGGCTGACATCCGATGGCAGGCTGCTCGCCGCAGTCGGCGCGACTTCAGGAACCGTGAGGCGGATCCGGGGCAATCCAGCGTAGAATGGCAACATAGATGCCGCAGTCGGCGCGACTTCAGGAACCGTGAGGCGGGTCCACTCGGCGAGGGTAATGAGCAGTCTGCGCCCGCCGCAGTCGGCGCGACTTCAGGAACCGTGAGGCGGGACAAGGAAGTGGGCCGCGCCTGGCGGCGCAGCCCAGCCGCAGTCGGCGC
>CAZVYG010000029.1:0-6519 GCA_964631605.1 uncultured Verrucomicrobiota bacterium
CCCCAGTCGAAGTTGTTTTGCAGCGGGACGCTGATCAGGCTGGCGAGAGGATTCTGCGTGGCTTTTGCCAGGGCCTCGACTTTGGCTTTGTCGTCCTCGACTCCGACACTGTTTTGAGCGATCACGGCGCTGGCCGCGAACGTGCAGGCGAGCAGGAAGGCGTTGGTTTTCACGGTGTTTTGTTGCGGTTTTGCTTTCCTGGATTGGGGACGGTTAGAACAAGAATCCGAGCTTCAACCAGACGAGGTCGCCCTTCATGCGTTTGTCCACGTCCAGTTCGGGCAGCCATTTAAGTTCGGCCAGGAGCTGGGTCTTGCCCATCGGCCGGACGTAGGACAGGACCGGTCCGACGCCCATCGTCCGGCCCTTGAACTCACCGAGCAAGGCATCGGAGCCGCTGTCACCGCTGAGCTGCTCGTAATAGAAGCCGTTGGCGCCGATGCCGATGACGCCTTTACCCAGGGGCAGATGTTGCGCGACGGTTAAGTCAAGGTGCAGCGAGGTGCCGCTGGTGTAGTCCATGTCCTCGTTTTCCAGGTTGAAATCCACGCCCGTGTAGAGGCTGACTTCCGTGCCGATCTTACTGCTGAGCCAGCTCATCATGATGCCCGGCTCGAAGGTCCAGTAGTTCTTGCCAACGTTGGCGAGCTGGCCGACGTCATACTCGCCGGTGGGCAGATAGATGCCGAGGCGGGCGTCCACCTTGAGGTCGGGCGCGAGGTTGGTCCAGCCCAGCATGAAAGGATAGATCGTCAGGTCGCCGAAGCCGTTGGCGGTGTCGCGCGTCTGGCGCGCAACCGGTTCCATCCCCGCCCCTGCCCGGATGCGCTGGGCCTGGCCTTCAACCTCCAGCCACACGTAAGGCACGGCCACGCCGAAGGCATAGCCGCCGCCCAGGACATTCCACGGCGTCTGGTAAACGGCCAGCATGGTGTCGGCATACACCGTGGCGCTCACGTCGGAGGCGAGATAGCCGCCCAGCGGCAGTCGCCCGTTGGCGTCCACGCTGGCATCGTAGAAGGTGAAATAGTTGAGCACGGCCAGCCCGCCGGGCTTGCCGGGGAAAGCGTCAATAAAGGACGCCGCCGCGCCCGGCATATAATGGGCGCTGCCGCCTTGTTCAGCCCGGCTCGTCGAGGCCAACGCCAGGGCGCACGCCGCGCAGATCGTCAGGCTCCTGGTTCTCATGCCTTGGGTCTGTTTTGATTGGGGGGTTAACCGCCCGGCGCTCACTTCCATGCCGGGGCTCACTTTTTCTCAACCGTCAAGGCAATCATTTGGGTCACGCGGAAGGTCACCTTCTCGCCCACCCGGCGCTGATTCAGGTCCACATCCGGGCGCACGGGAAAGGTCTTGGTGCTGCCATCCTCAAAGCGCAGGGTGGCGGTACGATTCGTTCGATCAATCGCGATGACGGTGCCGGTGACGCGCACGGTTTCGGCGACGACCCCGCCGGGTTGAGCCCCTTTGGGCGCCAGAACCACCACCGCCGCCGCGGCGTCGCGTTTAGGCTCACGCCCGCCGGCAAGGTAAACCACCAACTCCTCCGTCAGCGTGGCCTTGACCAGGTCGCCCACTTTGACCTGATCGAAGTTGATCGCGTCCGGCCCGACTTTCACGGGAAACTTTTTCCCGTCCGAGTCCAGCAGCGTCGCGGTGCGTTTGGCATAATCAATGGCTGTGACCCGGGCGCTCACCTCGCGGGTGTTGACAAAGACCCCGCCCGGCACGCCCGGCTGAACCGAGGCGGCCGAGGAATCTTGGGGGGGCGGCGGGGGGGTGGAGGAGCAGGAGGTCAGGGCAAGCATGGCGGCCGCCGAGAGGGTTGGCATTGTGAATTTGAAGATTACGGATTTCATAGCTCTTGTCGTTACAGGGATGGTTTCGTTTGTTTGTTTTACGCGGTTGAAAAATGAACTTCGGGCCGGTCAACGCCGGCCGCGCCCGCCGCCGGAGCGCCCGCCGCCGGAGAAACTGGAGCGGGAGGTTCTGGAACTGCTGGATTGGTATTGGCTGGCGCGGGAGGCTTGCTGGTTGCCCCAGGAGCGGGCTTGCGCCTGCGATTCGAGGCTGGACTTGTTCTGGCTCCAACTGCTCGAGGTGGTGGAGGCGCTCGGCGAGGCCGCCCGTTGCTGCGAAGAAGAACCGCTCGAAGCCTGGCGGCTGGTGCTGGCACTGCTGTAGGAGCTGGACTGCGCCCTCGCACCGGAGGACTGCGGCTTGGAGGCGCTCTCCCAGCCGCTGCCTGAGTTTTGCGACCAGCTTCCGTCTGAATCTTTTTTGTAAACCGTTCCGTCCTTGGCGGCGTAAACGTCCCCCGACTGGGTTTTGCCAACGGCGCCCTGGCCGTATCGGGTGTCCCAGGCCACCATGCCGCTGCCCTCGCTGGTGCGTATCGCCCCGGCGCTGCCAGCGGCGCCCGAGACGTAGCCGCCCGACACGCCCTGGCCGGTCCTAGGATTGTAGGCCGCGCCGCGCCCGGCCGAGCCGTAGGCCGTGTTGACCTGCCCCCCGGCGGCCCGAGCGCCGGTATAGGGATTGTAGGCGGCGCCCTGTCTGGCGCTGCCGTAGGGGGTGCTCACCGCCCGCCCCGCCGCCGAAGTGCCCGTGTAAGGATTGTAGGCGGCTCCGCGCGCGGCGCTGCCGTAGGGGCCGTAGGCGTAGCTCGAACGCGCGTACGTGCCGGTGTAAGGATTGTAGGAGGCCGTCCGCCCCGCCCCGCCATACGGACCATAGACATGCGCCGAGGCATAGTAGCCGCCGCCGCCGTAGTGATAGACCGCGCCGCAGCCGTAGGAGTAATGACACGGAGGCGGATAATACCAGTAGTCGTCGTGGTCGTCGGCTATGGCTGCCCCCACCAACATGCCCATCCCAAACATCAGTACGCCTGTGGCGGCCACGTATTCTCCGCTGTAACCCGAGGTCTGGCTGTAAACCACCGTGGTGGGCGTCGCGCTCTGAACCGTCACGTAGGTGACGTTGTAATTCGGGTTGGAGGGCGGGATGGTGTAGATGGCTGCGGGCACGCTGGTACAAAAGGACCACGGCCCCGTCGCGCTCGGGGCGGAATACCAGACCCCCCCGTAACACCAATAATAACCCCCGTTGACCAGAAACACCTGGTTGGGCGTGTTCACCGCATACTGAACGGTGGTGCTGGGGATGGTGACGAACTGCGGCGCGCCGGTGTAGGTGATGTTGACCGTCACGTTGGTGAGGCTGACGGTGGTGGTCGAGGGTATGGACGCCAGCAGCACCGCATCCTTGGCCTCGCGGGTCCCCGGCACGGACGCTTTGACGAACGCGGCCGGATCCTTGTCGGGAATCCGGGCGAAGTCCGCCGGCAAATCCTTGCTGGCGGCGGACCACGGCCCCTCGAGGCCTGGAGCGCGGAACCAACGGCCCGCCACCAGGAAGTAGAACTTCGCGTCGCTGCTACTCCGGAAGACGATCGAGTCGGTGTTTTTCACCTGCTTCAGACTCGTGCCCGGGATGGAACGATATTTCGGCTCGCCTTCGGTGACGATCAATTCCGCCGGCTGGGTGGTCACAAAAACAGTGGGGGTGACCTTGGGTTGATGGCCGGGCAGGTGGGCCCGAACCTCCGCCCAATTCTCGGTGGCGGGCAAGGTCCAGAACGAAGTCGGCAGGCTCGTGGCGGCGGTCCAGGGCCCTTTGACGTCAGAGGCCACCAGCCAGTTGTCGCCGTTCAAGAGATAATACTGCCGCACGGCGGTGTCGTACAGGACATCCCAGTTGGTGTTCAGCGCGAAGGATAGGTCCGTCCGGTTTGTCTCGACGGGTTTGAACCGCGGCTCACCCATGAACATGACCAGGATGGCCGGCCGCGCGCTGTAGAAGATGGTGGGGGGATCCAGATTCACCTCGACCGGCGGCTGGGTGGGGTGTTGCGTCTCATCAAGGTAGGCCAGCACCCGGTCCAGCGAAAGCGTCAGGGCCTGGCCGGGCGGCTTGAGTTCATCCACGGCGCGGCGCAGCGCGGCCAACTCGGAGTCGGAACAGTTGGGAAAGCGAAGCTCCCGCTGCGTCGGCACCAACGCCACGATGCGCGCCGCGTGGTCGGTAACCGTCACCGCGTCAATTTCCGCCACGCCGAACTTTTCCTGTTTCAAGACGCCTTTGACGGCGATGGCGCAGCGGAAATGGAGGTTCGTATAGCCGTTCCAGTAATCCACCTGTGGTTGATAGACGGTGAGTTGCTTCTTGTCCTGCTTGAACACACGCGGCCAGCCGGGATCGGCCGGTTGGGCCGAAGCCGGCAGGGCGGCAGCCAGCAGCGCCAGGGCGGCGCCCAGGATCATCACGTTGGATTTGGTTTTCATGCTTTTTTAAGGGGTTCGGGCGCCCGTGGGCGGCCCAATGTCAATTGATTTTACGATAACCCGAGTTCTCCACCTTCACCGTGAGTTTCCTGGCCGGAGCATTGAGCGTGATGCTGTCGGGGTAGGTGGCGCCGCCGGCCAGCGTGCCCATGCGGGCCTGGAGGTCCACCGCATCCTCGGCGCTGTCCAGGTGGGTCTTGACGGTGAGCCCGAGCAGCCGGTTGCTCGTTAGGTCCACTTCCACGCCCAGGTTGTCGCCGGGCTTGAGGTAATCGCGGAAGTTCAGGCGCGCGCGCCGGCCGGGTTCCAGGATGTCCAGCGAGACTTTGCCCTGATCCTTGGCCGCCTGGATGAGCGCCGCTGAGGGCGGCACGTAGCTCTTGACCAAAGCCACGGCCTCCTTCATGTAGTCGGTCAACTCTTCCTGCTTCGCCTCGGCGATGCGGCCGCGCAGGCCGCGTTTCTTCTTGGCGGGCGGGGGGGTGGTGAGCGGCACCTTTTGCACCCCGCCGTCGGCGCCGTAATAGCAGCGGTTCATCTGGCGGGATTTTTCCTCGCCTTTGAGGCTGATGACCGTGGTCTCGACCCACTCGTATTGTTTGAGGACGGCCTGGCTGGCGGCCAGGGAGGCCTTCAACATGGCCGCGCGTTCGGCGGCGGAGGGTTGCTGGGCGAGGGCGGGCAGCGCAAGCAGGGCGAGGCCAAGGAGGGTGCAGCAGAGCCGGGTTTCCACAGGAAGGTGGTTTCTGGCGGAGGCGGAGCCCATTGAGTTTCGAGGTTGCGTTTTCATGATTGCACGGAACGGGTTGAGTGCGGCTGGCGGACGGCGCGCCGGATGGCTTCCAACACGTGTTCCCCGGGTTCGGTTTTGCGAAAGTAGCCCGCGCAGCCAGCCGCCAGCGCCGCGGCGCGGAGTTCCGGCTCGTCGTGGGCGGTGATGAAAACGATCGGCGTGGCATCCCTGACCGCGGCGAGGCGACGGCACAATTCCAGCCCCGACATGCCTTCCAACTGAATGTCGAGCACCAGGCAATCGAACCGCGGGCGCTTGGTGTCCTCGAGCAAAGCCTCGGCCGAGGTATAGCAGACGGCCTGAAATCCAACCGTACGGAGCAATCGGCTGAAGGAGCGACCGACACTTTCGTCGTCGTCCACGACGGCTACGTAAATGACATCTCTGCCGGGAGTACACGGCTGCACCCAGGCAGTCTCGCAGGAAAAAGAGGGTGCGCCTACTGCCCTTTGGGGAAGGTCGGTGGAGGGGAAAAATAACCAGTGATCAGTGATCAGTCATCAGGGGTCAGCGTCCGGTTACTGATGACCGATCACTCTTCACCGGTTACTGAACACTGTTGCCTCAGAACCCCGCCTCCTGCACCAGGCGCGTCAGTTCCGCCACGGAACGCACCCCCAGCTTGGTGGTGATGCCGGTGCGGTGGAGTTTGACCGTTCGCTCGTGAATGCCGAGCTCGGCGGCGATCTGTTTGTTGAGTTTGCCCTGGACCACATGCCGGAGAACTTCGCGTTCGCGGTCGGTCAGCAGCGCGAAGGGCTGGCGCAACGCCGCCAGGCGCGCCCGCTCCGCCCGCTGCTGTTCGTCGCGGGCGAGGGCGCGCTTCACGGCGGCGACCAGCTCGGCCTTGGGGGCGAGCTTGGTGAGAAAATCCTCCGCGCCGCCGCGCATGGCGCGGACCGTGGTGGGGATGTCGCCGTGACCCGTCACGAAGATCACCGGCAACGGGCTGCCGGCCTTTTGCAGCGCCGCCTGCAAGGCCATCCCGTCCATGCCCGGCATGCACAGGTCCAGGATGACACACCCGGCCAAGTCGGGCTTGAGCATCGCCAGAAATTCGGCCGCGGAGTTGCAGCAGACCACGCGGAAACCCGAGGCGCGCAGCAACCGCGCGGTGGCGCGCAGGAAGGACACGTCGTCATCCACCAGGAAGACGGTCGGCTCGGATGGCTGGTTGCTCGGGGGCGGCATCGCAAGGGCGAGGGGTGTTCTTAGTAATCGGTAATCAGTAATCGGTAATCAGTAATCGGTAGTCAGTAATCAGTGGTCAGTGTTCAGTGATCAGGCATCGGCGGGTGAGGCAAAATACTTTGTGCTCCCACAGCGCGCGCCGCGCGGCGCAATTGGTCCGTCAACGAATACATCTCCTCCTTGGGGAAC
>CAZVYG010000029.1:6619-50376 GCA_964631605.1 uncultured Verrucomicrobiota bacterium
GCGCGCCGCGCGGCGCAATTGGTCCGTCAACGAATACATCTCCTCCTTGGGGAACGCCTTTGACAGCCTGAATACCAAACGAGAAACTTCCCGCGCCTTCTGATACACGCGCAGGTCTTTGAAACTTTTCGCGTAGTATGTCGTCATCCTGATCACCGATCCCTGCTTACTGGTTACTGTTTACTGATCACTGCTTACCGATCACTGCTTACTGATCACTGATCACCGACCACTGCTTACTGATTACCCGATCCCCTCACACGTCGGCAATGTGAAACAGAAACACGCGCCTCCTTCGGCCCGGTTCTCCGCCCAAAGCCGGCCCTGGTGCGCGTCAATGACGGTTTTCGAGACGGCCAGCCCCAGGCCCATCCCGTTCGGCTTGGTGGTGAAAAACGGCTCGAACAATCTGTTGAGCGCGTCGGGGGGAATCCCCGGACCGCGGTCACAGACCCGGACTTCGACGGTGCGCGAGGCGGTGACGAGAGCGCGGATTTCGATGCGGCGCTGGTCCGGCGCGCATTCGGCCATCGCCTCGATGGCATTGATCAGCAGGTTCAGCAGGACCTGTTGCAGGTGCACACGGTCGCCGTGGACCCGGGGCAGGCCCGGCGGCGTCGAGCAGGCGAGTTTCACCTGCTGGGCGGCCGCATCGGCCTGAACCAAGGACAGGACTTCGTCAATCACGCCTGCCAGTTCCAGGGGTTGAAGCTCGAGCTTCCGCCGCTTCAGCAACGAGCGCATCCGGTCAATCACCAACGCCGCCCGCCGGTCGTCCCGGAGGATGTCGGCGACAATGGCGCGAAGCTCCTCGAGGTCGGGCGACGCCTCCCGGAGCAGGATTTCGGCCGTTTCGGCGTTGCGCAGGATGGCCCCCAGCGGCTGGCTCAGTTCATGTGCCAGGGCGGAGGCCAGTTGCCCGAGCAAGCTCACCCGGCCGGAGTGGGCCAGGCTGTCGCGCAAACCCTGGGTTTCATGCTCGGCCTGCCGCTGCTGGGTGATGTCCAGCGACACTCCCATCAAGTGAACGGGTTTGCCGGCCCCAAGCCGCTGCACCTGGCCCTGCGAGCGTATCCACCGCACGCTGCCATCGGGCCAAATGATGCGGTATTCCAACTGCCCCGGCTGCTGGAACCGGATGAGTCTTTGCGCCACCTGGTTGACCCGCTGCCGGTCGTCTGGATGAACCGCGGCCAGGAACCGATCAAAGGTCACCACTTCATCCGCGCCAAAATGAAACAAGGCGCGCGTCTTTGGCGTCAGCCAAAACCGCCTGGTGGTCAGATTCAGACTCCACAACCCGGCCCCCGCCGCCTCCGCCGCGAGGTTCAGGCGCTCCTGGCTTTCACGCAAAGCGCGGTCGGTTTGCGCGCGAGCCAGCGCGCCGGCCACCAGTTCCGCCAACAGCTCCAGCTCCCGGTCGAACCCCACCGGCAGGCCCCGCTCCTCGCCGACCGCCGCCAGGCCTAGACATCCCACCGTGATTCCCCCCACCCGCAGAGGCCAGTTGTAAGCCGACCGAACCCCGAGCTTCTCGCAGGTTTGGCGGTCCTGCTGCCCGGCCGGCGGCAGGCTGTTCATCGTGGGCAAAAAGACCCGGTGACCTTGGATGAGGCGTTCGGCAACCCACGGGAAATCCAGTTCGGTAAAGCCCGGGGCGACAGGCGGGAGTCCTGCGGCGGTCCAGACATGGGTGATCTCGCCAGCGATGCCCTCTCCGGAGAACTTGCTGATGGCAACGAGGTCGAAGCCGAGGAAACTCCCGACGCGCTCGAGAACCCGGGCGATTTGCCCATCAATTTCCTCCGCGGGACACCTGATGACCTGCGTCGAAATCTCACTCAACAACCGCCACCACTCAACTTGGCGCAGCAGTAACTCGCCACCCCCGGCGCCCTGCGGGGCATCGGAAGACGCAGGCGCTGCCGCGCCGGTCGGCGGTTGACTCGGGTTATTCACGGCGTGGGATGAGCCCTGCCCCCGGCGGAAACAGACACCGTGGCGAAGCGCTTCAGAAAATCCTGGTAGGCAAGCGTAATCCCCCGGTCCAGGTCCACTTCGGGCCTCCAGCCCAGGGCGAACAGCCGCGAGCTGTCCATTAACTTGCGCGGCGTGCCATCCGGCTTGGTGGTGTCCCATTCGATCTCCCCTTGGAAGCCGACGATCTGCCGCACTTTCCCGGCCAACTGCCGGATCGAAATGTCGCTGCCGCTGCCCACATTGATGAACGGTTCCTCGCTGTAGTGTTCCATGAGAAAAACACAGGCCCGGGCAAGGTCATCCGCATACAAAAACTCGCGCAACGGCGCGCCGCTCCCCCAGCAGGTGACCTTGCCCACCCCAGCCACTTTGGCCTCGTGGAACTTGCGAATCAGCGCCGGCAGCACGTGTGAGTTTTCGGGATGATAATTGTCATTGGGGCCGTAGAGGTTGGTGGGCATGGCGCTGATGAAATCGCAGCCATACTGGCGGCGGTACGCCTGGCAGAGCTTGATGCCGGCAATCTTGGCCACGGCGTACCACTGGTTGGTCGGCTCCAGCGGCCCGCTCAAGAGGTATTCCTCTTTAAGCGGCTGCGGGGCCAGCTTGGGATAGATGCACGAACTCCCCAGAAACAACAGCTTCTTGACGCCGGCTTCGTAGGCCCCGTGGATGAGGTGATTCTGAATCTGGAGATTCTCGTAAAGGAATTCGGCCGGGTGCCGATCGTTGGCCAGAATGCCCCCCACCTTTGCGGCCGCCACAAACACGCACTCGGGCTTCTCCCGGGCGTAGAACTGCCGCACCGCCGTCTCATCCAGGAGGTCCAGCTCCGCCCGGGTGCGTCCGATCAGATGCCGGCAGCCGCGGCGTTCGAGCTCGCGCCAGATGGCGCTGCCGACCATTCCCCGATGGCCCGCCACATACACCCGTGTGTTTTCCTGTAATTTCATTGGCCCTGACATTATAGGCGGCTCCGGGATTTGCGCCAGCCTCGGCGAAGGAGGTCTGACCGGGCGAAACCGGTCGCCCCACGCCGGATTAGCAGCCAAGGGCGCGCGGGAGGGGTCGGGGGAAAGGGCGGATAAGAATGTCCGCAGGGCGCGGCGGTGGTGTGTCTGGACGGCAAACGGGTCGGGAGAGGCGCACAGGAATGTCCGCGCTCCGATGCAGGTCTGTGTCCCGGTTTGAGACATGTCCCGCGCGATTCATACAGTTTTGGGCTGGAGCATTGGGTTTTATCCGCATAACAACGGATAGGGGCGGGAGGAAATCCGAATTGCGACTTTTTCAGAATTGCGGTTTATTAATGAGAGCGGCTGGCAGTGTGGCAATCTGTGAACCAACAACCGCATTAATACATAATCATAACCGCCCGCTGCCGGGTTCACGCCGCCTACAGAGAAAGGCAAATAGTATGAAGACACGAACCTCACGGGAGGGGGGCTTCACGTTGGTGGAGATCATGATTGTCGTGGCCATTATTGGTCTGTTGGCCACCATCGCGATTCCCAACTTTGTGAAAGCCCGCACGACCGCCCAGATGAACGCCTGCATCAGCAACTTGCGCCAGATTGACGGCGCGGTTCAAACCTGGGCACTCGAGACCAAGCAGGACGAATCGGCCGTCCCGCAGTTCTCCGACATCGCAGGCTACCTCAAGAATGCGGTGGTTTGTCCCGCCGGCGGCAAGACCTTCGGCGATAGCTACACGCTTGGGTCGGTGGCCGAAAAGCCCAAGTGTCAACGGGTTCCCGCAACCCACAAGCTGCCGGACGACACGGTCCAATAGACTCTTCCGGTTCTAATCACGCCGGGCGCGGAGGCTGAGGCCTTCGCGCCCGGTTTGTTTTTAGAATCCGATTTGCGGTTGGCATTGGCCCTGCTCTCTCAGGCGGTGCGGTTGCGACAGGCAATAACGTGAACAAAACCGAAATCATATAACCCGCCTGTCGCTGGTTCACGCCGCAGTTAGAGTAGAAAGGTACAAGCAGTTAGTATGAAGAGCAAAACCTCCCGGAAATCAGGCTTCACGCTGGTGGAAATCATGATCGTTGTGGCGATCATTGGTTTGTTGGCGGCGATTGCGATCCCGAACTTCGTTCGGGCGCGCACCACCTCGCAGACGAACGCCTGCATCAACAACCTTCGCCAGATTGATGGCGCCACCCAGCAATGGGCCTTGGAAACCAAGCAGGCTCCCAGTGCGAGCGTAACGTATGCCGACATCCAGGGCTACCTGAAGAACGAAGTGAAGTGTCCTGCGGGTGGTGCCAGTGCCACCTTCGCCACCAGCTACACGCTTAGCACGGTGACCAACAAGCCGGTCTGCCAGATCGTGGCGGCGACCCACAAGCTGCCGGACGACACAGCCAACTGAGTTTGCTGTCAAGAACCGATTCGTAATCTAATTCACACCAGGCCCGGGGTCACACCTCCGGGCCTGTTCTTTGTACCCTGCTTGACCGTTTCCTCCCCCCCTGCGAGCATGGTTGAGCTTGGCGGAGGATTTCGCACAGCCGGCGACCCGTGAGTGGATCGCCCGAGTGGAGGCGGCTCCCGCGGTGCAGAGCGTGGCACAGCGTCTGGAGCAGGGGGAGGTATTGCCCGCGCTCAGCCTTCCGGAGGCGGCGCAGGGTTTTTGGGCGGCGCTGTTGCGGCGCCTGTTCCCGCGTCGCCCGATCCTGGTCGTTTGCGAGAGTCTCAAAGCCCAGGAGATTTTGCACCAGGACCTGAGCACCTGGCTCGCTGCTCTGGCCGGCAGCCCTGCCCCGCTTCCGTCCCCCCGTATCGAAGCGCCCCCCCCGCCCGCGCCGGGCACCCGCCCCGGACCGTGGTTTTATCCGGATTGGGAGATTCTGCCGGGAGACAACCGGCTGCCCCACGCGGACGTGATCAGCGAGCGGCTCGAGACCTTGCTGGCGCTCGACCGGGCGGCGGCGGGCGGGAAAGAGGCCGCGCCGGTCATTGTGACCAACGTGCTGGCCTTGCTTCAGCGCACGTTTGCTCCGCCGGACCTGCGCCGGATGACCCGCCATGTCGAGCGCGGGACGAAGGTGGACCCGCTGGACCTGGTCGAATGGCTCGAGAGCGTCGGTTACGAGCCCGAGGCGCAGGTAACCCAAAAAGGTGAAATTTCTCTCCGCGGCGGCATCCTGGATGTGTATCCGCTGACCAGCCCCTGGCCGGTCCGGCTCGAATTCTTCGGGGATGAACTCGATTCGCTGCGGCATTTTGATCCGCTAACGCAGACCTCGCGCGAGGCGATCGCGGCCGCGGCGCTCTGCCCCGCCGGAGAATACGGGTTGCTGAAACAGGCCCGGGAGGGCGCCGCCGATCCGCCCTTGAGACCGGCGACGCTGCTGGACCATCTGCCGGACGATGCCCTCCTGTTGGTATGCGGCCCGGGGGAAATCGCGGCGCGCGCCGCCGAATACAGTCGTGCGGCGGACGCAGATGACCCGTTGTTCATCCGATGGGAGGATTTCAAACGGGAATGCCTTGAGCGGAAGCTGCGGGTGCTGGAAGTCGAGGAAAACCCGCCGGCGTCGGAGCCGCCGGTCCTGGACCTGCGGTTCCAGAACCTCGAGGCCTTTCGGCCGCTGGCTGACCGTCCGCCGGAGCCGCAGGTTGCGGAAGTTCAGCGGCGCGAATTCTTCGCCCAGCTTTATCGCTGGCTGCGGCAGGGTTATTTCGTCCAGGTCTTTTTCAACAATGAAGGCGAGCGCCAGCGGTTCCGGGAGATTTGGTCTGAATACGGGCTGGATGAAGCGCCGGTAAGCGAAAACACTTCCGAATCCGCCGGTCGGCTGCACACGGCCATCGGCCTGTTGTCCCGCGGTTTTCTGCACGAGGAGGCCCGGCTGGTGGTCGTCACCGACGCCGAGGTTTTCGGCCGGTACAAAGTGCAACGGCCGCGCCGGCTCAAGTCGCCGCACGCCCAGGCGTTGCGCTCGGCCCTGGACATTAACTTTACGGAGCTGGAGGAGGGCGACTACGTCGTTCATTTGCAGCACGGCATCGGCCGGTATCTCGGCTTGCAGGTGTTGCCTGCCGGCGCGGGCGCCAAGCCGATCGAAGGGGGGTTGGCCGGCGCGCGTTCGGGACAGGAATGTCTGGTGATCGAATACGCGCCGAGCGATTCCTCGCAGCCGCCACCCCGGCTCTACGTGCCCGTCACCGAAGCGCACCTGGTCGGCAAGTATGTCGGCACGGGCAAGGCGCGGCCGCCGTTGAACACGCTGGGCGGGACGCGCTGGGCAAAGGCCAAAGCGCATGCCGAGCGCGCCGTGCGCGACGTGGCCGGCGAGTTGCTCGCCATCCAGGCGGCGAGGGAATCACAGCCCGGGCACGCGTTCGCGCCGGACAGCGCCTGGCAGCGGGAATTTGAAGCGGCCTTCATTTATGAAGAAACGCCCGATCAGCTCCAGGCCATCCTCGAGACCAAGCGCGACATGGAACGGCCCAAGCCCATGGACCGGCTGATCTGCGGCGACGTCGGGTTCGGCAAAACCGAGGTTGGGATTCGAGCGGCGTTCAAGGCCGTGATGGATGGGCGGCAGGTGGCGGTGCTCGTTCCGACGACGGTGCTGGCCCAGCAGCATTTCAACACGTTCCGGGAGCGAATGGCCGATTACCCGGTTCGCATCGAGCTGCTGTCGCGGTTTCGCGCGCGGCGGGCGCAGCAACGGGTGGTGCGGGACCTGGCGCTGGGGGCGGTGGACATTGTGATCGGGACGCACCGGCTGTTGCAGGACGACATCGCCTTCAAGGACCTGGGCCTGGTGATTATTGACGAGGAACAGCGCTTCGGCGTGTTGCACAAGGAGAAGTTCAAGCAGTTGCGCCGGCTGGTGGACGTGCTGACGCTCAGCGCCACGCCGATTCCCCGCACGCTTTACCTGGCCCTGACCGGCGCCCGGGACATGAGCACCATTCAAACCCCGCCCCACGACCGGCTGCCGGTCGAGACCATCGTGGCGGAGTATGATGAGCGCCTCATCCGCGACGCCATCCAGCGCGAGTTGAACCGCGGCGGGCAGGTGTTTTTCCTCCATAACCGCGTGATGACCATTCCGCTCATGGCCCGGAAACTGGCCGCGCTGGCGCCGCAGGCCCGGATTGTGGTCGGCCACGGCCAGATGCGCAGCGAGGAACTCGAGGAGGTCATGACCCAATTCGTCAACGGCCAGGCGGACATTCTGCTGTCCACGACCATCATCGAAAGCGGGTTGGATATTCCCAACGCCAACACGATCATCATAGATCGGGCGGACCGCTTTGGATTGAGCGATTTGTACCAGCTCCGCGGCCGGGTGGGACGCTACAAGCACCAGGCCTACGCCTACCTGCTGCTGCCGCGGCACGGGATGCTGCTGGCCGACGCGCGCAAACGCCTCAGCGCGATGAAACAATACGCGACGCTCGGCAGCGGGTTCAAAATCGCCATGCGCGACCTCGAGATTCGCGGCGCGGGCAACCTGCTGGGTGCGGAACAGAGCGGCCACATCACGGCTGTGGGCTTCGAGCTGTATTGCGACCTGCTCAAGAAAAGCATCGCCGCGCTCAAAGGCGAAAAGATCAAACCACGGGTCGAGGTCCAGGTCCGGCTCGATTTTCTCAGCCTCAACCCGCCCGCGCCGCCGGAAGCGCCGGAATTCCCGGCCGGTTTGGCCCCGGAAGCATCCGGCGGCCCGGCCGCGGCTTACCTTCCTTTTTCCTACATTGCCGACGCCCGGCAGCGGATCGAAATTTATCGCAAGCTGGCGCAGCTTGCCGACAAGGCGGGCGTGCTGGGTCTCGAGAACGAATTGCGCGACCGGTTCGGCCCCCCGCCGCCAGCGGTCGAACTGTTGCTGCAGCTTGCGGACCTCAAAATCCTTGCCGCCAACCGCGGCATCACGGCAATCGAAGTCAAGGAGGACAAACTGATGCTGACCCGCCACGGCGAGTATTTCATGGTGGGCAAAAAGTTTCCGCGTTTGACAAAAAAGACACCGCGCGCCCGGCTGAAGGAAATCCGCACACTGCTGGCGCCGCTTTAGGCGGGTTTATCCGGCAAGTTCAGCCAGCTTCCGCGCGGCGCGGCCCGAGTCAATGGTGTCGGCGGCGAGGTCCCAGCCCTCGAGCAGCGTCCGGCATTTGCGGGCGAGGAACAGCGCCGCCGCCGCGTTGAGCAGGACCGCGTCGCGCTTGGGCCCGCGCTCCTGTCCGCTCAACACCCGCCGGATGATGCCGGCGTTGGCCTCGCGGTCGCCGCCGCGCAGGTCCGCGAGGGTGGCGGGCTGGATGGGGAAAAGGCCGGGGTCGAGTTCCGAAGACGACAAGGCCCGTTCCTGGTAAAACTCCGCCACGGCGGTGGGGCCCAGGGGGGACAATTCGTCCAAATAGCGCGGCCCGCCGCTTTCGGCTGGAACCAGGCCAGAGACCACCATGGCCCGGCGCACGCCAAGGGTCTGGAGGACGCGCGCCAGGGGCTCACACAGCTCCGGGCGGGGCACCCCGATCAGCGCGGCGGTAGGCTGGACGGGATTGAGCAACGGCCCGAGAAAGTTGAAGATCGTGCTTTGGCCGCGTTCGGCGCAAAGTTTGCGCGCCGGCACGATGTGGCGGAAGGCGGGGTGATATTTGGGGGCGAAGAAGAAGGCAAACCCGTGGTCGCGCAAGGACTGAACGGCCTCCTCCGGCCCGAGATCAAAACGCAGCCCCAGCGCATCCATGACATCCGCGCTTCCCACCGGCGAAGTACTGGCCCGGTTGCCGTGTTTGACGACGCGGACCCCGGCGGCCGCGGCGACCAGGGCGACGGTGGTGGAAATGTTGAACGTGCTGAGGCGGTCTCCGCCGGTGCCCACCACGTCGAGCAGCTCGTCCTGGCGGAGCTCGGGGTCGAGCTGGGGCTGGACGGCGCGCCCGCGCAGGTCGTTGGCAAATGCGGTGATTTCCTCGAGCGTTTCCCCTTTGCGCGCCAGTTGGCTGAGGAAATCCGCCTTGACAGAAACCGGCACGTGTTCGTCCACCAACTGCGCCACCGCAAGCCGCACCTGTCCGGCGGTCAGGTCGCCGCCCCGCGCCATTTGTGAAATGAGTTCGATGAGCACCTCCCGAGGCTAAATTCCAAGACCGACAACCGAAAGCTCAAAAAGCAACCCGGCGACTGCTTTTGGACTGGGCCGGCACTCGGGCGCTTTGCATTGGATGGCGCGGGAGCTGCGCGGGGGCTGCGCGGCGGGCAAGGGGCGGGATTGAAATCGGCGCGGCGGCCCCGCACTCCAGGACCCGGCGGTTTAAGCGGGGCTTGCGCTTGCCGCCGTGCGGAGGACGACATGGCGGGTCTTGCCGCTGGTGGTCTTTGGCAACTCGTTCACGAATTCGATTTCGCGGGGGTATTTGTAGGCGGCAATGAGGTTCTTGCAATGGGTCTGCAATTCGACCTTGAGATCGTCCGTGGGGTCAAATCCGGCGCGCAAGACCACGCAGGCCTTGACGATTTGACCGCGAAGGGGGTCGGGTTTGCCAATGACCGCGACGTCGAGAACCGCCGGATGTTCCATCAGGGCGCTTTCGACTTCGAACGGTCCGATGCGATAACCCGAGCTTTTAATGACGTCGTCCTTGCGTCCGACAAACCAGAGGTAGCCGTCGGCATCGCCGACCGCCCGGTCGCCGGTGAGATACCAATCGCCCTGGAATTTTCGGGCGGTCTCTTCCGGATTCCGCCAGTATTCCGGAAACAAACCCACCGGCCGCTCGGGCCGGACTTGGAGGGCGATTTCTCCTTCGGCGCCGGGAGGAACTTCGCGATAATGTTCATCCAACAGGGCGAGGCGGAGTCCCGGCGTGGGTTTGCCGAGGGAGCCGGGCCGGACTTCAGCGCCGGTCGGGCGGAAGTTGCCGGCCAAAATGACGGTCTCGGTCTGGCCGTAACCCTCGTAAAGAGTCAGGCCTGTCGCCTTGCGCCAGAGTGCCAAGACCTCGGGATTGAGGGGTTCGCCGGCGGTGACGCAGTGGCGGAGGTAAGGAAAGGTCCAGCGGGACAAGTCCTGTCTGACGATGAGTCTCAAGGCGGTGGGCGGGGCGCACCACGTGTTGATGGGGTATCGCGCCAGAACGTCGAGGGTGGTCACCGGGTCAAACTTTCCCGCGACATCAAGGGCAAAAACGCAGGCGCCCATGTGCCACGGGCCGTAGAAGCTGGACCAGGCGGCCTTGCCCCAACCGAGGTCCGAGAGGTTCCAGTGGACTTCTCCCGGGCGCAAGTCCAGCCACCATTGGCCGGTGGCGCGATGGCCCAGCCCATAACTGGCCTGGGTATGCAGGACCATCTTGGGATCGCCGGTGGTCGCGCTCGTGAAATAAAGAATGCCCGGGTCGCTGCTCCGGCTGCGCTCCGCGGAGAACTCGACCGGCTCGCGTTTGAGGCCGGCTGAAAAGTCCAGCCAGCCCTGGCCGCCAAAGCCGACGCCGAAACGGAGTCCGTCAAAACCGTCCACTTTTCCAACGCCATCGGGGTTTGTAATCACGGCGTTCACCTGGGCGGTTTCCAGGCGGTAACGGACATCGCGGGCGGTGAGGAGGAGCGTGGCGGGGACGGGGACGGCGCCGGCGCGAATCAGTCCGAGCATGGCGATCCACCAGGCCGAGACGCGCGGCAACATCAGCAGCACACGGTCGCCGCGCCTGACTCCGGAGCGGCGCAGGAAGTTCGCCGACTGGCAGCTCAGCCGTTGAAGTTCGAGAAAGGTGAAGCGTTGCTCCGCGTCGGTCCGGGCGTCCACACACCACAGGGCGAGGCCGTCGGGCCGTTCCCGGGCCCAACGATCGAAGACGTCGGAGGCGAAGTTAAAATGGACGGGCGCGCCGCTGCCCGTTGAGTTTGCGCCATGCATTGACGGAAAAAGGGATACCGGCAATTCAGCGTCAAAGGAAGCCTGAATTGCCGGAAAGCGCCTGCCAAGCCGGGGTCAGGTCCGAATTTGGCCGGCGCCGAAACCCACCCACTTGTAACTGGTGAGTTCTTCGAGCCCCATGGGCCCGCGAGCGCCAATTTTGTCCGTGCTGATGCCGATTTCAGCGCCCATGCCAAACTCGCCGCCATCGGTGAAGCGGGTGGAGGCATTCCAATAGACCGCGGCGGAATCCACCTCGGCCAGGAACTGCCGGGCGCGTTGCTCATTGCGTGTTACGATACTGTCGGAGTGGGCCGAACCGTAATGGTTGATGTGGTCAATGGCGGCCTGGACACCGTCCACGACCCGCAGGTTGAGGATGTAATCGTTGTATTCAGTGAACCAGTCCTGTTCGGAAGCAGTTTTGAGATGGGGCGCCGGCTGCATCGCCGGCAGTGACGGGGCGAGGAGGCTGCGCGCCGTTTCGTCGGCGCGGATTTCCACTTTCTTTTCGGCGAGCTTTTGCACGATCAGCGGGAGGAATTGGGGCGCGATGGCGCGGTCCACCAGCAGGGTTTCCATGGCGTTGCAAACGGCCGGTCGCTGAACCTTGGCGTTCAGGACAATGTCCCGCGCCATGGCCAGGTCGGCGTCCTGGTCCACATACACATGGCAGACGCCCTTGTAATGCTTGATCACCGGAACTTTGGAGCACTCGGCCACGGCGCGAATCAGTCCTTCGCCGCCGCGGGGCATGCACAGGTCAACGTATTGGGTGAGGGAAAGCAGCTCGCGGATGGCTTCCCGATCGGCGGTCTTGACGACCTGAATCGCGTGCTCCGGAAAAGCCGGCAGGGCGCGGCGCGCAGATTGAATGAGACTTTCGGCAATCGCCTGGTTCGAGTGGAGCGCCTCCTTGCCGCCGCGAAGAATGGTGGCGTTGCCGGACTTGAAACAGAGGCTGGCGGCATCGGCCGTCACGTTGGGGCGCGACTCATAAATAATGACCACGACGCCGATGGGGGTGCTGATTTTTTGCAGGCGCAAGCCGTTGGGCCGCGTCCGTTCGTCCAGGATTCGTCCCACGGGGTCGGGGAGCGCGGCCACCTCGCGAAGGCCTTTGGCCATGGCGTGGATCCGTTTGTCATCGAGTTGGAGCCGGTCAAGCATCGCGGTGGAGAGGCCCATTTTTGCCGCGGACTCCATGTCGGCGGCGTTGGCGCGCTTGATGAGGTCGGCGTCATCCAACAGCCCTTGAGCCATGGCTTCGAGGCAAGCGTTTTTCTCGGCGGTAGTCAGTTTGGCCAACTGGCGGGAAGCCGCCCGGGCCTGGCGCCCCAACTCGGTCATCTGGTCGTGCAACGTCATGGGCATAACCATAAGGCAGAGCAAGCAGGCTGAAAACCGGAAATCAGCCTTTTAAGCAGGACTTCAGCGGAAAAGAGGCAGGAAGTTCGGACTCCCGCCGACCGCAACCTGTCACTTGGGGCGGGTGCTGCGATCCTGGAGCCAGGCGATATCCGGGTTGCCGGGGGAAGCAAGATGGCCCACGCCGAGGGGGTCAACGTCCCCGCGGACCAGGGGCGGAGTGGTGCGGCTGTCAATCCACCGGCGCATCTCGGAGTGCCCGTCCGCGAAGGAAAAACCGCAGGCGCGGTTGTGGTACATGCCTGGGAGATCGGTGGTGAAGGTGAACAATTGGGGGCGATCCGGGTATCCGGTCATATCGGTCATGAAGTTGCTCCAGTTGACACGATCTTCGCGCATGTCAAGGAAGACGAAGATCTTCGAGGCGACCCCCAGCCCGTTGATGTCCGAGAGTTTGGGAAACACCCGGTATCCTTCGCCGAAGTCCCAGTGACCGGCAGTCCCATAGGGCAAAGGATCATACCAATAGATGGGAGCGAAGCCGCCGACATAAAGGTTCATGGACATGGTAAGGATTCGGGGGCGGCTGACGCCCTGAACCTTGACGGTGGAATGATCGGCTGGACACTTGAAAATACGATGGTTCTTGCCGGTGTAAGGCCAGAGGGGACGTTTTTCCATGTCATAAGTGGGGTCCCAGTTGGCGCGGTTGTTTCCGTCAAAATCCATGTGGGCGCCGGACCAGGCATAGGCATCGGGCCAGTTGTTAAGGTAACCGCTGGTGCTGGCATAAACGAGCACATCGCGGTTGTCCTCGGCGTACATGCGCCAGGCAATGGCCAACTGCCGATGGTTGTTAAGACAGGCAATCCCCTGCCCTTTTTCCCGCGCGCGGCCCAGAGCGGGCAGAAGCATCGCCGCCAAGATCGCAATGATGGCTATGACGACCAACAGCTCGATCAACGTAAACCCTCGTCCCCCAATGCGCGAACCGTCGGTGCGGACGAATGATTTGACCGTTCTCATGCTGATATTACTACGGGATAACTTGCCGTTGGTGGCCGCGACTCGCAAGTCCTTCCAGCGGAAATGAGCGTTAAAATCACAAAGTGCTTATTATGAACGCTTTATGGTAATCCTTAAGCCGGGGATTTTTCCGGCAGATTTTTGTAAGAATCCGCTTCAAAGCTCGTAGTAATCAAGTGAAGCCCTGATTGGGTTGGCGTGTGCGATACGCCGGCCCGAAAGTATGAGAAGCAGTCGAAAGAAGCAATGGCGGCGAGGGGATTTGGTTTTGCACCTGGCCGGGCCCAAGGTGCATGCCATGCTCATGCAGGTCGTGGAGGTGTCCGGTGAGCGGGCGAAGACAGCTTTTCTTGACGAGGCGGCAGCGGAGAGTTGCTGGCGATCCAATCGGCGGCTGGCTGGCGTGTGGCATCCCGTGTCGGAGCTGGAAGACCCGGCGTTTTTTTTGAAGACGGAGGAGTATTTGCAGACTTTGCGGGAGTGGCCCCGGGGTGAGTTGGTGTTCTCCCGAGGTGGGGTTGGAAAGTAAAGGTTCTTGGCCGCCATAATGGAGTTAGGAAGGGGGCCGGTCAGAGGCAGGCGCATGCCTGCCTCTGACCCAGGCGGACAAGGAGGTGGGTAAAAGAGGCTTTGGCGGGGCTATAAGCCGAATTCTGTCTGCCCAACTTGGGACCAAGTCAGGGAGAGAATCATTTGTCTCAGCGGCCGATACCCGGAACCCGCTCCGCTCTTTCCGGGTCTGGGCTGGCGCACACCGGCTGGCTGCGTGCCCCAGACGCGGAGAGAGCGGAGCCTGGAGCGGGCCGCTCCGAGGTTCCCTATTTGGCCTTGCACCCGGTGGGGTTTTCCGTGCCTCCGCCCTTGCGGTTGGAGCGGTGGGCTCTTACCCCACCTTTTCACCCTTGCCCAAACCCTGTTTAACACGGGGTGGGCGGTTTGTTTTCTGTGGCACTATCCGTCGGGACGCCTCGCGACGTCCCCTCCCGCGTGTACCCCGGTTTCAGCCGGGTTACGCGGCACCGCGCCCTGTGGTGTTCGGACTTTCCTCCCCCCCGGAATCCGGGGGAGCGATTCTCCGCCCCGCCAAAGCTTGAAGCAAGATAAGCCAGGCTGGCCAAGGGTTCAACCTCGGAAATGGCTCCTGGGAAGAGGATTCAAGCGCGGGGTTGCCGAAGGGCGGCGCGTGCGATTAGCGGCGGCGCAGGAAGGCAGTTAACAAACCCCCAAGAGCCAGCAGCAGGCCGCTGGCCGGTTCAGGCACCTGGGTTAAGAGGAAACTGTCGAATCGGACGGTCACATCCGGCGCGGTATTGGGCGCGTCGAAGCTCATGCCCACAAAGTTGATATCCGCGACGGGAATACTGACAAGCTGCGGAGCACCAAAAAGGGCCACGTTGTCCACGAAGAACTGCGCGGTGAAGCTGGTTCCGTCGCCGGTGGTGTCAATCACGATCGCCAGATTGTGCCAGGCAGTGAAATCGGTGATGGGGTCGCCGGAATAGAGCTGGCCGCTGGTGCGCAAGCCTCGAAAAACCTGGACATCGGCGTTCGCGGTGGCGCTGTTGCGGAGCAACATCCAGGAGATGCCTTCGATTTCGTTGGGGAAGCGGTCCTGAATGTTGTTGCCGCCCGGGCTGGCGAGAGGATCTCGCGCAAAGCCCAGACCGATCCACTGCCCGCTGGGATTGAGGACGTCGAGGGACAGGGTATAGGAGGTGTTCACGACCGGATCAAACGGCAACAGCGCGCTGCCTTCGGCGGCAACGCCGCTCACCTGGCCACTGTCCAGCCAGCCGGCGTTTGCCACCCAGTTCTGGCCCCCAACCTGAACGGGAAGTCCATTGAGTGGCAACCCGTTGCCGGAAAACGAGTCGAAGTAAATGGTGTTAACCGCATTTGCCTGGCAAAGGCCTGCCAACAGGGAAACCATGGCAAAGGTGCAGCCGAGCTTTGCGTAAGTTGTTTGCTTCATAGAACTTGCTGTTTGCTTCTGATTAAGTGACGCCGGGTCTTTTGACCGGAGTCTTTATCCCGCAGGCGACCATTGCCAACTCTGCCCGCGATTAACTCCCAGTATGTACATCGGCCAGGCGGTGTCAAGATCAAAAATGGTGGCTTTCCGGGATTCTCGGATAAGAGTTCTCGGATAAGAGTTGCAATCGCGGGGCCGGACCGGTAAAAGTTCGGCTGGTCGGAAAAAAACAAATCAACACATCAAACCGTGGAAAGAACTATGGCCGAAAATTGTTTTCATCCAAGCATTGAAGGCGCTCAACATGGCGCCAAGAGTCTGGCTCAATTCCTCGCTTACGCCAAGAAGTCCGGGGCGGAGGGGGCGCAACCGTCCAATTTCATGCTGCAGAATGACAAGGGAGGGTTCAAGAGCGCCAAGGAGATCAAGGACGCCTTTGCGAAAGCCAAGCTGAGTTTGGACGGTGTCTCGGCGCATTGTCCGATTTGGGTACACACGACGGCGTGGACCGGCAGTCCGACCGTGCGACCATTCATTCCGGCGGAGGTGGGCAAGAAGTCTCCGGCCGAGATCGAGAAGTGGGCGGAAGATTATGTGCTGCGGCTGCTGGACCTGTGCGCGGAGCTGGGCGTCAAGATCGTTCCGATGTTCTGGGGTGTGGCTTTTGGCTGGGAAGTTGCCACAGGGTATCCTTGGGGATTCTGGGCCGGTGGAGACTACGATCTCATCAAGGAAGGCCAGGAGCGTTTTGTCAAGAAGACGGCGAAAATCCGGGCTCACGCAAACAAACTGGGGATTTACCTCGCGCACGAGATTCATCCCGGGACGGCGGCGATGTGTGCGGACGACTTCAACATGCTGGTCCAAATCTGCGACGGAGACAAATGCCTGACGGTGAATGCCGACCCGTCGCATTGTTGGGAAGGCGAGAGCTGGGAGACCCGGTTCTTGAAGGTCGCGTCCCGGATTTACGCCTGTCACGTGAAGAACTTCGTGATTCGGCCGGGGATGCCGCTACGGATGATGGAGCCGGGGTGGCAGAAACGGGCGATGCAATTTGTGGACATCGGGTCGGGGGACCTGAACATGACGCGCTATGTGGAACTGCTTATCCACACGGGATTTCCGCAACGTTATTGCCAGATTATGGGAAGGAAGACCGCGCCGCTGGTGGTGGAAGCTGAAAGCGCCTATCGTGACTTGGACGCGACCAGCGCCAATGGCATCGAGTATGTGCGGGACCACCTCTGTTTCCCGCTGGCTGCCGGCTCTTTTGAAGATGGCATGGGGGCCTAAGGCCCATCGTCTGCTCGTCCAGGGGCGCGCCACGTTGGCGCGTCCCTTTTTTTTCGGGACCAATCCCGATCCGGGGATGGGGAGGCGTCAGTTCGCCAGAACCAGTCTCATCATCGCGGTCACGCCAAAGACCAGCGCGATCAGAATCACTCCATCCAGCAGACTAAATCGGGGCTCCTGTGATTTGCGGGAAGGCACCAAGGTGGCGGTGATGAATCCGCTCCGACTGCCATCCGCTCTAAAAACGGCTTTCATAACATCCAAGATAGCATAGTTCAGACCAACTCGTTCCGGCTTTTGCAAAACCCTCAAGGAAAGACTGCTGGATGAATGGCGCTTTCAAACTGTGAAGTGGGCCTGAAACCGACTCCGACCTGTGGACTGGGAGGGTGGACGCCGTTGGTGTCCGGCGGGATGTTGGCGTCGCGCAGCGCAAGGCGCACCCGGCAGGGCGAGGCTGGGTGGATGCGGCGGGAGGACCGACGCGGTTCGGTTGGCATAGCGCCTGCTCCCTCATGCAAACTGTAGGTTCCTTGCCTACGTCCTCCTGAGTGGGGCGGTGCCTTCACGACTCAGGCGCCGCCCTCCTTTTTTGGGGTTGGGTTGGGGTGACCCGGTTTAGCGGCCGGGTCACCTTGCCTTTTTGGGGGGAGATGGACGTCCGGCCGCTGGCGGTCTGCCCGGGCGGTTGAAGCCATGTTTGAAATTGCATGGTGGCCGCGGCGTTCGAGAAAACGGCTCGACTCGCGCAGCGGAAAGAGGCATCCAGTAGTGGCGCTGTTTCCATGCGATGACATGAAATCCAAACCCAACACTGAAAAAACTGTGAATTTGAAGCTGGCCCTGGGGGCCGCTGTGCGCGCCGCAAAAGCGGCGGGCCGGTTGATGCTCCAGAACCGGCACAGCCCCAAGCGCGCGCATCTGGTTACGCAACATGATATTAAACTGGAGCTGGATGTGCGATGTCAGCGGCTGATCGAGAACCAACTGGGCCGCGCTTTTCCGCAGGTGGCGGTTCTCGGCGAGGAAGGCGTGTCGGGGGCGAACGACGCGGCATATCGCTGGGTGGTGGATCCGATTGATGGAACGGTGAACTTCACCTACGGGATTCCGCATGCCTGTGTTTCGATCGCATTGCAGCGGCGGGCGGCGCGGCGGACCGCTGCCACCTATCCCGACGGTTACGACACAGCGCTGGGGGTGGTGTACGACCCGTTTTGCGATGAACTGTGGACGGCGATCCGGGGCGGACCCGCGCGATTGAACGGGCGAGTGATTCACGTGAGCACGCGGCGCAAGCTCGCCGAGGCGATCGTGTCCATCGGTTTTGCGAAGAGTCGCGAAACGATTGAGGCCACCCTGCCCTATTTCAACCAACTGGTGTATCGCATCCGGAAGATTCGCATGATGGGGGCGGCGGCGATCGCCCTGGCGTATGTGGCGAGCGGCCGATTCGACGCCTACATCGAGCGCGGCATCAGCCTGTGGGACATTGCGGCCGGCGGGTTGATTCTGGAATGCGCCGGGGGTGAGTTCTGGCGGCAGCACGTGGGAGAGGGCCAGGTGTATCGCATGATCGCCACCAACGGCCGGCTCCGCCGCAGCCTGCGGGTGCCTGCCGACAACCAGCCCCGGAAGTAGCGCGCGGTGACGCCGCGCGGCGGCGCGGGCTGCCGGGCTTGGCGGAACGGCGCGGGGCTCAGTTGGTGAAGCTGACGATTTTGGGTTTCACCAGCCTTTGGAAATCGGCAAAGGCCATTTTGATCACTTCGGTGTGGGAACCGGCGTTGAAGGCGATTTCGTCGTTGTTGGTCAACGCCTCGGCGACATAGACCTCCATTCCGTACAGGTTGCCAAAGGGGGGCATGGCGCCGGTCTCACAGTCCGGGAACATCTGTTTGAATTGTTCCTCCGAAGCGAATTTGACCTGCTCGGAGCCGGTGACTTCGCGCAAGTCCTGGAGAACAATTTTGCGATTGGCGGGGAGGACAGCCATGGCCATTTGCTTGTCCAATTCGACGATGACCACCTTGGCCAGCTCCCGGCCGGTAATGTGCGCGGAAGCGGCGACTTCCTGGGCGGTGTAAGCCGGCGAGTGGACGATGCTGACGTATTTGATCCCGTTTTGATCGAGGAATTCTTTCAGTTTTCGTACAGGCATAACGATGTGCTCCTTCCTGTGCTTTGCCAGTACGATACGCTCAACCGGCCGTAAAGCAAGCGGAGACCAAAGGACGGACGCGGATTGAAAGGGCGACAAGCGGCGCCAGGATGACGGGGGCAGACCGACCCCTGTCGGGCGCGCAAAAAAAAAAGAGACCCGGGGACCGGGCCTCTGTCTTTCTTTCCGAAGAAAGCTGTTGGGTTAGTAGCGCTCCCGCCGACCGCCGCGAGACTCGCGGGGGCCGCCGCCCGAAGGACGTTCTTCGCGGGGACGGGCGATGTTGACCGTCAGGGGACGGCCGGCGAGTTCCTTGCCGTGCATCGCCTCGATGGCCTTTTGAGCCTCCTCGGGGGTGCTCATGGTGACAAAACCAAACCCACGCGGCCGGCCGGTGGCGCGGTCCATCATCAGGTTGGCTTCCAGGACCGTGCCGTGCGCCGCGAAAGCGTCCTGCAGGTCGTTTTCAGTGATGTTGAAGGAAAGATTTCCTACAAACAGTTTTGCACTCATCTATCTCTATTCTGTCCTAGATTCACTTTTGCTTTCTCCAGACTGTTCCCGACTGCCGGGTTTCAAATCAACACTGAACCGAGTTCACCTGAAGATCCACCATGCCATGGAAGCCCAAGTTATCTATTGACGGGTTGACATTGACGGCTTTTGGGAAAATAGCAAGCCTATTTGTGCAAAAAAGCGCAGGTAGGGTTTCACCCCATGACCAGGCCCCCTTGCGGCCCCCCCTCGCTTGTCCCCTGCAAAGCCCTGCTGAATGATGTGGGCCTGCCTGGCTCAGGTGAACTCGAGGGGAAAACGGTAAATGTCGGCGGCGTCAAAGGGAGCGGCGGAGAATTCGATGGCCTGACCGTCGGTCAGGGGCCGGAGGGTGTGGGCGATGCCGGTCTCGATAAAAGCCAAATCACCTGAATTGAGCGGGACCATCGCCCGGTCCCCGCTGTTCACATCCTGGACCAGCAGTTCGGTTTTCCCGCCAATGACATAGACGTATTCTCGTTTTACCTTGTGATAGTGATTGCCTCGGAGCGCCCCTGGACGCAGTTCAATGTAGGCCAGGTAGCGGATCGGTTCGATCCCATCGTGAAACTGAGCCAGCTCGCCTTGCGGCAGCATCAAGCGCTTCAAGGGCGGCGCCCCCGGCTGGGGCGACAGCACCGGCAAGGTTTTCCGGATCACCCTGCCGCCGAGGAATACGCTTTCGCTGATCATGTGCCGCTGGTTGCATAGTCCAGCGGAAGGCCGGTGTCAAAGCCGCGTTACGGACTTGGCTGCGGGCATCCGGTTGGCGCCCCGTGCAAGTGAGCTTGGTCAGGGCGCCAGGCGGGTGCGGTAAAACTCTCGCGGCGGGGTATTGGTCAGGTCGCGCGTGCGGAGGAGGTAAATCGTGCCGGAGGGGTCGAACAGCTCAAACGTGGCATTGGTGACCCACGGACCCGCAAGGTTGGTGGTGGATTGGAACTGGAAGAACTGGTCGGGCGAGCCGCCAAAAAGGAACAGTTCGGTCGCGGTGTAGATAGTGTTGGTTTGGCCGATATTGTTGGTGGCGACACTGCGGTGGTAGCCCAGGAAGTCCACGGGGGAAGTGGCGGGCACCACCTGGTTGCGCACAATGACTCCCTCAATGCCAGCCAGCAGCAACTGGCCGTTGACGGCGGCGGCGGCGTAGAGGGATTTGGCGGTGGGCACGGGCAGCGCCTGCCAGTTCGCCAGATTGGTGCTGGAAAGCAGCAGCCCCTGGGTGCCCACGACGAACCATTTTCCATCGAGCCAGGCCGCGTCATTCAACCAGCGAGTGGTGCCGCTGGCCCGCGGCGTCCAGTGCAGTGTGTCCGGGCTGGTGTAGATGGAACCGTTCTGGCCGACCACCACATAATACCCCTCGAGATAACGAACGCGATAGAGCCAGTTGGTGGTGCCCAACGAAACCGGCGACCATGAGACAGCGTCGGGGTCAGCGCGGAGGAGCGTGCCGCGGTTGCCGACGGCCACCCAGCCGCTGGGTCCGGAAACCACGCCGGACAGAAAATTGGTGGTCGAGGTCGCGCGCGCGGTGAAGTTGGAGCCGTCAACGCTGGTGAAGATTTGTCCGCGGTCGCCACAGACGACAAAGCGAGAGCCATCGGAGGCCACCCCTTGCAGGGAGTTGGTGGTAAAGGGCGGAAGATTGGTCCAGATCAGCCCCAGGGTGTCAAAGGTGGAGTTCGTGACCACCATGTTGGTGCCGACGTAATTGGTGACGGTCAGGTTGGTAAGGCCAGCCCGGCTGATCAGCAGGTTGCCGGCGTTTCCCGCCGCGAGAAGCAAATTCGAAGTGCCTCCCACGCCCAGCAGCACGGTGTTGGTGTGCGGCAAGGGCACCACTTCTCTGGCCCATAGAATCCCGTCGAGGCTGGTTTGTATGGTTGCCAGGTCGCCCGCGGCGACGTAGATGCCTCGCTGGACCGTCAGGTCCCAAAGCCAGGCGTGGGAGGAATCCGTGACGGGCTGCCACGTGTAAAGCGCGGCGCCGTTGGTGCGACTGCCCGAAATCATCAGGCCGGTGCGGCCGGCCGCCAGCCAATAATTGGTGACCCCGTAGGCGGTGAGATAGACCCAGGCGGGCGGCGCGTTGGTGGGCAGGTCGGTAATCTGATTGGTCCAGGTGGTCGTGCCCACGGCGCGGAAGCGGACTTCCTGGTCGCCGACCACGAGCAAACCGGCGTCGTTCAAGGCAACGTCGTAAAGGGTGTTGGTGGTGCCGCTGGCCAGGGAGGTCCAGGGACCGCTCGAGCTGGAACTGGACCAGACGCCGCCGCCGGTTCCCACGATGTAGAACTGCGCGCTGGCTCCAACGCCGAGGTACCGCACCCGGTTCAAGTGAGCGGTGGCAAGGGTGGTGCGGGTCCAGGAACTGCCGTTGCTGCCGGCACGCAGGACGGTTCCGTTCTCGCCCACCGCCACGAAACCCGCCGCGCCAAAGGCGACGCTGCGCAGCCACTCGGTGGTGCCGGAATTCGCCTTGGTCCAGGACGTGCCATTGGTCGTGGTGTAAATGAAACCATTATCGCCCACCGCCACCGCCCGTTGCGCCGAGGCGGCAACGCCCTCGAACCAGTCGCTGGTGGCGGGCGACACCTGCGCCGGCTGAAAGACGGCGCCGTCATCGGACCAGAGAATGCAGCCGTTTTCGCCCACCGCGATGAACCGCTCACCCATGAGCGCGACGCCGCGCAGGTAATTCGTCACGCCGGTGACGGCGGGGGCCCAGCGTTCATCCTCGCGCTGGACGTAAATCGTGCCGGCGTCGCCCACCTGCGCCGCCACCGTTGGAGTGACCACCATGTCGAGTATATTGTTGCCGTGAGGCGAAGGATTCGACCAGCGCCAACGGGCAGGATTGACTTCCCCGGCGATGGCCAGGCACGGGAGCAGGCAACACAGCAGCAAAGGGGCCGCCATCGGACGCAGGAAGGGCGACCAAGGACGGCCACCGCGCCAACGGGCATGCGGGCGGGGTGAACGCCCCGTCCGGCAGGCAGGCCTCGCGCTGCAGCCCTCTGGAGGTGCGGAGACCGGCCCGACGGCACCGGGGCGCAGCCGGACCAGGAAACGGCAAATCTCGAACCTGGTCATGGGCACATTCATTACGACTCAGTTTTTCTGATCAGGTTGGGTGGCAACAAAAAGCCCTCCAGGCTCCATTGAAAGCGATGGTTCCCGGAGGGCTTTATCCCTTCACACTGCCTTAACGAGAGCCGTCGCGGTCACGCGCGCGCTCGCGCGCCTGTTCCATGACTTGCTCATGAGTCGGCACACACTCGCGCAACTGCTGCAGCCGCTCGCGAAGCTGCTCGCGGTCCCGGAGCTGCTCCTTGACCGTGTCGCGAAGTTGTTCGCGAATCTGGGCCCGCTCCTGCTCGGTGCAGGCAGTCAATTCTTTTTTCTTTTCCTGGAGCTGCGCTTGGTAGCGCTCGCGGGCTTGCTTCATCTGCTGGATGGCCTGCTTGGCATCCTCACTCAGGCAGTCCTGGAGGCGGAGGCGTGTCTGGTCCCGCTGCCGCACTTGGTCCAGTTCGGGACTGCAGGTCTGCAGCCGGTCCTGATCCCGCTGCTGAATCTGGTCCCCCTGCGGTCCGGTCCCTTGCGCCAGCGCCGTGGTGCAAGTGATCGCCAAGCCCAACGTCAACCCCATTATCATTCTTGTCTTCATACTCTGTCTTTCCAAGATCTCGACGGCTTCTATGCCTGTTCCTTCCTTTTGCAAGGCACGTGCCAGAGATGTCTATTTTGTAAATTGTTGGTTTTGTGGGTCTTGGCGTGAGCTGGTTCTTTACGGTGCGCTCAAGTGGGCGGCAGCGCCCAACCACTCAAATTTCTCCATGGGCGGCGGCGCCCAGCCGACCAAACAGGGGTGGGAGCGCCGCAGGTCAAGATGCCGGCGCGCCCTGTCGGGTGCCATCACCATTCGAGCGGCTGCACGGCAAGGCGCAGCCCCTCAGGTTGGGTCACGACTCAGGGCTGGGATTTGAGGAAGTAACTCCGCTGTTTTTCGGTAATGGGCAGGCCGAGTCTTTCCATGACCTGCAACATATCCTCCCAAACCTTCCGTTTCTCGGCAATGGATTGGTTGCGCAGCAGGTAGGCGGGGTGATAGGTCGGCATCAGGGGGATGCCGCGATAGGTCTGCCAATGACCCCGGAGCCGCGTGATGCCGGCGGTTTTTCCCAGCAGCCCCTCCACGGCGGTGGCGCCAAGGGCGACCAGCACTTTGGGTCGAATGAGGTCAATCTGCTCATGCAGGTACGGCAGGCAGGTCTGCATCTCCTCGGGCGTGGGTTTGCGGTTGCCGGAAACCTGGCCGGGGGTATCCGGACGACACTTCAGAATGTTGCCGATGTAAACTGTGTCGCGGGTCAGGCCCATGGCTTGAATGATACGCGTAAGCAATTGCCCGGCCTTCCCCACGAACGGCTCGCCCTGTTCGTCTTCATCCGCCCCGGGAGCTTCGCCGACGAACATGAGGTCCGCGTCGGGATTTCCCACGCCGAACACGACATTTTTGCGCGCCGCCACCAAATGGGCGCACTTGACACAGCTTAGCACCCGCCGCCGGAGATCGGCAAAGGCCGCCGCCCGGCCTTCGGGCGTGAGCTCAACTGCGGCCGATGGAACCAAACCACCCGCCGGGCCGGGCGGCTCGGTTTTGGGCTCGACCAACACGGCTGTAAAAGCGGTTTGAAGGGGCGGAGCCGGGCGGGTGGGCACGGGTGCCGGGCGGGCGGGCGGGGCTGCCCGGAGGGCCGCTGGCGGCCGGGTCGAAGCAGGAGGAGCGGCGTGGGGTTTGGAAAGGGGAGCCGACTTCAACGCCGCGAGCAGCTCGGGCGAGACCGCCACGTAACGCGCTCCCTCGCGTTTCAAGGCTTCCAGGTGTTGGATCGTGGCCTCCAGCAGCAGATCAAAGGGTTGAGGCATAAGGCAAATGCTCCACGTTGGTTCAGCCGCGACCCAGGCGTTCGAGCAACTTGAGGTGAATGCCGCCGAAGCCACCATTGCTGAAGACGCAGACAACATCGCCGCCCCGGGCCTGCGCGGCGACGTGGCCGACGATGCTCTCGACATCCGGGAGGTAAACCGCGGTTTTTCCCGCGGCCACCAGGTCAGTGATGAGCTGTTGCGGATTCAACCGTTCCGCGGGCGCGAGCAACTCGAGGCGCGCCACCTGCGCGACGACCACCGCGTCGGCATCGGCAAAGGCCGCGGCCAGCTCGGCTTGGAACACGTTGCGGCGGGTGGTGTTGGTGCGGGGCTCGAAAATCGCCCACACCTTCTGGTGCGGATAGCGGATGCGCAGGGCGCGGAGCGTTTCCCGGATGGCGGTCGGATGATGCCCGAAATCGTCAATCACCGTCACGCCGGCCGCGATGCCCCGGACTTCCATCCGCCGCTTGATCCCCGTGAAGGTATCGAACGCGGACTGGATTTGGTGATTCTTCAATCCGCAATGCTTGGCGCAGGCGACGACGGCCAGGGCATTGCGAACGTTCAGTTCGCCCACCAGGTTGAGATGGAATTTGAAGCTGGGGATTTCAAACTCCGTGGCGGTGGGGCCGTAGCGGAGATTGAAGGCCTGTACCGCGTTGGTTTCGCCCAGGCCAAACCGCTTGACCGGGCAATGGGTCACCTCCAGCAACGGCGCCAGGTTGTGGTCGTCGCCATTGCCCAGCAGCAACCCGTTGCGCGGCACCAGGCGGATGAAATGTTTGAAAGAGGTCTGCACCGCCGCCAGGTCGGGAAAAATGTCGGCATGATCAAACTCGAGGTTGTTGATAATGGCCACTTCCGGGAGGTAATGGACGAACTTGCTGCGTTTGTCGAAAAAGGCCGTGTCGTACTCGTCCCCTTCGATGATAAACCAAGGGCTGTCGGTAAACCGCGCCCCCTGCCCCAGGTTGTTGGGAATGCCGCCGACGAGGAAACTGGGGTTGAGGCCATTGTGCTCAAATACCCAGGTCAGCAGCGAGGTCGTGGTGGTCTTGCCATGGGTCCCGGCGACCACCAGCGACCGCTTGCCCCGGATGAAAAAGTGCTTGAGCAACTCCGGAAGCGAGCAATAAGCCAGTTTGTGATCCAGCACATGCTCCGCCTCGGGATTGCCGCGCGAAATCGCATTCCCGATGACCACCAGGTCCGGTTTGTGCGCCAGGTTCTGTTCCGCGTAGCCCGACATCACCGAAATCCCCCGTTCGGCCAGGAACGTGGACATGGGCGGATATACATTTTGGTCCGAGCCGGTTACCTCCAGGCCCTTTTCCTTCAGCGCGGCCGCCGTCGAAGCCATCGCAGTGCCGCAAATCCCCACAAAATGAACCGAACGAATCTGAGCAAACATACCGCCGTCAGCATAGGGGAAGCCGGCGGGCAGAAAAGCAGGAACTGCGAAAGTGCCTTTATTGGTTGACCGGCGGCCGAAACTTGAAATCCCCCACCACCGGCAGGTGGTCTGACGCGTCCGATTTGGGCACCCAAAGCCGGAGGGGAGTGAGGCGGAAGCCGGTGACCCAGAGGTAGTCAATCCGTCTGGCGGGCTGGGAGGCCGGGCTGGTGAACCCGTTCCCTTCGCCCGCCGCCATCCACGCGTCCTGAAACAACTCCGCGATCTTTTGCCAGGTCCGGCTCCCCGGCACGTCGTTAAAGTCTCCGCAAAGAATCATCGGCCGGTCCTCGTACCGTTGCACGACTCGCCGAAGCTCCTCCGCGCTGGCCAGCCGCTCGGTGTCGTCGGGGCGATGGTCCAGGTGCGTGTTGAACAAAACCAACTCGTGGCCCTTGACGTCAACCACCGTCTGCAGGAGGCCGCGCTGCTCCCCGACGCGGAGCATGCGGTAATGATGATTGGCAACGGACTTGACCGGAAAACGCGACAGGATCGCGTTGCCGTACTCGCCCCCTTGAAAGCTGTAATTGTTGCTGAAAACGCAGGACATGCCCGTCAGCGCCGCCAGCTCGGCCGGAAAATCCCGCCGCGCGGTCCGTTCCGTGCCCCGATCCACCTCCTGCAGGGCCACCAGGTCCGGTTTCTCTTTGCGAATCACGCTGGCGATCCGTTTCAAGTCCACCACCCCGTCCAGCCCCTCGCCATGGTGGATGTTGTAAGTCATGACCCGGAAGGACTCCCCGCCTTTGGCTGGCGAAGGGCTCGACGCGCAGCCGGAGTTCAACAGCAGGCCAATGATCAGCGTGGGGCTAAACACCGTCACAGCCAGAATTCGCCGCCACGCCGGTTTATGATTCTTTGACATCGTTCAACCTGTACCTTACGCCGAGCTTGCCCGGCCGGACGTCAGGCTTTCCGCATGGCCGCGCCCTTTCCCAAAATAGTGCTGTCCGGCAGTTCCCAACACTGGCACCCCCCGATAAAAAAGCGGATTATCCATCTCCTCACCCGGAGTCTGCATGACCCAACAAAGCGCGCCAATGATTCCGGCGGTGTCGTGCTTGATTAATGGTGGCACAACCCGCTCCGGGCTCATTCAAGCCACGAACGAAAACGGGGTCGCGGTCGAAGTCGCAACCTCAAGCGGCGGCATGCGCGAGTTTCTTGCGCTTCTTTCCCTTGAGCGCTGGCTTGACCGGCGTGACCGGCTCGGCCACTGGCGTTTCCCGTGTCTCCTCCAGCCAGAGATACCGGCCGCAGGTGTCACACAGTTGAATATCGGTTCCCTGCATCAGCGTGTTGATTGTTCCAATCGGCAACCGCATGTGGCAACCCGTGCACACTTGGTTGCGCACGATGGCAACGCCTCGCTTCCCCCTTGCCACCAACCGGTCATAATGGCCCAGAATCGTCGGAGGAACCGATGCCCGGATTTCAGCAATCTCCGCCGCGCTGATTTTCGGGGCTGGTTTGTCAAACTCCACCGCCTGAAGCTTGAGCAGTTTCTGAAGAAGCTCTTTCATTCCACTATCTTACTCCACTTCAAGGCCCGCGCGGCCAAAAATACATGTAAGTTGTTCTGAATCAACTAAAAAGAAAGCTCGCCGCGTTCCCTAAAAAAATCGCAAATCGGCAAAAGGATGCTTTTGCGCACTACACCGACGACCGCCTGAGCCACGCTCAAGGGTGGGGATAGAAGGCGTGCAAAGGCGCCAGGGTAGATTGGCAAACGCAAGACACGGCCTTCGGCAATGCCGGCAGCGTTTCCGGGTTGGGCACGGGAGCATGAAAAAACGGATTTTTGCAAAAAACACGCTTGCACGGCAGCGAAGCTTCGCGTACCTTACTGTGCGAAATCAGCTAAATAGAGACTGCCCTTTATGGACCGGGAACCGTTAGTTCGACGACGGGGGTTCACCCTGATCGAACTGCTGGCAGTGATAGCGACCATAGCGATACTCGCGTCACTGTTGTTGCCGGTCCTTGGCCGCGCCAAGATAAAAGCGCAGCGAACCCATTGCGCCTCCAACCTCCGACAACTGGGCTATGCCTGGATGCTGTATGCCTCCGACAATGATGGTTATTTGGTGGAGTCCTATCCCAGCAGTCCGGATGTTTGGGTCAAAGGGGACATGACCAAAGCTGCGGAGGTGGGAAATGTGCAACTGATCCAGCAAGGCAAACTCTACGCTTACAATCAGAATCCCGCCATTTATCGGTGTCCCAGCGACAATGGGGTGTTGATCGAGGGCAAGCGGGTTCAAACCGTGCGCAGCTACTCGATGAATGCATTCATGGGGGCCCGTGACAAGACTGTTGGCCCTATCCCCCAAAGTGCGACGCGGCATGTTCCTTTTTTTGCGCGCGACTCGGACCTGCCGCGGCCCTCGGAACTCTGGGTGCTGGTGGATGAGGACGAACGCAGCATCAACGACGGCTTCTTCGTAACCGACCCGGATGCGCGGCTGTGGGTGGATTTTCCGTCAATCTCCAGCCATCGCCACGGTTATACATACGCGCTGAACTTCGCCGACGGCCACTCGGAGGTCTGGCGCTTCAACGACGCCCGCACCGCCAGGGTTTCCGCCAATAAAACCGAACAGTCAGGGAACCTGGATCTCATCAAACTGGCACGGGCGACGACCGTGCCCAAGTAGCTTTCGTTTTCGGTATAAAGCGCTGCGGTTGAGTCGGGCTCCAGGCTTGCTGGGTGGGAGGAGCCAAAAACGCGCTTTTCTTTCCACGCCCCGCCCCCTATTGTCGCCTTCATCAAAGAAAACCACATGAGCGCCCCGGAAACACAACGCGAGCGGCAACGCCTGAAGATTCTATGGGAGTACCAGGTTCTTGATACCGTCCCCGAGGAGGTTTTCGATCAGTTGACCGAGTTGGCGGCGCACATCTGTGAAGCGCCCATTGCCCTCATTTCGCTGGTTGACGAAAACCGCCAGTGGTTTAAATCGAAAGTTGGGATTTCCCTGAGTCAAACCTCCCGCGACGTGTCTTTTTGCGCCCACGCCATCCGCCAGTCCGGCCTTTTTCTGGTCTCCGACGCCACCAAGGACCCGCGTTTTGCCCAAAACCCCCTGGTCGTTTCGGACCCCAAAATACGGTTTTATGCGGGCGCGCCGCTGGTTACGCCGGACGGCCACGCCTTGGGCACCCTTTGTGTGATTGACACCGTTCCGCGGAAGCTAAAGCCGGATCAGCAGCAGGCGATGCAGGTGCTGGCCCGTCACGTGGTGTCGCAGTTGGAACTGCGTCGGCGCACCCGCGAACTGGTCGAAGTCCGCGCGGCGCGGGAGAAAGAGGCGGCAAACGTCCGTCGCCTTCGCGCGGAACTGGCCCAAGCCCGGCGCGAGCTGGCGCGGCTTCAAAGGCGGAAACCGTCCCGCCGATTGTGCAAAGCCTCCTAAGCTTCGCTGGTCTGGCGTTGGATAAAGACAATCAACCCCTCGAGAACAATCACCAAGCCGGTAGCCCATTTCATGCTGATCAACCCGCCCCTCCGCCTGAACTGAACATGAAACTCTCCCTCCCGCGTTTTCCTCTGCTCACCCTTTTTTCGGCCGCCCTCATTGCGGCTGCCCACCTGCCCCTGGCCGGCCTTGCCGCGGCGTCTGCGCCGGGGGCCCCTGCCCCGCTGTTTCTCGAAGCGGCGTTGGCCGGCCCCGTGGACCTGCCGCCCACCATTGCCCGACACCGCCCGGTGCAGGTGAACTTTGCGGCTCTGGCGCAGGCTCAAGTTGCGGGTGCGATGCTGCAATTCAATTGCTTTGCGGACGAGTCATTCGTCGGGCGGGTTGAGAGTATTGAGCGCCAGTCCGAATCCAGCTTCACACTCAGCGGCCGTCTTGAGGACACGCCGTTCTCGAGCTTCGTCCTCGTCGCCAACGGCGAGGTGGCGGTGATGAACCTGCGCCCCGGCCCGCAGGGCCTTTTCCAGTTGCGTTACCTTGGCAACGGGATTCACGATGTTCGCAAGATTGACGAGCGCCAGTTCCCGCCCTGCGGCACAACGTCCGCGCAGGCCGTCAATCATCCTTCGCGAGACGCCGGGCCGCAGCCGGCGCCTGGCGATCCCCAACCCGATGCCGGCAACCTGATTGATGTGATGGTGGTCTATACCGCCGGGGCTCGGGCGGCCGCAGGTGGCACCGCGGCCATGGAAGCCCTCATCACCCTGGCCTTCACCGAATCCAACTCGGCCTATCAACAGAGCCTGGTCACCCCGCGCATCCGGCTGGTTTACAAGGCGGAGGTCAATTACGTCGAAACCACCTTTGCCACCGACCTGAACCGTTTGACAGATCCGAGCGACGGCTACCTGGATGAAGTTCACGCCTGGCGCAACGCTTACGGCGCGGACCTGGTCAGTCTCTGGCTCAACAACAGCAGCTCCTGCGGCCTGGCCTGGCAGATGGTTTCCCTCTCATCCTCTTTCGAGGCGAATGCGTTCAGCACGATTCATTGGGATTGCGCCACCGGCTATTACTCCTTCAGCCACGAGATGGGCCACAACATGGGCTGCACCCACGACCGGGCAAATGCCAGCGGCGCCGGCCTGGACTCTTACTCTTATGGTTGGCGTTTTTACGGCACGAACGGCCTTCAATACCGCACCATCATGGCCTACGAACCGGGCACGCGCATTCCCCGCTTTTCCAATCCTAATGTTCTTTACTACGGCACGGCCACAGGCGTTCCGATTGGCGCCCCGAACGAGGCTTACAACGCCATGACGATCAATAATTCCGCTTCGACCGTCGCCAACTTCCGCCAGACGGTGGTCAACCCGAATGTCCCGCCCACGATCACCGCGCAACCGCTCTCCCAAAGTGTTTCCGCGGGCACGACTGTTTCCTTCTCGGTCAGCGCGGATGGGACGCCGCCGCTTTCCTATCAGTGGCGCAAGGATGGCAGCGCCCTGTCCGGCGCCACGCTGTCCACTTATCATCTGAACAACGTCCAGACCAACGACGCCGGGGTTTACTCGGTCGAGGTTTCCAATCCCTACGGCGCGGCCCTCAGCTCCAACGCCACGCTTGTGGTCAATGTCCCGGTTGCCCTGGCGGAAGCCCTGGACAATTCGGATTTGACGTGGACCACCGGTGGGACCGCCCCCTGGGTTGGCCAAAACACCAATTCCTACGACGGCGTTGACGCGGTCCAGAGCGGGGGCATCTCTCATTCGCAGGAATCCTGGCTGGAGACGGTCGTCACCGGACCGGGAACGTTGTCCTTTTGGTGGAAGGTTTCCTCTGAGGCCAGCTATGACTGGCTCGAACTTTACCTGGACGGCACGCTGCAATCGGGCCGGATTTCCGGCGAGACGGCTTGGTCATCGAAGTCCGTGGTGATTGGCGGCGGTGTCCACACCGTGCGCTGGCGTTATGCGAAGGATTACGTTACGTCGAGCGGGCAGGATCGGGGATGGTTGGATCAGGTGGTTTTCACGCCGGGGGCTCTCTCGATGGGCGGCGCGGTGGATAATCCGGGGGTGGAATGGTATTCCTACGGCAACGCGAACTGGTACGCTCAAACCGCCGTGGCGCATGACGGCGTGGATGCCGCAGCCAGCGGGGTCATCACCGACGGGCAGGAATCGGTGCTGTGGACGACGGTCGTCGGACCGGGCACCCTCAAGTTCTGGTGGAAGGTGGATTGTGAGGCCGATTACGACTGGCTGGATGTCTATGTCAATGGGGGTTACCCGGCCGCCTCCATCACGGGCTGGACGGATTGGAGCGAGGTGACTCTGCAAATGCCGGAAGGGACGAATTATGTCGAGTGGGTTTACTCGAAAGATGAGCTTTATTCCGCGGGGGCGGACCAGGGGTGGGTGGACCAGGTGTTGTATGCGGCGGGGTCGCGGATTTTGTCGAATGGGTTTGTCAGCAGCCCGGCGCCGGCGCACGTTTTACAGATTGGGGGTTTCGCCGGGGCCTCTTATACGGTTCAAGTTTCCACCAATCTTTACGATTGGAGCAATCTGACCAACGTTATCGGATCGGCCACTGGCGTCTGGGTCTGGGACGTTGCCGCGGGGAATTTGAGCCGGCGGTTTTATCGCGTTAAATCCCCTTGAATCACCACGACCAAATTGTAGCTTGGGCAACAGATTTATGAAAAATCAGCGAGCTGGAGAATCGGGCGTCACGCGCCGCGCGTTTTTGTCATCCACGGCATTAGGAATCGCAGCCATGTCGGTGGTTCCTCGGCATGTGCTGGGAGGCCCAAAGTTTGTGGCGCCGAGTGAGAGAATCAACCTGGCCATCATCGGGTGCGGGGGACAGGGGCGGACGAATGTGCGGGCGCTGTTTCAACACAAGGATGTGCAGATGGTGGCGGTGGCCGACCCGATCGAGCACCATGATCTGGACGCCTACTATTACAAGGGGGTGGCGGGCCGGCTGCCCCTGAAGGAGGAGATCGAACAGCATTATTCGGCGGAGAGACCGGACTACAAGGTGGCGGCGTATGAGGATTTCCGGACGATGCTGGAAAAGGAGAAAGGGATAGACGCGGTGCTCTGCGCGACGCCGGATCATTTGCATGCCTATGTGTGTGTGCGGGCGATGCAGGCGGGCAAGCATGTGTATTGCGAGAAGCCCCTGACGCATAACGTGTGGGAGGCGCGGCGGGTGGCGCAGGTGGCGAAGGAGACAGGGGTGGCGACGCAATTGGGGAACCAGGGGCATTCGGGGGATTTTATCCGCCAAACTTGCGAGATGATTTGGGATGGGGCGATTGGGGAGATCCGAGAGGTGCACGCCTGGACGAATGCGTCGCGGTGGAACCGGAAGCATTTGAGCGGCAGGCCGGAGGCGGAGCCGGTACCGGCGGGTGTGAATTGGGACTTGTGGCTGGGGCCGCGGGAGACGCGTCCCTACAGTTCTGCTTACTCGCCGGTGAGCTGGCGGGATTTTTGGGATTTTGGAACGGCGCCCATCGGAGACTTCTTCTGCCATAATTTTGACCCGGCGTTGTGGGCGCTGGATTTGCGGGAGCCGGTGAGTATCGAGGCGTCAGCGGCCGGAGGGGTGGATGACTACATTGCGCCGGTGGCAGGCCTTTATACGTATCAGTTTGGGGCGCGGGGAAAGATGCCCCCGGTGAGGTTTACGTGGTATGAAGGCGGGCTGATGCCGCCACGTCCGGATGTGCTGGAGGAAGATGATCAGTTGGGCGCGAATGGGAACGGGATTCTGTTTGTGGGAGATAAAGGGCTCCTGACGTGTCCGGGTTGGGCCGGGCGGCCGTACTTGCTGCCGGGGTCGAGGAATGACGATTACAAGCGCCCGGCGCCGAAGTTGCCGCGGTCGAAGGGACATCATCGGGATTGGCTGGATGCGTGCAAGGGGGGCCCGCCGGCGAGCGCGAATTTCGAGTATGGGGCGGCATTGACCGAGGTGGGGTTGCTGGGGTTGGTGGCGATGCGGACGAAGAAGAAGATTTATTGGGATGCGAAGGGAATGAAGGCAACAAACGCACCGGAGGCGGAGCGCTTCTTGAAGGAGTCTTACCGGCCGGGATGGGAGGTGGGGTGAGGGAGGCAAGGCGGAGCCGCGTGGATTGGACGCTGCCATGGGTACGGGGATAGATGCCGGGGGCCCGAAGGGGTTTTCGGAGTTTGCGGCCAAGATGCGGGCCGCGGGAGTGAACGAGGCGGCGATTCGGGCGTTCGAGTATAGCTACCGGGAGTTGTTGGAGGGTGAGACGGGGCTGATTCCGGAGCAGACCCTCGAGCCGGTCGAGGAGTTGCCGCGGATGGAGGAGGTGGTTGGTGAAACGGGGGCAGGGACCGGACGAGACGAGGAGGCAGGAGCGATTTTGGGGGAGGTCGCGGTGTTGAAGTTGAACGGCGGGCTGGGGACAAGCATGGGGCTGGAGGGACCCAAGTCGCTGCTGCCCGTCAAGGACGGATTGACGTTTCTGGATTTCATCGCGCGGGGGATTTTGCATTGGCGACGGGCCATGGGTGGGAGTTGCCGGTTTCGGTTGCTGAACAGTTTCAGCACCAGCGCGGAGACCTTGGGCTATTTGGAGCGGTATCCGGAGCTGGGGCCGGCGCGGGATCTGGAAGTGATGCAAAGCCAGGTGCCCAAGGTGGATGCGGCGACGCTGCGTCCGGCGGAATGGCCGAGGCAGCGGCAGTTGGAGTGGTGTCCGCCAGGTCATGGGGACCTGTATCCGTCGTTGTATGGGTCGGGTCAGTTGGATGATTTGCTCCGGGCTGGCGTGCGGGTGTTGTTCGTCTCGAATTCGGATAATTTGGGCGGGACTTTGGATTTGGGCTTGTTGCGGTGGTTTTTGCGGAGCGGGATGCCGTTCATGATGGAGGTGGCGGAACGGACGGTTGCGGATCGCAAGGGGGGGCATCTGGCGCGGCGTGGCGGGCGGCTGATCCTGCGGGAGCTGGCGCAGTGTCCGGAGCAAGACCTGGGGTGCTTTCAAGATGTGAAGCGGCATCGTTATTTTAACACGAATAATGTGTGGATACGACTGGACCGGTTGAAGGAGGTGCTCGAGCGGAATGGTGGTTATCTGCGGCTGCCCGTTATTCGGAATCGGAAGCGGCTGGACCCGCGGGAGAAAGGGTCGCCGGAGGTGATCCAGCTTGAGACGGCCATGGGGGCGGCGATTGAATGTTTTGACGGGGCGGGGGCGGTGGTGGTGCCGCGGAGCCGGTTTGCGCCGGTGAAGACAACGGCGGATTTGCTGGGGCTGCGGTCGGATGCGTACGAGGTGACTGAGGATTGGCGGCTGGAGCTGGCGCCGGGCGGCAGGGGGCAGCCGCCGGTGATTGATCTGGATTCAGCGCATTACGGTTTTGTGGATCAGTTGGATGAGTGCACCCGGGGCGGGGTTCCGTCGTTGAAAGAATGTGCGGCGTTGAGCGTGCGGGGGCTGTTTCGGTTCCGATCGGATAACGTGTTTCGGGGGCGGGTGCGGCTGGAGAACGCCTCGGGGATGGCGTGCGAGCTGCCGCCCGGGGTGTATGCAGATTGCACGTGGGTGGCCCGATGAAGGTGACGTTCAGGTTGCGGTTTCATACCCATTACGGGCAGTCACTGTGGCTGGCGGCGGAGTGGTTGACGGCTCAGGATTGGATTGCGCTGGAGTATTTGGATTCGGAATTCTGGCAGGTCACGCTGGAGGTGGCGGAGGAGGGAATTGAGGATCGGGAGCTCTCGTATGAGTACGGGCTGCGGGAGAGCGACGGGAGGATGACGCGGGATTGGGGGAGGACACGACGCATCAATCTGGCGGGGTTCAAGGGGCGGGAGTTGTGGATAATTGATTCATGGAATGCCGCGGGCTTTTGCGGGAATGCGTTTTATACGAAGGCGTTTCAAGAGGTTTTGTTGAGACGGGAAGTGCGAGGCGAAGCAAACGGCGGACGGAGGTTGGGGGACGCAGGGACGAGGGAAAGCACCAGGCAGAGCGCAGCAAGCGAGGGGGCAACCCCGAATCCTGCACCTCGAACTTTGAACTCCCCACTTCAGACTTCGAGCCTGGAACAGCGGATGCCGCTGAGGCGCGAAGTAACGCATCTGTTTCGGGTGCGGGCGCCGTTATTGGCAACGCATGAAACGCTTTGTCTGCTGGGAAGCGGGTCGTTGCTGGGGAATTGGGGGACGGAACGGCCGTTGCTGATGAGGCGGGCAGGAGGCGGTGATTGGTATGAGAGCGCGCTGGATTTGACGAAGGCCGATTTTCCGCTTGCCTACAAGTATGGCGTTTTTGATCTCGAGGCCGAAAGGTTTGTGAGGTTTGAGGATGGCGGAGACCGGTGGTTGAGGGAGCCGACGGATCGAGTGGGAGAAGCAGGAACCTCAGACGCTGAACGGTTGGTTCTGGTGGATGATGGTTTTGCGGTATTGCCGATGGACACGTGGCGGGGGGCGGGGGTGGCGATTCCAGTGTTTAGTCTGCGGAGCGAGGAGAGTTTTGGGATCGGGGAATTTGAAGATTTGAAGTTGCTGGCCGAATGGGCGGCGCGAGCGGGTCTGAAGTTGATCCAGTTGCTGCCGGTGAATGATACGACGACGGATCGTTCGTCGAGGGATTCCTATCCCTATTCGGGGATATCGGCCTTTGCGCTCCATCCGATTTATGTGTGTTTGAAGAAGGTGGTGAGTGAGGAGAATGCGCCTCTGCTGGAGGAGTTCGAGGGGGAACGGCGGCGGTTGAACGGGCTGGAGAGGGTGGATTATCCGGCGGTGATGAGGCTTAAGGAGCATATCTTGAGGCGGGTTTATGCGCTGGAGAAAGAGGGGGTGATGGGGAGCGAAGATTACCGTTTGTTCTATGAGGAAAACCGAGAGTGGCTGGAACCGTATGGGAAGTTTTGTTATTTGCGGGATCGGTATGGGACGGCCGATTTCAGGCTGTGGCCGGAGCACCGGAGGTATGATGCGGAAGGGTTAAAGCGGCTGGCGCACATGGACGCCGGCGCGCGGGAGGGGGTCGAGTTTTATTTTTTTGTGCAGTATCACTTGGACCGGCAGTTGCATGAGGCGGCGCAATATGCGCATGGGTTGGGCGTGGTGTTGAAGGGGGATTTGGCGATCGGGGTGAGCCGGGAGGGGGCGGATGTGTGGGAGGCGCCGGAGCTGTTTCATGTGGATATGCAGGCGGGGGCGCCACCGGACGCGTTCGCCGAACGGGGTCAGAACTGGGGATTTCCGACGTACAACTGGCACCGGATGAAAGAGGATGGGTATAGGTGGTGGCGGCGGCGGTTGGGTCAGATGAACCGCTATTTTGATGCATTTCGGGTGGATCATATTTTAGGGTTCTTTCGAATTTGGAGCATCCCCTGTGAAGCGGTGGAGGGGATCCTGGGGCATTTCTGCCCTGCCCTGCCGGTGCGGGTCGAGGAGTTTGCCGAGCGGGGGATTGAATTCAATCCAGGACGGTTTCTGGAGCCGTACATTACCGACGACGTGTTGAGCGCAGGGTTCAGCAGCGAAACCGAATGGGTAAGAGAGGAGTTCCTGGAGCGCACAGGCCCCGGCGCTTACCGGATGAAGCCCGGGTTCCGCACGCAGGTGGAGGTGGAGCGCTGGTTTCGCGAAAAACCGGAGCGGAACTTGAACGTTGAACTGAGGCGGGGATTGTTTGAGTTGATCAGCAATGTGCTGCTGCTGCCGGCAGAGGAGGAAGAGCGAAGAGCGACCGGTGAACCGGCGGGAGGGGAGAGGAAAACTTTTCATTTCCGATTTGGGATTGACCGGACAGCGTCGTTTCAGGCGCTGGACGAGCGGACGCGGTCGAGGTTATGGGACCTTTATGTGGATTACTTTTACCGGCGACAGGATCGTTCCTGGCGACAGGAGGGTTTGAAGAAGCTGCCGCTGTTGCAACGAGCCACTTCGCTGCTGGTGTGCGGAGAGGATTTGGGGATGGTGCCGAATTGTGTGCCGGAGGTGATGAGGGAGTTGGGAATCCTGGGGTTGGAAGTGCAGCGGATGCCGAAGCGTGAGGGCCGGAGTTTTTCGCGTCCTGCTGAGGCGGGATACTTGAGTGTGGTCACGCCGTCCACGCACGACATGAGCACGGTGAGAGGATGGTGGAGGGAGGACCGCGGGCTGACGCAACGTTTTTACCATGAGGAGTTGGGGAGGGAGGGCGAGGCGCCGGCGGAATGCGAGCCCTGGGTATGCGAGGCGATCCTCGAGCAGCACTTGCGCTCGCCGGCGATGTGGAGTGTGTTTCAGTTGCAGGATTTGCTGGGGATGGATGCGGGCCTGCGGCACAGGGAGGCGGAGGCGGAACGGATTAATGTGCCTTCGGAGCCGGAGCATCGGTGGGGATACCGGATGCATTTGACGCTGGAACAGTTGTTGGGGGCGGAGCGGTTCAATCACCGCCTGGCCCAATTGATTCGGAGGTGGGGACGCTGACAGGAAGAGGATTTATGAAAGAGCGAACGAGAACCATTGCGGGCGGGTATCAGGGTTGGGGCAGGAGGATGTTGGGGCTCTTATTGATGACGTTGGTGGTGGCGGGCGAAGGGGTTGGCGGTGTTGGGAAGGCGGGAGCGGAGGCCGTCACCGAGGTGGAGGAGGATGTTTACACTTACGAGCCGGCGGATAATGGAGCGGGGCCGATGTGGTGTCGGGGGTCCACGTGTCTGGTGCGGATAGGGGAGCGCGTGTTTGGAAGCGGGCTGGAGAGGGTGGCTGAGGCGCAACCGTTGAATAATTGTCGCTGGGTGTTGTGGGAGCGGCGGGAGCAGGGGTGGGTGAGGGTGAGGGTGGATACGGGAGCGTTGACGCGGGAGCCGGCGCCGTTGGCGGGTTACTGGGATGGGCGGTTGTTTTTGTCGGCGAATCCGACGCTTGGGAAGGGGCCGGAGCCCAATGGGGGCCCGGCGCGTCCGGAGGTCTGGGAGTTCAGGGCTGGGGATGCGGGAGGGGAGGCACGAGTGTTGTTGCCAGTGTGGGAGGGGAAGCCCGCGTTCGCCGAGCATTCCTATCGAAGTTTCGCGGCGGACGGGCCGAGGGGTGAATTGATCCTGTTTCAGAATATCGGCTACACCCATGCGGAGTGGACGTTTCGGGGGCAGAGTGGCGACTGGGAGGCATGCGGGAAGCTGAAGTGGCCGTGGGGCGGGGAGTATGAGCGCCCGCAGCCAATTCGGGTTTGTTATCCAGATGTGGCGATTCGGGACAGGGCGGTGCATTTTTGCGGGGTAAGTGACATCGTTGAGCCGAACCGGGCATGGCGGGAGTTTAAGCGACGGCTTACGGGACAGGAATGGGATTACGATTTTCGGCGGCTCTTCTACACGTGGAGTCCGGATATCAAAAAGGGGGCGTTTCGGGAGTGGGTGGAACTGGCGAGCCGGGAGCAAACTTGTGGCGGGATTTCGCCGGGGGATTTGTATGTGGAGCCGGAGGGGGATGTGCACGTGGTGTGGTCGGAGCGCGCGATAGATGAGCGGTTGCGGGAGAGGTTTTTCCCCGAGGCGCGCCAAACGAACAGCTTGAGGTATGCGCTGATACGCGAGGGGAAAATGGTGCGGCGGGCGACGTTGACGGAGAGCACGGAGGATGGAGGTGGGATTGCGGGGTCGTGCGGCCGGTTTCAGGTGACGCCGGAGGGCAGGTTGTTTGTGGTGTATTACGCGTCGGGCCATGAGCCTGATGGAAAACCGGTGAGCGAGAACCGGGTGATGGAAATTCGGAAGGACGGCCAGGCGGGGACGGCGACCCGCTTGAAGCTGCAACGGCCGTTTACGGTCTATTTCACCGCAACGGTGCGAGGGGGATCACCGCCATCGCGAACGCTGGAGATGTTTGGGGAACGGGCCGGAATGGCGAAGACAATCAGTTATGCGCGAGTGCGGCTTTATTGAGGAAGGGAGCGTGGCCGAAGGGTGCTGTTTGACTTTGAGGGGCGCGAGGGCAGGACCGGCGGTCAGGGTTTGAGGAGCCACGACGCGGCAGCGTTGGGGATTTCGTCGGTTTTGGCGCGTGAGAGAGTGACGTTTTTCGGGGCGTGGGCGAGGCGGTAGGCATGGGAAAGCAGGCTGGGGATGCCGTTGGTTTCGCCAGCGAACCAGAGTCGGCCAGGGGCACCCAAGGCGAGGAGCGCTGGGAGGTCGCCGTATTTCACCGCGCCGGGTAGGAAGTCCGGGTCGTGGAGGTTGGTGATGTTGGCGAAGCGGAAGCCGGCGGTGTCGAGAGCGAGGCGCTCGACCGTCCGACCGGATTGGGCGCGGGCGGCGGCGGTCCAGGGGCCGGCGCCGTTGAGGCCGACCAGGTCAAGGCGTTCAAGGTGCGGGAGGTGCTGGCGGGTGAATTGGATGAGGGAGAGAATGTCGTGAACGCGCTGGGCGAAGAGGGGATAGTTGTAGCCGAAGGTGTAAGCGGCCGCCTCGCGCGGATTGGGGACCTTGCGGGTCTGAGTGAGGGGCTGCGAGTCGGGGAGGAATTCACCCTGGTACAGCAGGTCGGCGCTGAGGACAGTGACGCCCGCGCGAAGGAGTTTTTCGATGGCTGGGGCGGGACGGGAAGGGTTTTGAGGGTCGGGGAAGAGTGCGTTTTTGCCGGCCCCGTCCAACCAGATGACGGCATGCGGGCCGGGTGGTTTGGGTTCGAGGATGATGAAAGGGAATTCTTCGCTGTGGGAGAGGTTGCGAAGGAGCGCGAGGTGCTGGGTGTAATAGCCGCGGTCGGCGCGGCGGTAGGCGGCACGGGAAACGGCGCCGGCGCGTGCAAGGTCGCGTCCGAGGATGATGTCGAAGGCGCCGCCGTAGCTGTGGCGGAATTCGGGAAGGGAGTTTTGGGACAGGGCGAGGAGGCGCTCGTCGCGGTCGTTGATGGCCCGGAGGAGATGACGTTCGAAGTCGGGGCCGGCATCGGGTTTGGGATGCTGGTCGTCCCAAACGGTCAACTGGTCGGGACCAAGGAAGGTGAAGTCTCGTTCTTCGATGGGTTCGGGGGCGCCGAGGCGGAGGTGGCGGTTGAACCACCGGTACATGGCGGCGCGGCTTGGGGCGTTGTAGTTATGCCCAAACTGGAGGAGAGGTTCGAGCATGACGTTGTCCCGGGCGCCGAGCATGGCGAAGTGCTGCTGGAGTTGAGGGAACCCTTTCATCGGCATTTCCTTGGTCCAATCGTCGGCGGCGGTCATGCCAAGAGGTTTGGGGGCGAAGAGGGCCGCGATTTCGACGTTGCCGGTGTCCACGCGAAGAAGTGAGGCATTCTCGCAAGTGCAGCCACCCTGCATCGCGGTGGAAACCATGACGGCGGGAAAGGAAACGGCGGGACGCGGATCAAGCGCGCAGAGGAGGAACGTTTGGGTGCCGCCGCCGCTGGCGCCGGTGACGCCGATGCGGGCGACGTCAACGTCCGGGAGGGAGCAAAGGAAGTCGAGGGCACGGATGGAGTTCCACGTTTGGAGACCGAGGACGGATTGGAGGCGGGCTTCAGCCTGGGGGCTGAAGAGGCCCCAGTTGGTTGGGGAGTTGAATTCGGGGCGTTGTTTGGCGAACCCGTGGGCAAGGCTCTCGGGGATTTGGAGACTGTCAGCGTAGCCGAGCATGTCGTAGTGGAAGACGACGCAGCCCATTCTGGCGAGTTGAACGCAGCGGGCCTGGAGGGGACTGCGAGCGGCGGCTTCGAAGCGCTCGGCACCGGAGTCAAGCTGACGGCGAATGTCATCGGGTCTGGCCTCGAGGAAGCGGCCGTTTTTCCAGTGGCCATGCGGGGAGAGAACCGCCGGGCATGGCCCCAGCCGGCCTTTGGGACGGTAAAGGTTCCCGGTGACAAAGAAGCCAGGGAAGCTTTGGAAATAGACTTTTTCTACGGTGTAATCGGGCTGCTCAATTTTGCCGTGGATGACGGGCTTGAGCGGCGTTCGGGGCGGCATGGGCCAGAGGCCGGTGGCGACCAGGAGATTGCGCCGAACGCGCTCGGCGCGGACAGCCCATTCGTCGGGGGTGTCGCACGCAATAAAGGGGAAATAGCCGTTGAGGTCCTTCAAGGGGCCGAGGCGCGAGTCGTTGGGGAGCTGGCCGGGGGGAAGAACGCGGAGAGGCGGGATGGTTTGAGGTTGGGCGGATGCGAGGGGCGCAGGTTGGAGGAGGAGCGCGGCGGCGAGCAGAATGAGGAAGAGCGCAGGGGGTTGAACCTTGAACCTCGAGAATCGGGCGTTGCAACCCGAGCATTGGAGCGGGAACGTTGAATTCTGGATGTTGCGCTCGAAAAGCGACGCAGGACAACGACGCATTGATTGATGCGGGTTGCGATATGGCTCAGGGGCGAAATGCTGCTTTTGGGTCATGAGTCGTTAATTTACAATGGGAAGCGCGGCTTGCAATCGAAATGGAGACTTAAGGTTGAGCGGCAACGCCTGGGCTTTGAGCGTCGAACTTTGGGGCCCTGGAGGATGAATAAAGCCTTTACAGGGAAGGTTGGGGCCCGCAAAGTAGAAAGTGTGGAAGTCATTTCTTTGCCGAGAAGCAGTGGGACGGGGCGGCCTTTAGCCTCGCCCGGAAAGGAAGCTGTGCCGGAAGGCCTGGAGACCGCGATAAAGCGGTCCCAGAGCTACTTGCTTTCGGAGCAGAAGGCGGAGGGGTATTGGATTGGGGAGCTGATGGTGGACGCGACGCTGGTCTCGGACATGATTGCGTATCATCACTGGGACGGGAAGGTGGACAAGGAATGGCAGCGGAAGGCAGTGAACCATATTCTTTCGCTGCAATTGCCGGACGGGGGCTGGAACATCTATTACGGGGGCCCGGCGGAGGTGAACGCAACCATCAAGGCGTATCTGGCGTTGAAACTGGCAGGGCTGCCTGTAACGGACAGGCGAATGCTGCGGGCGCGGGAGGTGGCGCTGAACCTCGGGGGGGTGCCGCGGATGAACACGTTTTCGAAGTTGTATCTGGCGTTACTGGGGTTGTTTCCGTGGGACTACGTGCCGACGATACCGTGTGAGGTGATTTTGATCGGGAAATGGTTTTACGTGAACATCAACGAGATGAGCTCGTGGAGCCGTTCGATGCTGGTGCCGCTGGCGATCATCAATCATTTCAAACCGACACGTCCGCTGCAGCATAATGTCAATTTGAACGAGCTGTATCCCGAGGGGATGCACGAGCGGGATTTGGCGCTGGCGCCGGATCCGGAGCGCTTCACGTGGCGGAATTTCTTCTTGTGGCTGGACCGGGTCCACAAGTTCGCCGAGTGGTTCGCAGAGAACGGGATTCATCCGTTTCGGAAGCGGGCGCTCAAGAAGGCGGAGGCTTGGATGCTGGAACGGTTCGAGGGGTCGGACGGGTTGGCGGCGATTTTTCCGGCGATGCTCAATTCGCTGATTGCGTTGAAGGCGCTGGGGTATCCCGACGACCACCCGCAAGTGGTGCGGGCTGAACGGGAATTGAAGCGGCTGGAGCATGAAACCGCCGACACGGTGCGGATCGAGCCGTGCTTGTCGCCGGTGTGGGATACGGCGATCACACTGTTGAGTTTGCGGGAATCCGGCGTGCCGGCGGATCATCCGCGATTGCAGCAGGCGGCGGAGTGGTTGATGAGCAAGGAGATTCGGTTCCGGGGCGATTGGCAGTACAAGAACCCAGCGGATGTGGAGCCCAGCGGCTGGGTGTTTGAATTTGAGAACAAGTGGAATCCGGACGTGGACGACACGGCGATGGTGCTGCTGGCGTTGCGCAAGGTTCCAACGACCAACCGGCAGAAGCGGGACGAGTGTTTTCTGCGCGGATTGAAGTGGATGTTGACGTTCCAGTGCCGGGACGGCGGTTGGGCGGCGTTCGACAAGGATTGCACCAAGGGGGTGTTGGAGAAAGTGCCGTTCGCCGACCACAACGCCATGCTGGACCCGGAATGCGCGGATATCACGGCGCGGATTCTGGAGTTGCTGGGGTATGAGGGTTACGATATCGAGCATCCGCAAGTGCAGCGGGCGTTGCGCTTCCTGCGCGAGCAGCAGGAGGAGGACGGCTCATGGTACGGCCGGTGGGGGGTCAATTACATCTACGGGACCTGGCAGGTGCTGCGCGGTTTAAAGGCGCTGGGTCTGGACATGAATCAGCCGTGGCTGCTCAAGGCGCGGGACTGGCTGGAGAGCGTGCAGCACGAGGACGGGGGCTGGGGGGAGAGGTGCAATACTTACGACGATCCGGTGTTCAAGGGCCAGGGCCCGAGCACGGCGTCGCAGACGGCCTGGGCGGTGATGGGGCTGTGCGCGTTTGGTGACCCGCATCGGCCCAGCATCCAGCGGGGCATAGATTACCTGGTGCGCACCCAAAACGCCGACGGTTCATGGACGGAGCAGGAGACCACGGGAACGGGCTTCCCGAAGGTGTTTTACCTGAAGTATGACATGTATCGGAACAACTGGCCGTTGCTGGCGCTGGCGACGTATCGGAAGGAATTGACGGGAGAGCGGATCGGGGACTGAGTCCGCATGAGTTGGTTTTACCGCAAGCTGGTTCGACCAGTTCTCTTCACGCACGACCCCGAAGAGATCCACGAGACCATGTTGAAGGCGCTGGGATGGGCCAGCCGGCAGGAGCTGGTGACGGACGCGATGGCCGGTTTGCTCGAGGCCCCTGCCCTGCCCGTCGAGGTGATGGGACTGCGTTTTCCGAATCCG
>CAZVYG010000030.1:0-28449 GCA_964631605.1 uncultured Verrucomicrobiota bacterium
CGAAGCGTCTTGGAGTGCGGCAGTCCCCTGCCGCTTTTCCCCGGCGGCGGGTGGAAAAGGCGGTGAGCGGTCGGGCCGCGCACCTTCGCACCTTCGCACTTTCGCACTTTCGCACCTCACTTTAGTCCCATAGTCCGATAGTCCCATGGTCGAATGGTCCCGTTTCGCCTTCCACCTTCTCACCTTCTCACCTTCCAACTCTTCTCCTCGCCTCCTCTCTGACCTCCCGCCGTGCCTCTTGAAAAAAAATAAAAAAGTTTTCTGAAAGTGTTGACATACCCCCCCGTGTAAGAATGCCTTCAAATGGTTGTTCCAACGACGGGTCGCGGCAGTCGCGCCCGTGGGCTTGGAACCACCCGAGCTGAGGATGCGAGATGAGCACAAGCCTCCCCGCCGCCCGCTCGGACACCAGCCCGAGCATTCGTATGGAGCCGTCCCTTCCCAAATAACGACCAAAGGGGTGAGACCGCCTCCGCCACGCGGGAATGCTGCAAGAGGTGAATAAGTTGGTGAACAGCCGGTCAACAACGTTTCCTTCCCCGATACTGGACACCTGTATAATACTGTTCACATATACAGGTACCGGCGGGGGCCAGCCTGCTCCGCCGTCGCGGCAAGCCCAAAGTCGCCCGACCGCAACTGCAGAGGTTCGACCGGGCCGCGCAGCAGGGCATGACGCCGCTTGGCCATGCGAGTCTATCGCGCCAGAAATCCGAAGCAGTCGCCGCTCTGGCAGTGCGCTCACCGCCACTACGACCAGTTCGAGGAACTCTATCCCGAGAAATACCAGCCCCGCTACGGCATCCTGCGGTCCGTCATCCCAGAGGCCGTCCACAAATTCCTCGACTGCGGCAACCTCGAGCGCGGCTTCGCCCGGATTCGCTGCGACCATTGCGAGCATGAGTATCTGCTGGCCTTCTCCTGCAAAAGCCGTTGGTTCTGCCCCTCCTGCCACCAAAAGAACGTGCAGACCACCGCCCGCTTCATCCTGGAGCGGGTGCTGGCCCCAGTGCCTCACCGGCACTTTGTCCTGGCGATTCCCAGGATGCTGCGCCCCTACTTCCAACGCCACCGCCACCTGCTCAAGCGCCTCTGCGTCCTGGCCCATGAGTGCCTGACCGAATATCTCCGCACGGCCCTCGACTGCCCTCAAGGCGTCCCCGCCATCATCCTCACCCTCCACACTTTCGGCGAATACCTTGAAGACTTCGCCCAATACATCCTGCGCAACCCGTTCTCGGTGGAAAAGATGACCCTCGAATCGCCCGGCGACCTCGTCATCTACCGCTCCCGCCTCAATGCCAAGATCAACCGCAACTTCGAGGTCTTCACCCCCACCGACTTCCTCGCCGCCATCACCCAGCACATCCCCGACAAAGGCGCCCAGATGGTCCGCTACTACGGCTGGTACTCCAACAAAATGCGCGGCATGCGCCAGCGGGGCCGGCCGCCCGAGCTGGTCATTCGCCGGCCCGGAGTTTCCCCACCGCCGCCGGCCCAGCTCCCCTCCAAACGCTGGCGCGACCTCATCCTCCGCGTCTGGCACGTGGACCCACTCCGGTGTCCCGTTTGCCGAAATCCGATGCGCGTTATCGCGGTGATTGATGACCCGAAGGTTACGGAGAAGGTCCTGCGGCACCTCGGCGCCTGGCACGACCCGCCTGCCTGCGCCGAGGCTTCGGCAGGCAGGCCCCCCCGACCGCCGCGGGGGGGCCTCCCGGGTCCCTACACTTACGAACCGTGCGATGACGTGGACCCGACCCCTGATTACGAAAACGCTCTGACGGACTGAAAAGAGCGGCTCCTCGGACGCGCCGGCGACCGGGTGCGCCCGTATGCCGGGCTGTTCAGGGCCGGCTGTGGCCCGCCGCCACCCTCGCCCCCCTCTCGTAGCCGACAACCCTGCGCCCAAGCCGCGCAAGGGCTAAAAAGGGCTAAAAAAGCCCGTTCACAGGCCGAACTGCGTTCTGGTAGTGTCGCACCATGCTTGGTGAGCCCGAAAACCAATTCTCCCTCACCCCCGCAGCGCTCAGCACTTGCGGCCGCCAAAAAAGCAAATTCTATCAGTTTTTGACCACGATGCCCGTCCCGATTTCGGTCAAGCCCCCAGGCCTTCAGCGCAGGACCTAAACTGCCCCCGGAATCCGCAGCCCGCATCCACATCGGGTCTTACCACAAGCAGGTTCCGGAAGCCAAAACCCGCAACAGCTTGTCAACCGCATCCGCGGCATGTGGCGGCCCTCCGAGTCCGCCCTGCGCTTCTCGCCCGGCCGGCACCTATAAGCACGCTTTCCACAAAATAAGGATTTACATTCGCCCGGCCTTTCCTTAAGTCTCTAACAGTTGGGGTGGGGGCCACCACCGTATCGTATTTGTCATCCCTCCCTGAACTAGGCTCTATGCACGACAAAAAAACATACTCCTTCCAGACTGCTCGCAACGAGACTGACCTGAACGCCAGTGTCCCCGAAGGGTGGCGGCAGGAATTCCGGCCTATAAAGCCCAAAAAGGAGTTTCAAGTCCCCGCCTGGCTCGCGGTCGTCGTTCTGGCCCTCCTCGCGGCCAGCATCGTGATTCTGGCCAACAGGGACCAAATCAATGGCACTCTGGGCTCAATCGCCGGTCTCATCATCGTCGGAATTGCTCTCCTCTCTATTACCGCGATCGGTTTCTTGCTATATTCTCTTCCCAGTATAGTCGCCTTCCGCCGCCGGCATCGCAGCCGTGGCGCCATCTGCGCCTGCAATTTTCTCTTCGGCTGGACCTTCCTCGGCTGGGGCATCACACTCGTCTGGTCCCTCACGTCCAACGTCGAGGAGTAACCTACCCTTTCCCCAGCCCCACCAGCGCGCCGCCAGCTATTAGCAAACTCGCGCAGGTTTCTAGCTCGAAAGCAGTCTGGTGCCTTTAGAGTTGAGACTCCTCTGTCCGCGCCTCCGCCGCCCCGGTGACGGCCGACCCCTTCCGCTTCCCGCCCGCAAACCTTGGCAGGCCTTTAGCCCTCCGGCCGGGCAGGCCCTGGCGGCCGCCTGCCAAGGCCGCCAGGCGCCGCAACGCCATCACCTTTTATCCCGCTATGGTGAGCCCTCTCCAATAGTCCACGATAGCTCCCGCGTCTCCCATCGCCGCGTACTTCAGATGTGGGCTCCATCCGAAATATCGAAGCCCCTTCCATGCCTCCGGCAAATCTCCGTGCCACACCTTGATGCCCGACCTGCCTGAAAGTGCAATCCTCTCCACCTGCACGCCGACCGCTTCCCGCAGAACCTCGAGCGGCCCAGTGCCATTGATCAGCAGCCAGCTCTTCGCGGGCAAACTTAACAACGTCCGTCCGAAATGCTCCCGGCAATTCTTCCGCAAAGCGACCCGCTTCACCCCCGCAGCGCTCAGTCCGTGCGGCCGCCAAATAAGCAGTTTCTATCAGTTCATGGACCTCGACGGCATCCTCATCGGCGTCCACCTTGAGCACGTCCTCATCTGGCGAGGCACAACTTGCCATTGACTCTTTGACGATTGTAATGCAATTCTAAGCTCGTAAAGGGCAAGTGTATGAAACCACGCTCATCCTTCTTGTGGGTTATCCCATTGACAGTTGTTGCGCTTTACCGCCTCACTGTTTCTGCGGCTGCAAATGACAACTTCGCCGATGCGGACACCCAGCAAGGCACGAATTTCATCTATGCCTCCAGTCTGGCGGGTGCGACGATCGAGCCGGGCGAACCGGCAGCCGCTGGCACCAATACCGTCTGGATGTCTTGGACGGCGCCCGAGTCCGGGTCGGTTCAACTCCAGATGGAAGCAATTTGGCCAATGGCCTCTTATGCGGTCTATACCGGGTCGAGGGTGGACCAGCTGCAGGGGGTCAGCCTTAGTTATCTGGCCGCGAACGGCACTTTCCGCTTCGTGACCATCAAGGACACGGTCTATCATTTTCAATTCTCAGGCGCAGGAAATGTTTTTAGGTTCCACGTCAATTTCTTCGTATTCGGGAATTGCGTTAACGACAATTTCGAAAATGCGCTGGTGGTAAACAGCCCGGCGAGCTTTGGTCCCGAGTCGGTGTTGGGCGCAACGATGGAACTGGGTGAGCCGGCCCACATGGGAAATGAGCCGCAAAAAAGCGTGTGGTGGCGAATTCAGCCGTCTGTCTCATCCACCGGCTACATCGACGGCAGAGGCAGTCTGGCCAGCAACGTGGTGCTGGCGCTGTATTCCGGCGATAGTGTGGAGACCCTGCAGCTCATCAGCAAAACGGAAACGAAGTATCTCAATATTCACGTCGGAGCCGGGCAGTCGTATTACCTGGCTGCTGCGACGCCAACCAATGGTTGGGGCGACGTGGCCGGATACGTGGGCCGCTTCTCGGCAGCCTGGTCGGAGCCAATCGCCGGCAACCTGCTGCGCGAGCCCAGCTGGGAAGGCACGGGCATTGTGGAAGCCCAGTATTGGCATTGGTCCGGGCCGATCGGAGGCCATGTGAACGAGAACTCTGGCGGTGTGGATGGGAGTACGTGGCCGACCGTCCCCCGCGGCACGACGATCTGGCAGGATTTCCCAACGGTGCCGGGCCATGCTTACGCAATCCGATTCGCTACCTTTGCGAACCCGCTCAGCGGCGGCTCGGGAAATGGCGAGATCGAGGTCCAGTGGGACACGAATCAACTCGCGGTTGCGATTTTTGAGGCCGGCGCCTGGTGTTGGAATAACTATGTGGCCGTCGCCAGCAACACTACGACCCGGATCTCTTTTCGGTCCCTGACTCGCTCGGTCGAAATGGATGCTTTCAGTATTGTGGATAGATGCGTGCCTCCGAAAATCGTCACTCAGCCAGCGCCGGTCAGCACGCTGGTGGGCGGCATGGCCTCGTTCCTCGTCGGCGCCGTCGGCAGCGCTCCACTCCATTATCAATGGTGCTTCAACCAGGAGCCAATCGGCGGAGAAAATGACAAGCGGCTCATTCTGGATTCCGTCGGGACGAATCAAGCCGGCAACTACAGCGTGATCATCACCAACGGGTTCGGAGCCGTGACGAGCCAGGTGGTGTCACTGGTCGTAGACGCGCCCTTGGTGGCAACCATTCTGGCCCAGCCGTTCGGGGACAGGGTGCCGGTCGGGGGCTATTTCCAGACCAGCGTGGTTGCCTCCGGAGCGCCGCCTTTAAGCTATCAATGGTTCCGCGACGGTGTACTCATCGTTGGTGCAACGAATCGAAGCCTGATCCTGACGAGCGTGCAACCTGCCGACGCGGGTGCCTACACGATTCGGGTGCGAGACGCGTCGAGCACCGTGTGGAGCCTGCCCGCCCAGCTGATTGTCAGTGCCGCAGTCCTGGGCGGCGGAACGATTGACTTTCGCAACGATTTTCCGGGCATGACCAACGCGTGGGCGCCAGTGTTTGACCTGGACGGCGTGACACCTTTGAGCGGGAGTCAATTCAAGGCGCAACTGTATGCGGGACCGACCCTCGCCCAGCTGCGGCCGGCGGGAACGCCCACACCCTTTCGGACCGGAATCCAGGCGGGATTCTTCGATCCGCAACTGATCACCCTCGCCAACGTGCCGTCCGGCAGCAACGCCTTTGTGGAAGTGATGGCCTGGGACACCACCTTCGGAGATAGTTATGAACAGGCGCGATTTACGGGAGGAAAGGTAGGGAAATCGGAGATCCTTCAAGTAACGACGGGTGGGGGCGGCGCACCGGCCGGGTCATTGTTGGGGTTGCCCAGCTTCAGTCTCCAAGCTGGTCTGCCCTATTTCCAGTTGGCAGAGATCCAATTCCTCCAACGCCAGCCCGGCAACCTTGTCTGGTGGGAGCTTCATGGCCAACCGGGAAGTCTCTATGTGATCGAGAAATCAGACCAGAATAACGAAATCGTCTGGCGGCCATATATGGTCGTCACCAACGTAAGCGGCACCGTGACCTTCAGCGACCAGGCCAATTCTGGTTCTGCCGTGGTTCTCTACCGCGCGCGCATTCTCAACTGAACCGCGGCCTCCACGGCTCAACCGCCGCTGTGCCGAAAACCGGCTCGCTTGGATACGCTTCCATTCCCCGCTGCGCATTGCCGAAACGCACCGTCACAAGGCAGTGAACGCTTCCGCCCTCCGCGGCAACTAATTGTGGTTGACCACCTGATGCGCCCGGCCAACTGCAACGAAGCGACCCGCATTAGCCCGTCGGCGACCTTCCGCGCCACCCGCGCGGGCCCTCACGAGACCCTGAACACGGGAAGTGCCCCAACCTCGGCTCGACTTCACCCGCGCAGCGCTCAGTACTTGCGGCCGCCAAAAAAAGCAATTTCTTGCTATGAGACGCGTCAACTTGTTTCGTTGATTTTGTTTAGTTTTCTCTGGGCATGATGGGGCGGTGGAGGTTCAAGTTGGATGAAACATTGGAACGAAGGAAACCGGGCAGCCAGTGGCCGAGGCCGGTCTCCCTCGCCCCGTTTTTTGGGTAAGAGGATTTAGGCATCGGCGGCCGGCTCGGGTCAACACTTTGGGGTCGATCCTGCGAGGAGGCCGGGAGGTGGTTTGAAGCAGATTCTGAGCTTCGGGCTGGTGAAGAATTCCACGGGCATTCCAAGAGTTCTTTTCGGGAGAACGTTTTTCCGACGGTGTGGCCGTCAGACTTGCTGACGTCACGACCTATCCGGGTCAACTGTCTCTGGAGACAGCCGCCCACGATGGTGATGTCCGTAACCGTCAAGAAGTCGGAAAACGAGCGCGCCCAACCTATCAACCGGCCGTTACGGCCAAGAAATTGCACGGGCCGCGCGCCGTTTTCCGAAAAGTTCCCTGGGGATTCAAGTAGCATTGGAGCCAGCCGTTGGGGGTCAGCCTTGGGTCATTACCCAGCCGAGTTGTTCGGGGGTGCGCCGGCCCGTCTGCCAGCGCCACAGGTCGATAAGGAGTTGGCGGGCAAAGGCGATGATGGCTCGCTTGCGGGCGCGGGCATGAGCCTTGGGGTTCAACAGAACTGACTTCCACTTCTTCACCCAATAGTAGTTGGGCTGGTAAAGCAGCAGCCGCCAGGCCAGCTCGACCAGGTCAGTGCGCAAGCGCCGGTTGCCCGCCTGGGTGATACTCAGGTCGGCCGAGCTTTGGCCCGAGGCGCTCACCCCGCCGGTCAACCCGGCGTAGCTGCCCACCTGGCGGCGATTCTGGAAGCGGTCCCAGGCTACCACCTCTGTTTCGACCGCTTCGCAGGTCAGCCGCCCCCTCCCCTTGGGCAGCACCTTGGGCGCCTTGGCTTCCAACTCCCGGGTCAACTGCCGCACCGCCTGGTCCACCGTAACAATCAAATCACGGAAAACCTTCAGTCGTTCCACCAGCCACGCAGCTAACTCCAGCTGCAACCGCTCCCAGCGGTCCTCCTTCCACCAGTGGTTGCTCTCCCGCCGACCCTGCAGGAGCATCAGGCTGCGGCCCTGGGCGGCCAGACTCAGACGCTGCTCGCGCAGTTGCTGCCGCTGCCGCTTGTGCGCGCGCCGTTGTTCTTCCGCCTCCGTGGGCACCCGCACCACCGCCAGCGCCCGATCGTTGCCCGCCACATAACGGTCCAGCCGAGTGGCCAACTCCAACGCATCGGTCCGGTCATTGGCCACGCCACAATGCCGTTCGTCCAGGCGCGTGGGACAAACCACGTAGTTGGTCACTCCCAGCGCCGTCAGCTTGCGGTGCAGCCAAAAGCCCGTCGGCCCGGCCTCATAGCCACTGACCACCTCTTGGGCCAAAGTCACCTGTTTCTTCGCCCACGCCAGGAAATCGGCCGGCTTAAAGGTCTGCGGCGGCTGGGGCTTCGCGCCATCAATCATCCGCCCCACCACGATGCTCGCCGCGTGGACATCCAACGCCAGCTTGATCTGCCGGTATTGGGGTTGAGCCTTGCTTGCGACGTGCTCTCCGCAGGCTTGAGAGTTAGAACTCGGTTGGTTATTCATGACGCTGGTGGACGTAGCAATTTTGTTGCCCGTCCGCCAGCATTCATGCCATCTAACAGTGATAAGGGAGCGCGCACAAGAGTTTCCCGGCTTGCGGACGAGCCAGGGGGAACCTAGTTTTGCCATGCCACCGCGCTGCCGCGCGGCGGGCGCAAACGCTAACGCATTGACAAACCTGACGCCTTAAAATGAACAGACCACTCGCCCTTACACTCACGCTCGCGATCACCTGTGCCGGCCTATCCAACTCCGTGCCGGCGGCGGACAGCGCGCTCAATCCCGGCCTGGGCAACCTCTATCACCTTTCCAAGGCCAAATCCCGCTCCATCAGTCCCGAAAATTTCACAGGGGAGAAAGGCAAGGCGGGAATGGCAACCGAGGGGACAGGGAAAAATGCCGCGCGCGACCTGGGCCAGGGATGGAAAGTGTCGCCATCGGTCAGAATACCGGCGAAAACCACCTTCACCCTCGCGGAAATCAAAGGGCCCGGCATCATCCAGCAGATCTGGATGACGCCGACCGGGAACTGGCGCCGCTCCATCATCCGCTTTTATTGGGACGGCGAGACCGAGCCGTCGGTGGAGTGTCCCGTGGGCGATTTTTTTGCCTGCGGCTGGGGTAAATATTGCCAGATTGACTCGCTGGCGGTTTGTGTGAACCCCGGCAGCGCATTTAACTGTTACTGGCAGATGCCGTTCCGAAAATCCGCCCGCATCACCATGGAAAACACGGATGGAAAGGACATGGTGCTTTATTACCAGGTCAATTACACCCTCACGTCCGTGCCGCGCGGCGCCGCGTATTTTCACGCGCAGTTCCGGCAGGAACAACCGCTGCGACAGAAGGGCCTGTACACGATCGTGGACGGCATCCGCGGTCAGGGCCATTACGTGGGAACTTACCTCGCCTGGCGCGTCCACAGTCCGGGCTGGTGGGGGGAGGGCGAGATCAAGTTCTACCTGGACGGGGACAAGGATTGGCCGACCATTTGCGGGACCGGGACCGAAGACTACTTCTGCGGCTCCTACAATTTCGAGAATCGGGAGACGAAGAAATATCAGGTGTTTTCCACGCCTTACAGCGGCCTGGCGCAGGTGTTGCCGCCGGACAAAATTTATGAGGTTGGTCAACAATTCGGCCTTTACCGCTGGCACATCGTGGATCCCATCCGTTTCGAAAAGGACCTCAAGGTCACCATCCAGGCGCTGGGCTGGCAGTCCGGCGGGCGTTATCTTCCGCTCGAGGACGACATTGCTTCCGTGGCTTATTGGTACCAAAAGGAGCCTCACGCGAAATTCCCCGCATTGGAAGTGAAGGAGTAACGTCATGGAAACGCCTTCTCCTGCCCGGCTTTCCCGGCGGGATTTTGTCCGTGTCGCCGCTGGCGCCACGGCGCTGGCGGGATTGTCTCCCCTGCCCTGCCCCACGCTGGCTGGCGAAAAACCGCGGTGGCCGGTGGGGTGCCGGGACGCGCACCTCCAGCACGCCGGCACGGCCGATTGCTGGAGCGCAGTCCGACTGCTGGGCGCCGAGGTCCTGGAGGTGAACGTTGCGCCCAACCTCGATTGCGAAGCATTGTTCCATCCCAACCGGACGTATTCGCTGGCGACAGATGCCGGCCAGCAGACGCTCGCGGCGGACCTGGCCGGCAGCGGCTGCCGCATCGCCGCTTTCATGATGGCCAACCGGCTGGATGAGCGGCTGGAAGAGGAACTGGAATGGACGCGACGGCTGGTCAAGGCCGCCAGCCGGCTGGGCGTGGAGGTCATTCGTATTGATGTGGTCCCGCGCAAGCTGAGCGGCGAGGCGTTCCTGACCTTCGCCATTGAGGCGTGCCGCAAACTCTGCGCCCTGGCCGCGGACACGCCCATCCGTTACGGGGTGGAGAACCACGGCAGAATCACCAACGACCCCGCCTTCCTGGAGAAACTCTTCGACGGCGTGGGTTCGGCCAAACTCGGTCTGACCCTGGATGTGGCAAATTTTTACTGGTGGGGCCACCCGCTGAACGAGGTATATGCCGTCTATGAGCGATTTGCGCCCCGCGCTGTTCACACCCACTGCAAGAGCATCCGCTATCCCGAAGACAAACGAAATGTGAAACGGGAGATGGGTTGGGAGTATGGGAAATACAACTGCCCCATTGACGAGGGGGATATAGACTTCAAGCGCGTGATCCAGATTCTCCGCCGGGCCGATTATAAGGGGGACCTCTGTGTCGAGGACGAGTCGCTGGGCAAGTTTCCCCAGCCTGAGCGGGCGGAAGTTCTGAAGAAACAGCTCCGTTACCTGAAGGACTTGCAGGTGTAAGGCGGGGCAACCGTCCTCCCACGAGCCTCGCGATGGGGCCCGTGGCAACCGGGAGGCAAGGCGATTGAGCATCCAAGACCAAAAGGAGCTGGAAGTTCGTGCGCTGCAAGCGGCGCCCGGCGGGCGACTTTATGACGCTCATAATCAGTTGCAGGACGAGCGGCTGGCGCCTTTTCTCGAGGATATTCTGCCAACCCTGGCGCGGGAGGGGGTGGCGAGGATGGTGGTGAATGGTTCGAGCGAGGCGGATTGGCCCCGCGTGCTGGAGCTGGCGCAAGCCAACCCGATGGTGTTGCCTTCGTTCGGTTACCATCCGTGGTACGTGCGCGAAAGGAGCCCGGAGTGGCTGGAAAGATTGGGCGAGTTCCTGGATAAGGTCCCTTCCGCCATCGGGGAAATCGGCTTGGACCGATGGATTCAACCGCACGATATTGACGATCAGCAGGAGGTGTTTGTCGCGCAACTCCGGCTCGCCGCGGAACGGAATTTACCGGTCAGTATTCATTGCCTCCAAGCCTGGGGCAAATTGCTGGAGTTGCTCCGGGCCGGCCCGCGACCGCGCTGCGGCTTTGTGCTGCATTCGTTCGGCGGGCCGAAAGAGATGATCCCCGAGCTGGCGCGGCTGGGGGCCTATTTCTCACTGCCGGGCTATTTCGCGCACGAGCGCAAGGGCCGGCAGCGCGAGGCGTTTCAATCCGTACCCCTGGACCGCTTGTTGATCGAGACGGACGCGCCGGATCAATCGCTTCCCCCTTCACGCACTCTTTACCCGCTCGCGGACGCCCGCACCGGCAAGCCCATCAATCATCCTGCCAATCTCCGGGCGGTTTACCTTTTCGCGGCGGAGCTCCGCGGTCTGTCCCTCGAGACCCTCGCTGCGCTAGTGGAACAGAACTTCAAGGCCGTTTTCGGCGCGCTGGCGTAGCCCGCCATTGGCGCGGCCGGTCCAGGGACGTCCCGGCGGGTCATCATTCCTGAGTGGCTTCCCCCTGCCCGCGCCCGGCCCGCGCATTTTGTGGTGCATTTTTCCGCCAAGCGGCTAGTTTGAGGCCACAATGCTGCTGACAAAGGAAGAACTGGCGAGTTTGGTTCAGGTGCGGAATCGGTCGCCACACGCGCTGCTGGGGATGCATCCGCTGCCTGAAGGCAAGGGCTTGGTGGGACGGGCCGTGGTGCCCGGAGCCGGCCGGGTGGAAATGCATCCGGTTCTCGAAAAGGACAAACCGGTCATTAAACTCAAGCGGCTGGGCAGGACGGACGTTTTCGAAGGGGTCACCACGGCCGCCAACCGCGTGTACGCCTACGACCTGGTCGTGACCGACCCGCAGGGAAACGTCCGGCGCACGCGCGATCCCTACTCGTTCCTGCCCACGTTGGGAGAGGGGGACCTGTACCTCTTCGGCAAGGGAGACGAACGCCGGATTTATGACAAGCTGGGCGCGCAGTTGCGGACCATAGACGGAGTGACGGGAGCGAGTTTCGCCGTGTGGGCCCCCAACGCTCAGCGGGTGAGCGTCGTGGGTGATTTCAATGGCTGGGACGGACGTTGCCACCCCATGCGCACGCTGGGCTCGTCGGGGGTGTGGGAGATTTTCATCCCCGGCGTGTGCGAGGGGATGCACTACAAATTCGAAATCCGGGATTGCCACGGGGCCGTCAGCCTGAAGACGGATCCGTATGGGTTCTTTTTCGAGGTGGCTCCGAAAAACGCGGCGATTGTGTGGAACACGCGGAAGTATGTGTGGAGCGACGAGGCGTGGCTGGTCCGGCGGCGGCAAGCCAATCCCCTGCAAGGAGCGGTCAGCATTTACGAGATGCATTTGGGGTCGTGGCGGAAGAAGAGCCTCGGGGAATCGCTGGGCTACCGCGAGCTGGCCGAACCGCTGATCGGGTATCTGCGGGAGATGCGCTTCACGCACGTCGAGTTTTTGCCGGTGGCCGAGCATGCCTTCTATCCCTCCTGGGGCTACCAGGTCACGGGCTTTTACGCGGCGACCAGCCGCTACGGGACGCCCGAGGATTTTCAGTATCTGGTGGACAAGCTGCACCAGGCGGGGTTTGGCGTCATTATTGACTGGGTCCCGGCGCACTTTCCGCGGGATGATTGGGCCCTGGCGCGGTTTGACGGGACCGCCCTGTATGAGCATGAAGACCCGCGCAAGGGAGCGCACCAGGATTGGGGGACGTTGATCTTCAACTACGGCCGTCACGAGGTGTCGAACTTCCTCCTGGCCAACGCGCTTTACTGGTGCGACCGGTTTCACATAGACGGCCTGCGGGTGGATGCGGTGGCGTCCATGCTCTACCTGGACTATTCCCGAAAACCCGGCGAGTGGATTCCCAACCAGTACGGCGGGCGGGAAAACCTCGAAGCCATCGAGTTCCTGCGGACTTTCAACCACATCACGCACACCGAGTTCCCGGGAGTCCTGACCATTGCGGAGGAGTCCACCGCCTGGCCGCAAGTGACCCGCCCCCCGTATTTGGGGGGGCTGGGATTCTCGTTTAAGTGGAACATGGGCTGGATGCATGACACGCTGAACTATTTCCGGCGCGATCCGGTGTATCGCAAGCATCACCAGAACGATCTGACCTTCGCCATGCTCTACCACTACCATGAGAATTTCATCCTGCCCCTGTCGCATGATGAAGTGGTGCATGGCAAGGGCTCGTTGCTCGGCCGCATGCCGGGCGATGACTGGCGGCGGTTTGCAAACCTGCGCGCGCTGCTGGGATACCAGTGGTTTTTCCCGGGCAAGAAGCTGTTGTTCATGGGGGGCGAATTGGGGCAGCGCGAGGAATGGAATGCGAATGGCGAGGTCGCCTGGCCCCTGCTGGAGGCCGGGCCCTATCATCGCGGGGTGCAGCGATTCGTGCAGGACTTGAACCACCTTTACCAGGCGCACCCCGGGTTGTGGGAGGCCGATTACGACCACGAAGGGTTCCGCTGGATAGACTGCTCGGACGCCGAAAAGAGCGTGTTCTCGTTTATCCGGCAGCGGAATGATGGAACCGACCGAACAGTGGTCATCCTGAATCTGACGCCGGTGATTCGCTACGGGTATCGCCTGGGTTTGCCCCAGGGCGGGTGGTGGCGGGAGGTGCTCAACAGCGACGCGGGGATTTATGGAGGCAGCGGGGTGGGCAACCTGGGCGGTGTGAATGCCCAACCGGTGGCCTCACACGGGCAGGCGCATTCAGCGCCCTTCACTCTGCCGCCCCTGAGTATCATCGTCTTCCAGCCGCAGCCGGCCGGCGCTTAGCGCGCCCAGCCATTCTCCTTGAGCCAGAAAACGAGGTTGGCTGTCCAAGGATGGCGTTTGGCCGGATCCCAGTCCCGCGAGCCAAGGCCCATCCCATGAGGCCCCTTTTGGTAGAGGTGAAAGGCGAACGGGACACCCGCTTTGCGCAGAGCTTCGGCGAACTGAAGCGAATTCTCGACCGGCACCGCCTTATCCTCCCACGTGTGCCAGAGAAAACAGGGGGGCGTGCGCGGGGTGACCTGCAATTCGTTGGACAAGAGCTTGACCAGGTCCGGCGCAGGATTCGGCCCGAGGAGGTTATTCCTGGACCCCTGGTGCGTGAATTCGCCCATGGTGATCACCGGGTAGCAAAGGATCCCGAAGTCCGGCCGCGAACTCTGCCGCTCGACGGGGTCCGCAGCCGCCGGCTGGCCGGCGTCGAAGTGCGTGAGCAGGGTCGAGGCCAGGTGGCCGCCGGCCGAGGAGCCCATGATGCCGACGCGCTCGGGATTGATCTTCCACTCGGCCGCGCGCGCGCGCACCGTTCGAACGGCGCGAGCCGCGTCGTTTAACATGACCGGGTGGCGGTAACCGGCTGAGCCCAACCGATACTTCAGGACGAATGCGGCGATGCCTTGTTCATTTAGAAAGCGGGCATAATCGGCGCCTTCATGGTTGGCGAGCCCGGCATAGCCGCCGCCGGGGCAGATGACCACCGCCGCGCCCGTGGCATTCGCCGGGTCGGGGAGCCAGGGGGTGAGCGTGGGAATGTCCTTCTCGGCGGCGCCAAGCGCCCCGGGAGCGCCGTCGGGCCAGAGCGGGAAAGCAACCGGAGGTTCAGCGCCGCGGGCCATGATACAACCGAGGGCCAGAATCATGACAACTGACAAATATGTTCGTTTCATCCTGCCCACCGAACATACGCAAAGCCGCGCTGCTGACCATCAAAAACTCTTCGCCTGGCGCAAGGCCTCTCGCCGCTCAGGCCTTGGACTTGGCGGTCCGACGCCAAGGCACGCGCGGCGGCTCGGGCAGACCCTGCGCGCGCAAAGAGGTGCGGAAATGCAGCTTGGCGACCTTGCCCAACTGGTCTGCCCCGTGTTGGGCGACGAATTTCCGCGCGGTTTCGTCCACCGCCGCGGAAGCGCCTTTGGGCAACTCGAGGCCGAATTCCTTCTCCAGCCGCTGCAACCGCGTGACATACTCGTGGCGCGCGAGAATCGAGGCCGCCGCCACCGCCACATCCTCCTCCGCGCGATGCTTCTGCACCAGTTCGATACCGCGACCCAGGACCATGAGCGCCTTGGCGACCGTCTCCTTGTTGGCCGCAAACTGGTCGCTGATGGCGCGCACCGGGGGCGGGTTTAGTTTGTCCTTAAGCCCCATCAGATTCTCGATCACGCGCGCGTGTCCCCAGGCCAGCAGACTGTTGACGTTGCCCATGCTGCTGTAAAGACGATTGTATGCCTCGTTGCCGATGGGCACCACCGTCGTCACGCATCCCGGCGTGGCGCGAATCAGTTCGGCCAGCTCCCGAATGCGGTTGTCGCTGGAAATGTTCTTGGAATCCCGGATGCCGGCATCCTTCCACGCCTTGATAATGTTTTCGTTGACGTAAACCCCCGCAATGCAGAGCGGCCCGAAAAAGTCGCCTTTGCCACTTTCGTCCACGCCCAGCCGCGGCAGCAATAGCTCCGGATTATGCACGGCTTCGTAACCCAGCCGCGCTTCCTTCAGGATTTCCGGCTCGAGCACAAATTCCACGAACTCCTGCGCCTTTTTGCCCTGAACCACCAGCTTGCCGCTTTCGTAAAAGACCAGGTTGACCTTCTCTCTCTCGGCCGCGAACCGGGCGTAGGGAACCTCGCGAAAGCGGTAGCCGTGCGCGTCCAGCCAGGCGCGCAGGGCGGCAGCCTGGTCGTCGGTTAACTTGAAAGTATAGGCATTCACTGGCTTCACAAGAATGCCGCATCCTAAGCGCCCGGCAAACCGGCTGCAAGCCCGGGCAGTTGTGGAAACACTGCGCGCCAGCGCGGATTGGAGGCCGAAGCACGCCTCGCGATGGGGGTCAAATCGCGCTGCCGGCCCGGCTTAGGCCGCCCACTCGGGATGTTCGACAAAGGCGTAGCAGACCAGGTGGCAGATGCCCATCTGGGCGTCCTCCACCCGGCCATAATGGGTGTCCTTGATGACGATGACTTGTTGGGCGATTTCGGCCATCTTCCCGCGTTTGGCGCCGACCAACGCGACGGTGACCAGGCCGTTGTCTCTTGCCCACTCGAGGGCCTTGACGCAATTGGGGGAGTTGCCGCTCACGCTGAGGGAAAGGGCGACATCACCCGGCCGGCCGTAATTCCGGAGCTGGCCAACGAAGACTTCGTCGTAGGCATAATCGTTGCCCAAGGCCGTGAGCCAGCTCGCGTTGTCGTTGAGCGACAGCACCCGAAACCGCTTGCCGACTTTGTCCGAAGCCGATTTGCCCAGGTCGGTGGCAAAATGCGACGCATTGGCGGCGCTGCCGCCGTTGCCGAAAACAAAAACTTGCCGGTCCTGCTTCAACGCGGCGCGCAGGGTTTGGATCAGCCGCGCCACGCCCTCGGCGGGAATGCTGTCCAGCGCGGTGTGATGGGCTTTCAAGTAATTTCCGATCCACTCGTTCATGGCTGGAAACATAGGCCAGAGCGGCGACGGTGTCAGGCCCTTTTAGAGGGCCTGGGCATGAAGGCGGGCGCGCGCCAGCTCCAGCGCCCCGACGGGCACGGCGTCCTCCCGCAGCGCAGACAACGCCACGCGTGGACCCTCGCCGAAGGCCTCCATGACAAACCGCGGCAGCGCCGCAGCCACTGCGGCGCGCAGCGGTTCGCCAACCGAGCTGAGGCCACCCCCCAGAATGATGACCTCCGGATGGAACAGGTGAGTCACGTGAGAAAGGGCAAAAGCCAGGTCCTCCGCGGTCTCACGCAGAATTTGCCATGCAAAGGGGTCTTGCCGGGCCAGCGCCTCTCCGAGGTGCCGCGCTTCACCTCCGACCGTGTCGCCAACCATGCGCGCCAGGTGGCAGTCTGGCTCCCGCGTTTTAAGTTCCCGAATTCTGGCGTCCACCGCCCAACCGGAACAACGGTTCTCCACGATGGTGCCAGAGCGGTCCAGCCGAACGTGGCCGATTTCGGCCTCGCCCGGGGCTTGGCCGTGGTAAATGCGCCCGTCCACAACCAAGCCGCCCCCCACCCCGCTGCCCAGGGTCACGTAAAACACCGGGTTGCAGCCGGCCCCGGCGCCCCGCGTCGCTTCTCCCAGGGCGGCGACGTTCGCGTCATTGTCCACAAACGCTGGAACACCCGCCAGGTGCTTGATCCACGCTCCAAGATCAAACTCCGACCAGCCCTCCACTTGGTGAGACCGGCGGATTTGGCCCGTTTTCCAGTCCACCGGCCCGCCGAAACCGACGCCGACAGCGGCGATCTGGCCGTGGCTCAACAACCGGGGAAGCACCCGTTCGATCTCCGCGCGAATCGCGCCGGCGCCCTCGGCCGATTTAACGGCCAGGCGGCAGGCATCCAGAATTACCCCGCGGTGGTCGCCCCGCGCCAACTGCAGTTTGGTGCCGCCAATCTCGATGCCTATGTAGTGTTGCATTGGGTTCCGGAACTATTGAAGCAGCAATGGTAACCTTCCTCCAGCCCAACCGCAAGGGGCCCGGCAAATGCCCCTCGACCGCGCCCGTCACGAGGCAACAAAGATACCTCTCAGCCCAAAGAGCCAACGCTGGAGGGTTGCGGGAAGGTTTCCTGCCAATGATTGGGCCCGCGCGCTTGGCCGCGCCAACGGCTACTGGAAATCGTACACGACCACCCTGGTGCAGAGAGGTTTGAACACCTTTTCGACAAACTCGAGGTGCCGGGGATGCACCTGGTAGGCGTCCTGAGCCGCCTTGTCCGCAAAGACCACATTCAGCGCTACCTGGTAAGTCTGGTCCACCACCGGTCGGTGGCTTGGCACCATTTTACCCGCGTGAAACTGCAAGACCCCCGGAATGTCCTTGAGATACTCGATCGCGCCCGCCAGCAGGTCATCTGCAGCCCGCGGTTTGTTCGGGTCGGTCCAGAAAACAACAATGTGCGAGAACATGAGAATTATAACTGAGCTTCAGCTTGACATCAGCGACGACAAGTTGCTCGGTGCCCCAGCGACTGTCAAGGCGGACCCACGACAGGCACCCACGACAAGCCGACACCATGACACAATCTCCACCCCGGCCCGGTGACAAACTCCCGAAACCAGCACGCCAAAGACCTGCTCCACCCTGCAAACGCACCCGTCTCTCGCGTGGGCCAGACCTCCCGGTCTGCCAGTGGCCGGGGCCTCCGGCCCCGCATTGGAGTCAGAGACTCCCGGAACCAGCAGGTCAGAGACCTGCTCCACGCCGCAATCGCACGGGTCTCGGGTGTGGGGCAGACCTCCCGGTCTGCCAGTGGCCGGGGCCTCCGGCCCCGGGCGGGGTGTGCGACCACCAATAGCCTTGTCCATCCCTGCATCGGAGCGCGGACATTCTTGTCCGCCTCTCCGCCGCTGCGCCCACTGCGCGACCACCGATCCCCTGTTCCACCCCTCGCCAGCCGGGGACGACTGGCACCCATCTTTCAGACCCCCAACGGGGCCGACACATTCCCAGCGCGGAGGCCAGGCGCACCCGGATGGGGGTCCTGCGGGCCTGCCTCTTTCGGGTTGCGCATTTGGCCAGCCGGCTGAAGAATTGAGCCATGGCTGTCGGAGCATTGAATTGCCCCATGTGCGGGGCCTCGGTCAAGAGTGAGTCCACGCGCTGCGAGCATTGCGGCACCCGCCTGGCGCTGGCGGCATGCCCCGTCTGCTTCGGCACGATGTTTCTCGGCGCGCGGTACTGTTCACATTGCGGCGCGCGGATGGACCGCGCCGAGGGGGGCGAATCCCCCCACTCGTGCCCCCGCTGCAGGCACCGGCTGAAAATCGTGGCCTTTGGGAAGGTTCAACTGGCCGAGTGCTCCCAGTGCGAGGGCATCTGGGCTGACACCTTGTCCCTGGAGCAAATCTGCGCCGACCGCGAGCAGCAATCAGCGGTGCTGGGAGCGGCGAAGCTGGCCCTGCCCGCCGAGTTGCGCGCCATGGAACCCGTGCGCTACATCCCCTGCCCGGTCTGCAAGAAGCTCATGAACCGGGTGAATTTTGCGCGGTGCTCGAACGTGATTGTGGATGTGTGCAAGACCCACGGCACCTGGTTCGACCGGGACGAACTGCGCCGAATCATCGAATTTATTCGCAGCGGCGGACTGGAAGCCGCGCGTTCCCGCGAACTGGCCGAGCTGGAGGAAAAGCGCCGACAGGTTCGGGCGCAAAAAATCGCCAGCGCGTGGGACACCGCCGGCTCAAGCCGCGACCGTGATTTTCCGGACCTGCGGCTGGGAGTGTCGTCCGTGGCGGGTCTGCTGCGCGACTTGCTGCGCTAAGCCACCCGGCGGTTGACTGAGCATGAAGCCGGCGTTCGAACAGACCCCGCAGCGCCCCTGGGAATCCTTCCACTTCGAAGAGCTGCGCAGTTCGAGCTACAATGCAACGTGGCATTTCCACCCCGAGTACCAGATCACGCTCGTGCTCAAAAGCCACGGCTACCGCCTCGTGGGCGATAACATCGCACCCCTGACGCCGGGCGACCTGGTGCTCATTGGCTCCAATTTGCCCCATGTATGGCATCAGGACCAGACCAGCTCCCGCTCGCCGGATGCCGTCCACGCCATCGTCGTGCGCTTCCTCGACACATTTCTTGGGCAGCCGTTCCTTCGTATCCCGGAAATGATCCCGGTGCAGCGCCTGCTCAGGCGAGCCCGCCGCGGCCTCCAGGTCACCGGCCGCACGCGTGACCGGGTCGCCGAGCGGCTGGTGCGGTTGGGAAACGTCCACGGTCTGGACCGCATTGCGGGGCTGCTTTCCATTCTGGCCATCCTGGCCGAGTCCCGCGAGCTGACGCCCATCGCCAGCGCGGGTTTTGTCCCTGTGTTGGAACGGGACGACCAGAACCGCGTGGAGCGGGTGATTGCCTTCATTAATGATCACCTGGCCGAGCCGATTGATCGCGACGCCCTTGCGGCCAATGCGCATCTAAGCCCCAGCGCTTTCAGCCGTTTCTTCAAGGTGCGCACGGGAAAAAGCCTGCCGCAATACATCAACGAACTGCGGGTGGGACGCGCCTGCCGCCTGCTGGCCGATGAACACAGCAAGATCGTGGATATCGCCCTGCAATGCGGCTTCAACAATCTCGCCAACTTTAATCGCCGCTTTCGGGAGATTACCGGCCTGAACCCAAGCGATTACCGCCGGCGCCTGCAAGAGAGCGCCGCTTGAGGTCGGAGGGCGGCTTCGGTGCGGTCCGGGCGGAACCTCTGCGTCTCCCGTCCGGCAGTCTCAGCTTGGGCCCGCCCCGCCGGGCGGCGACCGACCCGCTGCCGGTGGAGGCCGCTGTCAAGGGCGGCGATCCCTGGAAATTCAATGCTGGACAAATAAACAGTACTGTGCTAATGTCCAGTGCTGGAAAGATCAATTAGCCGTGGCTATGAAACCCTTGACTGAACGGCAGCAACAGATTTTGGACTTTATCCGCCAACGGCAGGAGTCGGAGGGGATCACCCCCACCCTGCGGGAGGTCGCGGCGCATTTTCGCTTTAGCAGCGTGAATGCGGCCCTGGCCCACGTGCGCGCATTGCTGGCAAAAGGAGTTTTGAAACAGGCGCCCCGCCGCGCCCGCTCGCTCCAGATTGTGGACCCCAACCATCCCGGTCGCCTCCGCCCGCGGGTGGTTTCGGTGCCCATTTACGGCTCAATCCCAGCCGGCCGGCCGGACGACGCCGCCCAGGAGGAGGAAGGGTGTGTGTTGATGGATGTCGAAACGCTGGGCATCCGGCCGACCGCGCGAACCTTCGGCCTCAAAGTGCGCGGCGATTCCATGATCGGCAAACACATTACCGATGGTGACATCGCCATTATCGAGCACGGCGTCCAACCGCGTCCCGGTGACGTGGTGGCCGCGCTGATTGACGGGCAGGTCACGCTCAAGACGTTTGTGATGCAGCGGGGCAAGCCTTACCTGCGGGCGGAAAACCCGCGCTACCCGGACCCGATCCCCCGGGAGGAGCTCCAAATCCAGGGGGTCATGGTGGCGCTGGTCCGAAAGCGCAAGTAACGGAGGGGAGGGCGATGAAACCGGTCGCCATGGAGCGCAAGGCGGAACTCCGGCAGGGCGCGGGCGTGCCCGCACGCTTTTTTTCCCATGCCTGAAAGAGGTCATTGGCCATGTTCGGAACCGCCCGCCATCCGCCTCGCTCGATTGTGCATCTGGACGCCGACGCCTTTTTTGCGTCCGTCGAGCAGGCAGCCGATCCCCGCCTGCGGGGAAAACCCATTGCCGTGGGAGGCGAAAAGCGGGGCATCATCGCCTCGGCCTCCTACGAGGCGCGGAAGTTCGGCATCTATACGCCCATGCCCACCGTGCTGGCCCGGCGGTTGTGTCCCAAACTGATTTTGCTGCCGGGCGATTTCGAGAAGTACGAGCTGTTTTCGCGGCTGATGTTTTCCTACGCCTACGATTTCACCCCCGACGTCGAAATCGGCTCGATTGACGAAGGCTACTTTGATCTTACCGGCGCCTCTAAACCGGCGGTGAGCATTGCCGAAACGGTGCGTCAAGCCATCCGCCAATCGCTCAAGCTTCCGGTGAGCGAGGGCATCGCCACCAACAAGCTGGTCAGCCAGATTGCTTCCAAACTCAAGAAACCTTCGGCGTTCGAGTGGGTCCCGCCGGGCCGGGAAGCCGATTATCTGGCCCCCCTGCCCAACCACTGGCTGCCGGGCATGGGGCCGAAAACCGCCGCGCAATTCAATGCGGCCGGCCTGGCCCGGATCGGCCAGATCGCCCGCACGCCGCTCGAATGGCTGGGCTTGCTGGCGGGCAGCCGCGCCCCGCAGTTGAAACATTTCGCCCTGGGCATTGACCCCCGGCCGGTGGTGCCCTGCCGCGCACCGGCGCAATCCTATGGCGAACAGGAAACGTTCGCCGCGGATACCACGGATGAGGCCTTTGTCGAGGCGACCCTGCGGCGAATGGCGGACACCCTCATGACCAAAGTGCGCCAGGAACACAAAAGCATCCGCACGCTCACGGTCAAAGTCCGTTACAACGACATGGACGAGCAACAGGCCAGCGAAAGCCTGCCGGAACCCACCGACCTTGAGACCGACCTTTACGGAAAAATCTCGAGCCTGCTGCGCAAAGCCTGGCAGCGCCGCGTCAGTTTGCGGCTCGTCGCACTCCGCCTGTCCAATGTCTATTCCGGCGGTTGCTACAGCGGCCTGGCTCTGGACAGCGCCGCCCTTCGGCAGGCGGCGCAGCGACGGCTTGCGGAAGGGGTGGACGCGCTGCGCCAAAAATACGGCCGCACTGTGCTCCTGCGCGGCCATGATTTCATCCTGCGCGACCGAAGCAATCGGGAGACCCAACCGTCGCAAGTCAAAGCCCGGCGGGGGTCCCCCGGCGGCGGTTCGGGGACGGGCGTTCAAAGCCCTCAAGTCGAAGGCCGGCGGACAGTCAGCCCGGCGGCGCGGCCCCCTGCCCTGCCCCGCAAATCCCCGGCCTACGTGCCGCTGAATGTTCACAGTTACTACTCGTTCCTCGATTCAACCCTCTCGATCCAGGCCCTTGTTGACCTGGCCCAACGCCATGAATTGCCCGCCCTCGCGCTCACCGACCGCGCTAATTTGCACGGAGCGGTCGAGTTTGCCCGCGAGGCGGCGCAAGCGGGAATCAAGCCGATCATCGGCGCCGAACTCGAATGGCGCGGGCAGCGGCTCTGTCTCTATGTCGAAAATCAATCCGGCTACCCGCAGCTTTGCCGCATTCTGACCGCGCTGGGCGCGGCCGGCGGCGCCGCCCCGGAGCCTCTGTTTCAAAACACCAGCGGCTTGGTGGCCGTCAGTCCGTCCGCCGAGCTGGCCCGGTTTTTCCCCGGCCGCTTTTACCTGGAAATCCGCAGCCCCGAGGCCTGTCAGCAGCGCCCCGCCGACCTCCCCGGCGTGGTCTCATTTCCAGTGCATTACGCACTGCCGTCCGATCGTTGGAAATACGACATTGTCCAAAGCATCCGCACGCTAACCCTGCTGCGGCAGCCGCATCCGGCCAAACGGCTGGACGCCGCTTATCATTTTCGCCCCGCGGCCGAAATGCGGCGGTGGTTTGCGTCCCGCCCTGACTTGCTGGCCCACAGCATCGAAATTGCCGAGCGTTGCTCGTTCCAGTTCACCTTTGGCAAGCCGCAATTCCCCAGCTACACGCCGCCCGACGGCTCGAGTCCGGCCGCGTTTCTCCGGCGGCTCGCCCTCGAGGGGTTGCGCCGCCGCTATGCCGATGACTGCGAGCGGCGCCAGGCGCAAGTCGAGGAGGAATTGGCGATCATCCTGGAGGTCGGTTACGAGGAGTATTTCCTGGTGATGTGGGACATCCTGCAGGAATGCCGGCGGCGCGGAATCGAATGGCTCACCCGCGGCAGCGCCGCCGACTCGCTCGTCTGCTATTGCCTGGGCATCAGCAGCGTCTGCCCCATTCGGTTTGATCTCTATTTCCGGCGCTTCCTCAACCGGGACCGCATGGCGCTGAGCAAGCTGCCGGACATTGATGTGGATTTCCCTCACGACCGCAAAGACGACGTCATTGATTTGGTCTTTGAAAAATACGGCTCCGCCCACACGGCCCTGGTCGGCGGTTTTTCCACGTTCCAGGCCCGAAGCGCGTTCGCCGAAGTTGCCAAAGTGCTCGGCGTTTCCGAATTCCAGGTTCGCCGCATCACCGAGCGGTTCCCTTATTATTCGCGCAGCCGCGAGCTGGCCGAGGCGATTGCCGGCACGCCGGAATGCCGCGACCTGCCGCTGGCCGAAGAACCTTACGCCACCGCGCTGCGCATGGCGCAGTTCCTGGACGGCTTTCCGCGATACGCCAAAATGCACCCCTGCGGGCTGGTCCTTTCCCGCCAGCCCATGGACCAGATCACCCCCTGCTTCATCTCCGCCAAAGGCTACCCGGCCACCCACTTCGACATGGACGCGGTGGAAGCCGTGGGGCTGGTTAAGATGGACATCCTCGCCCAGGGCGGCCTGGCGGTCATGCGCGACGTCAAAGCCATGCTCGAAGCGCGCGAAAAAGACGGCGGCGGGCGGGAGAGTTCAGGCTCTCAGGGGGCGGTTTCCCACACGCGGATTTCCGATTTCCCCGATGCCCTCGCCCCGTGGGACGACCCGCAAGTCTGGGAGCTGATTGCCAGCGGCAACGCCCGCGCCGTGCATCACATCGAAAGTCCCGCGATGATTTCCCTCTGTCGCATGTGCAATGTGCGCGACATTGACACGCTCATTGCCATCGTGTCGGTCATCCGGCCCGGCGCGGCCAACGAAAGCAAAAAACTCGAGTTCGCCCGCCGTTACCAGGGCCGCAGCCCCGTGCGCTACCCCCATCCCGCACTCGAATCGTGCCTCCGCAGCACCTACGGCCTGGTGGTTTATGAAGAGCACATCCTCCAAATGTGCGAAGCGTTTGCCCATTTGCCTCCCGGCCGCGCCGACGTCCTGCGCCGCGCCCTCGCCAGGGAAAAAACCGGGATCATCGCCCGCATTCAAACCGAATTCACGGAGTGCGCGCGCCGCCACGGCCGGACCGACGAGGACATTGCCGCCGTTTGGGCGCTGGTCGCCGGCTTTCGCGGCTACGCCTTCTGCAAAGCCCACAGCACCGCTTACGGAGTCGAAGCCTACCAGTCCGCCTGGCTGAAACGGTATTATCCGGTGGAATTCATGGCCGCCGTCCTCACCCACGGCAAGGGCTTCTACTCGCCGCTGGTCTATATTCTCGAATGCCATCGCCTGGGTATTCCGCTCCTCCCGCCATACGTAAATGAGCCCGGCCCACACTTCACCGTGAACCATGGCAAAATTCGCGTTCCCGTCCTCCGTCTCAAAGGACTCACCCGCCGCACCGGCGATCGGATTCTGGCGGAGCGGGAACGAAACGCGTTTTCCTCCCTCGCCGATTTCTTCCTCCGCGTGCAACCCTTGCCCGAGGAGATGGACATTCTGATCCGCGCCGGCGCGTTTGATCCCTTCGGTCAATCGCGCACCGCGCAGTACTGGGAGTTTAAGACTCTTCATCAGCCCCCCTCCTCTTCCCCCTCCCGCGCTCCCACCCAACTCTGGCTGCTGCCGCCCGGCAACCTGGACCACCTGCCGGACCTCCCCCTGGCCGAGCCCGACCCTCTCGCCCGCCTGCGCGCCGAAGAGGAGCTGCTGGGCTATCCCGTCAGCGGCCATCCGTTGGAGTTGTTCCCCGACATCGCCTGGGACACTTATTGCCCAATCAACCGCCTCGGGGAGTACCTCGGCCAGGAAATCGTCACCTGCGGTCTGGTCATCGAGCAACGCCTTTTCCATCAGACCACCGGCGAGCCGATGAAGTTCCTGACAATCGCCGACCGGACCGGCATGATTGAAACCGAACTGTTTGCGCGCACTTACCAATCCTACGGCCTGAACACCGTCCGCTATCGCGTGCTGGAAATCACCGCCACGGTTGAACCCTTTGAAAACCATCGCGGCCACACCCTCCGCGTCCTCCGCGCCGGAAAACCCAGAACCCTCCGGCCCGCTGCCGGCAGCGATTTGCCCGGCGCGCAGAGACCCTGAATTCGCCTTCGATCTTTCAACGCGCGAATCATGCTCGAAAGCCGGGTGAAATTGGCAGGCAGGGAGGCGACACATCTGCTTGCATCGGATGCCCCCCTGCGCTAGTCTCCTGCCCGTAATGGAACGGCTCGACGCCGCAGGACTTTCCTGGAGCGTCAGGTGTTGGGCGCCAATGTAGCTCAGTGGTAGAGCAACGGTTTCGTAAACCGTAGGTCGTCGGTTCGACCCCGACCATTGGCTCCAGCCTCGACTTTCGCGACCGGGACCCAAGGGCTGGACGGCGAAGAGGCGGGCCGCAGGCGGCCGCTGGGCAGATGAAATTCCTATTCTCGCAACTGACCGTGTTTCTGCAACCGGCCACGCAACGCCGGAATGTTCGCCTGCTGATCAAGTTCCTGCTGGCGCTGTTGGTCCTGGTGACTCTTTACAGCATTGCGTTCCACGTGCTCATGGGCTGGGAGGGGCAAACCCACAGTTGGCTCACCGGCTTTTATTGGACCTTGACGGTGATGTCCACGCTCGGCTTTGGGGACATCACCTTTACGAGCGACCTGGGACGCGGTTTTTCGATCCTGGTGCTGTTATCGGGAATGGTGTTTCTGCTGATCCTGCTGCCCTTCACCTTCATCGAATTCTTTTACGCGCCCTGGATGCGGGTGCAGGACGAATTGCGGGCCCCCCGCGAGCTGCCGGAAACGACTGCCGGGCATGTGCTTCTGACCAACCACGATCCGGTCTCGGTGGCGCTGATCCACAAGCTGACCCATTACGGTTACTCCTACGCGCTGCTGGTGGGGGAGCTCAAGCAGGCGCTGGAACTCCATGACCTCGGTTTCAAAGTGGTTTACGGGGAGCCGGACCGGCCCGAGACCTACCGGCTTGTCCGCGCGGACCGGGCGGCGCTGGTGGCCGCCACCGGCAGCGACGTCGCCAACACCCATATTGCCTTCAACGTGCGCGAGCTCAGCCTGACCGTCCCCATCGTCACGACGGCGGCCGCGCCCGACTCGGTGGACATCATGCGGTTGGCGGGCAGCTCGCAGGTCATTCAGCTTTCAGAAATGATGGGCCAATCCCTGGCCCGGCGAGTCAGCGGCGCCGACGCCCGCGCGCACGTCATCGGGGAATTTGGCAGCCTGCTCATTGCGGAGGCGACTCCGGCCGGCACGCCGTTGGTGGGCAAAACCCTCGCCCAAAGCCGCTTGCGCGAGCTGACCGGCGCCACGGTGGTCGGATTGTGGAAACGGGGCGTTTTCAACACTGCCACCGCCGACACCATTATTGAGGCCAATTCCGTGCTGGTGCTGGCGGGGTCTGCCGAGCAGCTCCGCAAATACGATGAATTCTTTTGCATTTACCATTTGAGCAGTGATCCGGTGATCATCATCGGCGCCGGCGGCGTGGGCCGCGCCACCGCTCGCGCCTTGGCCGAACGCGAAGTGGACTATCGCATTGTCGAATCGGCGCGCGGGCGAATCGCCGACGACCCCAAATACATTCATGGCAACGCCGCCGACCTCACCACCCTGGAACGCGCCGGCATTCGCACCGCCCCGGCGGTGGTGATTACGACCCGCGATGACGCAACCAGCATTTATCTGACCATCTATTGTCGCCGGTTGCGTCCGGATATCCAGATTCTCAGCCGCGCCACCGGCGAGCGCAGTGTATCCACCTTGCACCGGGCGGGGGCGGATTTTGTCCTTTCCTACGCTTCCATGGGCGCCACGGCCATCTTCAATTACCTCAAGAGCACCAGCATTCTCATGCTCGCCGAAGGATTGCACGTCGCGGAAACGGAAGTGCCCGAAAGTCTGGTGGGCAAGACTTTGGCTGAGGCGGCGATTCCCCAGCAAACCGCGTGTAATGTCGTGGCCATTCGCTCCGCAGCCGGCGTCGAGATTAATCCCCGGCCGACCGCTCAGCTTGCCACGGGGGACGAACTCATTCTGATTTGCACTCCCGGCGCCGAGGAACGCTTCCTCAGCCGGTTCGGCCCGCAGCATTTGGAACGAAAGCCGATCGGCGGCACTGCCACCACCGCCTGATGGCGCGCCGGACCGCGCCTTCTATCCCCGCGCTCTCGAACAGAGGGGGAGCACCGCCTCCTATTTCTGCTCCTTGAGGGCCGCCAGGAAGGCTTTCATCGCGGGCGAGAGCACCTTGTTCCTGCGGTAGATGGCCGCCAGCGGCCGCGAGAATTTGCCGTCGTCCAGGGCGATCTGCGCCAGGGTCTGCTTGGCCACCTCCTGGACCACCGTCCCCTCCGGCACGATGGCGACGCCCGCATCAATCTCCACCGCCCGCTTGACCGTCTCAATATTGTCAAACTCCATCACGTGGTTCACCTGCACCGCGTGCTCTTTGAGCAACCGGTCCAGCGCCCGCCGCGTGGGAATGTCCGGCTCGAACCCGATGAATTTCTGCCCGTTCAGCGCCTTGAGCTTCACCACCTTCTGCCGGGCCAGCGGGTGCCGCGGATGCGTGATCAACACCAGCGGATCCTCGCGCAGGGGGTAGATCTCCAGCTTCGGATCCCGCACCGGATAAGCCACCAGGCCCAAATCCACCGCGTTGCCAATCACATCCTCGTAAACCTGGTTCGCGCGGCGGTATTCCACGTGAACGTTGACCGTCGGATAATTCTTCAGGAACTTTTTCAGGTAGGACGGCAAATCGTGCAATCCGATGCTGTAGATCGTCGCCACGCGGATGGTCCCGGAAACAATTTTCTTGATTTCCTGGAGCTTGTTCTGGAGCTCCTGGTAGGTGTCCAGGAGGCGTTTGCTGTAATCGTAAAGCACCTCCCCTTCCTGGGTCAGCCGAAACTTCTTTTTGCTGCGCTCGATCAGCAGCGCTTTGAACTGCCGTTCCAGCGAGCTCATTTGCTGGCTCACCGCTGATTGCGTGACCCCATTGATTTGCGCGGCCTTGGTAAAACTCTGGGTTTCGGCCAGGTCACAAAACACCTTCAGGCTTTCGATTTGCATAAGTTTGAGAAATACAACAAACCCTTCACGCAATCAACTAATGTTTTGCCAGACTAATGAACCCCGGCCCGCGCCGCTCAGGCTTCCGACATCGGCACCGCCACAAACGCCTCGGGAAGCAATTCCCGCACGGCAAATCGCCGCCCTTGCGCCAAATCCCGGCTGTCGGCCACCCAAACCGAAGCCTTGGGCGCGTATTCGGCCAGGAGTTGGCGGCAG
>CAZVYG010000030.1:28459-50194 GCA_964631605.1 uncultured Verrucomicrobiota bacterium
CAGGCGCCGCAGGGCATCGGCCCCCCGGGTGCGGGAGCGACCACCGCCACCGCCACAAAATCCCGGAAACCGCTGGTCAGCGCGCGAAACAGGGCTACTCGCTCGGCGCAACACGTGAGACCGTAACTGGCGCTTTCGACGTTGGCACCCGTGATAATCCTTCCGCGTCGCGTCAGCAAGGCCGCGCCCACCTTGAACTGGGAATACGGGGCAACCGCCCCTGCCCGCGCCCGGGCGGCGGCCCGGATCAACTTATGCATCATGATGTTGCCCATAAATCCTCGCAAACGCCCCCAGCAGTTCCGCACCGGCGACACTCACCCGGCCGGCCGTTTCCAAAACCTCCTGGTGCGACAAGGTCTGTCGGGTTCGTCCCGCCGCCAGATTTGTGATGCAGGACAAACCGGCCACGCGCAGGCCGCACTGCCGCGCAACAATCGTCTCAGGTACCGTGCTCATGCCCACCGCGTCAGCGCCCAAACGCGCAAACGCCCGAATTTCCGCCGGAGTTTCGTAGCTCGGCCCCCCCACCGCCAGGTAAACCCCGCAATGCAGGCGCACTCTGCAACGGCGGCCAGCCGCCTCGAGCCACCGCCGCAGGCCCGCATCATAGGCGCGGGTCAGATCCACAAACCTTGGCAAACCCGAAGCCACGTCTCCCCGCAACGGATTGGCTCCCATCAGGTTGATATGGTCCGAAATCACCATGAAATCCCCCGCCCGGAACTGGCGATTGACTCCCCCCGCCGCGTTGGTCAAGAGCAGATCAGTTATCCCGCAGGCGGCCATCACCCGCACCGAACCCGTCACCGTCTCCATCGAATGTCCCTCATAATAATGTGCCCGGCCGCTGAACACCAATACCGGTGTGCCCTCCAGGTTCCCCACCACCACCCGCCCGCTATGGCCGCTCACACCCACGGGTGGCAAACCGGGGATGCGGGCGTAGGGCGATTCCCCGTGCACTTCCACTCGCGAAAGAACAGAGTCAAATCCGCTGCCCAGGATGATGCCCAGCGAGGGACGCAATGAGGAGAGCTTCCGCACCCGTGCGGCCGCGTCGCTCCACCACTCGTCGCCAACCGCGGACGGCGACCGCCTTGATTTCCGCTCGAACGCCATTTAGTTTGCCTCGCCCCTCAAGGGCTGATTGATGGACTTGAACACTAATGAAGCGCGTCGTTATGCGCGCCAGCTCATTCTGCCCGAGGTCGGGCCGGAAGGCCAAAAGAAAATTCGCGCCGCCAGCGTGCTTTGCATCGGCGCGGGTGGACTGGGCTCCCCACTGGCCTTGTATCTCGCCGCCGCGGGAATCGGCAAGCTCGGCATCCTGGATTTTGACGTCGTGGACATTTCCAACCTCCACCGCCAGGTGCTTCATGGAACCCCGGACGTGGGCCGAGCCAAAACCGAATCCGCCCGCGAGGCCATAGCCAACCTCAATCCGGACGTCGAGGTCGTTGTCCATCATACCCGTCTCACACGTGACAACGCCCTTGACCTGCTGCGCCCCTACGACGTCATTGCCGATGGGACCGATAACTTCCCCACCCGCTACCTTGCCAATGACGCCTGTGTCCTTCTCCGCAAGCCGAATGTGTACGGGTCGGTGTTCCGCTTTGAAGGCCAGGCCAGCCTCTTCGCCCCGCACTTGGGCGGGCCCTGTTACCGCTGTCTTTACCCGGAACCGCCCCCTCCGGGATCGGTGCCGAGCTGCGCCGAGGGGGGCGTGCTGGGCGTGTTGCCCGGAATCATCGGTCTGATCCAAGCCACGGAAACTCTCAAACTCATTCTCGGCCGGGGAACCTCCCTGCTCAACCGTTTGCTCCTGTTCAATGCACTGGACATGAAGTTTCGTGAGCTGAAACTTCGCCGGGACCCGGCCTGCCCCCTGTGCGGTCCAAACCCAACCATCACCGGACTGATAGACTACGATCCGTTTTGCGGCTCGCCAGCCCCCCGATCCACCCCGATTATGCACCCCGACGAAGTCTCGGTTTTCGACCTCAAACGCGCCCTCGACAACCCGTCGCTCGGCATCCGCCTCCTCGACGTGCGCGAGCCGGAGGAATTCCAAATCGCCCGCATCCCGGGCGCGCAGCTCGTTCCCTTGAGCCAACTGGGCCGGCGCTGGGCCGAACTGAATCCCGACCAACCCTACTTCATTTACTGCAAATCCGGGGTGCGTTCCTTGCACGCGGTCCAGTTCCTGCGCCGACTCGGCTTCCGTTCGCTCAAGAGCGTGCAGGGCGGAATCGCCGCCTGGTCGGAGCAGGTTGATCCTTCCGTGCCCAAATACTAACCGTCTTTTCCCTCCTCAAAACTCCACGATGCGCTCCTCCCTTCCCCTCCCCTGCGCCCTCACCATCGCCGGCTCCGACAGCGGTGGCGGGGCCGGCATCCAGGCTGACCTCAAGACCTTTGCCGCTCTCAACGTCCACGGCACCAGCGCCATCACCTGTCTCACGGCGCAAAATCCCAAAGGCGTTCGCGGCATCCAGGCGGGCACCGTGGCGATCGTTTCCCAGCAAATTGAAGCCATTTTCGAGGAGCTTCCGCCGGCCGCCGTCAAAACCGGCATGCTCTATTCCGCGCCGATCATTCAAGCCGTCGCCGACCTCCTGGACCGCCCCAAGGCCCCACCCTTGGTGGTGGACCCGGTGATGGTTGCAACCAGCGGGGCCCGCCTGCTCAAACCGGCGGCTATCAGAAGCCTCTGCGACCGGCTGTTGCCGCTGGCGTCTCTCATCACCCCAAATCTTCACGAGGCCGAAATCCTCACCCAGCGCCCGCTCAAATCCGTCGAAGACTTGCGAACGGCGGCGCGCCTGCTCCACCAGCAGTTCGGATGCGCAGTTCTCCTCAAGGGGGGGCATCTGAAAGGCTTGCGTGAAGCCGTGGATATCTACTACGACCGCAACGAAGAGCTGTTGCTTACGGCGCCATTCATACGCCATGTCAGCACCCATGGCACCGGCTGCACCTACTCCGCCGCCATTACGGCCTGGCTGGCGCGCGGCCAGACCCTCCCCGAGGCTGTGAAGCGTGCCAAATTTTTCATCACCGGTGCAATCGCGGGCGCCCAACGCGCCGGGCGACACAGCGTTCTCAATAGCTTTTGGAACTTGAAGCGCCGCCAACCGTAGCGGATTAGGCTCTCGAACAGGCCTTGCGGCTGGCCTGCCAAAAGGCCCCCCAACCCACAACCTCGCCTCGCGAACGAAGAGAAAAATCGGCCGGGCCTCCGGATTCAAAGGATTTTACAACGCTGCCCAATACTGGCGCTCAACCCGGCCCGCGGAAAGCAGGGAGACGGACCGGCGGCGCATCCCCAACTTTTCCCCCTCAAACACCGTCTTGCATTATTCGCAGCGCAATCTAAAGTAGGCGCACACGGTAACCAACAACCAATCACGTCTATGAGCACAGACCATGTATGGAGATTCTTCCGCGCGGGTGGCTTCGACCAGGTGAAGCTGGAGACCGGCGCGGACTTGATCAACCTCGACCACCTCGACCAGAAGTTGTGGGTCGCGCTGGCCTGCCCCACCAAAGGCCTCGAGTTCGATTCCAGAACCCTCGAACTCATTGACACCGACAAGGACGGACGGATTCGCGCTCCCGAGTTGATCGCGGCCGTCAAGTGGGCCGGTTCCATGCTCAAAAACCCGGACGACCTGGTGAAGGGGCTCAGTTCCATCCCCCTTACGGCCATTAACGATGGGACGGCCGAAGGCGCCAGGCTGCTGGCGTCGGCCAAGCAAATCCTGGCCAACCTCGGCAAGAAAGACGCCGGCTCGATCTCCATCGAGGACGCCTCGGATGCCAATAAGATTTTTGCCAATACCACCCTCAACGGTGACGGCGTCATTATCCCGGAATCCGCCGACGACGATTTCACCAGGGGTGTCATCAAAGACATTGCGGATTGCATGGGCACCGTCCCGGACCGCTCCGGTAAACCCGGGATTGACCAGGCCAAGGTGGACGCGTTCTTCGCTGAATGCGCCGCCTTTGATGCCTGGAACAGGAAGGCCGAGGCCGAGGCCGCAACCCTCTTGCCCGCCGGCCCCGCGACTGCGGCCGCCGCCGAGGCTGTCAAGGCGATTAAAGCCAAGGTGGACGACTACTTCGGACGCTGCCGCCTCGCGGCTTTCGACCCGCGAGCGGTGGCCATCCTGAACCGGAAGGAAGAAGACTACTTCGCCATCGCCACCAAGGACCTCAGCATAACCGCCGCCGAAATTGCCAGCTTCCCCCTGGCTCATGTTGCCCCGGGCAAACCGCTGCCGCTCAAGACTGGCATTAATCCTGCCCATGCCGGCTCCGTGGCGGCGCTTTACGCCAACGCCGTCAAACCCCTGCTCGGGGATAAACCGGAATTGACCGAGGCCGATTGGATGGCACTGCAGGCCAAACTCGCTCCCTACGAAGGCTGGCTCGCATCCAAAGCGGGCGCGGCGGTTGAAAAACTCGGCATCAAGCGCGTGCGCGAGATTCTTGCCAGCAAGGCCAGGGACAGCCTCAGCGCCCTGATCGCCAAGGACAAGGCGCTGGAACCGGAGGCCACCTCGATCGCCAATGTGGAGAAGCTGACCCGCCTGGTGCCCCACTTGCACAAGCTCTGCACCAATTTCGTCAACTTCAAGGACCTGTATGGCGGCAAGGAGCCCGCGATCTTCCAATGCGGCACGCTGTACCTGGATCAACGGTCCTGCAACCTTTGTCTTACGGTCGAGGACGCTGCCAAGCATGCCAGCATGGCGGGTCTGGCCGGCGCCTATCTGGCTTACTGCGATTGCGTCCGCAAGGGCACCGGCGAAAAGATGAGCATTGTCGCCGTCTTCTCCCAGGGCGACGACGACAACCTCATGGTGGGCCGAAACGGGGTTTTCTACGACCGCAAGGGCCGCGATTACGACGCCACCATCACCAAGATCATCTCGAATCCCATCAGCCTGCGCCAGGCTTTCTGGATGCCCTATAAGAAATTCGTGCGGATGGTCGAAGAGATGATCGCGAAGCGCGCCGCCGCCGCCGAAGCCGCCTCGGACGCCAAACTTGCCCAGGCTGCCGCGGCTGCGGCCACCGCCGATAAAGCCAAACCCACCGAGCCCAAAAAGATTGATGTCGGCACAGTGGCGGCCCTGGGGGTCGCCTTCGGCGCGATCGGCGCCTTCTTCACCGCCGTCGCCACCGGCCTGGTCAAGATTGCGGCCTTCGGCCCCCTGGCCATCATCGGCGCACTGGTGGCCATCATCGCCCTCATCTCGGGGCCGTCCATGATCCTGGCCTACATCAAACTGCGCAAACGCAACCTCGGCCCAATCCTCGATGCCAATGGCTGGGCCATCAATGCCAAAGCCAAGGTCAATGTGCCCTTCGGCACCTCCCTCACCGCCATCGCCAAGCTGCCGCCGGGCGCTCAACGGGATCTGATTGATCCGTTCGCCGAGAAAAAGAATCCCTGGCCCAAGATCCTCATTGCGCTGTTCATCGTCTATCTGGTCTGGCTGATCCTCGACCGCGGTGGCTATATCAACCAGTGGACCCATGGCCATTTCGGCAAACCGAAACCCGTCCCCGCTCAGCCTGCGGCTCCCGATGCACCTGCCGCGCCCGCTGCCCCGGCGGCGCCCGCAGCGCCAGCCGAGGCGCCCAAATAACCCCCGGCCTCATCGGTCGCTCTGATAACAACCCTGCCCTGGCTTTGGCTCCCGGGCAGGGTTCTTCTTTCTCCGCCGGGCCGGCTTCGCCTGTCCCGAGCCCTTTTTCCTCTGGCTTTTTCCACGGTCTTCTTTTGAATGACGCTATGATGTTCGGCTTCGAAAGATGGCTTTGTTCCAACCGGGCAAGGCGGTTGCGTTCGTGCTCCGGGACCGCAAGCGTGGCGCTGCTGCTGTTCGTGGGCGCGCCGGCGCAGTGCCTCAGCGACGTTGACCCCCGCGGCGGCCAGTTCATCGGTTTTACACGGTTCAGCCCATTCAACCGCGCGGCCGGATCGCGGCCGGGAGAAGTTGTCCTTACCTCCCGCGTCATCAACACCCGGATTGACTGGGACGAGTTGGTGGTTTCATGGAATGCCACGGCCCCGGATGGCACCTATTTGAAGGTCGAAGCGCGGGGTTTTCGATTTCGCCAGCCCACTCCCTATTACAACCTGGGGCTGTGGTCGCCCAACCCGGCGCGCCATCCCCGCGAAAGCGTGCTCAATCAGGCCGACGAAACGGGAGATGTCGCCACGGACACCCTGGTTCTCAAGGAACGCTGCCAACAGGTCCAGATTCGTCTCACTCTTGGCGGGGATGACGCGCTCAAGCCCGAGCTCAAGTTCCTTGGGCTCTGCCTGACCGATACCACCGCGAATCCACCGTCCCTCTCCCCGAACCGCGGCGCCTGGGGCAAAGTGCTGCCCGTGCCCGAGCGCAGCCAGATGGTTTATCCCAACGGCAACGTCATCTGCAGCCCCACCACCATTTCCATGATGATGGGCTTCTGGGCTCAACGCCTCCACCGGCCGGAATTGGACCTCGAGGTTCCCGAGATCGTCAAAGCGGTGTATGACACCAATTGGAAAGGCACGGGGAATTGGGTTTTCAACACCGCCTACGCCGGAAGTTGCCAGGGTATGCGGGCCTATGTCACCCGCATGACGGACCTCTCCGAGTTGGAGGATTGGATTGCCGGCGGCTTCCCCGTTGGCCTGTCGCTTTGTTACGACCGCCTGCGCGGGCGGCCGGGCGGCCCCAGCGGTCACCTGGTGGTCTGCGTCGGGTTCACGCCCGAGGGCGATCCCATCGTGAACGACCCCGGCACGCGCGAAAATGTGCAAAAAGTCTTCAAACGAAAGAATCTCGAATACGCCTGGGCCTATTCCCGCAATGCCGCCTATTTGATTTATCCGGAAAACGCCGCCGTGCCCAGCGACCGCTTCGGTCATTGGCATTCGTGGACTTCGACCCGCCGCATCCGTTTCGATTAGCTCAGGCGCCAGCCGCGCCGGCGGCCCGCTCCAGCCGCCTGAGAATGCCGTCCGGCTCGGCCACCCCCAGCCGCGCAATCTCATCCGCCCGATCCTGGCGGTCGGCCACCGCGTAAATCCGCAGTTCATCGGCGTTGCCCGAGGGACGCACATGAGCGACGTCCCCATTGTCAAAATAAATCCGCACTCCATCTGTGTAATTGAGCCCCCGGATGACGCCGAAACCTTCGCTCGCCGTGAAATGCTTCCCCAGCTCCTCCCGAATCCCTTCCACCGGCGCGACCGAAAGGATCGCCTTGCCCTCGTGATCCCGCACCTCCGGGCCGCCCGGCTGAAACCTCACCTCACAGACCGCCGGGTCGCCGGGCGAGAACCGCTCGAGGAGGCGCCGGCTGGCAGCGCGTGGAAAATTCTTCAGCAGCGCCGCGCGGCTGAACCGCCGCGGCAACTCGGCAAACAGCGCAGTCATGGTCAACTTTCGCCTCGCCATCGCTGCCAGCACCGCCAGGATGGGCAGCATGGCGTCGCGCGTGGGCAGAGCCGACAGCCTCCGGCCCTGCAGTTCGAAATCGCTGCCGGTGAGAAAACCGCCGTTGGCTTCCCAGCCGCAAATCGCGCGCCGTCCCTTGGCCTGCGCCCTCTCCATGCCCGCAATGACGTAGGGCGATCCGATGCGGGTTTTGGGTTCGAGCACCGATCGCAAGGGGCCGCGATCCACAGCGTCGTTGCAAGTGATGGGTACCACCACCGCATCCGCCCCGAGAAAGTCCGCCACCACCATTCCCACCACGTCACCGCCAAAGAACCGCACTCGGCCATCATCCACGCCCAGCAGCAACGGACGATCGCTGTCGCCGTCGGTTGAAACAACCCCGTCAATGGTTCCCGCTTGATCTGCCAGTGCCTGGATTGCCGCCAGTTGTTCGTTGGTTATGTTTTCGGTGTCTATGGGCACGAAGGTCTCGCTGCGGCCGGCAGGGACCACGGTGGCGCCGAGCTGCTCGAGGATTTCCACCAGCAGATCACGACCCACCGCGGAATGCTCATAGACCACCAATCGCAAGCCCCTCAACGCGTCGGGCGGGAAGAAATCCGTGTAACGGCGGATGTAGGCCGCCCGCGCCGCTCCGACTTCCGGTGATAGTTCCCGGTGTCCCGACTTGAACTGGCCGTGCTCGTTGAACAGCGACTCCTCGAAGGGCTGTTGATACAACTTTTGTCGGAGCTGTTCGACCCGCTGTTGAATCGGCGCCTCATGCTCCTTCCGCAGCTCGCCTCGCGCGGTGTTGGTCTTGTACCCGTTCCGATCAAAGGGAATGTGACTGCCGGTCACCATCATGCTTCCCCTGCCCCGCTCGAACGCGTAATTGGCCAGCGCGGGGGTGGGCAAACACCCCAAGTTCACCGGCCTCAAACCCGCATCCAAAATGGCGCGTTCGATGGCCTGGGCAATCTCACCCCGACCCCCGTGTTCCGGAACGAACTGGCTCGAACTGGGACGCAGGTCGCGCGCGAAAAAAAACTCCTGTCCCTGTCGAATGCCCCCCTCCGAGAGAGGAAGGGTTTGAAGGAATTCCAATTCGGCCACCGCGTTGAGATAAATTTCAAGCTGCGTGAGATGAATCACCTCGCCGCGTCGGCCACTCGTGCCGAACCGCAGGATGACGGGATCGTATGCTAGTTTTGACCTGAGAGTGTTGTCCATCGCTGCGGAATACTAACCGCAGCCGCAAACCCGGGCAGCTTAAATCGGTCCCGAAGCCTCGGGCTGAAGAGTGGGGCCTGATCCCGCCGACGTCGCCGATGGCGGCATGAGGCTCCCCACGCCGCGGCTTGTCCCTCCGAGCACCACCGGTGCCAGGCCAGCCTGGGCGGGCGCCGGTGGCCGGCACATGCCCAGTTCTGGCAACCGTTGAAACCGCTTGAAGGCCGGATTCAACTCCCGCTTCAGCCGCAGTGTGATTTTCATGTCAGTACTCACGTATTAGTCCCCTGATAACCCGTTTCCGTTCACTTTTGTTTCAGCTTTCTGGACGCCCGACCACGCCCGGAAATTCAATTCAATCAGACGGCAGCGCCGCAGAAACGCTCCTCTCCACCCCTCGCACTGGGGTGCACACCTACCATCGTGAGCCGCTCCCCGACCGTCAGCCACGACTCCGAACCGCCGTCGGATGCCGGAAAAAACATTGCGCCGGGGGTCTGGCTCCTTCAGATTAACGATGCTTGGCTGGAGAGATGGCTGAGTGGTTTAAAGCGCACGCCTGGAGAGCGTGAGTGGGCTAATACCCCACCGGGAGTTCGAATCTCCCTCTCTCCGCCAGTTCTTCTTGTTTTCCAACAGATTCGGCGTAGATTAACTCATCCAGTACCACCCACATCGGATGAAACCAAATGCTGTCTTTGATCGGGGTATGCTTCGCCGGCTGGACTTCGAGCTGGCTTACCTGGCCTCGCTGACGCGCGCGGGCCTGAAACCCCTGAGCCGCTGGGAAAGAGAGTGTTCGCCGCCCGCGCGGGAGGCGCTCGAGGCGCTGGGCTTACGAACCCGCGTTGTGACGCGGTCGGTGCGGTCTGGCAAGCGCGTGCGCGAGCTGCTGTTCAGCAGTTCGGAGGCCCCCCTGAGCGCCTACGCTAGCCGTTTCAACGAACAGCCAATTGACCCTGCGCCCGCAAATGTCAGGTGGGAAGGACTTATGTTCGGATACCCCGCCTGTTGCGTGGAGAGTTTCATCGCCCAAGGTTACGCCCCGAACCGACTCCGACGCCGTGACCAACGGTTGTTGTTTCACTGGGCCTGTCCCCAGTGCCGGATTACCCCCTTACTGCTGCCGGCTTATCGGCGGGTCTTCCGGGAATGCCGGCAGGCGCAACGCGGCCGCGTGTGTCACGCACTCAGAAGCCTGAGCCCCCGCCCCATGGCCGCCCGCCTGAGTCTCCTCGCCGCTTTGGCGGCCGGGCTCTCGTTGGGAACTGGCTCCGGCCTCACTCAGACATGCAACGCTCCCGACCCGCACTGGCTTCCCCTCCCGGCCTGGGACGATCCAGATGCGGATTTGCTAACCACTGCGGAGGAAACAGTCCTGGGCAAGAATCCTGCGGTCCCGGATGAAAACGGGAACGAACAGCCGGATGGCGCGGATTTGGCCTGGGCCTCGGCGCTGGCCATGGAGGGATTGCCAACGCAGCCCACGCCAGACCAGCCTTACGTGCAACACTTCATGGCCAATGGCCTGGAGTACTGCCAAATCTGCGGTGCGGTGACGAACATGGGGTTCATGCAAATCACCAATCCCCTCGAGAACCAGTCCGTTGCCGTGCCTTACATCGCCCAACATTTCCTCCAACACGGCAGCTTCCAGTATTCGGGCACCGAGCACAGCGGCCGACTGAGCCCGCCCTTGCTGCACACCGTGCTCACCAGCGTCGGCCTGGCGCATTTTCTTCCCGAAGCCCCGGCCAGCGATTCCGACAACGACGGCTTGCGCAACTGGGAGGAATCCACTTTCGGATGCGACTCGGCCCTGCGCGACACCGACGGGGACCGGATCATGGACGGCATTGATATCGCCCGCAGTCTTCGCGCGGAGCTTGAGGCGTTGCCGCGGGCCCCCAGCCCTGAACAGGGACCGAAGGATCGTCCTTTCGTGGTCGAACATCCCATGGATGGCGTGGAAACCTGCCCCCGCTGCGGCGACCGCGTCACCATGGGCATTTGGGATGTCATCAACCCGCTCACGGGCATGTCCTTGTCAGTGCCTTCAATGGCCCTGCACGATCTCGACCATGGCGGCTTCGCCTGGCAGGGGGGACAGTTAATGGGAGGACAAGGACGCGTGGACCCGCTCCAACTCAAGGCCGTGCTCACCGGCCAGGGTGGCGCCCACTTGTTGCCTGTCTCGCCGGATGCCGACCACGACTTGCTTGCCGACGACGAAGAAAGCGACTTAGGTTGCGATCCGCGGGTTTCGGATGAGGACAACAACCAGGTGCCTGATGGAATTGACCTGGCCCGCCGGATTGCCGGGGAAATCGCAGTCCTGCCGGTGGGCCCGGTGGTCGCGCCGGTGTTTCGCCTGGACTTTCCGTTGCGCGGCTTGGAGCGCTGCGACATTTGCGGCACCAACGTGAACATGGGGCACTTGACCGTGTGCAACCCGCTGGCGCAACTCTATGCCAAAGTGCCCTACATCGCCCTCCATTACCTCGAGCATGGCAGTTTCTCCTACGCGGGGGACGTGCATGGCAAATGCCGCTGCCGGGTGCGCCTCCTGGTTGATTCCCTCCACTCCCCGGGACCGGGCCATTTCGTACCCGTCAGCGGTGACACCGACGCCGACGGGTTGAAGGACGAGGAAGAAGCCTATTTCCTCTTGGACCCCACCCGCGCGGATACGGACGGGGACGGCCTGCCCGACGGCTTCGCACTCGCCTACAACCTGTGGGAAGAGATTAACGCCCTGCCGCGCACACCCAACCATGACGCTTATGTGCTCGAGCATGCCCAGTGGGGGTTGGTCACCTGCCCCGCCTGCGGCGCGGCTGTCAACATGGGCAGTCTCGAGGTCGTCAACCCGCACCAATGCGCCAGCTTGACCCTTTCCTATCTGAACCTGCATTACCTGGCGCACGGCAGCTTTGCTGTGTCAGCCAACGAACGAGTGGACCCGGTGCGGCTGGATGCAATGCTTAGGCCCACGGTAATGATTGCTGTCGGCGAGGCACAGATCAGCCTGCGATGGCGGGGTCGCCCCGGCCACCACTACCAGCTTTTCAGCGCTCCTCACCCGACCGGCCCCTGGACCAGCGGCCCGCTTTTCCAGGGCACTGGCGACGTCCTGACCTTCAGTGAGGACCCGCCCGCAGGTTCAACACAGAAGTTTTACAAAATCACCGCCACACCAGGTGCTCCCTGACCACAACGCCATTTGTTGGCGGCGCCCCCATCATTGTCAGTTTGAGCCGTATTGGCTTTGCCGATCTATGCGACGGGCCAGTTCACTGGTGTAATGGCGACCCAAGGTGTCCCGATGCTGCTCAATCCACTCGCTGAGCTTGGTTTTGCCCAAGCAGATGGTTGCGCAAAGTGATTGACGCCGGGCCGCCGGCTCCAAATCCTGTTCCCATGCTGAAGAGAAGTGCTAAGAAACGCAAAACGACACGCAAAATCCTGGTAATTCTCTCCAATCGAGTGAACCGGACCCAACCGCCCCGCCATCTGGAGTTGCTCTCCGACGAAAACGGCAACATTCTGAAGGAAACCCGCTTGCGGGGCGTCCCGACCAAACCCCTCTATGACGAGGTTTGGGAAAATGACGAGGGCCGGACGGAATTTGCATCGTGTTTTCGTTTCAATCGCAAATACGGCCACAAACTCCAAAAACCCCGCTGAGCAGCCGTTTCGGCCGGCGAGCGCTCTTCCCGGCCGCCAACCCTCAAATCAGAGACACTGTTTCGCAGGGGGCGTCCCAAGACCGCCTTTTTCCCGGGTTTAAGCTGAAAATACCCGGTCTAAAATCAGGCTGCCTTACTTGAACAGGCCCGCTGGCGCTTGCCAAAAAATGTCCATTTTTTGGCAACGATAGTGTAGTGCCGGCCGGTCCCCGGGTCTAGCGTGGCTCAGACGCTGTGAACCAGACCGCTGACAAGATCGTACCGTTGACCGAGGCTCCTGAAAAAAGGAAAAAGCTTCCGGCCCGGTCCCCTGGCGGACCCGAAACGGCTTTCGGTTCGCCGCGCGATTTTCTGGACAATCGCTTTGTCTATGCGGTCGTTTCTCCGCGGGCCCGCGGCTTGTCGGTCGGGATTAACATGAACCCCGACAAGCTCTGTAACTTCCGCTGCGTGTACTGCGAGGTACACCGCAACGGCACCGCGGGTGAACCGCTGGATGTTCCCGCCATGGCGGCCGAGTTGCGTCAGACCCTGGCCTTCGTCCGAACCGGCCGTCTCCGGGAGCGGCCTTGGTATCGCACGCTGCCGGACGAACTGCTCCAATTGCGACACGTCGCGCTCAGCGGCGATGGCGAACCCACCCTTTCCCCCCGGTTTGCCGAGGCCCTTGAGGCTGTCGTCCACGTCCGGGCGCTTTCCGGTCTGCCCTTTTTCAAACTGGTTTTGCTGACCAATGCCACCGGGCTGGACCTGCCCCATGTGCAGCAGGGACTCAAGTTCTTCACGCGCAGCGACGAGGTATGGGCCAAGCTCGACGGTGGCACTCAGGCCTACGTCAACCGGGTCAACCGCTCGGAAGTGCCGCTCGAGAAGATTCTCTCGAACATCCTTATGCTCGGCCGCCACCGGCCGGTTGTCATTCAAAGCCTCTTTCCCGCCCTCAACGGCGAGGAACCGCCCCTCGAGGAAATTGAACAATACACCCAGCGGCTCCTCGAGCTGAAAAACTCCGGCGCCGAAATCTCGCTGGTTCAGATCTATTCCGCCACCCGGCCCTCGGCCCTTTCTGAATGTGGACATTTGCCGCTGCGGGTTCTCTCCCGCATCGCCCAAACCGTCCGCCAGGCCACCGGTCTCCGCGCCGAAGTCTTTTAGCCGGCTTCGACGGTTGCTGACCCGCCCGATCGGCTTTCTTTCCCCGACCGGCGTCTCCGGCAGACCCTCCCCGTCCTGCCCGCCAACCCGACAAAGAGAAAAGCAGAAGCCTCGGAAGACCTCTGCTTTCTCATCCCGCGTCGTTCGCGGGCAAACGGCTTGATGGCTTAAGCGGCCACGGCCTCGCCCACTTGGAACCGGACAAACCGCCGGATCGTGACCGTATCACCAAGCTGTTTCTCCACCGTCCCGATGTGCTCCTTGACGGACACTTCGGAATTCTTCTTCACGAACCCCTGGTCCACCAGGCAATAGGTCTGATAAAACTTCTCGAGCTTGCCCTGGACGATTTTCTCAACCACGGGCGCCGGCTTGCCCTTGACCTGCTCGGCAGCGATTTCCCGTTCCTTGGCAATCACGGCCGGCGGCACCTGTTCGCGTGACACCGCCAGCGGATGACCCGCCGCAATCTGCAACGTGATATCCTTCACCAGTTGCTTGAATTCCTCGTTGGCCACCGTCGCTTCCTTCCCGGCCCCCACCTCGACCAACACGCCGACTTTGGATCCGGTATGAATATAGGCCGCGATCAGGCCATTGCCCTGCACCTCCATCCGCTCGTGCCGGGCGATTTGAATGTTTTCACGGATCTTGGCGACCATCGCCACCCGTTCCGCCTCGAAGTCCGCCTTCGGGTCCGCCGCCAGGCGCTTCACCACCTCCTCGGCGAAGGCCCGAAACAGCTCGTTGCGTGCGACAAAGTCCGTCTGGCAGTTGATTTCCGCCAGCACCCCCAGCCGCCCGTCCGGCGTGATATACTGGGCAATCACACCCTCCCGCGCCTCCTTGGCCCCCTTGGTGGTGGCCGTGGCCGCGCCTTTCTTGCGGAGAATATCCACCGCGGCCTGGAGGTCGCCCTTGGATTCGGTCAGCGCTCGCTTGCAGTCCATCATGCCGGCGTTGGTCATCTCGCGCAATTTCGCCACCGCGGCAGCAGTTATTTCAGCCATAATCAATTCTTTCGTTCGGAATAAAACTGTTTGACAATTGAATTCAGCAGTGCCGTTCCCGCCTGTCTGCCGGGACCCGGCCGCCGCTTCAAGCCTCGCTGCCGGCCGCGACCGCCGGCGCCGGCGCTGCTTCGGCCGGCCCGGGCGCCGGGGCAGCCTCGGCTGCGGGGGCGGGGGACTCAGCCGCCTCGGGTTTGCGCCGGGCGTATTTCGCCTCGTATTCGGCGTGCGCGTGGGTGATCACCTGACCCAGCGTGGCCAGAATCATGCGCACCGACCGGATGGCGTCGTCGTTGGCCGCGATCGGAAAATCCACCAGGTCGGGATCGCAGTTGGTGTCCACGATCGCCACCACCGGAATCTTGAGCCGGCGCGCCTCGGCGACCGCATTGTGTTCGCGTTTGATGTCCACCACGAACAGGGCGGCCGGAAGCTTGTCCATCGCGCGAATGCCGTCGAAAAACTTGTGCAGGCGAGCCGCTTCCCGGCGCAAAACCGACTGCTCCTGTTTCACGTAGTTGTTGATGGTGCCGTCGGCTTCCATCTTCTCGATGTGCTTCAACCGGGCGATTGACCGTTTAATGGTTGCGAAATTGGTCAGGGTGCCCCCCAGCCACCGCTCCGTCACGTGATATTGGCCGCAATCCTTGGCCGTGTCTTTCACCGCCTGCTGCGCCTGCTTCTTGGTCCCGACAAAAAGAACTTTTCCCCCCTTGCGGACCGTCTCCCCCAAAAAGTTGCAGGCCGCCTCCAACTGGGTGAGCGTTTTGCTCAAGTCTATGATGTGAATGCCATTGCGAGCGTCAAAAATGAACGGCTTCATCTTCGGATTCCACCGCTTCGTCTGGTGTCCAAAATGAACACCGGCATCCAACAATTCCTTTACTCCAATACTCAGCACAAGTTTCCTTTGGTTAAAGGCCCGCCTCAGGGCGAACCATCCCGCGGAACACGGGATTCAGTTTAGTGTGGTTATGGCCCCCTGCCCAACACGGGCAGGCATTATGGCCGCCAAAAATCCCCTCCCGCCGGTCAGTCCCGGCCAAAAGGGAACTGCAGCCTATCAGACAAACGCCAGCCCGCAACCCGAAATTTCGCAAAAATTTGCGCAAAACCGCGAAAAGGGGGACGTAACACCATCCCGAAGTCCACGACCCGGTTGCTTCTTGTTCCGGGAGAATCTCTTGCGTCGTACCGGGAACCCGTCCCCCCTGCCCCAGCTTCCCACCCTCACACCCACTCAACCCTCACCACCTTCTGCAGCGATCTCAACACTTCGACGAGCTGCGTCACCAAACTTCGCCGGATGGAAACACTGCGAGGGAGTTGCGGGTTTTGGTAATAGGGGTTCACGCTCTCCCCCGCTAGAAAAACAATCGAATCCGCTTGCAGTAACTCCCGGGCCAGCAACACGGCGCCATTGCGGTCCACCTCCAGACGCTGCGGGTTTCCCTGACTGATCTTGAGCAACTCCAGCGCCCGGGCCATGGTCAGGATGCCCTCCGTGACCAGGTCAATGTCGGGCAACACGCCAATCGGGGGAATGCCCTCCCTTCGCGTGCTCTCGTCGGTGCGGAGCACCTCGCCGGAGTGCTCCGCCACGATCTGGGCGGTGGTGCCGCCGCAGACCACGCGCCGCCCCTCGAAGCTCAACAATCGGTTGACACACGCTTCATCCCGGCCCCGGTCGGTCGGCGGTCCCGTAAACACCATCAAACTGCGCGGCTTGCGCGCCAGCACCCCGACAAACGTTGCGTCATCGCCCACCCGCTCGCCGTACCGCCGGCGCGTTTCCGTCATCACGGCCCGCACCAGGAATTCCGCTGACCCCGCGCCGCTCAAGGCCGCTTTGCCCAGGCAGGCCGCCACCGCTTCCCAACCCCATGCCGGGTCCCGTGTCACCCCCCGGCTCGCGTGGAGGACCCCGTCGCTCATCAGACCAAGAAAATCCCCAGGCAGCAGCACCCCCTCACTCAACATCAACGGTTTGCCCCCAACAACTTCGCTCCGGCTTTCCACGCGCTGCGGATGTTGATCTCTCAACAAAACCGCCGGCGGGCTGTCAAACCCGCTGAGTTGAAACCACCCGTCCCGATTCCGAATCTGTAGAATGACAAAGGTGGAGTAGGCCAGCCCATGCTCCCGGCTGATCGGCAGAGTGCCGGTCACGGTTTCAATCACCTCGCGCAGGGGCGCCTCGGCCCGCAACATCGTCACAATAATCTCCGTCGTCAACCGCGCCAGGATCGCCGCCTTGATGCCGCTGCCCAGGCCATCCGACAGGACCACGATCGTTCGGTCCGCCAGGCGGCAATACTTGACTTCATCCCCGCACAACTCCTCGCCGTGCCGCCGGAGGCTGAGCGGAAAGATCTCGTAGAAATGCGGCGCCTCACTCATGCTCCGGGCGCAAGACCTCCAACAACCGCAGCAGACTCACTTTGGTCTCCGCCGTGGTCTCCCCCAGCAACCCCGCAATTTCCTGGGCCACCCGCATTTGCTTGTCCACCACGCGCCGCACCTCCTCCGCCGTCCGCGTGCGCAACCGCTCCAATTCCTGCTCCTGCTTCCATTCGCGCGTGAGGTCCACAAATATCCCCGCCACCACCCGGGCGTTCGGCACGGGGAAGATCACCTTGCGCACATGCAACTCGTATCGGGAATACGACACCTCCTGACCCACGATCTCCCGTTGTTCGGCGTAGGCCCGCTCAAAGTCCGAAATGTCCCCCAGCAATTCCGCCCCCGGCCTCCCCACCAGCGCGGCCTTCTCCAGCTTCAGCATCCCGCACATCGCCGGATTGGCCAGGATCACCCGCATCGAGTCGTCCAAAACCAGCAGCCCGTTGGGGTCATAATCCCAAAGCAACTTCCATAACCCCGCCGAAACCCCAAGCTCCGTCTGGGCCGCTTCCGCCGCCGTTTGTCCCGCCGTCTCGTCCGGTTCCTGATCCATCATTCTCTCCTCTTTAGTAACCGATTGCCTTCACCGTCTCCCGCAACATGCCCGCGCTCCGCGCCAGCGCCGCAGACTCTTCAGCAGACAACCCCGGCCACAAGGTCGTCATGACGCCGCTGCCGCCCACCACTCGCGGCAGGGAAAAACTGGCCCCCTGAAGCTGGTCCATGCCCGGCGCACCCGCCGAAACCGTGAACACGGAGCGTTCATCCCCGCGCACAGCCTGAACCAACCGGGACAGCGCCGCGCCGATGCCGAAATACGTCGCTCGCTTGCCTTCGATGATCCGGTACGCCGCCCGCCGCACCCCGTCATCAATCCGCGCCATGACCTCCGGCGTAATCTCGCGGTTCGTTTGCCGCGCAAATTCCTGCAGGGGCACCCCGCCCACCTGCGCACTCGACCACACCAACACCTCTGAATCGCCATGCTCGCCCACGACATACGCATGAATGGATTGCGGGGCGACCCCCAAGTGCTCCCCCAGCAGCGCTCGAAATCGCGCTGTATCGAGGATCGTCCCGGATCCAAACACTCGCGCGGACGCGCCCCCTGCCAAACGGCTTACCACGTGCGTGATGACATCCACCGGGTTGGAGGCGACCAGCAGCACGGCTTCGGGCGCATGGCGCAGCACTTGCGGCGTCACCTGCTCGAAAACCGCCAGGTTCCGCTGCAACAACGCCAGCCTTGTCTCGCCGGGCTTCTGGCCCACCCCGCACGCCAGCACCACCACCTTGGCGCCCTCCAGATCCTCATAACCACCCGCCCTCACCCGCAGGGCCGTTCCAAAGGGCGTGGCATGCAAAATGTCCTCCGCCTGGGCGCGCGCCAATGCGGCGTTGACATCCACCAGCACAATCTGACTTGCCGTCCCTTGCAACGCCATCGCATACGCCGCTGTGCTGCCCACAAATCCACTGCCGACAATGCCTGCTTTCATGACCACTCTCCGTTTCCTGTGTGTAACCCGACCCCTTCACCCCCACTAAATCGTTAACCGCCACCGCGCCTGCCGCAGCACGGCCCGCGGCGACCCTTCCATCACCTCATACCACACCGTCAGCAGCGTGCCGTCAGCCAGTTCCACCGTGCTCGGATACCCCAAATCCCCGCCGATTCCATCTCCCGAAATGACCACAGGTTCCGACCACGTGCGCCCCCCATCCGGGCTGACTCGCGCCTGGTTGCCAAACGGCGCACGACGATGCCCATAGGTCATCAACAGCCGTCCGTCGCGCAGGCGCAACAGAAATGAAGGCAAACCCCAAACCCCTGTCGCCCGGGGCACCGACCAGCTCTTGCCGCCATCCAAAGACTCGGTCTGGAGCGTCTCACGGTTGTTCGCTTTATTATGGTTCCGAATATGAACCACCAGCCGGCCATCCTCGCACGCCACCCCATGCAGCTCGTGATACTGTGCCGGGTCATCTCCCGGCCGCGCCGGTATGTCCGCCAGCCAACGCCAGCTCTGGCCGTCGTCCACTGACTCACACACCCCCACCCGCCTGGGTTTCGACCACAATTCCACCCCCGCGTAAAGCAACCGGCCATCCCCCACCGGAAACGGTCCATGTGGACTGTTGACGATGCTGGAGTAGCGCGCCGACCACGTCACCCCTCCGTCGGTCGAGCGGATCATCCACTGGCCCAGCTCGGCCCGCCGCTGCTCGGCGCTGAGCCGGTTATGCGCCGCCATCCATGCATCCAACCGCTCCGCCGGCCAGGCGCCCGCACCGCCCGGCGCGTTGCCGCGCGCGCGCTCCAGGACCGCTTCGTACGCCAGCGAAGTAAAGGTGGTGACCAGCAAGCTCCCTTTGGCCGTTTCCACCACTCCCGCGTCCCGGTCATCAATCGCGCTGTCCAATAGCACCTGGGGCCAACCCCACGTCCGCCCCTCATCCGACGACACCATCAGCTCCACCCGCCCAAAAGGACATACGTGTTGCTCCCGCGACCCCGAGCACACCAACAACAACTGCCCATTCCGCCGCCGCGTGACCGTCGGCCACCCGTGATAATGCTCCGGCTGGCGGCTGATCACCCGCGTTTCCACCCATTCGATCTTTGGGGCTGCCCCGGCCCGGTCGTGCGCGCCCACCACCAGCGCACCGACCGCAAGACTGCCGGCCCGCAAAAACTCCCGTCGCCGCATCAAAGTGTTGGAATTGCCCTGCATAATCTAGGTCCCCTCAATGATGAAGCCCGCGCCCTGCCTTGACGAGCGAATTTCTCGTTGCCTGGGAGAATGTGGCTCGACACCCAAACTTCGCCTCCGTAGGCTCGACGGCAAATTGCGCGAATTCATTTTCGCCATGACACTATGACGAATTTCTCGTGGCTCCTGGACGGGAGCATCGTCGGATTGTATCTCCTGGGCACGATGATCGCCGGGGTGATGGTGCGCCGCTACGTGTCCCGCGTGGACCATTTCCTGGTCGCCGGCCGGGAAATGAACGTGTACCTGGGCATCGCCTCGCTGGCCGCGACAGAGTTCGGGATTGTGACGTGCATGTACACGGCGCAAAACGGCTATGAGAAGGGATTCGCCGGGGCGGTTCCGGGCCTGGCCCAGGCGCTGGCCATGTTCCTCATCGGGTTGACCGGCTTCTGCATCAAGCCGCTGCGCGAGTCGGGCGCCATGACCATCCCCGAACTGTTCGAGAAACGGTTTGGAGCCCGGATTCGCTGGGCGGCGGGGGTGGTCATCGTCCTGGGCGGACTCCTGAACATGGGGGTCTTTCTGCGCACGGGCGGCGAATTCCTGGTGGTGGTGTGCGGGTTCGACGTCAAATACCTCGAGATCACGATGACGGCGCTCCTGCTGGCCGTGGCGGTTTACACGATTTTAGGCGGCATGCTTTCCGTCCTGGTCACCGACTTTTTGCAGTTTGTGGTCATGAGCGGCGGAATGCTCGTCGTCACCGCCATGATTCTCAGCCAGGTGGGCTGGGACCGGCTGGTCAGCGCCGTCGAAACTCATCATGGCGCGGGCGGTTTCAATCCCTTGGTCAATCCCACCATGGGCTGGCCTTACGTAATCTTCAACCTGCTGCTCAACACGGCGGCATGTCTGACCTGGCAGGCCGTCATCGCCCGCATTCTGGCCTCCAAAGATGCCCGCACGGGGCAGCGCGTGTTCAAAGGCACGGCCTTCTTTTTTGTCTGCCGATTCATGATTCCGGGCCTCTGGGGCATCGCCGCCCTGGCCACCTTGACACCGGCCGAGGTGGGCGGCAACACCCTGCACGCCATGCCCAAATTCCTGAGCACCTTTTTGCCCATGGGCATGATGGGGGTGCTGGTGGCCGCCATGCTCGCGGCGGACATGAGCACCGATTCCTCGTACATGCTGACCTGGGGCAGCGTGATCTACAACGACATCCTCGCCCCTTTCCGCAAAGGCGCCTGGAGCGAGCGCAAGGGCCTGCTGGTCAATCGCCTGATTGTGGCGGGGATCGGCCTGTTCCTCCTCTTTTACGGTTTGTGGTATCCCCTCAAGGGCGACCTGTGGACCTACCTCGGCGTCACGGGAACCATCTACCTTTCGAGCATGACAACGCTGGTAATCGCCTGTTGCTACTGGAAACGCGCCAACAGTTGGGGCGCTGCCGGCGCCATCCTGTTCGGCGCTTTGGTCCCCATTACTTATCTGGTGATGGAACAGTTGCCGGCCACCGCCCCGCTGACCCGGCAAATCGGCCCTTATTACTCCGGCATTGCCACCTACGTGCTCGTGGCTCTGGCCATGGTGGTCGGTTCGCTGCTCAAACCCGGCGCGGCGCCTTCCGCGGCGGCCCCCCTTCCCGCTCACCCAGACACAAAGGCTTGACATGCGCGCACATTCGTTTTGGTGGATTCTGATGCTGGCGGTGATGGTCTGGTATTCGACCGTCACGATTTACGTGACCATCCGGGGCACCGTGGACATTCGCCAGATGCTTCGTCGCCTGAAGGAAAGCCGTGACCAGCAACCGCCGCAACCCCCTTTCAACAAGCGCACCGACGCCTGACTATTCTTTCCCGGCTTTGTTTTGCTTGCCCTTGCCGGCCTTGGGCACGGTCGGTGCGCCCTCCGCCTTGGCCAACTCATCCGCGCAGCGGGGCTCGCGTTATTGGCTTTTCCCCCCCCCCCGAAAGCGGCACCCCGCTGTGGCCCGTCAGTGGGCCTAACCACGCCGACCGGGTTGAGTGTGCGGGCGCGGCTGTGGGCGGTTCCAGTTGGGCCAGGTGTT
>CAZVYG010000031.1:0-49190 GCA_964631605.1 uncultured Verrucomicrobiota bacterium
CTGACCCGGCCCTCGGGTCAATTTCCCTGCCAGCACGGGGTTGCCGCCGCCCCCGGCCGCGCCGTCCGGTCCGCGGTCGGTTCCGGGCACTCGCAGGATCAATGAATCGGAGCCGCGGGTGAACCAGAAAACCAGACCGGCGGCTGCCAGGACCAAAGCGGCTGCAATCCAGACGCTGCGCGGAAGCCAGCCAGGCTTCATAAGGGCCGCCCGCCCGGGCTCTTGTATCTACTGGCGTTTTGCACACTTCCCTTGTAGCCGGAAACGGTTGGCAGGTCGAGTTTTTCGCCGGTGCAGCCGATGCCGACCGCAATGAAAATCTTGAATTGGAGAGGCTTCTCTGGCACCACAACTGCTGTCATCGCCCCGTCCTGCTCCTGCTTGGCGGGGGCGGCGCGGCTCGTACAGGCCGGAACCTGAACCGTGATTAAACCGTAGTATGCTGCGTGCAAAGCTGTTTCGGACAGCGATCATTCCCTTTCTGCTTTTACCCGTAACCTCGCTTCAGAGCGCTCCCGAAGTGCTGCCGGGCGTGGAACCCAAGGCGCCGCCGTCCAACCCACCGGTTCAGTCGCGGGCGGTTTTTGCCGCCGAAGATGGCCCTCTCCCCGGCCCGGGGCCAACCCTGTGGTCCATCGGGCAGCCGACCGACGAGGAGCAGCTTTACCTCGAGTACATCAACCGCTCGCGCGCCAATCCGCCGGCGGAAGGGATTCGGCTCGCTTTCACCACCGACCCGGCTGTGCGGGCGGCTTACGACTATTTCGGCGTGGACACCAACCTGCTCATCTCGCAGTTCAACGCCATCAGCCCGGTGCCGCCGCTGGCGATGAACGCGCAACTGGTGGCCGCCGCCCGTTGGCAAAGCGGGGACATGTTCACCAACGAATATCAGGGTCATTACCAGACCAACGGCATGGGGCCGGGCGAGCGGATGACTGCCATGGGTTACAATTGGATAACCTACGGCGAGAATGTTTATTCCTATGCCGAGTCAGTTTGGCAGGGCCACGCCGGGTTCAACGTGGACTGGGGATACGGACCGGGCGGCATGCAGACCCCTCCCGGTCATCGCAACACGATTCACAATGGCAGTCTGCGCGAGGTGGGAGTTGGTATTGTCAACGGTGTGAACGGAAGCGTCGGCCCCCAACTGGTGACTCAGGATTTTGGGACGCGAGTCGGCGCCACGCCCATGATCACCGGCGTGGTGTTCTACGACTTCAATACCAACGGTTTTTATGACCTCGGGGAGGGCATCGGCGGTGTCACGGTCTCGGTGTCGAATTCGGCCTATTACTCGGTGACGGCCGATTCCGGCGGCTACGCCGTTCCGGTGAGCAGCAACGGTGGTTATGCCGTCAACTTTTCGGCGAGTGGTCTGGCCGTGCAAAAGACGGCCGTGATCTCCAGCCTCCAAAACGCGAAGGTGGATTACGTTCCGACTTACTCTCCGCCGGTGGTGAGTGGCCCGGCTCCGGCATTCCTCAATCAGGGGAATCTCTACAATTTCAGTGCCGTCGGCGCCAGTACCGGCTACCAGTGGCAGCAGGCGGTGGTGTCGCCCTGCGCCGCGGTCGAGGGAGCCGAAAACGGCCTGGCGCAGGTGACGGTGGTCAGTTCCCCGGGTTATTCGGTATTGGCGAGTGACGTGAAATATGCGGGAAGCTGGTCCTTCCACCTGGCGCATCCGCCGGACCCCTCCGCCCCCGTGGACCAATCCATCACCCTCAACGGTCTATTTCTGCCCGGCACGGCCAGCCAGTTGAGCTTTTACAAGCGCCTGGGCTATGCGGCCTCGAGTCAGGTCGCCCGCGCCCAGGTGTCCGCCGATGGCGGACGAAGCTGGCAGGACCTGTGGAGTCAGGCGGGTAATGACGGCTTCGAATCAGCCTTCACTCCGGTGACCGTTTCCTTGACCGCGTATGCAGGCCGGGTGGTGCAACTGCGTTTTTTGTATGACTATATCGGAGGGTCGTTTTATCCGCAGACCAGCGCCGGAGTTGGCCTTTACGTTGACAACATTGCGGTCAGTAATGCCGAGTGTTTGCTCAATCTCGCCACAGCCTCGATCGCGGGCACGAGTTTTAGCTTTACGCCCACGGTGGTCACGAACTATGTCTTGCGGGTGCGCGCTCAGATTAACAGCCGGACCCTGGATTGGGGGCCGGTGTTTCGAACCAGCGCGGTCACCCCCCCGCCGGTGCTCACGGTGGTGACCAAGCCGGTTGTGACATCCGGCCAGGTGCAAGCCGAGTTTACGGTGGCGAACTATCGCTCGGGCATGACCTTCGAGCTGTGGAAGGCCGGTTCACCAGCCGGAGTTTGGGCCAAAGACACTTCGGCGACCTTTCAAACCGTGGTGGCTGACAGCCGTTTCCGCTTCACCACGACCACCGGAGGCGCCAGCCAGGGCTATTACCGCGTCAAAGCGTTGTATTGAGCGTGGCAGGCGAAGAAGCGCCGGCGCGACGTTCATCGTCGTGAATGATTATGAGCCTTTTGTCCCATCCTCTGGCGCGGGCATGGCTGACGGTGGGACTGCTCTGGTTCGTCGCGTGTCTGAATTACCTGGATCGCGTGATGATCACCACCATGCGCGCCTCGCTGGTGGAGGCCATCCCGATGACTGATGCGCAATTTGGACTGCTGACCTCGGTCTTCCGGTGGGGTTATGCTTTTGTAAGCCCTGCCGCGGGGTTTCTGGCGGATCGGTTCAGCCGCAGCCGGGTGGTGCTGGGGAGTCTGTTTGTTTGGTCGGCCGTCACCTGGCTGACCGGCCATGCCCAGACCTTCAACCAACTCCTGCTGGCGCGGGCGCTCATGGGGGTCAGCGAGGCGTGCTACATTCCGGCCGCCCTGGCCTTGATTATGGATTATCATCGTGGGCCCACGCGCTCGCTGGCCACCGGTGTTCACATGACTGGCATCACGGTTGGCGCCGGGCTCGGAGGGCTTGGCGGGTGGCTGGCGGATCGGCACGAGTGGTCCTACGCCTTCAGCCTTTTTGGCATCATCGGCGTCGTCTATGCCGGTGTTCTGGCGTTGATGCTGCGGGACGCGCCGCGGCAGGGTGCAGGTGAGCTCAGGACCGGAGAGGCATCGGGCCCTGTGCGCTTTCTCGAGGCGGTGGTCAACTTGTTCAGCCGGGGCGCGTTTTGGCTGACTTTGGCTTTTTGGGCTTTGTTCGGCCTGGCGGGGTGGGCATTGGTGGGATGGCTGCCAACGTATCTTGCCGAACGCTTCCAACTCTCGCAGGGGACCGCGGGGCTTTCGGCCACCGGCTACCTGCAGGCGGCGTCTTTGGTTGGGGTGCTGGTCGGTGGTGCGTGGGCTGACCGCTGGAGCCGAACCAGCGAGCGGGGACGCATTTGGGTTCCGGTCATTGGCCTGTGTGTGGCCGCTCCGGCGATCTTTCTGGCCTCGCAAACCAGCCTGTTGCCGCTGGCAATCGCCGGCTTGCTCCTTTACGGCCTGGGCCGGGCGTTCACCGACTCGAATATGATGCCGATCCTCTGCCTGGTGGCAGACCCGCGCTACCGCGCCACCGGCTACGGCATCCTTAACTTGTTCAGTTGCGTGGTTGGCGGATTGACCATCTACGCCGGCGGCGCATTGCGGGATGCCGAGTTTAACGTTCGGCTTTTGTTCGAGGCTGCCGCCGCCAGCCTGCTCCTCTGTGCGGGGCTGCTGGCCATGGTCAGGCCCAGTCGCTCGCCAACTCCGGCTTAAGCCGTTTCCGCCAGAGCGCGATTCATTCGCTCGATGGCTTCGTCTATTTCGGCGCGGTCCTTGAAGCCGATGACGATGGAGTCAATCTCCGGCCGCGACATGGCAAAACGGATCGAGCGCTCGCGGTCGGCGGGGTTGGTGAAATCGCCGTTGCCGATGATTTTCATGCCGATGATGCCCCGGCCTTTGGCACGCATGGTTTTCATTTCGGCCAGCACCGGCTCGAGGTTGTCTCCCGGCTTGTTCCAGGTCTGCTCGGGGCCATCAATGTGTTTGGCCTGGGGATTGATACGGACCAAGTGCACTTCGGTCCACGGCGAAGCGGTGGCCGCCTGCAAAGCGGGAAGGCTGTGGCAGGAGACACCTTTGCACAGAATCCATTTCTTCTCCTTGGCCTGGTCGAAGGCGTCCATCACCCGCCGGAAAGGGTCGGTCCAGCCCTCTTTGACCATGCAATGGATCAACATGCTGTCCACGTAATCGGTGTCAAACGCAACACGGTGCTTGTCTATGGCTTCCAGCACATTCTCGGGTTGGCCGGGGATTTTGGACTGAATGAAGAGGCGCTCCCGTGGGAGCCCCTTGATCGCCTGGCCGATCCACTCGAAGGTGCGGTAGCTCTGCGCGCAGTCAAAGTAAGTGATGCCCTGATCGTAAGCGTAGTGAACCAGGTCCCTGAATCCTTCGCGACCCAGCGCCCGCTGGACCTCGCCGCTGTTGCTTCCCGTCCCCATTCCCAGCCGGCAGATTTTCAGCCCGGTCGTTCCGAGGGCGACCTGATCGGTGGCGGTGCGCCGGGCGGCGGCGCCGGACTTCAGGCCGCTGCACCCGCCCAGCAGCAGGGTGGTGGCAGCGAGGGTCGAGCGTTCCAGAAACTGGCGTCGGGACAGGGAAGAGGTTTTCATGGGGAGTGTCTTGTCAGCATTCGAGAGATTGCGGGCCATGCATTCATGTCAGGCTGGGTCCAAGATACCTGCGCCGGCGCGCCTGATCAACCCGCGGTTTGCACGGCACCATAAAACGCGTCCAGATTGGCCAGGGGGGCGTTGGGCGGCACATCGCAACCGGAGGAAATGACGAAATTGCGATGGGCGGCCAGGGCAGCCAGAACGTGTCGCGCTCGCTGGCTCACTTCTTCGGGCGTTGACTGAACCAACACGCCGGTCGGATCGAGGTTGCCGCAGATCACCACCTCCGGCGAAACCCTTGCCAGGGCGGCGGAGAGGTCCATGGGGGCCCCAAAGTGAAAAGTCTGCAGGCCGGTTTCCAGAATCGCAGGCAGGTGGAGCGCTTTGGCCGCGCAGTTGTGCAGTACCAACGCGAACCGGCCGTCGCTGACTGCCTCGCCAATCTGGCGAATGTAGGCCGAGGAAAAGGAGGCCATCATTCGCGGCGAGAGCAAGCCGGCCGCGGGTTCGGCCATGATCGCCCCGTCGGCTCCCGCGGCTTTGAAGGCCTGCAAGTAAGCAGTAAGGAACGCCGCGCTCTTTTCCAGCAGCACTTCCATCAATTCCGGTTCCGCAACCGTCAGTTCCATGGCTTCGCTGACTCCAACCAGGCGGGCCGCCAGCGAGAAGGGGCCGATGCAACCTCCCAGCACCAGCAACCCGCCCGACGCCGCCCGCAACCGCCGAACCGTCTCGAGGTAAACCCCGGTGCGAGCCGTGCCGGCTTCTGGAACTGTCAGGTCGCGCGCCGCCTGCATACTGGTGATCAGCCGCCCGGTCACGGAGGGCACTTCGGTGGCAGACATGTGAACCGAACAACCGAACGCTTCCGCCTCCGCGCTCAGGTCCATGGCGGATAGCAATACCGGCGTATTGTAGCGCTGGTGTAGTGCGAGTTGAGCCCCAACCTGAGCTTCCGGTCGGGTGACGACCTCCTGCACGGTGGCGCCGGTCAGTGCAAGGCCAGGATAAACCGCAATCGGCAGTGCCTGCCGTCGAGGAGTGGATAAGACCCACTGGTTGAAGCAGTTGCTGGTTCGTTCGGTCAACGTCACATGACTCATAGTTCGTTTGGATTATCAGCTACGGCATCACGCTGGGGAAAGCGTTTTCTGAATAAACCGCTGTCAAGTTCTTGACGGTGGAGTTCCTGGCGATTGGGGTCAAAGGATATGGTCATCTGCCACGGCCAAACGCTGAGAAAGCCAATCGGCCTGGAAAGAAATGGCTCACTCGTCCGTATTTTTTGCGACAAGACCCGGGGAATCCCCGGGAGACCATTCAGTATTCTTTGGCCAGGAAGGATGTTCACTTAAGTTGCTGGCTTGGTTATATTTGAAACTGAGACGAAGCTGCTCCGACACGGGGCGGCAATGTTAATAGGGAACCATGAAAGTGCATAGAATTGGAAAGTGGACCGGAGCGTGGGTGGCTGCTGCGGTTTTGTTAATCCCAGCGGGCCTCCGTGGAGGCGATTTCATCTACCTGTTTGGTGAGACTTTCAGTGGCAGTTCACCCTCCGCCGAGCCGCCCTGGCTTTCGGCGGCCTTCCAAAGCGTCGGGGAGGATCACGTAAGACTAACAGTCACGACGCTAAACCTGAGCGGCGCCGAGAATATCAAGGAATTATATTTCAACGTTAACCCAGCCCTTGACCCGGACGAATTGACAGTGGGCCTCTTTGCGGGAAGCGGCGGGTTCCTGCTGCCGCGGGTCGCCATCGGACCGGATCGGTTTAAGGCCGGCGGCGACGGTCTTTATGACCTCAAGCTCCAGTTTGCTCAAGGAGGGGGGCCGGACACGCGATTTACGACGGGGGATTATTTCGTTTGTGAATTTTACGGCGTGCCCGGGTTGGCGCCGACTGACTTCGCGTTTCTCAGCAGTCCGGTGGGCGGGGAGGGACAACCGTTGTATGCGGCGGCCCACGTGCAGCGGATTGGGGCCGAGTCGTGCAGCGGCTGGCTTTTCGCCGACGCCCCCGTGCCGGTCCCCGTGCCGGAACCTGGACCGATTATGCTCTGGGTCATGGCGGGCATCATTTGGCTGGTGTTCGGATGGCCGCGTCAAGGTTGGGCTCTGGCGCCCGCACCAAAGCTCCAACGGGAGCCGTCACGGCAGAAGAAGCCCTGATTCCAGCAGGGGATCAGGAGCTGATCAATCGCATCTGGGCCGGGGTGAGCAACCATTCCAGGGTGGCACACCGTCCAGGAGTCAACTCCCCGACGTTCAACAGGCAGACACCCCCTTTCTTCAAGGTCAAAGTGGAGGCTGGATTGCCGCTTACCAACCAACTGGCCAGCGAGCTTAAATAAGGCTCGTGTCCCACCAACAGCAGACTTTCCGTCTCCGGTTCCGCCTGCTTGATCCACTCCAGCAGTCGGCGCGCGCTGCCGCCCGGAACCAGGTGCTCGCACCGTTTCAGCCGCCGTTCTGCTCCCAGTGTTTCCGCGACGATTTCCGCAGTCTGTCGCGCCCTCAAGCAGGGACTGGTGAGAATCCGTTCGGGTTTGACTTTTAACAGTTTCAACGCGGTTGCAATGGCTTGAACCCGGCGCTTCCCCTTGGGGGTCAAGGGCCGATCCGCATCGCGGGCGCAACCCGCCTCTTCGAGTTCGGCGGCAATTCCATGTCGGAGCAGGTAGAGTTTCATAAGCAGATGTAAAACTTCAATCAAACGCCGGCCTTCATCCAGTCCACCCTGACGGCTGGCGCGGCAGCCGCATTCACTTGGCGCCCGGCGGGGAGGCAAACGGCGACGGCGCCAGCTTCACCTGCGGGTAGCGGGTTTTCGCTGATTTAGCCGTGCGCGCCGGCGCGGCGCCGGTGGCCAGGGCGATAAAATCGAACTGGCTGCGGCGCACCGGTTCGTCTGCGGCGCGGCGAGCACGGCGATATGAACCGTCGGGTTGCAGCAGCCGGGCTTTGGTATTGTCCGCCATCGTGATGGCCAGAATCTCGCTGATCAAGCGTTCGCGCAACACGCCGTCTTCAATAGGGAACGCAAGCTCGATTCGGCGGAAACAGTTGCGCGGGAGCCAGTCGGCGCTGGCGAGAAACACCTGTGGCTGGCACGCGTTCTCGAAATAATAAATCCGGCTGTGCTCGAGAAAACGGTCCACAATGCTTCGCACCGTGATGGTTTCGCTGAGACCCTTGACTCCTGCGCGAAGACAACAAATGCCGCGGACGGTCAGGTCAATGATCACGCCGGCCTGCGAGGCGCGATAGAGCGCCTCGATAATCTCGCGCTCCGCCAGCGAGTTGATCTTGGCGATGATTTTGGCGGGCAACCCCTGGCGGGCATTTTCCCTCTCCCGCTCGATGAGGCCCAGCAGCCGCGAGTGAAAATCGAAGGGGGCCACGATGAGTTTTTTCATGCCCTGGAACTGGCAAATGCCGGTGAGCAAATTGAAGAAATTGGTGGCGTCCTCCCCGAAATCCGGCCGGCAGGTGAGAAAGCTCAGGTCGGTGTAAAGTCGCGCGGTGGTCGGATTGTAGTTACCGGTGGCCAGGTGCACGTAGCGGCGAATCTGGTGGCCTTCGCGCCGAACCACCAGGCAGGCCTTGGCGTGAATCTTGTAACCCACCAGGCCATAAACCACGTGCACGCCCGATTCCTCGAGTTGCCGCGCCCACTGGATGTTGTTGGCTTCGTCGAACCGGGCGCGCAACTCCACCACCGCCGTCACCTGTTTGCCATGCCGGACGGCCGCCTCCAGCGCGCCAATGATTCGCGGATCCCCTCCCGTTCGATAGAGCGTCTGCTTGATAGCCAGGACGTCCGGGTCCGCGGCCGCCTGTTCGAGAAAATCCACCACGCTGCTGAAATTCTCGTAGGGGTGATGCAGCAGAATATCACGCTCGCGAATGGCGGCGAAGAGGTCGGGCTGCTCCCGCAGCGGCGCGGCCACGGGGGCCACAAAAGGAGGGTCGCGCAGTTCGGGGGAGTGGTCGCCCTGGTACAGCATCATCAGGCGGGTCGGATTGAGCGGCCCGTCAATCAGATACTCATCATCCTCCGTCAGCCGGAGGGTGTTCAACAAGGCCTGGCGAATGACGGGGGGACAGCGATCCTCCACCTCCAACCGCACGGCATCGCCCTTGCGCCGATTATGAAGCTCGTTCTCCACCGCTTTGAGCAGGTTGGCGGTTTCCTCCTCGTCAATGTAAAGCTCGCTGTTGCGGGTGACCCGGAACGGCCACCAGCCCAACAGGCGCGTGCCGGGAAACAGGTCTGCCAGAAAATGTCCAATCAAACGGCCCAGGTAAACGTAATCGCGGCGGCCATCGCTCCGCGGCAGGCGGATCAGCCGCGGCAATATTCTCGGGATCTGAACCACGGCGAGGTGCTTGTGAATCTCCTGCCCCTTCGGCAATTCGAGCCGGACAATCAGATTGAGCGATTTGTTGAGCAGTTGCGGAAATGGATGGGCCGGGTCAATCGCCAGGGGCGTGAGCACTGGCCGGACTTGGGTGCGGTAATACTCTTGCAGCCACGCAAGATCCGCCGTATCCAGTTCCTCGATGGCGAGCACTCGAATGCCGTTTTGTGCCAGGGCCGGATGCAACTGTTCACGCCAGCACGCGTAGGCGTCGGCGACCATCTCCCGCACCCGCCGGCAGATGGCTTGGAACGTTTCGCTGGCCGTCCGCCCGTCCAGGCTGCGCTCGACCACCTCACTTTCGATCTGCTGCTTGATCCCGGCGACTCGGACCTCGAAAAACTCATCCAGGTTCGAGTTGACAATGCAAAAGAACTTGAGCCGTTCGAGGAGGGGATTGCTCGCATCGAGGGCTTCCTCGAGCACGCGCTGGTTGAATTCCAGCCAGCTCAGCTCGCGGTTGAGGAACTGCGCAGGGCCAAAGGTTTTAATCTGGTCAGCGGGCTTTGCCATTGATTTGAAAATAAAACATGCCTCAGCTCTTGGAAAGACGCAAAGGGCACGTTGCAGCGATGGACCTTGTCAACCGGCCCCCTTCTGGCATCCTTTCTGGTGGAACCGCAGATGCCGCGACCAGGCCATAGACGGAACGACCCGACGGATATCAAGGTTTTCATCCTAAATCCTGAAGGGGAGTACTTAACCGCGGGTCAGAACGGCCTTCATTTCACGCCGGATCGTTCCCGCGCCCTAATCCTGGACTTCCGCGCCGACCAGGTGGCGGAGCAACTCGGTGTGATTCAGGCGGCAAGCGGGCTGGTTCTGCGGGCGGAACCGGTGCCCCTGGCCGAAATCTATGAGACGTGTGACCGGTGCAAGGAGCTGTTCATGCCGTTTATGACCTTTTTCGACGGCAAACGATTCCTTTGCCAGGACTGTCGGCGCCTGGTGGCCGGCGGCCGCGAGACCAAAGCGGCACGAAAAATTTCAGGAAAACCCTGTTGACTTGGCCGTCTTCTTTGGTAGCTTTCCCCCTCTTTTGATTGGGATTTTGAGATGAAAACGCATTTGCCGAAAGTAAACCCGGACCAGCGCAAGTGGCATGTGATTGATGCCGACGGCGTGGTTCTAGGACGCCTGGCGGTCCAGGTGGCCGATATTTTGCGCGGGAAGAACAAGCCCGTGTTTACCCCTCACCTCGACGCCGGCGATTTTGTGGTGGTGATCAATGCCGAGAAAGTGCGGCTGACCGGCAAGAAGGAAACCGCCAAGAAATATATGACCTACTCAGGCTGGAAAGGCGGGGAAAAGTACACCTCTGTTGCCGACCTGCGCGCACGGCAACCCGAGAAGCTGATCACCCACGCGGTTCGCGGCATGGTGCCCAAGAACCGCCTTGGCCGTGTCCTGATGACCAAGCTGAAGGTTTACCGGGGCGCCCAGCATCCCCATGCGGCGCAGCAACCGGATGTCGTCGCGGCTGCCAGGTAATCTCCACGAGGATTTCGCAACTTTTCTCAAGACATGTCTGACATCAAGATTCCCGAACCGAAAATTCCCCAGCACCTTGGCACCGGCCGGCGCAAGACCTCGGTCGCCCGGGTCCGGCTCGCGGCTGGCACCGGCAAGATTGTGATCAACGGGCGCCCGCTCGAGAACTACTTTCCGCTGGAAAATCTGCGGGGCACCGTCCTGCAGCCGCTCACCGTGACCGGCATGGCGGACAAATTTGACGCCCATGTGAATGTGCGGGGCGGCGGTCCGACCGGTCAGGCCGGCGCGGTTCGCCATGGCTTGGCGCGAGCGCTCCTTACCGTGGACGCCAACCTTCGCCCGATTCTCAAAGCCGAAGGATTCCTGACGCGCGATCCACGCATGAAGGAACGCAAGAAATACGGCCAGCCCGGCGCCCGGAAGCGGTTCCAATACAGCAAACGTTAAACCGCTGGCAGTTTTGTGCGCGCCCCGCCGGCCCCCGAGCCGGCGGGGCGTTTTGCCATCCCCGCCTTCATCCTCACTATGAATTGTAAAAAAGTCGCCATCGTCGGCGCCTCGGGTTATTCGGGCGAAGAACTGGTCCGCCTGCTCTTGTCCCATCCTTACGCCGAGCTGACCGCCGTCACCTCCCGCCAATATGCCGGGCAGCCGCTGGCCCGGGTTTTCCCCAGGTTCGCTCATCATCCGCGCGCCCGGACGCTGTGTTTCAGCGAACCGGACGCCGAAAGGCTGGCAAGGGAGGCGCAGGTGGTGTTTCTGGCCCTGCCCCACGGAGTGGCGGCTGAGTACGCCGTGCCGTTGCTCGAGCGCGGCTGCCAGGTGATTGATCTGAGCGCTGATTTCCGGGTCCATGACCCCGCGGTGTACAAGGAATTCTACGCGCACGACCATCCCGCGCCCGGATTGTTGCCCCGGGCCGTCTATGGTTTGCCCGAGCAATATCGCGATCGAATTCGGACGGCCTCGCTCGTGGCCTCGCCCGGCTGTTACCCGACCAGTATCCTGCTGCCGCTGATTCCCCTCCTGAAGGCGGGTGTGATTGAGGCCGACGGCATCATCGCCGATTCGCTCAGCGGCGTGAGCGGAGCGGGGCGCAAGGCGGAACTGGACTATTTGTTCGTGGAATGCAACGAAAGCCTGCGGCCCTACGGTTTGCCCAAGCACCGCCATCTGTCGGAAATTGAACAGGAACTGTCGCTGGCGGCCGGCCGGAAGGTCATCCTGCAGTTCACGCCTCACTTGATTCCGGTCAACCGCGGCATTCTCACCACGATCTACGCGACACCCGCGAAAAACATGGCCGATCCCGCGGCCCCGGATTTTGCCGCTCGGTTCAACGACCGCATCACCCAGTGTTACCAAAACGCTTACGGCAGCGAACCGTTCGTGCGTTTGCTCGAAGGTAAAGCCCTGCCCGATACCAAGAATGTGGTGGGCACCAACGTGCTCGAAATGGCGTGGCGGGTGGACCCGCGCACGGGACGGCTGATCGTGATGAGCGCCGAGGATAACCTGGTCAAGGGAGCCAGCGGCCAGGCCGTCCAGAGCCTCAACCTGATGTGCGGCTGGCCGGAGACGGCGGGTTTGATTTAGCCTTGCGATAAACAGGTGCCAGAAGAGCGGGTTTGCGCTATGCTCCCGCCCATGTTGACCGAATCCTCGACGCTTGCGCGGAGCAAACCGAGTCGTTCTCGCCGCGCCTTATCTTTCAGCCTCTGCGCGGCCGCCGGCCTCGCGGCCATTGCAGGCGTGTGTGCCGGCTGTGCCACCACGCCGCCGGTGGCGGCTCTGCCAGAGCCCCAGTCTCTCTCAGCCACTGCCGGGTTGCCGGACCCATGCCTCACGCTGGCCGGTCAGCGAGTGACCACCGCCAGGCAATGGAACGAGATCCGGCGCCCGGAACTCAAACGGCTCTTCGAGCATTACGTTTACGGCCCCCTGCCGCCGCGCCCGGCGCAGTTCCAGACGATCCTTTTGGGCGAGCACCGTGACTTCCTGAACGGTCGCGCCACCTTGAGACTGGTGCGACTGGTGTGCGGCCCGGGACCTGGACCGCAAATTGATCTGCTGGTCGTGGTTCCCAACCGTCGGCCCGCGCCGGTGCCTGTGTTCCTGGTCATGAATTTCTGTGGCAACCAGGCGGTGACCGCCGATGCCCGTGTGCCTCTGCCGCGGTCGTGGGTGCCCGACCGCTGCACGGGTGTCACCAACAATCACCCCACCGCCGCGGCGCGCGGAGCCGATGCGGGGAACTGGCCGCTGGAGGAAATCATTTCGCGCGGTTATGGATTCGCGACCTTCTACCACGGCGATGTGGACCCGGACCGGCCGGATGTGAGTGAGGGAATTTACGCCTGGCTGGCCGGGGGCGAGCCCAACGCCAACCGCCCGGCCGATCGGGGAACAATCGCGGCGTGGGCCTGGGGATTCCATCGTTGCGTGGATTATCTGGTCAAGGACCCGGATGTGAACCCGAAACGCATCGCGGCGGTCGGGCACTCGCGCAACGGCAAGACGGCCCTGCTGGCCGCGGCGTTCGACGAGCGCATCGCCATGGCCTTCCCGCACCAGGCCGGTTGCGGCGGCACCGCTCCCAGCCGCGGCAAAGTGGGTGAGTCGGTCAAGGCGATCAATGACCGTTTCCCCCACTGGTTCAACGCCCGTTTCAAAGCGTTCAACGAAGCGCCCGAGCGCCTGCCGGTGGATCAGCATGAGTTGATGGCGTTGTGCGCGCCCCGGCCGTTGCTGATTTCCGCGGCCGAGCAGGATCAATGGTCCAACCCGGCGGGCCAGTTCGAGATGGCCCGAGCCGCCTCGCCCGTCTATCAACTGCTGGGGGCCAGAGGCATTGAGGAGACCTCCATGCCGCCGCTCCACCAGCTCGTTGGCGGACAGCTCGCCTACTACATTCGCGCCGGGCGTCACTCCATGACCGCTGCGGATTGGCAGATTTTCCTCGAGTTTGCGGATCGTCATTGGCAACCCGCCGCAGGGAGGCCTTGAGGCCCGCGCTTGCCCTGCTCCTCAGCCCGGCCTGATGTGACAGTGTCCGCGTCGCTTAAACCGGTTGTTTCCGCGTCAGTCCGATCGGTGGTTGAATTTGCTTTACGCCGGGGAGACCTTGGCGCGGAGCGCGATTTCGTCGGTTCGGGGCGCGCGCTGGCGGGGGTCCGTGGACAGCAACGGCTCCAGCGCTCGCGTCCCGCCCGTTACGAACGCGAGGTGCGCGTAAGCTGCGAAGTGGACGCCGGCGACTTTCTGTTGCGTGTGGCGGGGCGCATTGATGGCCTGCTGGCCCGTCCGGGCGCGGTCTGGGTGGAGGAGATCAAGACCGTTCAAAGCGGCTGGAACAGGGAGGCGGACCCCTTGCACTGGGCGCAGGCAAAACTCTACGGCTGGATGTATGCCGCTGAGCGCGCGCTCGAGCGGGTGACGGTCCAGCTTACCTACCTGGACCTGGATTCCGGCGAAGTGACGGAGTTCAAGGAGGAGTTTTCGTCTGGCGAGCTGCGCCGGTTCTTCGAGGAAACGACAGCCATCTATTTGGAATGGGTGCGGGAGCATCGCCGCTGGTGTGAGCTGCGGAATCAGTCCCTCCGGGAGCTGACCTTTCCTTTTACGGCCTACCGTCCCGGTCAGCGCCAACTGGCCGTGGCCGCGTATCGGCGGTTGTCTCGGGGCGGACGGCTTTTCCTCGAGGCGCCCACTGGTATTGGCAAGACCATTTCCGTGCTCTTCCCGGCGATGAAGGCCTTGGGGGAAGGTTCGTTGGAACGGGTGTTTTACCTTACCGCGCGAACGGTTGGCCGTGCGGTCGCCGAGAAGGCGTTTGGGGAGATGCGCCGTGCGGGCGCGCGATTGCGGACGTTAACGCTGACCGCCCGGGAGAAAGTCTGCATTCGAGAGGGCCAGCCGTGCGACATGGCGACGTGTCCGCTGGCCCGCGGCTATTATGACCGATACAAATCCGCCATGCGCGACGCGCTGGGCCGGGAGGAGATCACCCGTCCGGTGCTCGAGTCCGTGAGTCAGGCCCAGGCGGTTTGCCCCTTCGAATTGTCTTTGGACCTCTCCCTGTGGGCTGACGCCGTGATCTGCGATTACAATTATGTGTTTGATCCCAGGGTCTTTCTCCGCCGCCACTTTGCCGAGGAGGCCAGCGACTGCGGATTCCTCATTGACGAAGCGCACAATTTGGTGGACCGCGGCCGCGAAATGTTCTCAGCTTCGATCAGCGGCCGCGAGATCCAGGTGGTGAAGCGCGAGCTCCGCCAGGCCTTGCCCCGTTGCGCCCGCGCTTTGGGAAAGGTTGTCACTTTTCTGCGCAAGCTGCGACCGGACACATCGGCAGTGGAGCCCCTCGAAGGGGATGCCCCGCGTCGCGAGTTGGACTTGTTTGAATTCGAGCCCGCCTTAAGCCGCACGCCTGCGGAGGCGGTCGCGGCGCCGGCGCCGGCCGAGGGGCGCGAACTGCGCGGTGTTTGGGTCCGCCGCGAACTGCCGGAGGGTTTGGTTGAGGTGCTGGACGCGGCACTGGCGGAGGCCGAATCCTGGCTGGCGCGGAACGAGCCTGCCGGGTTTCGGGAGGCGCTGCTCGAGGTGTACTTTCAACTCCGTTCACTCAGGCGCGCGGCCGACTGGTACGACGAGCGGTTCGTCACGCTCATGGAGCGGGGGCCGGGCCTGGTGCTGCGGCTCTACTGCCTGGACCCGTCGCGCCTGCTGCGGCAGGCCCTGGCGCGGGGCAAGGCCGCGGTCTTCTTCTCGGCCACACTGACCCCCCTGGACTATTATCGCGAACTGCTCGGCGGTGAGACAGAGGACGAAGTGATCCAGTTGCCCTCGCCCTTTCCGCCCGAGCATCTGGCGGTGCTGGTGCAGGACCGGATTCGGACGCAACTGAAATCGCGAGCGGACACCGTGGGGGAAGTGGTCGAGTCCATTGCGGCGGTGACTCGGGGCCGGCGCGGCAATTACCTGGTGTACTTCCCCTCCTACCAGTACCTGGCGGACGTCCAGGCGCGGTTTGAACATGCGCATCCGGACCTGCCTGTTCTGGCGCAACGCCCCGGGATGACGGAAAGCCAGCGGGAGGAGTTCCTCGCCCGGTTTGCGGTCGAACCAGCGGAAACGCTGGTCGGATTTGCGGTGATGGGCGGCGTTTTTGGCGAGGGGATTGATCTGATGGGCGAGCGGCTGATCGGCGCGGTTATCGTGGGCGTGGGCCTGCCGCAACTTTGCGCCGAGAGGGACTTGATCCGCGATTATTTCGAGGCGAAATCCGGGTGCGGCTTTGATTATGCCTACACTTATCCGGGGATGAACCGGGTGCTGCAGGCGGTCGGCCGGGTGATTCGATCCGAGAACGACCGGGGGGTGGTCCTGCTGGTGGATACGCGCTTTGGCGAAAGCCGGTATCGGCGGTTGTTTCCCGGCTGGTGGCGGCCGGTGCATACCGCCCACGCCCGGCAAGTTGCCGGGGCGGTTCGGGCGTTCTGGGATCAAGCCTCGGTGGACTGAGGCGCCGGCGCGCAATCACAGGAGACGTTTCACCAGCCCGAGAATCCCCTGCCGGACGGCGGAGCGGTGGCGCGAGGCGCCCGGAGTGTTAAACACCTGCTGGCGATTCCGAACGTACCACTCGTAACTCTGGATCAACATCTCCTCGTTTGAATAGCGCGGCTGCCATTGAAGCTCGGTGCGGGCCTTGGTGATGTCAAAGTAAAGCGAGCGGCCGTACATCAGCGCGTGGTAGGGGCCCAGGGGGGAAAGGCCCAGGGCGCTGGTGGCTTGCATGGCCCAGACCGCGGGGCGCATTGGAACACTGCGCACGCGGGAGCCGGTGCCGGCGTGAGCGCAGAGCGCCTCGAGCGTTTCGCGCATGGTGCCGAACCGGTCGGTGCCGCAGTTATAGACGGTGGGCCCCGGTCGCGCGGCGGCCAGGCGGCACGCCTCCGCCAGATCGTCGGCATGGATGAACTGGTAGCGGTTGTCTCCCCGGCCCAGGACGGGCACGTTGTACCCTTCGCGAATCCACTCGAACAGAATCTGGAAAATGCCCAATCGCCCATGGCCCATGATCGTCCGCGGCCGGATGATGGTGACGTCAAGACCGGAACGCGCGGCCTCCAGGCAGAGTTTCTCGCCTTCCAGCTTTGCGCGGCCGTAGGCTTCGCCAGGGCAGGGCGGGGTCTGCTCGGTGACAGGATTCGATTTGGGCGCGCCGAAAACGGCACTCGAGGAGACATACACCACTTTGCGCGCTCCTGCGTTTTTCGCCGCCCGGAGCAGGTTGGCCGTGCCTTCCACGTTGACCGAATGGAACAGGGCGCGTTCCTTGGCCAGCGGCACCTGTGCCACGCAATGGTAGATGACTTCGCAGTCCGCGCAGGCGGCGGCCACTGCGTCCGGGTCGCGGATGTCCCCTTGCACAAAAGCAACGGTTGACGGGCGGTCCGGGGTGTCGTGAATATCCAGGACTCGCACCGCCTGGCCGGCGGCCCTGAGCCGGTCGCGGAGCAAGGACCCGAAATAGCCCGAGCCGCCGGTGATCAAGGCAAGAGACGCCGTCATGGTCGCGGTCAGAAGGTTATGCCTTGCGCGCGGCACCAGGCCAGCGACCGGCGCATTCCCTCCTCGAGCTCCACCTGCGGGGCATAGCCGAGCTCGCGCTGCGCGCGCGCCACCGAACACGCAATCGTCTTGTTCATCTCGGACAGCACATGAATTTTTTGATGATAGAAACCCACCGCCTGGATCAGGCGATCCGCCACATACGCGAGGTCGGCAGCCCAACCGGGCAGCCGCAACCGGCGATGAGCGCAACCGCCGCCGAATTCGCGGTCCAGCAGCCGCTCGACGGTGTCCACAATCTCATTCATTGTGTAAGGCCGGCGATCGGCGATCCAATAGGTTTGGCCGCTCGCCTGCTCGACGTGCGCCGCCAGCATCAACCCCTGGCAGAGGTTGTCAAGATAGCTCATGGACCGGCGGTTCTCGCCCGAGCCGACAATCGGCGCCTTTCCCTGGCGAATCATTTGGAAGAACAACGTCTGCCGCGCGGGCTGTTTCGGACCGTAAAACCACGGCGCCCGGATGACGACGGTTTGAAGGGCGCCGCGCTGGTGAAACTCGCGCACAGCCAATTCCATCCGCATTTTGGAGCGGCCGTAGTTCATATAGGGGCGATACGGCGACAATTCGTCAAATAAATGGTCCGGATGCGGATTGCAGCCGCAGGGCGAATTCGAGGACACGACCACCGCCCGCCGAACGCCCGCCGCGCTTGCGGCCTCAAGCAGGTTCACGGTGCCGTCCACATTCACGCGATAAAACTCCGCCACCCGGCGCGGATGAATCACGCCCGCTGTGTGAAACAATACCGCGCCCCTGGCGCCCGCGCACAACCGCGCGCAGTCCGGCGGATTTCCGAGGTCGCCCGCGACCACCTCGACCCGGTCCGAGACCGCCCGAAGCCGAGCGGAGTCCTGGCCCGGTAGGATGAGACAGCGGATGCGAAAGTCCGGGGGCGGCGAACTCAGGGTTGGGTGGTCCGGCAGGCCGCGCGCGAGGCATTCGACCAGCCGCGACCCCAGCCAGCCGGCGGCTCCGGTTACGATGCAAAGCGACATAGAGCAGGAACCATGCGACACACTCAGAGTCGGTTCAAGAAATGCAGCGTGTTCCGCCGCGCCAGGGCCATGATGGTGCCCTGCGGGTTCACGCCGGGGGCGGTGCAAAGCAGGCTGGCATCGTTGATGAAAAGGCCTTCCGCCCCTCGCACCCGGCCAAAGGAGTCGGTGGCGCACCGGCGCGGGTCCTCGCCCATCGGGCAGGACGAAAACAGGTGGATGGTCATGAGATTGGCCAGACCGCGCGGGAGGATTTCAGGCAGCCTTCGCGCCTCTTCTCGCGTGTGGATGACGCCGGCTTGACCTATAGCCGGGAACACCTTCACCGCTCCAGCCTCGAGTAACAAGTCGGTCAGCTTGCGTAACCCTTCCGCCAGGGACCGGAGGTCCTCGTCGGGCAAGTGGTAACGGACGAGCGCGTCCCGAAAAGGTCCCAGGCAGCGCACCGTGCCGCGGCCGCCGCCCGCGGTCATGGCGTAGTAATTGGCGATATGCGTCCAGGTGCGGCCCACCTCGCGCAAGGCTTGCGGATAATCCAGCAACCCAAGCGCCACATGGGCGGGGTGGCTGATGGAACAGCCAAAACTCAGCCGCGGCGAGAACTCCTTGACCTGGTGCACTGGCACTCCCATGTCCGCGGTGTTGACCGGTTCGACAAACTGGGCGGCCACTTTTACCGTCGGATGCAGCCTTAGGGAGTCCCCGATATTGGCTTTGAACCCGCTGCGGCGAAGCAGGACGGGCGTTTGGACCGCTCCGGCGCAGACAAACACTGTTCCGGCCCGGATGCGCACCTCGCCCAAACCGCTCCGCGAGGCGCGGAGCGACCAGCCTTGCCCGTCGCGGGAGAGCCGGTTGACCCGCGTCTGTGCCACCACGCGTCCGCCGGCGCGCAGGAAACGCGGCAGATAGGTTTTGGTCATGGATTGCCGCGTCCCCCTGTTTCCCGCAGCCGGCTCGTAGGCGAACCAGCGAGGCACCTCGAGCGATTTCCATCCCAGCCGCTGCGCCCCCGCGTGCAGCTTGAGCGACGCCAGCGGGGCCGGGCCGGGCAGGAGCGAAACCGACAGGTCGCGTTCGCAAGCCTCGAAATGGGGCCGCAAGTCCGTTTCCGCAAGGCCCTCGACGAGGAAGTCTTTCCGCCATTGCTCGAGCATCTCCGGCGGCGTGCGATGATACAGGCCGCTGTTGATTTCGCTTCCGCCCCCCACGCAACAGCCTTCCACGTAGGCGACCTTGTTCACACCCAGGGCCACCGTTTGTCCGCCGTTGCGGTATTTCTGCTCCATTTCCTGCCGCGAAAAGGGGGCGCACGATTCCAGTTCGTAGAAAGGGCCTTCTTCGATCAGCAGCACGTCGCGCCCAGCCTCGGCCAGCAGCGCGGCGGTGATGGACCCGCCCGGCCCCGATCCCACCACCGCAATCTCGCACTCCAGCTCCCTCTGGAATTCTGATGATTGCGCCTGGGGTTGGGTTGCCGCCTGCGGGGCGGTCGCGGTTGCCGATGGTGATCCCCGGCTGTGCAGGGCCAGCGTCGCCAGGCTTTCATAGTAACGAATAAAATCGCGCTGAAAGCCGACGGTGGACTGCTTCCACGCCGCCACCTGCCGAGCCCGGGTTTCGGGCGTCAGGTGATGGAAGAGGCGGCCCGCGCGCAGCCAGGCCGCCAAATCGAAGCCCCGCGTCAGCCAACGCAGGGGGCTGCGCAGGTAGTCGGGCATCCGCTCCTGCTGCTCCAACACGAACTGCGTGAGGTCATTATAGGGTGGCGCCAGCAAGGGATCCCCGCCCGGCGCTTGGGCGCCGGCAAGGGAATAGACCAGGGCGGACACGATGTCGTGGAGCCAGCGGCACTCGGACGAGTTCATCGCGCGGTCAGGTTCCTGTAGCCAGCCAGATCACAACCAGGGTCAGCGCCCCCACAGCGTAGCTGACCGGGTCGCGCAGCGCGAAGACCACGGGGTCGTCATGCATGCGCCCGCGGGCGGCCAGCAACCACAACCGGCTCATCCAGTAAAGCAGGAGGGGACAGATCAGCAGCAGGAGGTTGGGGTGCCGGTAGAGGATGCGTACCTCCTGGCTGTTTACGTAAAGCGCGAGCACCAGCACGGCCAGAAACGCGCTGCAACAACCAAGGATTGTAACCAGCGGCAGGTCCGCCGCGGCGTAACCGCGCCCCTTGATATCATTCTGGCTCTGCTGTCGCGCGGTCTCGAGCTCGACGCCGCGTTTGACCAAGGCCAGGCCCAGGAACAGGAACATGGAAAACACCAGCAGCCAGAAGGAATAGGGGATGCCGGTCGCCTCATGCCCTGCAACCAGCCGCACGGTGTAAAGGCCCGCGAGGCAAAACACGTCCAGCAAGGGCGCCTGTTTGAGGCGCAGGGAGTAGCTGGTGGTCAGCAGCACATAGGCTCCCAGCGCCGCCAAGAAGCCCCAGGGCAGCCTTAATCCAATGAAAAAGCTGGCCAGCAGTAATACTGGAAAAGCCGCCAGCCCCGCGGGCAAAGGCAGGTCGCCGCGGGCAAAGGGCCTCTGCCGTTTGCTGGCATGGTGGCGGTCGGCTTCCACGTCCAGTAAATCGTTGAGCAGATAGACGCCGGACGCGCAGAGACAGAAGGCTGCCAGCGCGATGCCCGCGTTAAGTGCCACGCCGGGTTCGGTCAGCCGGTGCGAGGTGATTGCCGGAACCAGCACGATCAGGTTCTTGACCCATTGATACGGCCGCAACGCGCGCCAAAAGGCGCGGAGGACTGATTCCCGCAGCGGAAACACACTCTCCACCGGCGCCCGTTTAGCCGCGCGAGCAGCCAGACTTGTAGGCGCATTAACCACGATCGCCCGCCGGCCCCGTTCCCACACCGGCAAATCCACCGACGAGTTGCCCGCGTAATCAAAACCGCCCTTGCCGAACCGTTCCGCCAGGCGCGCTCCCTTGGCCTTCCCGCGAAGGTTGTGGCGCCCGTCGCTTGCCAGCACTTCCGTAAACAGGCCCAGATGCTCCGCTACTGCGTTGGCCAGGCGCACGTCCGACGCTGTTACCAGGTGAATCTCCCGGCCGGCGGCCTTTTGTTGCCGGAGCCATTGCAGGAACTCGGCATGATAGGGCAGCGCCCCAACGTCGAGTTGCACCCGCCGGGCCAGCTCCGCCTTCAAATGTGCCCGGCCACGCATCCACCAGATCAGGACGGGCACCAGATACAATGGATTCCGAGCCAGCAACCGCACCAGGGATTCCCATAGCACATCCGTGCGAATCAAGGTCCCGTCCAAGTCCACGCAAAGGGGTGGGGCTGCTTGCGATTGCTCAGCGACGGGTTGGATTATGGAACCCATTTTTCAAGCCAATTTACCAATTCGCCCCAAGGAGACAAGCGATCCCGCAAGCTTGGCAACCGCTCCAGTAAGCCCGGGCTCGGGGTGGTCGGCAGGGGCGCGTTCGAGGGGGGCATTTGTTGTAAGACACCCTTGAGAATTGCTGCCTATGCGCTATCGTGAATCGTTGACGGTAAACGTGAACCACCAAAACGGAGTATCTTATGCATATCGCTAAACAATTGGCCATCTTCCTCGATAATCGCCCCGGAACTCTCGCTCGCGTCGCCGACGCTTTGGCCGAAGCCAAAATCAACATCTATGCCGTTTCCACCAGCGACACTGTGGACCACAGTGTTATCCGCCTGGTGGTCAGCGATTACCGCAAGGCGCTTCACGTTTTTGAAAGACATGGGACTCTTGTCGTGGAAGACGACGTGGTGGTCGTCGAGGGAAGCAACAAGCCGGGTGAATTGGCCCGAATTGCGCATGCCTTGGCTCAGGCCAAAATTAACATTGAGTATTGTTACTGCGCCACGCCGCCGGATGCCAAGAAGGGACTCCTCATCCTCCGTGTCGCCAAGCCCACCCAAGCTCTCAAAGTCTTGAATAGCCTCCAATAGCCCGGAGTCCTCGGGCGATGGCGCACCCCCTGCTTTACGAAGTCAATACCCGCTGCTGGCTGCGAGAGCTCGCGGAGCGGTGCGGTACCCAATTGAATCTGGGCACCGTGCCGGACTCGGAACTGGCCGCCTGGGCCGAGCGGGGGTTCACGCACGTCTGGCTCATGGGGGTCTGGACCACTGGCGAACGCGCGCGTCGGGAGGCGTTGGGCTCCGCCAGCCTCCGGGAGCAGGCGCGTCAACTCCTGCCAGAGTGGCAGGAGACCGACCTTGGCGCCTCGCCTTACGCCATCGGCGATTACTCCGTTGCGGAGGCCCTTGGCGGCGACCGGGCACTCGAGGTTTTCAGGGCCAGGCTCCGCAGTCGGGGACTCAAGCTCGTTCTGGACTTTGTTCCCAACCACCTCGGGTTGGATCATCCCTGGGTGGCTCAGCACCCCGAGTTGTTCGTGAGCAGCCCGGTCCAAATGCCCGGCACTTTCCCTTCAGACGGCCCCGGCGGCCGACGCTGGCTGGCCCACGGCCGGGACCCGTATTTTCCGCCTTGGACCGACACGGTCCAACTGGACTACCGGCTTGGCGCAACCCGCCTCAGAATGATGCAACAGCTCCGCGCGGTGGCGGACCGCTGCGACGGGGTTCGTTGCGACATGGCCATGCTAATCCTCAACGACGTCTTTCACCGCACCTGGGCGCATCTGCCGCCGTCCGGCGACGCCACAGAAGGGGAATTCTGGCCGGGCACCATCGCTGAAATCCGCCAAAACCACCCGGAGTTTCTCTTCCTGGCTGAAGCCTATTGGGGCCTGGAGGGCACTCTGTTGTCGCTCGGGTTTGACTATGCCTACGACAAATCCCTTTACGACCTGCTGATGGTGCGCGATGCCGCCGGCGTGTGGCGCCACCTATCGAGCCAGCCTTGGGAACAACTATGCGCCAGCGCTCACTTCCTCGAAAACCATGACGAGGCCCGCGTTGCTTCGCGCCTCGCGCTGTCTGAACACCGCGCCGCCGCCTGGCTCGTCCTCGCCCTGCCGGGATTGCGGTTCCTGCACGAAGGCCAGCTCACCGGCGCCCGGCGCCGCATCCCCGTCCAACTCGCGCGTCGTCCTGCGGAACCTCCCGACTCCGCGGTCCGCGCCTTGTATGAGGAAATCCTGAGTCTCCTCCCTCGCACTGCCATTGGGCGGGGCACCCCGAGCCTGTTGACCACTCTTGAGTCCTGCCCGGACGCCGGCTCCTCCAGTGGTGTGGTTCTGATCCAGTGGGAATTGCGGCCCGGCGAGGGCGATCTGGTTGCAGTAAACGCCTCTCCCGAGGCCGCCAAGGTGCTCGTTCCTGTTGATCCGGCCGTCTTCGGTCCACGCACGCGGTTTACGGATGTCGTTGGCCCTCCTTTCCTTTTCCAATGGACCCACAGCGGTTTCCGCCTCGAACTTCCCCCCCATGGGGTGCGCGTGCTGCGTTATTCGCGTGTGTGATCCGCTTCGGGCTTGAACCTTGCGGTGGCCGTGACTGGTTCAGCAGGGTCCTATCCCGGGCCGCGCAGCTCCCCTGCGGTTGCGGGCGGGAAGGTCGTCGCCTCGGTTGTTGGCGACGTCTTGACCTGTCTGTCTGCATGCGGCTCCCGGCAAAAGGAGGTCGCCGCCGGGATGTTGGGGGGGGACCCCGCCGCGTCAGGCCAGCCGGCGCCGAAACACCCAGTTGGCCGCGGTCAGGGTTAGGGTGGCGATGACCAGCAGAGGCCAGAGGTTTTGGAACAGCACTGCCGGCCCGACGTCTTTGAGAAAGACTCCTTTCACGATCACAATGAAATGTTGGAGGGGGTTAAACCAGTCCAACCGCTGCAACCACTCGGGCATGTTCTCGACCGGAGCGGGGAAGCCCGACAACAACACGGCGGGAACCATGAAGCTGAACGTGCCGAGAAAGGCCTGCTGCTGGGTGGCGCAGACCGACGAAATCAGCAGGCCGAAGCCGGCGACTGCCAGGATGTAGAAGACCATGCTGCCGTAAAGAAGGGGCAGCGAGCCGGCAAAAGGAATCTCATAGACCCAAATTCCGGCGGTGAGAATGATGGTCGCCTGGAACATGGCCACCAAAATCGCCGGCACTGTCTTGCCCACCATGATCGTGCCGGGTGTCAGCGGCGACACCAGTAGTTGATCGAACGTGCCCTGCTCGCGCTCGCGCGCCACCGAGAGGGAAGTCACCACGAGGGTGCTGATGGTGGTAATGATGGCCACCAGGCTGGGAATGATGTGGCGCACGAAATCGAGGTTGGGATTAAACCAATGCCGCACGACCAACTCCGGGCCCGTGGCCGGACGCCGCCCGGCCAGGTACGTGTTCAGCATTTGGCGGACATACCCCAGCGCAATCTGCCCGCTGTTCGAGCGCCGCCCATCCAGAATCACTTGCAGCGAGGCCGGGTTGCCGGCCGCCAGCGCCCGCGAAAAATCAGCGGGGAACCGCACCACCAGCAACGCCCGCTGCCGGTCAATGGCATCCGCCACCTCGCGTTCATTATCCAGCCGCAGCAGCCGCGTAAAGGCCTGAGCTTGAGAAAACCGCTGGATCAACTCGAAGGACTCCCGCCCGCCGTCCTCGTTCAGCACCGCCAGCGTGTTGTTCTTTACCTCGAGCGTGGCGGCGAACGGAAACACGGCCAACTGCATCAACACCGGCCCGACCAGGAGCAGGCGCCCCTGCCTGTCCCGCAGCAGCGCCTGCAGTTCCTTCCGCACCAGGCTGAATATGCGATAGACCATAAGGGCTCACTCGAGATTGCGCCGCGTCTTGAGCGCCGTCAGGCCGATGAAAAACAGCGACGCCGCCAACAAGAAAGCCATGCTCCGCCACAACACCGCCCAGATTTCACCCGCCTGGAAAAGGGTTTGAATCGCAGTGACGAAATAGCGGGCGGGGACGAGGTAGGTCACACCCCGAATGACCGGCGGCATGCTGCGGATTTCGTAAATGAACCCCGAGAGAATCAACGCGGGGAGGAAGGCGGCATTGAGCGCGGCCATGGCGGCATTGAACTGGTTGCGGGTCACAGTCGAGAGCAGCAGTCCCAGTCCCAGGCTGCTCCCCAAAAAAAGCGTCCCCACCAGCCACAGCACCAGCCACGAACCCCGAAACGGGACTCTTAACCCAAAAACCGCCACCCCAACGCAAATGAACATGGCCACCGTTCCCAGCCCGTAATACGGCAGCAGCTTGCTCCACAGCAGTTCCCCGCGCGTCACCCGCGAGGCCAGCAACGCCTCCATGGTTCCCCGTTCCCATTCCCGCGCCACGACCAGCGAGGTCAACAGCGCGCCGATGACCGTCATGATGATGGTGATCGAACCCGGGATGAGGTAATTCCGGCTCTCCGCCGAGGGATTGAACCAATAGCGTGGTTCGAGCGTGACGCCTTGGCTGGCGGGTTCGCCACGGCGTTCGGCCCGATGCTCCTGCCAGCCTTGCCAGGCGCCGCGCACGTAATTCTCCACGAAATTGGCGGTGTTCGGCTCGGCGCCATCGGTCACCAGCAAGAGCGGCGCGGAATCGCCTTCCCGCTTCAACCTTTCCGAGAAGTCCGAAGGGATGATCACAAAACCCCGCACCCGGCCGCGACTCAGGGTCTCCCCCATCTGGTTCCGGGTTTCAGCCGGCACCAGGCGCAGGTAAGGCGAGCCGGCCAGGCTGGCGGCAAAGTCCCGCGCCTCGGGCCCCTGATCCTCCATCACCAGCCCCACGCGCAGCGCGGTGGAATCCAGGTTGATCCCATAGCCAAAAATGAACAGCAACACCACGGGCAGAACAAATGCGATCAAAATGCTGCTCGGGTCACGAACGATTTGCAGAGATTCCTTGCGGCACAACGCCAGCAGGCGCCGCACGGACCCGCGTCGCGGGGCCGGCCCCGCAGTGTGGAGAGGGGAACTGTCAGAGTTCATCGGTTACTCTCCCCGGCCTGGTTCAGGCCCAGCGGGTTCCCGGGCTCCTGTTGCCGCACCAGCCCGACAAAGGCATCCTCCATGGACGGCTCGGGTTGGTCCGCGGCGGCGACCTGGCTTTTGAGGTGATCGGGACTGCCGGCGGCGATGATGCGTCCGCGATGGACCAGGGCCACGCGGTCGCAATACTCCGCCTCGTCCATAAAATGTGTGGTGACTATAATGGTGACCTGCTTTTCCACCAGGCCGTTGATGTGCGCCCAGAATTCGCGCCGGGTGACGGGGTCCACTCCCGAGGTCGGCTCGTCCAGGAACAGAATATCCGGCTCGTGCATCAGCGCGCACGCCAGCGCCAGCCGCTGTTTGTAGCCCAACGGCAGGGAATCGGTCGGGGCGTCGAGCAGGGGCTCGAACTTGAAAGCGTTCACCAAACGCTCGACGGCCTCCCGCTGTGACCGACCTCGCAGGCCGTAGGCCCCGGAGAAAAAGGCGAGGTTCTGCCCCACCGTCAAGTTGCCATAAAGGGAAAACTTCTGCGCCATGTAGCCGAGCTTCTGGCGCGCCTGGCTCGGGCTTTTCTTCAAGTCAATTCCCATGACCCGCGCCTCGCCCGAGGTCGGCGCCAGCAAACCGCAGAGCATCCGGAACGTGGTGGACTTGCCGGCCCCGTTCGGCCCCAGCAACCCAAACACCTCGCCGCGCCGGACCTCAAAAGTCACACGTGCCACCGCGACAAAATCCCCGAACTTGCGCGTGAGCTCGCGCGCCTCGACCACGATTTCGTGGTCAGCCCGGACTTGGTGCGCGTGCCGGGCCAGCACGGATTCCCCGGCCGGACCGCCGCCCAGCGCATCCATGAAGGCATCCTCGAAACGAGGCGATACCGGGACGAGCCTGGCGGCTGGCCCGGCCTCGAGTTGCCGCAGATCCGGGGGTGAATGGCCGGTCCGCAACACCAGGCGGACGCTGTGGCCTTGAATCACTCCATCGAGAACTTCCGGCCGGCCAAGCGCCCGGGTCAGCACCTGGCGCCGGTTGCCCGCAATGTCCCGCGCCTGAAAGCAGCGGCCTGTTAACCGGCCGGTCAGCTTCGCCGGTTCGCCTGCAAACAATACTTCCCCTTCGTTAAGCAGCAGCACCTCCTGGCACAATTCGGCTTCGTCCAGATACGCCGTGCTCCAAACCACCGTGAGCCCTTCGGCCACCAGTTCATGGACCATCCGCCACAGCTCCCGTCGCGATATTGGGTCCACCCCCACCCCCGGTTCGTCCAGCAGCAGGATTTCCGGCCGTCCCAACAGGGCGCACGCCAGCCCGAGTTTCTGTTTCATCCCGCCCGACAACCTGCCGGCCAGCCGGCCGGTGAAGCGGGACAGGTCGGTGAAGGCGAGCAGGCGGTCGAACGAAGTCCGCCTCTCGCGGCCCGTTATCCCCCGCAGGTCGGCGTGCAATTGCAGGTTCTCCGCCACCGTCAAATCCTCATACAACCCGAATTTTTGGGGCATGTAACCGATTACCGGCGCGAGCGTGGCTGCATCCTTCGCGGGGTTAAGGCCCTTCACAACCACTCGGCCCTCGGTAGGCGTCAGCAGTCCGGCCATCAACCTTAACAACGTGGTTTTGCCCGCTCCATCCGGACCCACCACTCCTGTAACAATCCCGCCGCGAAGTGGGGCGGTGATCCCATTCAAGGCGGGCCGCTTCGCTCCCGGAAAGGCTTTGCGCAACCCCTCGAGCTGGATGACGGGCGCGGACATTTTAATCGCTGCTTCGCACTTGGACGGTTACGGGCATGCCCTGGCGCAAACCTTCATCCGGGTTTTCCACCACCACCCGCAGCCGATACACCAGCGAGGTGCGGAGTTCGGCGGTTTCCACCGTCTTGGGCGTGAACTCCGCCCGGGGCGAAATGTAACCGATTTTGCCCCGATACGGTTTCGCCGGTCGCGAGTCGGTGTAAATATCCACGGTCATGCCTGGATGGATTTTACCCAGGTCAGGCTCGCGGATATAGGCCCGGACCCACACCGGTTCGCGCAGGGATAAAGTCAGGACCGTCGCGCCGGCCTGAACCACCGCGCCGGGTTCCTGCGCCCGCGTCAGCACCACGCCTGCGGTTGGAGCCCGAAGGACCGTGTCCTCCACCTGCAATTCCGCCCGGGCCAGGGCCGCTTTCGCCCGCGCCAGCTCCGCGCGCGCCTGCTGAATTTCCTCCGGCCGAAAACCCGCCTCCAGCAGCCGAAGTTGTTCCTGCGCCGAAGCCAGCCTCGCCTGCGCCTCGCGCGCGCGCGCCTCCGCGTCATCCCGATCCTGTTGCGAGACTGCCCGGCTGGCCAGCAGCTCCTCCTGCCGCCGGAAGATCCGCTCGGCGTTGGTCAGGGTGACCTCGCGTTCGCGCAACACCGCCCGGGCTTGGGCAACCTCCTCCGTCCGATACCCCGCCTCGACCCATCGCACCCGCGCGGCCAGGGATTCCATCTGGGCTTGGGCCTCCGCCAGCGCCCGTTCGTAGGGCGCGGCGTCCAGTCGTGCCAGCACCTCCCCGGCCTGGGCCGCATCGCCCTCGTCCCGAAGAACCTCGGCAATCCGGCCCGATACCCGAAACCCGAGATTCACCTCTCGGATGTCCACATTGCCGTAAAGCTGAACCGGCGCATCGCCAACAGCGCGTTTCCGGTTCTGGTTCCAAATCAGCGCGCCGGCGCCGAGCGCCAACAATAGGAGTATGAACAGGATCTTCTTTTTCATGGGATGAGTGACGGGGCGGGGGCTGTGCTTGGGAGCGGGGTCTTAGCCGGCGGTGCGGCCGGTTGCTGAACCCCCTGGCGGGCCAGACCCTCCAGCAGGACGCGCACATGTTCTTCTATCAGGCCCCCCACCCACCGGGCTTTCGCTCCCTCGAGATGCTTCCATCCGAGCCGCCGCAGAATCCCCTCGCGCGCCATGGCGAAGAAATAGACCTGGCCCATCAGCATGTGAGTGCGCACAATCACTTCCCGCTGCCGCGGGTCGCGTCCCAGTGCCATGCCCACCAGAAAACACAATGCCTCATGGAGTTCGCGGAAGCCGCGGGTGTAAAGCAGCTCGAAGCCCGACGTCGGGTTGAGCTGCTCCCGCACAATTAGTTGGCCAATGGCCACCGCCTCGTCCCGGCTGAGCATGCGGAGGTAAACCTCCCGCAGGAACGCTTGCAACAATTCAGTCGCCCGGGCGGGGGACCGCTCCCCGGAGCGGCGCAGCAGTTGAATCTGCCCCAACACGTCCCCCAACCGCGCCCGGATTTCTCCGACTACCGCTTCGATCACCGCCAGGTAAAACCTTCGCTTGTTGCCAAAGTAATACGAAATCGCGGCCACGTTCTGCCCGGCCGCCCGCGCCACCTCGCGCACGGTGGCTCCGCGCGGGCCTTTCTCGCCAAAAACCCGCAATCCGGCCTCCAGCAGCCGGAGCCGTGCCCGGTCGCGCTTGCTGTGGCCGCCGGGCGGCAGATGGAAGGTAGTCGTCATCAACGCAACCAATTTAAACAAATGTTTTAAAAAGTCAAACGGTCGTTTGAAAATAACGGCTCGGGTGGACACCCAGCCCTGTCGGGCCGCCCCACACCCGGCCGCGGCACGCATTGCCGGGAGGGTGGCGCGCACGGCGGCCCACCACTCTACACGGCCGCCAATCCGGTTGACGCTCCTCGGAAGCCCCGGCACACGCACCGCCGGAGAGCCCATCGCCCTCCGGCTTAGGCCCGATCGGGAATCACTCGCGGCTCTTGCGCCACCGGTCGCGGTCCGTGAGGAAGAGTTGTCCCGATGCAAACAGGCCAGGCATGCTCGAGCGCAGCGGGAAAGTCGGCGGCACCTGCTGGCGGTTTACGATGAAGTCCAAAAGAAGCGCGCCCCAGGTTGACTCGGGGGCGGATTGCAGCAGTTCCCCGTGGAATTTGCGGTCCAGTGTGCGCTGGGTGAGGTAGAGGCCCTTGATCGGCTTCTGCAACGAATCAATCGCGAAATAGTCTGTTTGCGCGCTCAGGGTCAGCCAAACCGACTGGCGCTGCCCGTACCAGGCGACCGCCCAAGGCATATCGCTCATGGTCAACTCCTCCGGCTCCATCAGATTGGCAATCCCTTGAATGATGGCAGGGTGATACGGAGGGTAGGTCAGTGGGACCGGTCGCGGCAGCAAGAGCGTGAGGATCAAGGGCAGCGAGAACAAGACCGCAAACAGCGCGATGACCACATAGCGCAGCTCGCGGAACGGGAAGTCCACCTGGTCGAGGATCAGCAGGAACAGACTCACTCCATAAGCAATCACCAACGGGCCGAACAAGACCAGGAGATTCTCCGTGTTGATGTCGGGGGAGTCTTCCGAAAGCTGGGTTTTGCCAAAGGCCTGCACCACGAAAGCGACGGCAATGGCCCCCAGCAGAAAATGCCGCAGACGCTGCGTCGCCGGGTTTCGGAATGGGACCAACAAACCCGCCAGGAAAAACGCGGCCAGCCACGTGCCCCCCAGCCGCGGCAGGTCGTCCTGAATCATCTTCAAACTGTTGACCTGGACCTTGGTCCGCAGCGCGCCCAGTGTGTCCTTGGTTCGAAACACGTCCAGGAGGGTGTCGCCCAGGTCCGCCTCAAGCGTCCGCTGCAGTTGGAAGTCCGGCGAGGCCCCGGTCTTCTCGATGATCGTGTAGGTCGCCGTGCCGAAAGCCCGGCCGCTCACGTTCAGGTTGCGGATAATCCAGGGGGTTAACACGGCCGCAAACATCAGCAGGCTGACCAACGACAGGAGGACGGCTCTGCGGCTGCTGATCAAGAGCACAAAAACCGCCACGGGTACGATCATCCAGCCGAAAGCGTAGCGAGTAAGCCCTCCCACCCCGGTCAGCAATCCCGCGAACGCAGCCAGCAGAAACAGCCGACCCATACCTCCTCGCGGTTCCCGGTTTTCCTCCTCGAACACGATCAGACACCACGCGAGCCCCAGAAAAATAACCAGCAACAACATCGTCGAGAGTCCCGAAACGCTGAATCGCCACAGCAAATCCGTGCCCAGCATCAGCAGGGCTGACAGCCAGGCCACCGACCGGTCGAACAACCGGCGCGCCAGAAAAAACACCATCGCCACCGCGATCAGCAGCAGCACCTGGTTGAATACCGCAATCAGAAAATCCGGCTGGTATCGCCAGAAATTACCGCGAAGGTTCCAAAACGCCTGCGTCTTCTCCGGCAACGGATAGCGGAACGGCAGGGCCTTCATCAAACCCGCCAGCACCACCGGGTAAACCGGAGGATTCGCCAGGTCCGGATGCGGCGTCCGGAGTTGGGAAAAGTCGGCGACCTCCCCGACAGTGGGAACGGCCTTGGTCTCCTGGTTCCGTTTCTTGATCAGGTACATACTCAGCGGCCGGATAAAGAGCGTCGTGTAACCCTTGCCCTCCGAAACATTGCGCGCCAGTTGGGCCGCATCCATCGCCTCCAGCGTGTTCATGTTCTTGAAGCCCCGGAAATTGTAGGCCACCGCCAGCATCAGGACCGCCAGCACCAGCGCGGCGCTGCGGAGGTAACGCATGCCTCCAGCCACCTCCAGGCGATGAATGAATTTTTGTAAGAAGTCCATAGATTAAAGTGATTCCAACTGGTATTCGCTAAGTTTCCGGTAGAGGGTTCGCCGGCTCATGCCCAGTCGCTGCGCCGCCTGCGTTCGATTTCCCTGAGTTTCCTGCAGGGCCCGAATGATCAGCCGCTTCTCCGCCTCTTGCACCGTCATGGGCGGCGGGACGGCCTGCGCATTGGGCGTTGTGGCTGAGGGCGTCTCGCGTGGCGGGTTTCGGACCGAGGACGGCAGGTCCCGGGCGGTGACTTTATCGCCGCGACAGAGCACCACCGCATGCTCGATGGCGGTCCGCAATTCCCGCACATTGCCCGGCCAGTCATGCTGAACCAGGATTTCCATCGCCTCGCTGGTGAATCCCTTGACCGTCTTGCCGTTCTCCTTGGCGAATTCGGCCAGGAACGCCCCGGCCAGCAACGGGATGTCCTCCCGCCGCTCCCGCAGCGGCGGCAGCCAGATTTCCACCACCCGCAGCCGGAAGAACAAGTCCTCCCGAAAGGTTCCCGCCTTCACCATCTCCGCGAGATTCTTGTTCGTGGCGGCGATGAGCCGCACATCCGCCGTCAGGGTCTTGTTGGACCCCACTCGCTCGAACGTTCGCTCCCCCAGAAAGCGCAACAGTTTGATCTGAAGCGTGGCGTCAATTTCGCCAATTTCATCCAGAAAGAGGGTGCCCCCCTGGGCCTGCTCGAACCGCCCAATGCGCCGTTCATAGGCGCCGGTGAATGCCCCCTTTTCATGGCCGAACAGCTCGCTCTCCAGCAGCGTCGGCGTCAGCGCCGCGCAATGCACGGTCACCATCGGCTGCCTGGCCCGGGGACTGAGCTGGTGAATCACCTTCGCGACCAATTCCTTGCCCGTCCCGCTTTCCCCCTGCAGCAACACCGTTGCGCGCGTCGGCGCCACCTGCTGCACCACCTCGAAGACCTCCCGCATCGCCGCGGATTCCCCCACCACACCCTCCATCCCGAACTTTGCGTCGAGCTGCTGCCGCAGGGCCACATTCTCCACCTCGAGGTTCTGCTGCCGCAGCGCCCGCGCAATCCGCATCTCCAACTCGTCAATCTGAAGGCGCCCCTTGGCGATGTAATCGTCCGCACCCCGCTTCATCGCCTCGACCGCCAGCTCCTCCGAGCCGTAAGCCGTCATCAAAATGCAGATCGGCGGCTTGGACAGCGACTTGGCTCGCGCGATCAGCTTCATCCCGTCCTCGGAGGGCAGGCGGAAATCGGTCAATAAGACATCGAAATGTTCCTTTTCCAGCAGCTCCATGGCGGACCGCGCATCTTCGGCCAGGTAAACATCATAACGATCTTCCAACGCCGCCCGAAGCCCCTCGCGCGTCGTCTTCTCATCGTCCACGATCAACAGTGTGGGTGTCATGTCCTGACCGATTACCCGCGGCAGGTTACACAAGGAGAACGCCTTATACAACTCCCAATCCGGTGCGGGAGGTCGTCCCCCTTACCGGCTGGTGCTCAAAAAGTATAGAATGCACGCCACCAACGCGGAGACCGCCAGGCCCGTGGCGATGGACCATCGCAGGATCATTCGCCGCTTCCGACGCAGCGCCCTTCCGCCCATCCCGGGAAGCAGGTAGTAGCGATCCCGCTCTTTCTTTCGTCCAAACCAAGCCTTCATTTCAACGACTCGACTCGCCGCCCGCGGGCGGTCACAAGCGAGTCTGTGCCAGCGTTCCCTGTCTTGTCAATCTCGGCGGCTGGCGGTCGAAACATCGCCCCTTCCTTGACGACACCGTCCCGCCTTCGAGCCTAAGACGACTTTGAGCCTTGCCACCCTCTCTCCCTCACACCCGCGCGACATTCAGGGTTCGATCGTCAGTCCGTTTAGTGCGGCAGGGCGTATTCCTTTTGATGAAGCTCCTTGCTTTCCGGCTTGGTTGGTTTGATCAGCAGGAATCCGAGGTGTTGTCTGATGTAAGGCCCGGTTAGTGATCTCTCAAACACCGTTGCCTGGGCGCTGTGAAGGCCGGGGAAGAAAGTGCTGCCATAAACATCATTTTGGTAATTTGTGATGGCCTGTACTTCCGCCGGCGAAAAGTAACGCGCGTTCAGCAGCGCCAGCACGGCCAGCACCATACACGCGAATCGAACCAGCCCCGACCCCATGCCCAAATAATATTCACCGCGTCCAAAAATATCGCTGCCCACCAGTTTGCCCCCCAGTTGATGCTTAACCAGGGCAAAAATGCCCAGGATCAGCAGAGCCAAGCCGCTGTAAACAAACAAGTAACACGCCAGCAGACTGAAGGGGCTCTGGGCGGCCATCGCCTGCCCAATCGGTTCGTACAGAAAACCGCACGCCAGCACGATCAGCACCCACTTGATCAGGCTCATCAGTTCCTCGGACATCCCGTGCTTCCGGCCCTGAAAAACACCCAGAATCAGAAGCGCCACCAAGGCGAAATCAAACGCGTTAAACGGCAACTGTTGCAGCGTCATATACTGTTATTAAACAAGGCTTTGTGTGTGCATTCTGCCTGTGCAATCGCACACAACTTAACCTCTCTTGGATAGCAGTTTTTGCGCCAGAAACACCGTGCCACGGCCGCCGGAAGCGGGCCACAGGGCGAGACGTCCTCCCGACGAGGCCAAAGCACGCACCCCAGCAGTCTTGGCTCGAGATTCAGGCTCTGGCGCCGCCCAGCAGCGCCCGGCGCACCTCCTCCAGCCAGTCGCGACCCGGCAGCGCGTAGGGACGGAACGTCTCGATATGCCCCTCTTGCGAGTTGTAGAATACCGCCCGGTGCAATCCCAACTGGCTGGCGCGCGGACTGTCCATCAGGCTGGCTGAGTCGTTCGCGCTCATTTGGAACAGCACCCGCATCTCGAATTCGCTCAGCGCCTTCCGGCTCAGAAAACGATTCACGTTGTTGTACGTGTCGCACGTGGCAATCACGTGGTAGCCCAGGCGCGTCCCTTCGCAAATCATCTGATTGAGCACTGCCGCCGGGTTCGGCGCGGCGTCCGATTCCGAGGTCGAAAAACCGTAATCTTCCTCGTAACGCAGCCGGGCGATCTTCTGCAATCCGTGGATGAGAAGAAACCGGGGCGGCGCGGACTCCGCCTGTGGGTCCTCCGCCCGTTGCTTCATCTCGGCAGCCAGTTGCTGCATCACCCCGTCCAGCTCCCCAATTCTCACCCGCTCGACCGGGTGCGGCAGTGTTTGGCAGACGGCTTCGAAGTAATCGCGTTGAGAGGAGCCCGGCGGGGTGGCATCGCACAGGATAAACCGGACGGTGCCGCGTGGGAACTGCGCAGCCAGCGCAATCAATCCCACGCTTAGAATCGCCAGCATCGCCTCGTCCCGCTGGCCCACCAGCAGCAGGTTGCTGCCGCTCTGCCGCAGGAACACCGCTTCCGTCGGCCCCTTGATCGAGTTGGGCGCCCCGAGCCAGAGCCGCGGTGTGGCGGCCGGGGCTTGCAAGGGCGCCGCCAGCAGGTCCGACAGCAGGGTGTTCTCCCGCACATCCGCCGGGGCGTTTCCCTCGAAAACAATGGGTCGCAACCAGGCTTGGCCCGAGGTCTCGGCCTTCGCTCGCACTCGCGCCAGGCACTCGTCTCGGACCTGCTCCGGCAGCCAGACCACCTGAAAGGGGCTGTTCCCCTCGAGCGCGCCGGCGGCATCGTTGTAGATGCCCTCACCGGGGCGGGACAACAATCGCGGCGCCGGGTTCGTGTCGTCCATGATCAGGTAGGCGTCCGCCTCGTTGCATTGCAACGCAATCCGGATCACCATCTGGCCCAGCGTCGTCCGCGCCACCGTATAAGCCCCCCCGAGCGTCTGCGACCCCAGCAACACATGGATGCCGAACGCCCGCCCTTGCCGCACAATCCGGTCCAGCAACAGCGACGCCGTCTGTGCCAGACGATCGTCCTCGACGAAAAACTCCTGGAATTCATCCACAATCAACAGGCATCGCGGCAACGGCTCCTTTCCCCCGGCGCGCTTGTAGCCCGGCAAATCCTGCACTCCCAGTTCCCGGAACAAATCGCCCCGCCGTTTCAACTCCTCGTCCACGCGCTGCAGGACGCTCACCGCAAATTCACGATCGCTCTCGATGGCCACCACGCGCGCGTGCGGCAGCCGCCATTGGGCATAAGCCTTGAACTCGACGCCCTTCTTGAAATCCACCAGGTAAAACTCGACTTGGTCCGGGCTCGCCCACAAAGCCAGGTTGGTGATGATGACGTGGAAGAGGGTGGATTTGCCCGAGCCGGTCTTGCCCGCGATGAGCCCATGTTGGCAGGTGCCTTTGCCGATCTCCAGGTACTGCAGCTTGGTGGCTCCCGTACGCCCAATGGCCACCCGCAGCTCCTGCGTGGTGTCCGCACTCCACATCTCTTCCGGCTTCGGCGCCACGTGCTCGAAAGGGACCTCGACCCGGCTCGAGTCCCGGCTGCGCAGCCCGACCTGCTGAATGAACTCGGTGGCCAGCTCGGCGGGCGGCGGCGCCTCCAGCGCCAGCTCCATCCCGGGCATTTGGCGCGCGGGGACCACAAAGTCCGCGCCGCGCGCCGCCACGCACAGGCAGTGCTTGCGCAGTTCGTCCGGCAAAAAATCCTGTGGCAGCGGCTGCCGCTGGTCCCAGTGAATGAGCATGAAAACCCCGCAGCGCGCGCCGCTGGCCGCGATGCTCAGCAGCCGTCGTGCTGCCGTGTCCGTGAACCCCGCCGGAAAATCCGCCACGACCAGGAAATGATACTTTTCGGCGATCACGCCCGCCTGCTCGTTGTACTCGGCGATTGTGGCATACTCGTTTCGCAGGTACATCTGGATCACCTTCTCCATGTGCTCGTTGAGCTCGCCGAGCCTCTGCTCGATCTGGCCGCTCTGCGTCCAAATCCGGCTGCTGATGATCTGCTCCTCGTAATCCGCCAGGTGCATGACCCCGGCGAAATTCTGCCCCAGCCCCACCGGGTCCAGGATGGTGAAATTCAACCGGCCCGGCGGCGCGCTGGCCAGCAAGCGCAATATCAGATTGTTCAGGGCGCCGATGACCTGCTGCTGCCCCGAGTTCTTCGTCTCGAAAAGGATCGAGCCCTGGTCCGGGAAAGCGAGGCACAGGGGCAGCGAAAGGCGGGGGCCGGAGGGCAGCGCCAGCCGCGCGTCCCGGGGCACCGCGCGACAGAGTTGATCCAGGGTCAGCCGCAACTCGGCGAACTTGGCCGCGTGCGCAAACACCGGCGGCGGCGTCCATTCCCTGGCCCGGAAACTTTCCCAGGGTGGAAACAACCGGGCTGCTTCGTTGTTCAGCGCCTCGACCTCGTGCCAGAGAGGGCCTGTGACGGTTTGCCATTCTTCCTCGAGCCGCCGCCATTCCTCCGCCAGGGTTGCCTCCAGTTTCCGCAAGGTCGCTTCCGAGCCCTCGCGCAGCGCCTTGATGCGCTCCTGCGCCACGCGCTGGAGGCTTCCCCGTGCCGCCGCATACTCGCGCTCCCGCCGCTCGCACCGCGCGCGATACAACTGCTCGTGCCGGGCAGTGAGGCGCACGGTCCGCTCATCGGTCTCCATTCTGACGCCAACCCGTTCCTGGCCGGAGACCGAGCTGGCCTGCTTGAGGGCCTGGTCGAACGCGCGCGTCTTGTTGACATACTCCGTCCTGATCCGCTCGATCTCGCCGGCGTAATGCGCCTCCGCGGCCCGCCCGCAGGCATCATGGGTGTGACGCGCCTGTGCCAGCGCTTCCGAAATCTCCCTCGCGGTGGAGCGGGCCCGGCGGACCGCCAGCGCGCGCAATCCCATCAACACCAGGAACGCCAGCGCGGCCACAACGCCCGCCTGGGCGTAGCCGGCCTGTCGCAGCGTCGGCGCCAGCCCGACCAACGCGCCGCATAGGACCAGCCACAACGGCCAATACCGCAGTAAGCGCAGCAACCAGATTCGGTCGAACCTCCCCAGGCGTTCCTCGGCCGCCGTCAAGTAGCGGCGCAGATCCGCCAACAGCCGCTGCTGGTCGTCCGCCGCGGGGCTCGGTCCCTGCTCATACGCCGAGAAGAAACCTCGGGTGAAACCGCGGTAACCCTTGAATCCCCGCTGGGCGCGACCTTCCAAACCCGCCAGCCGCCTTTCCTCCTGCGCCAGCTCCTTGCGAAAATCCTCGGCGGTCTGGGCCGCCGCCGCCAGCCCCGCATCGCGGTCCCGCTCCGCTTGCAGCGTCTTTTTCTGCAGCTCGTATTTGAATGCCCCCGTCCGATCCTCGATCTCCTTGAGCCGTTGTTCCCGGCTGGATTGGTAGGCCCGCCCGATCCGCGCTTTCCGCGCGTTGAAACGTGCCTCGGCTGCCGCCTGCTCGCGCGCAAAAGCCGCTTCTGCCTCCGCCAGCGCTGCAACCGCGTTCCGTTCCTGCTCCTCGATTGCCGCCTGGCATCGCTGCCGCTCCCGGGACGCCCGCGAGGCATGGTCGCTGCTCAACCGGTTCGAGCGGTCCGCAAAATCCTCGATTACCGCCCTGAGGCGGTCCACCAGTGCGAAAACTTTGTCCGGTGCAAGCGGGTTGCTCACGATCATTCCTGTAACGCCCCTTCAGTGTGCCCATTTGGCCCCTGACTGCAACCGTGAAAGCCGCCACGCGCCAGAAGCGCATGGGGTCCGGGTCCGGGCGCCGCAGCCCGCCCCGCGGCTCCCCTTTAAACGAGAACACCAAACCACGAAGGTTTGGTGTTCCGAACTTCCCCAATTCAAGACCGTTTGCGCCTTACGCGCGACGTATCATTTCAGCCTCCGGATCTCAGGTCTTTTCTCTCCTCCGTCCTCCTTCTTTCCGCCGCGTCGGGCTACTTCTTCATCGCCCGGATATGCTTCACGAGCGCCTTGATCTCGTCATCGGTCAGGTCCGGGAAGGCCTTCATCAGTGTCTTGTCGGTGCCCTTTTCCTTCACCCCGTCCTTGATGGCCTTCACCATTTCGGCGTCTTTCATCTCCGCCTGGACCTTGGCGTCGGTATAATCCTTGGCCTTCAATTTCTGGCCAATCTTGGTGTCGCCTTTGCCTTCCGCCCCGTGGCACTTGGCGCAATCCTTGTCCCAAATGGCCTTGGCGTCCGCCGCCCCGGCCGTGAACACGCCCGCCACCGCGGTGGCCAGGGCGATTAAAAGCAGTCTTTTCATATCTTCCGTATCTCCGTTATCGGTCTGTTACTGTCACAGTTTATACTCTGCTGTTTTCCGGGCCTTGGGCTTCCGCCCCGCTCGGCAGCGGTTCGTCTTGACCGTTAGACGCGATCCCGCCGGCATTTATTCTGCCGGAGCGCATCTTCAGCCCCGCGCGCCCGCGATGGCAAATTATATCTTATTCATGGCTGATAAAGAATATCTTATGAAACGCGACGGCTCCGCGGGCCGCGGTCCCCCGCCGGGGGTGCCGTGGACCGTGGCGCAGCCCAAGCCGGGGTTGGCGTTGGCGCGGCGCCGGGTAAAAAAATTGCAATTGGGCTTGCGCTTCGAGCCGTTTGCGGCATGCTTCTGTAAGCCTCGATCGCGGGGTGGAGCAGCCCGGTAGCTCGTCAGGCTCATAACCTGAAGGTCGCTGGTTCAAATCCAGCCCCCGCAACCAATTTAGCCCCTGGAAACCAGGTGTTTTCAGGGGTTTTTGGCGTACATCCGCTGACGCCACACCATGTGAAAACCGCAGAAATGTGGCCCTTTTAGCGACCCATTGCCAATTTTTGGCACAGTATTTGGCGTGACGTTTGCGCCGGATGAGGTCGCGGTGTTTTTTTTCGACTTTCGCCGTCCTTGGCCCTGTGTCTGCTCCTTTGGCCGCACTGTGGTGCACTGGGGCGCATTTCCAGATTTCTGCCAAATTGCGGACTATCGCGAGGACCTGACTACTTATTCCAATGGTCGCTGCCCGTACACAAACTTCACAAATGAAATCAGACTGCTCTCCGGAATCCGTGCAGATTCATTCGGCTCCTCGACTCAGCTTGGCTCAAAACTGGACACAGGGCCAAGCTGGTTGCACATGCGGTAGCTTATTTGCAGTTAGAAAAAATCACCCCTGCGGGGGCCCGATGTGGTTTCTGGCACGCTGGCACGCTAATTGCGTTGACCGGAGAGGGAGCATTTGGTTTATTATAACAGTCTGGCTCCTTATGAATCACAGGTCCAGTAGCAACGAGTCGCCCAAGTGTGGTAGATTTCAGTTCGTCAAGCAGGCTTTCACCCTCATCGAACTCCTGGTCGTCATCGGCATCATTGCCATACTGGCCGGCCTGCTGCTCCCGGCGTTGGCCCGCGCCAAGGAACGAGCCCGCTCCGGCAACTGCCTCAACAACCTCAAACAAATGGGCATCGGCCTGGCTTTGTACACCGATGACTGTGGCTTTTATCCACCGGGCCGCCAGGCAGGAGTAACTCAGTGGGACCTTTGCCTCGGCGCGCAACTAGGCGGCGCTCCCAATCCGCTTACACCCGAGGCCCGCACCAAATTATTCACGTGCCCCTCCGCCGCTCGCAAAGGCACCAACCTCGTCCTCAATTACTCTGCCAATCCAAACCTCTGCAAGGAGATTACACCCACATCCGGCCCTGCCTCCCCCAACACCGTTCGCCGCCCTTCCGAAACCATCGTCGTCGCCGACACCATTCAATACGCCGCCGACGGCAGCTCTCATGCGATCTTCTGGGGCGTGCTGGGCAGCAGCGGTTCTTTCCTTTACTGGAACGACGGGTCCCCTGCCGCTGCGGAATTGCCCATCCCCGTCGGCGAGGATCGCGACCAGGTTTACGCCACCATGGATGCCTTGGGGGCCAATTTCCGCTATCGCCACTCGGCTCGCGTCAACACGCTCGCGGCCGATAGCCATGCCGAGGCCATCGCAAAGGGCAAGGTGCGCGACAAACATGTTTACACCAATTATTGAGTCATGCCCGCCGCCTCCCCGGTCCAGCCCACCGCCTCCGCCCGTCAGGCTCCCGCCCCCGGCCTTTGCGATTTTGGCGCCGGGTCCTCACCAGCCCTGTCTCAAATCCTGCGGCCTTGCGCCGCCGGACGTTTCCTGCTCGTCAACGGCCTTCGTTTCTGGGTAAAAGGCGTCACCTACGGCAGCTTCCGGCTCAATGCGGACGGGGAACCGTTTCCTGCTCGCGACCGGGTGCGCACGGATTTCCAGCAAATGCGCGAAGCGGGTATCAACACCATCCGCCTCTACACCCCTCCGCCAGACTGGCTGGCCGATCAGGCCGCCGCAGCCGGTCTCTACATCATCGCCGACATCTGCTGGGGCCCTCGGCGCTGCGACGACTTTGATAACCCCGAGCGGGTCCGCTACATCCACAACTGGACCCGGGAGCACAGCCGGCGCCTGGCTGATCACCCGGCCATGCTGATCTTCTCGCTCGGCAATGAAATCCCCCCACTGATGGCCCGCTGGTACGGTAAACAGCGCATCGAGCGCTTTCTCGCCGAGCTCAACGGCCTCGTGAAAGAACAGGCCCCGCACGCGCTTACCACCTACATCAATCACCCGCCCACAGAATATCTCAGCCTCCCTTTCCTGGACGTTGACTCTTACAACATCTATCTCGAGCGGGAACCGGAACTGCGCGCTTACCTGGCGCGCCTCCAGTCGCTGGCCCACGAAAAACCTGTCCTGCTCGCCGAAATCGGACTGGATGCGTCCAAACATGGCGAACTCGCCCAGTCACGGTTTCTCGATTGGCAAATTCGCGCCGCTTTCGAGAAAGGCCTCTGCGGGGTTACGATCTACGCGTGGACTGACGAATGGAGCATCTTCAACTCCGACATCGAGGGCTGGGCCTTCGGCCTCACTGACGCCCAGCGCCGTCCCAAACCCGCCCTCCACGCCGTCCGGCGAATCTATCAGGGCAACCTCTATCGCACTCGCAAGGACTCCCGGTGGCCAAAAGTATCTGTCGTGGTCTGCTGCTACAACGCCGCCGCAACGCTCGACGAGTGCCTCAAATCCCTGGCCGTTCTCAATTATCCCGAATACGAGGTCATTGTGATCGACGACGGCTCCACTGATGGCACTCATTTGATTGCGCAACGCTATCCCGTCCGCTGCATTCGCACTCCCAACGGCGGTCTCAGCAAAGCGCGCAATCTCGGCATCGACAATGCCCAGGGCGAAATCGTCGCCTTCATTGACAGCGACGCCTACGCCGACCCTGACTGGCTATATTACGTCGTTTCCGCCTTGGAAGAGCACAACGCCGCCGCTGTCGGCGGTCCGAACCTGTCCCCGCCGCAGGATGGGTTCGTGGCTCAGTGCGTTGACCAGTCCCCCGGCAATCCCACTTGCGTGCTTGTCGACAACGAACTGGCCGAGCATATCCCCGGCTGCAATATGGCCTATCGCAAGTCGGCTTTCGACAAAGCGGGTAAATTCGATGCCCGGCACCGCGCCGCTGGTGATGACGTCGATATCTGCTGGCGGCTGCTCCTCACCCAGCAGAAGATCGTTTACCATCCCAGTGCGCTGGTTTGGCACCATCGCCGTCCTACCGTGCGCGGCTACTTGCGCCAGCAAAAAGGTTACGGTTACGCCGAGGCACACCTCCAGATGCGCTACCCCGGCCGCTTCAATTTTTTCGGGTATCCCGTCTGGGGCGGTGGCGTTTACGACAGCGTCCACTCCCACCTGCGGCGGCAGGGCCTGCCTTTCGTCTTCCGTCCAAAGGTGTATCAGGGTTTGTTCGGTGGCGCGCAGTTCCAATCCCTTTACCAGCCCTTCCTCACTTGGTGGTACCAGATCTTTTCCACTGCGGAGTGGCTCGGCTTGACCGGCTGCACCATGGCCTCCGGCCTGCTCACCCAGGCGTTCGGCCCGCCCTGGCTCGGCTGCGGATTGCTCGGACTGGCCACCGCCATGCTCCTGCTCTCCGCCACCACCGCGCTCCTCGCCGGCTGGCGTGCCGTTGAGCAGAAACGCTGGTCCGGCTCTCAGTGCTGGCGCGGCCTCGCTCTCGTCAGCCTCCTCCACCTCTGGCAACCTCTCGCCCGGGCTGCCGGCCGGATGAAAGGGATCTGGCACCTGCGCAATGAGCGTTGGGAATACCCCGATGCCGATTTACTTTACGGCAATCTCGCGAAGCGCGAGCGCTGGCTCCAACATCTCCTCGCCCATATGAAATCCTGCGGCTGGATCGCCCGCCCCTGCAATGAGTGGGATACCGGCGACATTGAGGTCCTCGGCCCCGGCCCCTACCGCTTGAAACTCACCTCCGTCTATGAGGAAGTCCTCGAGCGAGGTGAGCACTATATTCGCTTCCGCGTCACCACGACCACCAAGGCCTATGCCCCGTGCGTCGTGGCCCTGCTCATGGCCATGCTTACCGGCATCACCCAGGCGCTTTATTTGGCGCCGTTGGCCCTCCCGATCGTCCTCATCCTTTACCACTTCGTTCGCGCGCGCAAAACCATGATCCAGGCCGTTTCCCAAATGGCCAGGGACTGCGGCTGGCCCCTCGGCATGCCCCGTGCAAAGGCCAATTACTGACTATGCTCCGGCGTCTCACCACTTACTGGCTTGCCGCGCGCGCCGAAGCTCTGGGCGGCATCGCGATTCTGCTCCTTGCCACTGCCGTTGACTTGCTTCAACCCTGGCCGATCAAGTGGCTGGTTGATTACGTTTTCGGCAGCCATCCCGCGCCCGCCTGGCTCTCCAGCCTCTGGCCCTCCTTGGGCTCGCGAAATCTCCACGGCGGCATCGCCGCGGTCTGCATCACAATCCTCTGCCTGGCCGTCCTGCATCGCGTTACCTCTATGGTAGGGCACTTCTTCCTCCTGCGCGCCGGCGCCCAGATCGTTCAGCGGCTCCGCTGCCACGCTTGCGATCGGCTCCATCGCCTTTCGCTTTCCTACCACGACAGGACCAAGGTTGGCGATTCCGTCTATCGCGTCGCTTATGACGCCCATGCGGCCCAAACCCTGCTCAATGGCGCGATCGCTCCAATCATCACGAGCAGCTTTGTCCTGGTCGGAGCCATCGTCGTGATGTTGAACATCAACCCACGGCTTACCCTGGTCACCATCGCCGTCACGCCATTGTTCTACCTCATCATCCGCGCCTTTGGCCGGCACATCAACGAGCAGTCACGCGCCTACCACGAGAAGGAATCCTCCCTGGTTTCTTCAGTTCAGGAATCCCTCTCCGCCATCCGCGCCATCCAGGCCTTCACCCTCGAACCCGAGACCCGCCATCGTTTCGTGGACCAATCCCGGCAAAGTCTCGTGGCCAGTCAGCGCATGACCCGCACTCAACTCGCTTACGCCGCGTGCGCCGGCTTGACCGTCTCCATCGGCACCGCCGCCGTAGTCTGGTTCGCGAGCCATGAGGTCATTCAGGGCCGCCTGTCGGTTGGAGACATCCTCGTGTTCCTTGCTTATCTGGGCATTCTCTATCAGCCCATGAACACATTTAGTCAGAGCGCCGGCGTCATCCAGTCCTCCCGCGCCCAACTCCAGCGCGTCTTCGAAATCATCGACGCCGTTCCCGACATTTCTGACCGTCCCGACGCCATCGATCTGCCCTCCGTGCGCGGCCACATCGAATTCCGCAACGTCTCTTTCCATTACGCCCCCGGTCAGCCCTTGCTCAAGGACGTTCAGCTCAACGTCCAACCCGGACGCGTCATCGCCATCGTCGGCAAAACCGGGGCCGGCAAAACCACCATGGCCAGCCTCCTTCTGCGCTTCTACGACCCCACTGCCGGCGCCCTGCTGATTGATGGCCACGATTTGCGCTCAATCCGCCTCGCCTCCCTGCGCCGCCAGGTCAGCGTTGTCCTCCAGGATCCTATTCTCTTCGCCACCACCATTGCCGAAAACATCGCCTACGGAAAACCCGGTGCCGCGCGTGAAGAAATCCAGCAAGCCGCCCGCCGCGCTCAAGCCCATGATTTTATTGTGAGCCTGCCGCAGGGCTATGACACCCTCCTGGGAGAACGCGGGGTCAATCTCTCGGGCGGCCAGCGCCAGCGCCTCTCCATCGCCCGGGCATTCCTCAAGGATGCCCCCATTCTCATTCTCGACGAGCCCACTTCCGCACTCGACTCCCAAACCGAACAGGCTCTCCTCGCCTCGCTTTTCGACCTTATGCGCGGTCGCACCACTTTCATTATCGCTCATCGCCTCTCGACCGTCCGCCAGGCCGATCAAATCATCGTCCTCGAGCATGGCCGGATCGTCGAAACCGGAACCCATGATGAGCTCGTGCGCCGCGACACCCGCTACGCCGAAATGTACCGGGCTCACTGGGGCGTGCCAGAAACAACGAACACGCAAACCACGCCATCCGCCGCCGCCTTATGAACCTGACAAAACATATCCTCCCCCCAATCGCGGCCCTTCTGGCCCTCTGCTGGCTCGGGCCTGTCCAGCCGCTGTCTGCTCGCGCCCAGCAAATGCTCGTTTACCGGGTTGCTGATCTCAACCCCGGCACCAATGGCTCCTTCCCTTACGACCTCACCCTTTACAAGGGTGCCCTCTATTTCGGGGCCACCACCCTCGCCACCGGGGAAGAGCTGTGGAAGTACGACGGTACCAACATCACGCTCGTCTCAGAGATTAATCCACTCCAAACTCCCGACGGCTACGGCGGCCTGACCGGGCACAACTCCTCACCCACCGGCCTGACCGAGTACCATGGCCTCCTCTACTTCTCCGCCTACGATGAACGCCGCGGCGGTGAACTCTGGTGCACCGATGGCACCAATTCTGTCCGGGTGGCCGACATCAATCCTGATCCCGACGACTCCGTCAAAACCAACGCTGCCGGCTCTTGGCCGCGGGAACTCACCGTCCTCGGCACAAACCTCTACTTCTCCGCCACCTCCGGCGCGATTGATAATTACGAGCTCTATCGCTTCGATGGCTCCTCCGTCGTCATCGCCACCAACATTCACCCCGACACCGGCACCAACTTCAGCTCCTACCCGGAATTCCTCACCACTTGGAACGGGTCGCTCTTCTTCTCCGCCGATGACGGCGCCAACGGCATTGAACCCTGGAAGCACGACGGGACCCGCGCCGCCCTGCTCGCCAACATCAATCCCGGATTCCTATTCAATAACAGTTCCTACCCGAAGTTCTTTACTCCATTCGGGAACTCCCTTTGTTTTCAGGCCTATGACCCCACTACCGGCTATGAACTGTGGAAAACCGATGGCACCAGCGCTTCCCTCGCCGCCAACATCAACACCGGGGGTGCCAGCTCCGCTCCCGAATACCTGACCGTTTACAACGGGATGCTGTACTTCCGCGCCACCGTGGCGGCCGGTTGCGAACTCTACAGATTCAATGGCACCACCGCCTCACTCGCTGCCGACATCAACCCCTTCGGCGACTCGTTCCCCAAAAACCTGACCGTCTTCCAAAACAAACTCTACTTCGCCGCCACCGACGGCATGCACGGCTGGGAACTCTTCTCCTTCGACGGCAGCAGCGCATCGCTCGTCGCCGATCTCAACCCCTACGGCGACTCCTATCCCGAGCATCTCACCGTCTTTAACAATTCCGTTTACTTCGTTGCCACCACTCCCGAAACCGGTTACGAACTCTTCCACTTCGACGGAACCAATATTGCACTCGTCGCCGACATCAACCCCGGCTCCGGCAACAGCTACCCGCAGCACCTCACGCCCTTCAATAATCAACTCTGCTTCCGCGCCACCGATGACGGAACCTCCAATTGGGAACTCTATGCCCTCGCCCCCATCACCAACGGGTTCTTGGCCGTAACGCCTTCCGCCCCTCTCTCCGCTGCCGGTAACATCGGCGGTCCGTTTTCGCCGGCTGCATTTAATTACACCCTCACGAATATGGGCTCGGCCACTCTCAGTTGGACCGCCTCCAAAACCCAGCCATGGCTGACCTTGTCCGCTGCGGGCGGTACACTCGCCCCCGGCGCCTCCGCTACTCTCATCGCCTCTATCAACACCACTGCCAACGCCCTCTCCGCCGGCACCTACAACGACACGCTGAGCTTCCTCAACTCCACGTCAGGGCAGGGCAACACCACCCGGCTCGTCAGCCTCCACGTCACCAGCCCTCAACCTGAGCTGCTCATCGCCAGCGTCGCGTTCTTCGGCGCTGATTTTGTGCTGAGCTTCCAAACTCAGGCCGGGCGCGATTACACCGTCGAGTACGCTGAATCACTTCCGCCTCAACAATGGAGCTTCCTCGTCACCGTCCCGGGCACTGGCTCCCTCCTGTCCGTCACCAATGCCGCCGCCCCCGGCCCCGAACGCTATTACCGGCTCCGCTCCCCTTAGCCGGTCCATCCTCTTGCCGACGATGCGCGCGCGACTATCACCTACCAGGGTCAGCCAATTTCCAATAAACACGCCATCCTCTGACTACTGGATCATATTTTTGGAACCGTTGTCCGGAAGATGTGGTTTCGCACCTCATTGGTTGGCTTGAGAATTATAAAGACACCCCTTGCGCCACGCTGCGGGGTGCTGCGTGACCTCGCGTCATGCCGCGTAATTCCCGCGCTGAGACCACTTGACGCCCCTTCGCTTCGCCGCCCTGGACGCCCGCTCCCGGCGGCCCCTTCAGTGCCAGTGCTGGCGCAACGGCGCTTCCGGGGACCACCCTCCGCTCGGAGTAATTCCACGCAACAGGGATCACTGGCCCTCTTCAGCGAGTCAGTTTCTTGGCTTCCTCCTCTGACACCAAAGTGTATTCAAGCGGCAGCGGACCTTCTGCGGCAGCTCTCTCAATGCCAGACTTTAGTCTGACCCACCTACCATAGGAAACTTTGGCCCCTGGGCTCACATATCTGACAATTCCCCCTTCGTAGGTTCCCGTATTGTCCCCGATAGCCACGGAGCCAGACAGCCCCTTCCCAACTCGGGGAATGTACATGCGCTCTGTGCCCGAATAGTACATTTCCTGGGGAGCCCTATAGTAGATCGCCAGCACCTTTCCATTCTGCACAGATCTGAATTCCGGTTTGTAAACACCTGGACTAAACTCACAGCCTCCCAGATAGGTCATACAATACTGGGTCTTCTCGATCACCAAATAGGGGGTTTCGGGGGGAGTTGGTTCGTAGGTGAAAGTCAAACTGGCACACCCACAGAGCACGGCAAGGCACGGGGCCAAGGCAAGTTTACCGAGCCAGCCGCGCTGCTTCCGCAGGAATGGTGCATTACAAAATACCGAATCAGAGTGTTTCACTCGAGAATACAATTATGAATTGTTTTCGGTGTAGTTCCTTTTCGTTTTAGTCTGCCGCCGTCCGTACAGTCCGAAACCCATAAGAACTCAGGCTGGCATTGGGGCGCGTATTGTATCGGTGCGCCACCCGGCAAGCCACAGCTTCACTATTCCATGCGCCGCCTCGCAGCATCCGGTATGCCCCGGACTCATTACCACGGGGGTTTGTCACGGATGCCGCGTCATAGCGTGTGTACCAGTCCCAGCACCACTCCCACACATTTCCAGCCATGTCATGCAGGCCGTAGCCGTTCGCAGGAAATGTTCCCACCGGGCTGGTACACACCGGCACCCCATAGTCAGGGTGAAATCCCAGCGTCGGGCTGGTGTCGTACGCGTAGTTGGTGGTGCTGTTGTAATTTGCCAAGGCATGAGTGATAAGAAGCGTTTCGCTCCACGGAAAACGACGCCCTTCCACCCCTCCGCGCGCTGCCTTTTCCCACTCAGCTTCGGTTGGCAGGCGATAACCGTTTGCATTCCATTTCACGCAGTCGTTGCTAATGTTAAGCGCCCCCGCTCTGTAAACCGTCCCCTGGCCGGCGTCCGTGTAATAGCACGGCGTCAGGCTTTCCTTCTCACTTCGTGCGTTGCACCAAAGCACACAGTCATACCACGACAAGGTCTGCGCCGGGTGACTGGAACTCCAGCCGCCCCCGCTGTATTGTGAGAATGCGTAGCCGTGCTCGCTTGCCCACGCTTTCACGTCCTCCCAGAGTTCCCTCGTCACTTCCCGAGTATCCATATGGAATGCGCTCACATACACGGAATGCAACGGCAATTCTTCCCCGGCCCACTCGCTGAAAGCATCGCCCATTACGAACAAACCGCCAGGAATGAACGCCATTCCCAAGGGCGGATTCGGATCAAAAACGCGATGCGCCGTGACGGAATTGCTTGCGGGTACTCTTATCCAGTCCAGCCAACTGCACCCCGCGTCAAGTGTCCGCGCACTTTTTAGCGTGAACACCGCATTCGTGGGCTGGTTTGTCCATGTCACAATACCATCGGCGCTCACATCGGTGATGGCGGTCGGCACTGGTCCGACAATGCGGAAGTACTGCGCTGCCATCGCAGCCCTCCTTGTGCTACTCGTCGTCAGCATGATTGCGAGCAGCATGACCGCTCTTAATGCGCTCTTCATAAATACAGATCGCGTTTCATCTTGCCAGTCGTCACCTGACTGTTTCTCTGAACAAAGCTGTTCTCATTTTCCAGTTTAATTGTCAATCTTCCGCTTCACTCCGCGACCCCAATCATTAGCGAGTAGCGTGGGCGGCTCTCGGCGCGGAGATGTGGACCG
>CAZVYG010000032.1:0-48832 GCA_964631605.1 uncultured Verrucomicrobiota bacterium
GACGACGCGCATGGGAAGGTCAGCGCGAGCTGCGGAGGTCGTTCAAGCGCGCCAGGATGTTGGTCGCTTCGGGCGTGTTGGTCGGGCTGTTGGCCAGGAAGATTTCGTAGTGCGTGATGGCGGTCTTGTAGTCTTTGCGATGGTAGGCGACTTCACCCAGGCCGTAGTGCACGATGGGGTCGGTGGGAAACTGCTTCTGAAGCGTTTCGTAGTCGCGGCGCGCCAGGTCGTATTGCTCGCTGCGCAGGTAAGCCAGGGCGCGATTGTAAAGGGCGGTGAGGTGGATTGCGGAAGCGGGATCCTTCTCGAGAGCCAGGGCGCGGTTCAAGGGGGGGATGGCGTGGACGAGCTGGTTGAGCTGGAGGTACGCATAGCCTTTATCCAGCAGCAGACCCGGCGCGTCGGGTTTGAGCCGAAGGCGTTGTTCGATATACTCGAGGGCGTTCGAGTAGCAGCGGAACGCGAGAAAAGCCTGGCTGGCGGCGGAAAGCACCTCCTCATTATCGGGGGTGACTTTCAGTGCCGCTTTGGCTTTGCGGTCAGCGGTTGCGACGTCGTTGCCGGCCAGATGGGCCGCCATTTCCAGGAACAAGAGTTGCATCCGGACGGAGTTTGTGCCCTGGAGGACCTCCGGTCGGTTGTGCAGCGGTTCCAATTCTTTCAGCGCATCCTCCACCATGCCGCTGAGGATCAGGATTTTTGCCAGCTCGAGATTGGCTTGCGAGTTATCCGGGTCCAATTGCCGGACGCGGTCGAATTGTTGGGCGGCCTGGCGAAAATTCGAGCCTTTAAAAAAGACGTAAGCCTGTTGGAAACAAATGGTCGGCTCGTCAAAAGGTCCATTGGGCAGCATGATGCCCTCCCAACTGCGGTATTTTTCGAATTGGTCTTCAATGGATTTGGACCGGCGAACGCTGCTTTTGCGGCCGGCTTGCAGGTTTTGATTGCACTGGAGGTTGACCTCCGCCACGACGTTGTCGGGGTTCAGGTCGAAGGCGCGTTGGAAGGCCGACTGGGCCTCGGCAAGCCGCCCGTGACGTTGGAGGACGACGCCCCAGGCATTCAGGTTGCGGGAGTATTCCTGCGCCAGCCAGCGGCCGCTCGGGATGGGTTTGGGCGTGGCGCGAATTCTCGCCAACGCGGCCCCGAATCCGTTGGTGGCTTTGGGGGGCACAATGGCCTTGAGAACCGGCGGCAGGAGGGTGGCTTCCGCCTGGCTCCAGAACGCGGCGTTGGATTGCAGAACGGCTTCCGAGAAAGAGGGCAGCAGGAGGCTGTTCGTGGGGCAGAGCCTGAGGTATTGAATCATCCCATGGGGCTCCGAGTAAAGCAGTTCGAAGTAATAGCCGAAGCTGGGGTTGAGGTAGCAAACCTGGTTGGTTTTGGCCAGGGCGGCCATGAGTCGCGCGAGGGTGGCCTGATCGTACAGATCAACCTTGTCCTGGTCGGGGTCAAGCGGCCACCGCTCGCCATAATACCGCCTCAAAAAGCGGTTGTAGGCAGGGATTCGCAATGATTCGGGAAACAACGCCGGGTTGATGCTCGAGGCATGGAGCAACAGGTGGGTCTTCTCCTTGCCGGCCCAAGCCATTCTGGATTCCACCAGCCAGGGCTTCCAGACATCGTCGCTCAGCACCACCGCCGGCTCGGCGGGCAGCGCCCGAATCAGGGACTCGGTGTAGTCTGCGAGCATGGGGCCGTTGGTGGCGCGTATCTGCGGCAGGTTCAGATACACCAGCGCGGCGGCCGCCCCCGCCGCCACGGCCCACATCGCTGCGAATACCGCGCCCCGGACTAACGGCACAAATCGGGGCACCGGCCGGGGCCGGCCGACAGGCTTGGTTCCAAAAACCAGCAGAAAATATCCCGCAAAATAGCCGATACAGACCGCGCCAAGATAATAAAGGGGCAGGCCCGCGATGCCGTATGAACGAGGGCTTAAAACCGGATCCAGAGCGATCCACACGGTGTACAGCAGCAAAACGCCGTGGAACAAGTGATAGACGAACGTGGAAACGGCGATGCCCAGCCGGCTGGGGTCCCCAAAATAGGAGGGCCAGCGAATGGCGATGATGAGCACCGGCAACAGTGAGGGCAAACCCAGCACCCACCAGGGAGCCTGCGGGTTAAACAACACCCGCTTGTTAAGCAGCCCAAAGAGCAGGTTTTTTTCCTGCGCCACCTGCAGGCGAAGCGCCTGCCAGAACGTGAACTGCGCGTGGTCCGACAGTGCGGCGGCCAGGGGAAGCACAAAGTAAAAGCACAAACCCGCCAGCCCCCACAGGAACATGCGCAACAAGAACCGGAGGTTGAAAAAGCTCAAGCCTTTGACCCAGGCCACCGCGATCAGAAAGAGGGGAAAGAACCCGAGCATGGCCCAATTGTTGGTCATCGCCGCCGCATAAAGAAAAGCGGCCCGCGACAGCCAGGATTGGCGGCCATCAATGCGGAATTCCAGCAGGCAACGGATCACGTAGGCAAACAAGAGCAAATCGAACATGTCTTGCGAGGCCGCCGTCGCGTGCTCCCAAAACGTGAGTTGCAGCCCGCATACCAGCGCGGCCAGCACCGGCGGCAGCCAGGCGCTGCGAATGCTCAGCGTGGAGAAGGTGCTCTTTTCGCGAAGGCGCTGTTCCTCAGTGCGGTCGTGGGGCAGGAGAGCCACGGAACGGGCGAGCAGCGTCAGGGTCAGCGCGGCGCAAAGGCAGGAGAAGAGGTTGAGGGCCAGGGGGATGGCTTTGAGCGGGAGCCAGCGGAAAGGATAGGTGACCAGCCAATAAAGTGGACCGCTCAGTTCGGGTTGCCAGCTCCACCCGGAAGTGCGTCCAATCACTCCCAAACTGTTCAGGGAAACCCACGGGTTAAGCGTGAGGCCATAAACCAAAAGCGCCATTCCCCCGATCACCCAAGGCAGGAGAACCGGCACGAAGCTGCGGGCTGGGCCGAGGGGGTACTGAGCCTGGTAACTGGTTTCGGGGTTCTTATCGTTCGTCATGCGCAGGCTGGGAAGAGCCTCCGGTGGTGGCCGGAGGCGCCGTGGCGCTCGAACGCCGCAAATCGGCCACGCACTCGACGTGCGCGGTTTGAGGGAACATGTCCAGCGGCGCCACTCGCACTACTTTAAAGACATTGTCTGTGCACAAGATGTTCAAGTCGCGCGCCATAGTGGCAGGGTGGCAGGAGATGTAAAGCAGTTGCTCAGGCCCGCCGTGCCGCAGCAGTTCCAGCAAACTGCGCTGACAACCCTTGCGGGGCGGGTCCAGCAGAACCGTGGTCTCCCCTGGCGGAAAGCGGGTCAACACCTGGGGAACAAGTTCCTCGGCTGTGCCCGCCAGGAACTCGCCGTTGGTGCAACCCCGGGCCGCGGCATTGGCCCGCGCCGCCCGAATGGCCATCCGATCGTATTCCACCCCCACGAAGCGCTCGACGTTGCTCGCCAGTTCGATCCCGAAAAAGCCCACCCCGCAATACACGTCAATCAGGTGCCGGCTGCCGCTGTCTTTCAGGCGTTGGCGGGCTTCGTTGACCAGTTCCGGCAGCAGGAAGAAGTTGTTTTGAAAGAACGAATCGGGCGGCACCTCCCACCCCTCGGGAGGAATGCGCAACACCACCTTCAGCCCGCCCTTGGGCGGCGGATGGGCGCGCACTTGTCGTAGTTGCTCGTTGAGGGCCGGCTCGGCGATCCTGCATTCCTCGATGTCCACCACCAGCCGGCTGTCGGCGCGGATGAACCCCAGGTTCAGCCCCTGCTTGTACTTGTCCCACTGCGAACGAATCATGATCCGGTTGCGATAGCCGTAGGGCTGGGGACAGGGGACCACGGGGGCGACCACGCCGGCGTCCAGGCCGCCAATTCGAACGAAGATGTCCTGCACCTGTTTGTGTTTGAGCTCGAGCTGCGCCGCGTAGGCCACGTGCTGGTATTGACATCCGCCGCACGCGCCAAAATAACGGCAGGGAGGGGTGACGCGGTCTGGTGAGGGCTGGATCACCCGCACCAGCGAGGCACGCGCAAAGCGTTTCTTGACTTCCGTGATTTCCGCCTCGATCACTTCTCCGGCAAGCACGAAGGGCACAAACACGACAAACTCCTCCACCCGTGCAACGCCTTCCCCGCCAAACGCGACGTCGCTCACGGTTAGCGTTAATCGTTGGCCTGCAGTGAGACCCATGATGGGAGGTTATCAAAACCGCGCGCCCATACAACGACCTTTGGGGTTCACAGGCTCGTCCAAGACACCGCCCATTGCCGCTCTGCGGACGCGCTTGAGGAGAGGAGTGCCTTAGCTGGAAAGGGCTCCTTCGGCAGCCGCCTTTTGCGAAAAAGTCAAATGGTCGTTTTCGGCGCTGACCACCAGGGGCTCGCCCTCGTGGAACGCGCCTTTGAGAATCTCTTCGGCCAGGGGGTCCTCGAGGAACCGCTCGACCGCCCGCCGCATCGGCCGGGCGCCATACTGCGGGTCGTAGCCGCGGCTGACCAGGAAGTCCTTCGCCTTCTCGTCCAGTTGCAGCACGATGTTACGCGCCTTGAGCCGCTGCACCACCTTGCTGATCTCCAAATCCAGAATCTGAATCAGGTCCGGCTTGGTGAGCGAGCGGAACACAACAATGTCATCCAGCCGGTTGAGAAACTCCGGGCGGAACGTCTTTTTCGCCTCTTCCAGAATGCGCTCGCGCATCCGTTCGTAACTGTCGTTGTCGGTGATCGGCGAGAAGCCCAGCGTGGACTGCCGCTTGATCGTGTCCGACCCGACGTTCGATGTCATCAGAATGATCGTGTTGCGGAAGTTGACCACCCGGCCCACATTATCGGTCAGTTTCCCCTCCTCCAGAATTTGCAGGAGCATGTTCCAGACATCCGGATGGGCCTTTTCGATTTCATCAAACAGCACCACCGAGTAGGGCTTGCGACGGACCTGTTCGGTCAACTGCCCGCCCTCTTCATAACCCACGTAGCCCGGGGGCGAGCCGATCAGGCGCGACACGTTGAATTTCTCCATGTACTCGCTCATGTCGAGCTGGATCAGGGCCTTGGAGTCGCCGAACAGTTGCTCCGCCAGGGTCTTGGCCAGGAGGGTTTTCCCGACGCCGGTGGGGCCCAGCAGCGCAAAGGTGCCGATCGGCCGGCGCGGGTCCTTGAGGTCCGCCCGCGAGCGGCGCAGCGCCTTGCAGAGCGCCGAAACCGCCTCGCGCTGGCCGATGACCACCTTGGTCATCTCTTCTTCAACCTGCAGCAACCGCTGCATTTCGCCTTGCTCCATGCGCTGGAGCGGAATGCCGGTCCATTTGGACACGATGTGCAGAATGTCCTCTTCGTCCACCTTCACGCGCTTTTCCTCCCGCGTCGTGCGCCATTCCCTCAGAATCGTCTCCAGTTTCTCCTTGGCCTGCTTCTCCCGATCGCGCATCGCGGCCGCCCCTTCGAAATCCTGGTTCTTGATGGCCTTCTCCTTCTTGGCCTTGATCTCCTCAATTTCGCTCTCGAGTTGCTTCACCGCGGGCGGCCGGGTCATCGTTCCGATCCGCGCCCGCGACCCGGCTTCATCCATCAGGTCAATCGCCTTGTCGGGGAGGTAGCGGTCCGTGATGTACCGGTCGGACAGTTTGACGGAAGCTTCAATCGCCCGGTCCGTGAACTCGGCTTTGTGGTGGTCCTCGTACTTGGGCCGGAGACCTTTGAGAATCAGAATGGCTTCCTCAATGGACGGGGCTTCGACTTTCACGGCCTGGAAACGCCGTTCCAAGGCCGCGTCCTTTTCAATGTATTTGCGGTATTCGTTCAGCGTCGTGGCGCCGATGCATTGGAGTTCCCCGCGGCTCAGCGCCGGCTTGATGATGTTCGAGGCATCCATCGTGCCCTCGGCTGAACCCGCCCCGACGATGGTGTGCAACTCGTCAATGAACAAAATGATGTTCTTCGAGCGCCGGATTTCGTCCATCACCGCCTTGATGCGCTCCTCGAACTGGCCCCGGTACTTGGTGCCGGCAACCATGAGTGCCAGGTCCAGGGTGATCAGCCGCTTGTCGCGCAGCAACTCCGGCACGTTCCCGGCGGCGATTTCCTGCGCCAGCCCCTCCACAATCGCGGTCTTGCCTACGCCCGCCTCCCCCAGCAACACGGGATTGTTCTTCGTCCGCCGGCATAGAATCTGAATGACCCGCTCGATTTCGTCCTTTCGGCCAATGACTGGGTCCATTTCGCCCTTGCGCGCGATTTCCGTCAGGTCCCGCCCGAAGGCCTTGAGTGCCGGGGTCTTGACTTCGCCCCGTTTTTCCGGGGCAGGCTTTTCGGGGGCTTCGCCAGGCCCCTCTTCCTGAGCCGCAAAGTTGGGGTCCAGCTCCTTGAGAATCTCCTGGCGGGTCTGCTCGATATCCACATCGAGGTTCTTCAGGACCCGGGCGGCCACCCCGTCGCCTTCCCGCAACAGCCCCAGCAGAATGTGCTCGGTGCCCACATAAGTGTGGTTCAGCGCCTTGGCTTCCTTGGCGGCCAGGGCCAGCACCTTCTTGACCCGCGGGGTATAGGGAATGTTTCCAATCATCTTCTGGTCCGGACCCGTCCCGACCTGCTTTTCGACCTCCATCCTCACGGTCTCCAGGTCCAGCCCCAGCTTTTGCAGCACATTGACGGCCACACCCTGGTTAAGCTTGATCAAACCCAGCAGCAGGTGTTCGGTGCCGACGAAATTGTGGTTGAACCGGTCGGCTTCCTTCCTCGCCAGCGCCAGCACTTGCTGGGCCCGCGGGGTGAAATTGTTCATCGCTTCGTCGCTCATACTTCAAAATGCAGTTACTTGCCGGGTTTGTCCAATTCCGCCCCCGGCGGCGCGGGCGGCGGGGTCAACGGCCGGCTGACCTGTTTCATCCGTTCGCGCACCATGTCGGCCCTTAGCACATCCCGTTCCTCGGCGGACAATTTGTCCGAGTAACGCTGTTGCAGGTGCGCCGGCTGGGTCAGGATGAACAATTCATCCGGCAGCGACCGATCCACCCCCGGAAACAAATCCAAGTCCATGCCCAACCGGAACAGCGACAGCAAATTCATCGTCTCTTTGGACGAGATGCTGTGCGCGTTCGCCAGAATCCCGTAAGCCCGCCCAATGTGGTTATACACCATCTTCGGCTTCTTTTCCAGCAGAACCGCCCGAGAGTTTTCCTCGTGCTCGATGATTTGCGCGAGGACTTTTTCCAACCGCTCGACAATGGCCGCCTCCGTCTCGCCGAGGGTCATTTGGTTGGACACTTGGAACACGTTGCCCAGCGCTTCGGTGCCCTCGCCATAAAGCCCCCTGACCGCCAACCCCAGCTTGTTGACCGATGAAATGATGGCATTGATGTGCTCCGCCAGCACCAAACCCGGCAAATGCAGCATGGCGCTGACGCGGATTCCCGTTCCCAAATTGGTCGGACAGGCGGTCAGATAGCCCAGTTCGGGGCTGAACGCGTAATCCAGCCGCTTCTCCAGCAACGAATCCGCCTGGTCAATCGCCTGCCACGCCTGCCGCAACTGGAGACCCGGCCGCAGCGCCTGCATGCGCAAATGGTCCTCCTCGTTGATCATGAAACAGAGCGTCTCATCCCGGTTGAGCACCAGGCCGCTGCCCGCCCCTTTGGCCGCGTGTTCCCGGCTGATCAGGTGCCGCTCCACCAAAATCTGTTTGTCGAGCGGTGTCAGGTTGTCCATGGTCTCGACAAACGAATCCCGCATGTCCGGCAGGGCAGCCACCGCGGGCCGAATGATTTCCAGCAGGCGAATTCGCTCCGCCTTCTTTGCCCAGCCGGGAAAAGAGGCATCTTTAAGATTGCGGGCGAGGCGAACGCGGCTGGACATCACGATCCGGTCGTGAGGCCCCCGCCGCTTTGCCACATCCGCCGGTGGCGCAAGGAAGGTATGGATATTCATGGCAGCCTCACGAAGCGGCCGGGCTCCCCAACTGGGCCGAGGCCTGCTTGATTTCGTCCCGCAACACCGCGGCCTGCTCGAAGTCTTCCGCCTCGATCGCCTTGGTCAGCCGCTTTTGCAGCGCCCGGATTCGATCCGTCAGGTCGCGGCTGGCGCGCAGCGACTCCGGCGCCTTGCCCACGTGGCGGGTGCCCTTGTGCATGGTCTTGAGCAGCCCGTCGAGCGCGTCGGCAAATGTCCGGTAACATTCCGGGCAACCCAGCCGTCCGGATTTCTTGAAATCCGCCTGGCTGAAACCGCACCGCGGACAGCGCGTCTCAGTTCCTCCCGCGGCCTGCTCCATTTCCTGGGAAGCCCCCAAACCCAGCAACAAGTCGGCGAGGGAGAAGCCCATCGGGTCGTTGACCCCCTTGGTCTTGGCGCACTCCTCGCACAAGTCCACCTTCTGCATCTTGCCCTCGGCGATTTGGGTCAAGTGGACCGTGGCTTCCTTTTCCTTGCAGACACAGCACAACATATCTCGCTAATCGTATATCGGCTCGCCAGAGGTTTTCGTCAAGGCGTGGTATTGGCTCACCAGTTGCCGCGTAATGGGGCCGGGGCGGCCGTTGCCGATCAACCGGCCGTCAATCTTGACCACCGGCACCAGCTCCGCGCCCGTACCGGTCAGGAAGCATTCCTCGGCATTGAACAAGTCGTAGCGCGTCAAATTCGGTTCGCCCACCTCCATCCCCGACTCGCGGGCGATTTCCATCACCACTTTTCGGGTCACCCCGTAGAGCGCTCCCGCCGACAACGGCGGGGTCAACAGTTTGCCGTCCTTCACGATAAAGAGATTATCTCCCGTGCATTCGGCCACGAACCCCTCGGCGTTGAGCATCACCGCCTCCTCGCACCCGGCGTTGCTGGCCTCAATTTTCGCCAGAATGTTGTTCAGGTAGTTCAACGATTTGATGGCCGGGTTCAGCGCGCTGTGCAGGCTCCGGACGGTGGGGACGGTGATAATCTCCATCCCTTTCCGGTAGAACTCGGGCGGGTAAAGCTGGATCTTGTCCGCGATGATGATGACCGAGGGATTCTTGCAGCGATTGGGATTCAAGCCAAGCGTGCCAACCCCGCGGGTAACCACCAGGCGAATGTAGCCGTCCCGGATCTTGTTCCGCCTGCAAGTCTCCACCACCGCCTTCATCAGCGCATCCGCGCCGATCGGGATGTCGAGCAGGATGGCTTTGGCGGAGCAGAAGAGCCTGTCAATGTGCTCCTTGAGCTTGAACACCCGCCCGTGGTAGGCCCGGATGCCCTCGAAAATGCCGTCCCCATACAGCAATCCGTGGTCGAAAACCGAGATTTTCGCGGTGTGTTCGTCGTAGTATTTGCCATCAATATAGATTTTCATGCCTTAAGCTTCCAACAGCCTAGTTAAAAAGTTGTCCCAAAGCAATCCGCCAGTTCAGTTGCCTGTTCGCTCTCTGCCTCGGACCCGGCTGTTCCCCAACGCTGCTGAGGCAACCCCACCTGGCCGCGCCTCAAGTTGACCTTTACCCGACCATGGGCCGGAACCGTTCCGGTTGCCACACAAGTGCCTGCAAGCCTGCTGGGTTGTGCAAGGCCCCTGGCCGGCTGCATCCCGTAGCGAAGCAAAGCCACAATTTTTTTTCTTCGTGACAAGCTGGTTGGGGCGAATATATTACGAACGCTTTTTGAGCGACCCTATCGTCTAGCGGTTAGGACACCGCCCTTTCACGGCGGTAGCAGGGGTTCGAGTCCCCTTAGGGTCGCCATTTGGTTCCCTGGCGTTGGAGTGGTGCCAGAGGAGGGATTTGAACCCCCGACCAAAGGCTTATGAGTCCTCTGCTCTACCCCTGAGCTACTCTGGCAACCTGTAAAAACCGCGCGATTCTCGATTTCCGGCCTGCGTTTGCGTTCATGCCCGCAAAAGGCTGCGGACTCATACGCGAAGCGCCGCAAGGGCCACCGCGCCCCGCCACCCCAGCATGCCACTCTTAAAGCGGCCAAATCAGTGTGCACTGGAGCTTCGGCAGCGCCACGGCCAGGGGTTAATGCCTGCGCGTGGACCGCCAAGTGCCTTTGCACGCCGCCACACTAACAGATGCCGTTACCCCTCGGCAAGTTCCGAAAAGTGAAAATCAACCCCCTTTGGCTGACCCCGGCCAGCATTCTGTTGGCCTTGGTTTTTGTTCCGCCGGCGGCAGCTTCGCGCTGGGAGCTGGTCAACTTCAAAGTCTTTCCGTCCTATTCAATCGGGCCCGAGCGCCCAAGGCTCTTGGTCCCTGCAGGTCGGGAATCATCAAGCGCGCCATCTCTAACCAGTCGGTTTCGAGTGGCGAAACGGGTTAGTCCCGGCAGGTCGAAAATGTTCAAGCGTGCCATCAATTGCGCGCGGTGGTATTCGACGGTCTTGGCACTCACGTTGAGGATCGAAGCGATGTCCTTGGTGGTGTGGCTTTCGGCCAGCAGTTGGAGGATTTCGCGCTGGCGAGGGGTCAACTGGTCAAGCGGGCTGCGGGAGCGGGCGATGTGTTCGAGGGGGAACTTCTTGAGGAACCGTCGGGAGATCTCCAGGCTGAGGTAGATTTCGCCCCGAACGACTCTGTTGAGCGCCGCTTGCAATTCGGCGGGCGGCCCCAGCTTGGGCAGGTAGCCGGACGCGCCGGATTTCAGGGCCTGCCAAATGTACTCATCTTCGGATTTCTCCGAGAGAATAATGACCCGAACCTTCGGGAAATCCCGGGTCATGCGCGCCAGCGCCTGCAGGCCATTCAGGCCGGGCATGGATATGTCCAAGAGCACCACGTCCGGCGGCTCCGCCTTCATAAGGTCCAGCGCCTCGCGGCCGTCTCGAGCCTCCCCGGCTACCACCACCCCTGGAAGCCTCTCCAGCAGCGCGCGAATGCCCGCTCGTACCAGGGTGTGGTCGTCCACCAGCAGGACGCGAATGCGTTGGGGGACGGGATTGGAATTGTCGGGAAGGGTCATGTCGCTCCGATCAAGACGGCGGGATGCGCCCACTTGAGCGGGAACCAGGCGTGGACTTCGGTGCCTTGGCCCGGGGTGGAATGATACTGGAGGCCGCCGCCGGCCAGCGTCGCGCGTTCCTCCATGCTCAACAAGCCCAGACTGGCTCCGCGCACGGCCTGTTCCCGAAGCCGGACCACTTCAAAACCGAGGCCATCATCGCGCACGGATAAATGAAGTTGGTCTCCGTTTCGGGTCAGTTCCACGATTACTGTGCGCGCGTGGGCGTGTTTCACCACGTTGGTCAAGGCTTCCTGCGCCACGCGAAAGCACTCGGTTTCGATTAACGGATCCAGGCGATGGGCCACTGAGGTGGGATCCTGCCGGGGCGGCTCCAGAGAAGGGTCCGCCCAGACTTCGGCCCGTAATCCCGCCAGCGCCGCCTGCCGCTCGGCGACCCAGCGCAAGGCCGGGACCAAGCCCAAATCGTCGAGCATGGACGGGCGCAAGTTCAACGAGAGGTCATGCACCTGTTCCTTCAGGCGTTGGACCACCTGGAGGCTTTCCTGCAAGCGCGGAGCCAGGCCGTGGTCGCCTGCCTCTTCCAACAGCGCCCGCAAGTTGTTGTTGAGAACTATCAGGGCCTGGCCAATCTCGTCGTGGAGCTCGCGGGCAAGGCGCCGGCGCTCGGTCTCCTGCACCTTCAGCAACTGGCCCGAAAGCCGCTGAAGTCTTTGGCGAGATTCCTGGAGTTTCCCTTCGGCCTGCTTGCGTTCGGTGATGTCGCGGTAGTTAAAGACAATCCCGCCGATGGCGGGGTCTTCCAGATAGTTGGAACTGGTGGATTCAATGAACCGGCACGAACCGTCTTTGTGACTCAGGCGGTATTCGTCTCTCTGCGTATGGCCGGGAGCGCCTACCAGGGCCGCAAACCTGCTTTGCGCCCGTTCAAGGTCTTCCGGCCAAAAAAAGTCGAAGATGCTCCTGCCCATCACTTCGGCAACCTCATACCCCAAGGCGGTCAGAAGATTCGGGCTCCGATACAGGACGAGCCCCTGCTTGTCCGTGATTCCAATGACGTCAGTCGAGTTTTGCACCAGCGCCCGAAATCGTTCCTCACTCTGCCGGAGCTTCGCTTCGCGCAGTTGCAGGGCATCGGCCATCCGGTCAAAGGCCCGCATCAATTGTCTCAGTTCATCCCGGGCCCGGGGCGAGGCGGCGCGGGTGCCATAATCCCCCGCGCCCAACCGCTCGGTAAAACTCAGCAGCGCCTGGATGGGCCGCAGGACCAGGTAACGGCTGCCGATCCAGCCGATCGCCAACATCAGACCGGCTACAATCCCCACCGAGCTCAGGTTTCGCATCACCATGCGGTCCGGCTCAGCAAAGAGCGCCTTTCTCGGGATGCTGAGGATGCTGATCACGTCGCCGGCGACCAGCGCGCTTCTCGTGGAGGTGAAGTCATAAAAGACGGAATGACCCTTGGGGTCCACCGCCTCGAGGACGCCGTTTTTTCGCGTCAAGAAGGTCCCCAACAACGAGGTTTCCGGCAGGGGTTCGCCCACCAGCCATTTTTCCGGTTCGGGATAACGCGCGAGGATTGTCCCCTGCCCATCAATTTTGGTCCAGGTGGCGCCCTCGGGCAATTGCATCTGGAGCGCATAGTCCGAACGGTTGACCCAGTCCAGATCCAGCGCGGCAAAGACCACGGCCTGGACCTGTCCGGACGGATCGAAAACCGGAGCGCCGAGGTTGAAGCTGGGCTTGCCCGTAATGCGACCGATCTGATAGTCGCCAATGGACAAATCGCGCGTTGAGAGCGCGCGCTGGAAGAACGACCGGTCGGCCAGGTTGACCGGTTGCGTCAGCGACAGGGCGCTGGCCGCCACCTCGCCATCAGTCTTAATGACCCCCAGGTTGGCATAGCGCGGGTAGTCGGCGAAAAGGGTGCGCAGCAACCGGGTGGAGTCGCCCCACCGGGCCGACTGTACCTGCGAAGACTCCGCCACCGCGCGCAGCAGTTGGCGTGTCCCGGCGATCAGCTCGTCTTCCTTCCGTGCGGCCAGCCTGACCAGGTCTTGCGAACGCTGCCTCAAAGCCGCGTGCTGGCGCTGGCGATCTTGCCGCGCGATATGCAGGGTCAGCAGCACCGCCGGGAGTGATGCCAACACCACCAACGCCGCCAGGCGGAACCGCAAACCTGAAAAAAGACCGCTCATTGTTTGCACGAACGTCTCCTAATTGGACTCGCTCACTCTTTGACCACAAGGGTGTTCTCAACTCGATTCACGCCTTCGACTCTCCGGGCGGCCTCTCCGGCCCGGGTTATCTGAGCGTCCGTCTTGACAAACCCGCTAAGCTGGACACAGCCATCGCGGGCCATCACCTTGACTCCGTCGTATTTGTAATCGGCGGTTGCCGCCGCCAGGGCTTCCCGGACACGCTCCGCCGTGCGGCGGTCCTCCATCAGCGAGTCCGTGGCTTGATTGTGGGCTGGTTTCGCCGCGCGATAAGGGTCTGTCGCGGCCCCGCCGGCTGGATCATGCCGACTGCCCGCGCAACCCGGCAGCCAGGCCATCAAAGCGATTGTACTCAGGCACACGACGATTAGCCGCTCCGTTGGCGATGTCTTCGGCATACCTGTTTTTTCCCTCAAGCGGGAGCTACTTGGTGCCGCTTTGGATGCCCTCGCCGGCGCTTTCAAGGTCCTTGCCAAAGCCGTGAGCCGTATTGCAGCCGACCCCGACAAGGGCCAGGACGGAAGTGACGAATAGCACCACCACGAGGCGTTTAATGAATGTGCTCATATTTGTGTTTTGATTTTGTTCTTGGATTACAGGTTTTTGTTCGCTCTTGGACCAGCAGGTGCGGGGCCGGTTTTGGCGACCAAGCCCCAAACCATTGCCTCCGAGTCGCTTCGTTCTTTCCGGCATCGTGTAAGCGGTGCCGTCGTCCCAACGGTATCGTGCAATGTGCCCGGCTTCCGCTCGGGCCATCCGGCAAGTTGCATCGAAAACATTGTCGGCAAAACAACAGCCTGATCGTCTCTGGCGGCGAAACTGTTGAAGGCCTCATCATCGGCTTGAATCCTTTGGCGTGCGGAGCCCCTCCATCGGCGCCTTGGGCGCTTGTTCGCTCGGCGGCAAGGGCCGCAGGGGGGGCGGATTGGTCCGGTTCACGTATTTGCGAAGGAGCCAGTGCCGCTGCATCGCTTCGATCAACCGTTCCAGTTCACGCATCGAACTCTGCGTTTGGAGTACCAGCCCGGGCAGATCCTCGGCTTCATGGCGTAGCGCCTCACTGATTGCCGGCAGATTGGTGCTGGCACGCTCCAGGTTGCCGCTGCTCGTTTGCAGCCGCTTCAGTGTGACCTCCAACCCGTCCAGCGAATGGCTGGCCTTGACCAGCAGGGATTTCAGCTCTTCCGCGGCGGTGGGATCGGTCAGCAGCCTCCCCGCAGTCCCTTTCCCCTGCTGAAGGTCGGCCACGATGCGGTCCGCGCGCTCGATCAGCCGGTCCAGTCGGTCTCGCGAAGTGATCAGGTTCGAGCCGAGCACGTTCCACGTGCCCAGCGCCGTGCTGAGTTTCTTTATCGCGGGCACGGCCTCGCTACGGATTTCCTCGACCGCCACTTCCAGCGGGCTGGGCAGCAGCGCGTTGCAGACAATGGCGGCGCTCTTCTCCGGCAGTTGCGGGCCGTCCCCGCGGGTGATTTCAAAGTAAGCATCCCCCACCACCCCGAACTTTCTCTTGACAACCGCCGACGAGTCGGTCCGCATGAACCGGAAAAAGTCCCGCCGAATGGTTACCTGCGCCTCCATGCGCCCAGCCCGATTGACGCTGACATCGGCCACGGTCCCCATCAGCGTTCCCAAAAAGTAAACCTCGGAGCCGGGTCGGATGCCCGCGGCGCCCTCCTCGGGCAGAATGATCCGAAGCGTGACATTGCCGATGAACCAGCGCTGGCTGCGCCCGGCCAGCACAACGGCGGCAATCAGCACTGCCAGCACCACCAGCACAAACGTGCCCGTGATGGCGTGGACATGCCGAAATTTGAAACGCTCTTCCATCAGGAGGCCGGGGGTGGACCAGCCATCGCCTCGAACGAATGCGGGATGACAGGAGGGGGGTTCATGATCAAAGGTAAGCCAGCAGTGACACGACCGCCGAAATCACAAACAGTCCGGCGGTGGACCGCATCAGAGCCTGTTGCGTGGCGCGCGGAATGTCCAGGGCCCCGCCCACGCCCAGCCCGGCAAGGCAACCGGAGGCCCCCGTGAATAAAGCGGGCAGGAGGCTCTTGGCCACGATGCTGACCATATCCTGAGGCCGCAGGGCGTTGAGCACGCTGGTGGTGAAGAACCAAAGATCGCGACTGCCCTTGCCCAGCCAGGCCCCAAACAGGTAGCCGCTCGCCAGCGCCGCCAGGACAAGCACAACCGTCAGGCAAAGCGCGGATAGGGCCATCCCCAGCACGCGAGGCATTACCACCTGCAGGAATGCATCCTGTCCCGGCGGGTCCGGCATCGGGATCTCCCCCCTGGCTCGGAGCACGCCCAGCTCCGTCACCATCGCGCTGCTGCGCACGATCACCACCAGATTCGCCAAAATCGGGCCCAGTTCGCGCGCCACGACCACGACCAGCAGCGGCCCCAGCAACTCCGATTGTCCCGCCTTGCCGGTCCAGAAGGCGAGCTGTACCACGACCGACATCCCCACAAACACTCCCAGGACGCAGACAAACCCAACCGGTTCAACTCCAACCTTCAGCACCTGTCGCGCAAAGTGGTGGCGCACGGGACCCACCCAGCAGCGCGGTTGCACCGAGAGGCCCACGGCTGTCCCAACCACCGCCGCCGCCTGCCGCAGCTCATCCCACTGCCGGCATGCCATCTCCCCCAGCCGGCAGAGGCCACGCGTCACGACGCGGGTCCCCCGCAGAGGCTTACGACGCATTGACAGAGATTCCTCCACAACCCTCCTGTCCGCTCCGCCGTCGCGACTCCTCGCACGGGTCAGGCGTGCCTGGACCCGCGCCAGAACATCGCCAGACCAGCCACGGAAGCGACGATGCCTCCAATGAGCATCCAAACGGCTTTGTCCGTGGGTGATCCCGTGAAGAATCGTGACACATCCGAACTAAAAGAGTTCGTGGCGTTAATGCCAATCACGATGAGAACAATGCCGCCCGCAAGCAGCGCCAAAGAAACAATGCGGTTCATAACAGCCTTTCGGTAATGTGCCAAGGTTTAGTCGGGTAATCCGCAGGTCCGATTCCGTGCTCAGGCGCGCCGCCGACTGGAAAAAAAGTTGGCCAGTACCATGATCAGCGCGATCGCCAATAAAACGTGGATGACCCCGCCCATGGTGTAACTGGTGACCAGACCGACCAGCCACAGAATGATCAGGACCACTGCAATTGTGTATAACATATAATTTTCTTTCTTTTTTCTTTCGGTTGGCCTTTGGAGGCCTGTGGCCTGTCTGTAGCCTGCGACGTGCCATCGCAAGCAGGGGCCAGGTGCCAGGGGCGGGAATCCGAGTCGAGGAGGCGTTCCCTCCAGACCGCAAACACCTTGCCCGCAAGCGCCCAGGTCCGGCGTTTCCGGCGGCATGGAGGCCGGGGATCTCTCTGCCAAGAGAGTTTTCGGAGCCAATCGGCGGCCGCCCTCTGCGTTGCGAAACGCACGATGTGCTGGCGATGGGGTTGCACGTTGCAAAGGTTTTGCCGGCCGCCTGCGGCCTCCCGGCGTTGCCTGCCGTCCACCCAAGCCAGTTAAAGGGAAAAGGTTGGCTCGGCTGCGGTTTGGTTGGCTCGTTACTAGCTGGAGAAAGAAGGGAAAGCAAATGCAATGACATTATGATACCAAATCACGAACAGTTTATCCAAGCCATCGGCGACAAGACAAAAGTTGCCATAAGGTTCTACAGCATAGCCGACAGCCAGGTGATTGACCTGGTCTGCGCCCCGATGGATTATGGTCCCGACGCTGGCATTCCGGACGGCGTTAACCGGTATTCCTTTTGGGACTACTCGAGTAACAACGGCTCTCCGACTCTCAGTCTCCTGCCCGAGCAGGTGCTGGATTTACGCGCGCTGGGGGAGGTGTTTGACCCGGCTCAGATTCAGGCCAGGCCTCCTCAGTGGTTTATCTCCAGAAACTGGGGCGACGACAGGTGAGTTCTGGCTGCAAGGCTGCCCGTCCAGACGGCTCTCGGAGGGCCCCCGTGCTGATGCGAGTCTCAGGTCCGCACCGGGCATCCCGAATTCACCGGCGGGACTGGCACCGACACCAGGCTGGAGGTTGTCGTGCCCATGACCGGCGATGGGATCGCAGCCCGCACGTTGCTCAGATGGCCCCAAACGCCGAAGACATTCAGCAGCCAGATGACCACCACCACGACCACCACGATGTTGAGGATCTTTTTGATCTTTCCATCCATTGGGATGTAAGTGTTGACCAGCCACAGCAAAATTCCGGCGATGATGAGGGTGATGACAATGCTTAATAGTGACATACTCGTTCTTTTTCTTTCTATCTCTGTTTTGTTTGTTGCTGCGGGTTCGTCTCTGAACGCCTTCCTTCAGCGTGGAATGTGCCAAAGGCTTCCGGCGGACCGGGGTTGCGGATACAGTGTGAGGCGCGCATCGTCGGGAGGCTCTCAAGCGCTCTGCCCACAACGACCTGCGCCGTTTTTCGGCCTGAGCGATGGCCGAACCATGGCGGGCGGGGCTGATAACCCCTGACGGAACCGGCCCGGTTTGAGCCTGCAGAATGCAGGACGACACCACCGCGATTGGGCAATCTGCACGGCTGTCGCTATCCGTGACGGGCCGCCCTGCAGGCGCTCAAAGGCGCTCCCCCCGAGCGCGGCGGCTCCGAGGCGGCCGCCAACCTCCGCAAATAGGTCTGGTTCGCCTTCTGCCAGGCCCGGTTGATCTTCCAGGCGTAGAACGACAGGCCCGCCGCCACCCAGCGGCCGGCAACCAGTTTCCGCAAGCCTTCACTCAGCGCATACAGTTGCGTGTGTCCGTGGATTTGGGCCTGTTGAAGCTCGTAGGGGGTGAAACCCGCCGGCCGGTACACCACGTGATGAGTGTCATAGAGTTCCCAGTCGAACGACGTAATCCGCCCTTCGGCGCAGAGCCGGTGGTAGAGTTGCGATCCCGGCAGGGGGGTTAAAATGAGCAACTGGACGCTGGTTAGCTTCCGCTCCCGCGCAAAGGCGACCGTGGCCTCGACCGTATCCCAGGTGTCTCCCTCGAAGCCGAACACGAACATGCCGTGGATATGGATGCCCGCCCCCTGAACCACTTCAATCGCCTGGACAATGTCCGCCACACTCTGGCTCTTCTTCATCTCGGCAAGGCTTTGGGGATTGACCGACTCGAAGCCGATGAACACGGTATGGCACCCCGCCCGCTTCATCAGGCGCACCAGCTCGGGATCGCGCGCCAAATCCGCGCGGACCTGTGTGGACCATTGGAACTGGAATCGTTCGGTGATCATCGCCTCCACCAGCTCGCGCGCCCGCCGCGGGTTCGCCGTGAAGTTGTCGTCACAGAAAAAAACGAAGTGGTCCGGCCGGTCGTAACGACGCAGTTCCTCGAGCACGGAGGCCACCGACCGATACCGGAATTTTCGCCCAAACATGCCGGTCACCGAACAAAACGAACAGTCGAACGGGCAACCGCGAGATGTTTGCACCATGACGGTCCTTCTGCGCCCGATAACGCAATCGGCCGTCCCATCCGCCAGGCTGAAATCCGGTGTCGGCAGCGCGTCCAGATCGCTGATCCACGGCGCCATCGCATTGTGTCGAATGCGTCCTGCGGCATCCTTCCACGAGAGGTTTGGCACGTCCGCGTAACCGGGGTGCGGGGTTTCCACATACCCCTCCCGCCAGAGATCCAGCAAGGCGTTCATCGCCCCTTCGCCCTCCCCACGCACCACCAGCTCCGCGTGCTCCAGCGCCTCATCTGGCATGAAAGTAACGTGGGCGCCGCCCAGAACCACGGGAATCCCCCGGGCGCGGCATTCGTCCGCGATGGCGTAACCCCGCTTGACCGTCGCGGTAATCGTCGAGATGCCCACCACCTCCGGACGTCCGTGTTTCGCAATCCAATCCGCCAGGTTGAATGGCCGGCGTCCCTCGATAAAAACCCGGCCGCTCCAATCAGACCGGCGGTTCACCAGTCCGGCCAGGATGAAACTCCCCAGCCGTGGCAGGGTGAACTGGGAGAAGATGTTGAGCTGGGCCGCCTTGGGCTCGATGAACAGCATGAGGCGTTTCATAAACAGTCCTTAACAGTTTGTTCTCGGGCTAGCTCACGGCTCGCGGGATGCTGGTGCCTTGTTTCTACCTCTTTTAGGCGTCCCTCACAAGAAATTTAGCTGACATCACAATTGGCAATCGTGAACCAAGCGGGAGCATCAGCGTCACACACACAACGTGCTGCGGGGGGAGCATTTGCTTTCGCCGTCTGCTCCGGCCATCCTCGTCGCCAACCCTGTTATGGATGATCGCGGCTAACCATGGTTGAGACGTGCGGACGCGCCTTGAGATTTCTGAACCCGGTCCGGCTGCTTTGAGCCGGCAAAACGCATGGTTTGCCGAGCGGCCTTCGTGCGAACTGCACAATATTGTTGAGCTGGGTGTCTTTCGACAAGCTATCAATAGATTCCAGGTGGCTTTGAACCAACCGGTTGCAGGCAGCGGAGCGAAGTTGGCCCTCTACACGCTGAGACGGTCTCGGAAAACGCAAGACAGCCATTATGAAAGATTTGCATTCTGACCAACAACTGAGCGGTCTGACGAATTCAAGATCATCCTTCGAGTTTCCATCTCCAGCCGGCAAACCCAGACCCTCCGAGACCCTCCTGCTCGTTGATGACGACCCCGCACTTCGCGACTTGGAGAGCCGGATTCTGCGCCTGCAAGGTTACACGGTGCTGGAGGCTGACAGTGCTGCGGAGGCCTTGCGCCTGGCTGGCGAGGCTGCGGCGGTTCATCTGTTGATCACTGATTTTGCGATGCCTGGAGTGGATGGTTTGGAACTCACCCGCCGATTCCGCGCGGTGCATCCGAAGGTCCCGGTGCTGATGGTTTCCGGCTCTTTGTCGTTCTTGCGTGACGAAGCTGACACTCTGGACCGCTTCGGAATCCTGGGTAAGCCATTCGAGGCCGCTGAACTGCTTCACAAGGTTCGCACGCTCTTGAACTCCCCCCTTCCTCTGCCGAGGCGGAAACCAGGGTGTTGCAATTACTCTCAAGGATAACACCTATACACCAGGCATTTTGCATGATATGTTGAAATTACTCTGTTTGGCCGAACGCGTGCGCGCTCGACTCGACGCGGGGAAACGCATGATCTACCGATTCCGACACGGCCTCATCGGACCTTTAGCCATCTTCTGGCTGATTGTCACGGTAGCCAGCGTAATAGCGGGGGCGGTAGCGTGGAGCCGGTTCTCGAAGCAGGTGGGGGGCTCCGCCGACCCGGACCAGTTTCGCGAATCCATCAACCATCTTCAGCAAATCACCTGGGTGGCCGGCCTGCTTGGGGTTGGCGCGGGCTTGTTTGCGCTCTACTTTTATGGGATTGACTATCGCCAGGAACGGGCGCGGCGGCTGTTGTTGGAGGAAAAGTTGAGCGCGGAACAGGCGGTGCGGGAAAAGAGCGCCTTCCTCGCCAACATGAGCCATGAAATCCGCAGTCCCATGAATGCGATCCTCGGCTTCAGCGAACTGTTGGAGCCGGAGGGGCTCACGCCCAAGCAAGCGCAATATGTTCAGGCCATTCGCGACGGGGGCGCGGCCTTGCTGCATCTCATCAATGACATCCTCGACCTCTCCAAGCTCGAGGCCGGCAAACTGGAGTTGCACCCCGACCCGACCGATATGCGCGATTCGTGCGAATTTCTCCGCACCGTCTTCGGCCAGCAGGCGGCAGCCAAATCCCTCCAGCTCCAGTTTGAAATCTCGCCGGACCTGCCCCGCGCGCTACTGCTGGATCGCCTCCGGTTGCGCCAGGTGCTGGTGAATCTGCTCGGCAATGCCATTAAGTTCACGCAGCGGGGGTCCGTGAAAACGCGAATCTCGTGGGAGCCCCGGCAAGATGGCCGCAGCGGGACGCTCTTGATCGCTGTTGAGGACACGGGTGTCGGAATTCCTCCCGACCAACTCGACGACGTCTTCCAACCATTTGTTCAGGCAAACGCCTTGCGGGCGGCCGAAAAGGAAGGCACCGGCATCGGGCTGACGATCGTCAAGCGTCTCGTCGAGTTGATGAGCGGCACCCTGGCTGTGGAAAGCAACTTGGGCCGCGGCACCCTCTTTCGCCTGCGTTTCCCCGATGTCCCCGTCTCCGGGCGGTTGCCGGTCGGAGATCACGCCCTGCCCGGCGGCGCCGTGGACTTTAATGACTTTGCGCCGGCCACGCTGCTGGTGGTGGATGACAACCAGGCCAATCGAGCACTGATGGCGGGCATCTTTGAGCGGACCCATCACCAGATTCATTTTGCCAGGAACGGACGGGAAGCCTTGGAGAGCCTCGTGAATGCCAAACCCGATCTGGTATTGCTCGATCTCCGCATGCCGGTCATGGACGGGTGGACCACACTGGCGGAAATCCGCAAGCAAGCGAGCCTGGCGTCGCTGCCCGTCATCGCGGTCACAGCTTCCAGCCAGAGCTCCGAAGGGAGCGATCTGCAAAACCTGTTCAGCGGCTATATTCGCAAGCCCTTCTCGCGGCAGACATTGTTTTTGGCGCTGGCTCAGCATCTGCAAAGGGCCCCGCCCAGTAACCGGTCGGAATGCCAGCCTCGCGGAGCGGACTCTGGCGGGTTCCCTCTCCCACCGCCCGACCAGGCGGTTCAATGGCGGGAGCTTGCTCTTGAACTGCGCCGCCTGCAGGCAGGCGAATGGCCGATGCTTCGCGACAGCCTGGCGGTGACCCAGACCCGGACCTTTGCGCATCGGCTTTTCCAGCTCGGCCAGGCAGGTCAATGCGGCCCGATCATGACCTTTGCCGCCACCCTGGCCACCTTCGCCGATGCCTATGCCATCGGCCAGATGGAGCGGCAGTTGGCCGCGTTCCCCCAATTGGTTGACTCGATCGAAATGGCCCTGGTCCAACCCCAACTGCAGCCGGTATGACAAATACCTGTTCCATCGTCCGAAGAGGCCTCCCGACCTCGAAACGGATGATCGCCTCCTGCGCTCGCCGCGCGGCCGATTACGCGACCGGTCCCACCTCGAGAAGGTTCGAGTTGCCGCGGGGTTCCCCATGAATGCCCCCGCAGCAGAACCCAACGCCGGCTGTCTCCTCGTCGTGGATGATCAGGAGTCCAACATTCAAATCGTCGGTGCGGCCCTCGGCAAACTCGGATTCGAGGTTCTCCCCGCCGCCAGCGGCCCCCAGGCCTTCCAACGGCTCGCCGTTCGCCGCCCCGACCTTATCCTCCTCGACCTGCTTATGCCGGAGATGGACGGATTTGAAGTCTGCCGCCGCATTCGCGACAACCGCGATTGGATTGAGATTCCCATCATTTTCCTCTCCTCGGCCGACGACAAGGGCCTGATCGTTCGCGCCCTGGAAAGCGGCGGCGTGGACTACGTCACCAAGCCGTTCAACCGGGCCGAATTAGTCACGCGCGTCCGCACGCACCTGGCCCTCAAGCGGGCTCGCGACGAGCTGCGACAAATCGCCGAGGATCGGGATGAATTACTCGGCATCCTCACCCACGACCTCAAGAACCATCTGGGCGGCATGGACATGAGCGCCCGTTTGCTGCGTGAGCGCACCGAGGCGGCCGTGGACCCCAAGCTGCGCTTGATGGCCGAGAATATCTCCCATTCGAGCAGCCAGATGCTCGCTTTCGTGAAGGAGTTCCTGGCCAATTCCTCCGCCGACCATGGCCTGAACTTGAAGATCGAGCCCGTCAATTTGCTGGATGCGGCCCTGCACGCCGTCCAACTGCATCAGGAGGCCGCAAAACGCAAGCAACTCACTCTTCAGACCGTTCTGCCGGCCTCCGACGCCGTGCGCGTGCAGGCCGACCCCGCCGCCCTCAGCCAGGTGTTTGACAATCTCCTCTCCAACGCCGTCAAGTTCTCTCCGCCCGGAAAGCAGATTCGTCTCACGGTCTGCCCGCCTGGCGCGCGGTCCGTCGAATGCCAGCTTCAGGATCAAGGGCCTGGTTTCAACGAAAGCGACAAGGCACGCATGTTTTGCCGCTATGCGCGCCTTTCGGCCCGGCCCACCGGCGGCGAGCCCTCCACCGGCCTGGGCCTGAGCATCGCTCGGAAACTCGTGCTGGCGATGCAGGGGGAACTGGCTTGCGAAAGCTCTCCAGGCAACGGCGCCACCTTCACCCTCCGCCTGCCCCGGGCCAGGGGCTTTCCTTGAGACTTCCCTATGGACTTTCTAGTCATTGATGACGACAAAACCTTCCGCGACGCGACCTGCCTGCTCATTGACGGCGAGGGCCATTACGCCCAGGGCGCTGCTTCGGGGGAGTTGGGCCTTGCGGAACTCCGAGATGCCAAATTCGACGCGGTGCTTCTGGACCTCATTCTCGGGCCCGAGAAAGGCTTGGACATTCTCGAACAGATTCTCAAACGCCAGCCCAACCTGCCGGTGGTGATGTTTACCGCCCAAGGCAGCGTGAAAAACGCGGTGGAGGCCATGCGGCGCGGTGCCGTGGACTTCCTGGAAAAGCCGTTCAACCGCGAACAATTTCATCTGGTCCTCGCCCGCGTGCAGCGTTTCCACCAGCTTAACCAGAACATCCAGCGGCTCGAACGCGAAGTCAAAGACAGCAATGCTCAAAGTCCAGAAATCCTCCTGGATTCCAGCACCCCCCTCATGAAAGAGGTGATGGACACCCTCCTGCGAGCAGCAAAAACCCCGGCCTCGATTCTGATCCTCGGCGAAAGCGGCACCGGCAAGAGCGTGTTGGCCCGCGCCGTTCACCAACACAGCCACCTGGCGGAGGGACCCTTCATCACCGTGAGCTGCCCAAGCCTGTCCCGGGAACTGCTGGAAAGCGAATTGTTTGGCCATGCCAGAGGCGCCTTCACCGGCGCCCTGCGCGACCATTGGGGCAAAGTCAAGGCCGCCGCCGGCGGCACCCTCTTCCTGGACGAGATCGGTGACCTGCCTTTGGAAATCCAGCCCAAGTTGCTCCGGCTTCTCCAGGAACGGGAATATGAGCGGGTGGGCGAAAACATCACCCGCCAGGCGGAGGTGCGCGTCCTCGCCGCCACCAGCCGCGATCTCAGACAGCGCGTCGCCGAAGGCGCCTTTCGCGAGGATCTTTATTTCCGCCTTAACGTGATCACGGCCGAAATCCCCCCGCTGCGCCTTCGCCCGGGCGATCTCGTTCGCTTCGCCGAACATTATTTCAAACATTTTGCCGCCCTCTGTGGACGCCGTCTCGAGGGCTTTTCCCAGCCGGCTGGGGACGCCCTCCGCGCCTACTCCTGGCCGGGCAACCTCCGCGAGTTGCGCAACGCCATCGAACGCGCCGTCATCATGGCTAAAGGCAATAGAATCAACCTCGAAGACCTCCCCGCCGAATTGCGCGGTCAGACCGGTGCCGGAGCCAACGGCGCCGCTGGCACCTTGCAGGTTGGCTCCCGCGTTTCCCTCGAGCAGTTGGAGGAAGCCCATGTCCGCCAGATTTTGGACAGCACCGCCAACTTGGCCGAGGCAGCCCAGGTTCTGGGAATTGATCAGGCCACCCTCTATCGAAAACGCAAGAAAATGGGTTTGGAGTAAGGCCGGTGATGGATGCAGCCAGAGGTCGGCACGCCCGGCGGTGAAAACATTTGACACGGGCGGGCTTAACGCGTTAAGTTTGTGGCAATGTTGTTGCGTCTTCTTTCTTTCGCCGTTGTTCTCTTTGTCTGCCAAGTCTCTCCCGCCGCCGTCCTGAGCGTCGGTCATCGTGGGAATTCTCTTTTCGCGCCCGAAAACACCGTCGCGGCATTTACTGCCGCCCTCGGGAAGGCCGACTTGGTGGAACTGGATGGGCAGGTCAGCAGTGACGGGGTCATTGTGGTGATGCATGATAGCACTGTGGACCGCACGACCGACGGCACGGGGTCTATCGCGAGCAAAACGCTGGCGGAGTTGAAACTGCTGGATGCCGGGTCGTGGTTCGCCCCGGCGTTTGCGGGCGAGAGAATCCCGACTTTGGAGGAGGCGGTGGCGAGCATCCTGCCCCAGGCCACTCCCTTGATTGAGCGCAAGGCGGGTTCGGCAGAGGCATACGTTGCGGAATTGCGCCGTCTGAACGCGGTAAGCAACGTGGTGTTGCAATCGTTTGATTGGCCATTCCTGGCCGCGGTGAACGCACTGGAGCCCGGAATCCGGCTGGGCGCGCTGGGCAGTGGCGCCTTCAGCCCCGCCACCCTGACCAACATCATCAACACGGGCGCCCGAATGGTCGCCTGGGAAAAGGCTTCCGTCACCCCCGCGATGTTGGACCTGGTCCGAGGCGCGGGATTGACCTTGTTCGTTTGGACGGTGGACGGGGCGCAGATTCAGACGTTCATTAACATGGGCGTGGACGGGATCATCTCCAACGACCCCGGGCTGGTTCAACAGTTGCAGCAAACGGTTACCAACAGCCCCGTGGACCTGGCCCGCGGCCTGGTCGCGTACTGGAAAATGGATGATGGTCTGACGGACCCATGGACCACGGTGGTCAAGGACAATTGGGGCACCAACACCGCCACCTTGGTGCGTGGCGACGGACAATCTCACTGGCAAGCCTCGCCAACCGCCAGGTTCGGCGGCTGCCTCATGGTGGAGGGCCTTAACGCTTCCGTGAGCATCCCTCGAACGGAGGCTCTGGACATCAACACCAACGGCCTGACAATTTCGGCCTGGCTCAAGCTCCGGGATTTGCCCTCGCAGTTGACGACAAGCTATGGCGCCATTTTCGATTCGACCACCGATTGCTATGTTCTTTATCTTGATCGCAGCAACAAGGAGTTGCGCTTCAAGATAACCGACGCCGCAAACCACGCGGCCCGGCCCGGCATTCCCGAAGCCATTTTGCCCACCAACGAGTGGATCCACGTTGTGGGCACTTTTTCAGGGCAGGTCGGCCCAGTCTCCGGCCAGGCGACCCTCTACCTCAACGGCCAGCCCCGTGATGTCCACACCGGCAATGACGGCTCCTCCCCCTTCGGGCTGACCAACAATGTCAAAGCCGGGCAAATCGCCGCGATGGGCCGCGAAGGGCCGGCGGGCGGCAACTATTACTATGGCGGAGTGGATGACTTTGCGATTTGGAACCGGGCCCTTTCACCGGCGGAGGCAGCCTATCTCTATGAGCAGGGCATGCAGGGGCGGGAGTTGGGGCAAATGGTGCGGGCGGCGACACCGTTGCTGCAAATCATCGCCGTGCGGCATCTGCCGGCGGTGAACAAGATCGAGATTGACTTTCAGAACAGCGGCCCGTGGCAGTCGTTTCGGTTATTGCGCAGTCTGGGTTGGAGCGAGGCTTTCGCGCCGGTGGCGGGCCTTTCCCCCGCGGCCCTGGGCGGAGGCGCCTATCGGTTCGCCTGTCCGCTGGGAACCAACGGGTTCGGGCTCTTTCGCGTGGAAGCCCAATGAACTGCGACAAGACTTGAATCGTGGCTCGCATCCTTAATCGAGATCAATCTGCGGCATTCCCGATGAATCCGCTCGTTCGTCTGGGGTTGCTTTTCCTGCTGCTTGGCCCGGCCGCTCTGGCCGGGACTGAGCCCTCCGGGTGGCTGGGGAAGGGACCGACCCGTACGCCGTATTATGTGCAGGACTCCGGCAGGCCAGGACCGAAAGTGGTCATCGTGGCCGGCATCCACGGGGATGAACCGGCCGGTCCCGCGGCAGCGGAGCAGATTCGCTTCTGGCCAATCCACAAGGGGTGCTTGCTGATCGTGCCTAAGGCCAGTGCGACGGCCTTGGCGGCGAGGACCCGCATGACCCCGAACGGCGGCACCAATCGCGTGAATTTGAATCGCGTGTTTCCTCCGCCCGAAAAACCCCGCGGCCCCGCCGAGGAATTGGCCGTCGAATTGTGGTCTCTGATCAAAGAACAGCGTCCGGATTGGGTGTTGGACCTGCACGAAGGCGGCGATTTCCGGGTGCGGACCACCAACAGCGTTGGGAGCAGTGTCATCGCCGCCAGCCTGCCGGAGGCGATTGCCGCCGCCGGAAGGATACTGAACGCCCTGAACGCCACCGTGGCGGACACCAACCGTGCCTTCGTGTTCCTCTCTCAGCCCATCAAAGGCAGCCTCGCCCGCGCGGCGGCCGACCAATTGGGCGCGCGGGCATTGATCCTGGAAACGACGATCAAGTCCCAGGCGCTGGCCTTGCGCACCCGCCAGCACCGCCTGGCCGTTCACTCCCTGCTGAACGATTTGGGAATGATCCCCGACAAGGTGACACCAAACCGCCTGCTGGCCGGTTCTCCAACCGACGGACGGATTGCCGTGGCGGTGTACGACGGCCCCGGCAATGGCGGGTCCGGTGTGCCCAAGGTGCTCGAGGAGATTGGCCGGCAGCCCAATATGCAGGCGGTCCGCGTCAGCGAGGAGGACATCCGCGGTGGCGCTCTCGACGGGTTCCAGACGGTCATGTTTACCGGAGGCAGCGGCAGCGGCCAGGCCAGGGCCCTCGGCCTCGAGGGCCGGCAGAAAGTCCGCGAGTTCGTGGATCGCGGCGGCTGCTACATCGGCATCTGTGCCGGCGCCTATCTTGCCTGCAGCGGCTTTTCGTGGGGGCTTGGCATTATTGACGCTCGGACCCTCTCGCCATTATGGCAGCGCGGCAAAGCCACGGTGAAGTTGGAGCTCACTTCGGCGGGACAAAACGCCTTCGGCAGGCGCGAGGGCTTGCTCGACTGTTTGTATGCCCAAGGCCCCATCGTGGGGCCCGCGGAAAGTGAACACCTGCCGGATTTTGAAACTCTGGCGTTCTTCAGGACTGAGGTGGCGGCCAACGACACGCCCAAGGGCATCATGGTGAATTCACCCGCCGTGTTCGCGGGCCAGTTCGGCCGGGGCAGGGTGGTTTGTTTCAGCCCGCATCCCGAACAAACGGAGGGATTGGAGTTCTGGATCAGCCAGGCGGCTGCTTGGGGGACCCAACGGGTGCAGGACGCTCAACCGGCGCAGTAGCCTCGAGGGCCGTCGCAGTTGGGCCTGTTCCCCGCCGCCCGATCAAGGGTTGCCGCCGTCTCGAGCTGGTGGCGGTTCCTCCAAGCGCTGCTTCAGTCCAGGGTAGGGCGTGCGGTTGCGGCAAAGAATCCAAAAGGCGGCGGCGAGAATGCCGGTGCCGGTGAGATAACCACCGGCATCCAGATGAGCCAGCGGAATGTCGAAGTAGGCGGCAAGCACCCCCCCGAGGTTGCTCAGGAAGTGCCATAACATCGCAGGGTAAATGGACCCGGTCAGAAGTGTGACCGCCGCCAACATCACGCCCAGGCATGCGGTCGGCGCGAACCGAAAAAGCGCCAGGTGAAACAGACCAAAAACAACGCCAACCAGCAGCGCCACCGCCACCGGCCCAAAGCGGCCGACCAGGCCGTGGAGCAGCAGCCCCCGAAAAGCCACTTCCTCGAAAATTGCTGGAAGGACGCTCAGGAAAAAAAGCAATTCAAAGAGGGGGATATTTTGCGGCAGCAGGTTTTGTTGGAAACCCTCGAGGACCTGCGGCGGAACCGGGATCACCAGGTTCAGGAGGCGGAAGGCGCCAATGGCCGCCAGCATGCCTCCGGGAACCGCAAACACGACTCCCAGCCATACCGCCGGTCGGGGCCAGCGCAAGGCCAGTGCCTGGCGCGGGTCCAGCCGGTAAGTCCGCAGCATCAAGAGCGAGCCCAGGAAAAACACGCCCACCAGGTTGACGAGCAATTGCAGCCGGATATCGGCCTTTTCCAGGTAGCTGCTGACCACCAACAGCGTCGCCCAAAGCACCGCAAACCAGGCCCACACCCTCCGCCGGAACAAGGCCGGGCCGCCCACGAATTCGATCTGATCATGGTCCGAAGCAGTGATCAGCCGCTCGGCGGAAAGAAAACCGAGAACGCCCCGCGTAGTCCACCCCGCGGCGGCGGCGGTGGTCAGCCAGGCCAGCGCAAGCATGGGCCAATCAAAGGAGCCAATCAGAACCTCCCGGACAGCGACGGCAACATTGGCGATTGGCACCAAAACGATCGCCGAACGCAACGGAAGGCCGGGCAAAAGCGGAGCCACGGCGGGGACCAGGCCAAGCAGAAACAACGGGAAGAAATAGAACTGGGCTTCCTTGTAGGTCCGGGCGCGGCCGGAGGCCAGCAGCAAAATGCCCGAGGCCAGGGCCGCGACCGGAAGGAACAGCAGCAGCAGCAGGACGGCGCTGGCGGGGGTTACAGCCGCCGCCAGGGTTCCGGGAATTGGGACCAGCCTGAATCCGACATAAACAAGCAAATTGGCCACCTGCACCAACGTGATCGCCAGCGCCACCGTCACGATCAGCAAATGTTTGGCCACCACAATTTCCAGGCGGCTGGCGCCGGTTGTGAGCAGGGTTTCAAGCGTGCCTCGTTCCTTTTCCCCGGCCAGCGAATCCAGCGCCACCACCGCCCCCCCGGTCAGCATGAACAAGACCAGCAGCAGCGTCAGAACGCGGCCCAGGTTGACTCCGGCAACCTGCCCCGGCGTGGCGACGTCCACCAGCGACACCACCGCCATTCGGTCGGGCGGGACCGGCAGACCGCGTTCGAGCAGCAGGGCGACCCGTTCGGCGCGGCGAGTTTCCTCCAAGGTTTCCTGCATCCGGTGCGCGCAAGTGACCGACTCGTCGTGGTTACCCCTGAATACCAGGCGCAGGAAGCGCGGCGGCGGCAGGGGAACCGAACCGGCCCGGAAGCCCGACTCGGCTTTCGGATGTGCGTCACCCGAGCGGCCGGGGACGGCGTTGGTGTCTCCTGCGGCTGCGGGCGCAGGACCGGCCTCGGCCTTGCGGCCTTCCAATATCACATGAATTTCACCCAGTTCCAGCGCGGTGGTGGCATTGGTGCAGGTGACTTCTTCGAATTCAAAGGGCGCCGCATTGGTGCCTTTGGGCTCCGCCGCCAGCCGTTCGCGTGTTCGCCGCAGCAGCTCCCTGACCCAGCCGGCTTCCGGGCCCTCCACAGCGTAGCGGCAGACGGTGGACTGAAGGGTGGCTTCCCGCTTTTGCAGCGACCAGTTGGACCCCAGGAACATCAGCGGCATCACCAGGATCGGTAGGACCACCGACGTCAGCAGCAGGCGGCGGTCGCGCAGCACCATGCGCAATTCCGTGCGGTAAAGCGTCCCGAAGGTTGACCAGTTCAGACGCATGAATCGGGTGCGGGGGCTCCTTGCGCCCCGGCGCGGAATTTCTCGATGCAGTGAACAAAGATGTCCTCGAGATAATAAAGACCGGTGGCGGCCCGAAGCTGGGCGAGGGTGTCACAGGCGTGGATTCTGCCCTGGTGAATGATGGCAATGCGGTCGCAGAGCTTTTGGGCCTCGCTCATGATGTGTGTCGAGAAAAGGATCGTCTTGCCTTCATCGCGGAAACCCGCAATGAGCTTTTGCATCTCCAGCGCGTTGAGCACGTCGAGCCCGACGGTCGGCTCGTCGAAAATCAGTACCGGCGGATCGTGGGCGACCGTGCGGGCAATGGCGACTTTCTGCTTCATTCCCTGGGAAAGGCGGTCCACCCGAACATCCGCGTATGCTCCAATCCCAAACCGCGTGATCAGCTCTTCGACCCGTGCGGCGACGCGGTCACCGGGACAACCATTGATTCGGGCGAAAAAATCCAGGGTTTCCCGGGCGGTCAACCGCGGGTAGAGGGCCGTTGTGGCCGAGCTGAAGCCGAGGTTGCGGCGCACCGCCTCGGGGGCGGACGCCAGGTCATGGCCCATCAAGGTGGCCGAGCCGGAGGTCGGCTTGAGAATGGTTGCCAGGAGGCGCAGCGTGGTGGTTTTGCCGGCGCCATTGGCGCCGAGCAGGCCGAAAATCTCGCCGGGCCGGCATTCGAAATTGATGCTATCCACGGCGCGAAGAGCGCCGCGGCTCTCGTCGTAAAAGACTTTGGTCAGATCGCGAACGATGACGGTTGGATTCACAGGTGGGAGCAAGGGGCTGGCGGGTGGAACGAGGGCCGTTTGAACAGGCGCTCGCGAAGGAATTTCCACAGGCTGCCGCTGTAGGAGCCGGTGAGGATGTCTTCGAACTGGAGAATGAACGCGGCCAGTCGGAGGCAGATGCCGACCGCCAGAAACGAGGCGGCAGCCGTCAGCCCGATCAGCGGCCCGTGCAAGGTTCCCGAGATGGCCTCGCGCACCATCAGCGTGATGTTGACCACCGGCACCAGCGCCAGGGCGGGAGTCAGACGCAACCCGGGCACCTGCAGAAAGATCACCGGCAGCATAATCAGAAGGTAGAAAGGCGTGATCATGGCCTGGCCTTCCTTGAACGTGCGCGCAAAGGACGCGAAGATCATCATCCCCGCCGCCACGAACCCCGCCAGCAGCACCGCGGCCAGGACCAGAACAGGCAACGCCGCCAGCGGCAATGAAAACTCGACCTTCTTGCCCATTCCCTCGAGCAGCGGGGCAAAAATGGGTTTCACCGTGACCAGTACCGCCACCACGTTCAGTAACCCCGCCAGACCGCCGAGGCTGGCCACCGCCAGATACTTGGCCGCCACAATGCTCCGGCGGTTGGCCGCGGTGGAGACCAGCGTTTCCCACGTGCCGCGCTCCCGCTCGCCGGCGACCGCATCCACGGCCGGGTAGAAGCACCCAATGGCAACCATGACCACAAAGATGATCGGCAAAAGCAAGCCCAGGAGGAACGCGCCCATCTCCTTGCCGGAGGCGACGTTTTGCGCCGCAAGGTCGAATACCAGCCAATGCTCGGGACCCACGCCGCGCTTCCGGGATTCCCGCGCCACCCACTCTTCGCGGTAGGCATCGAGAATCTCCGAGAGCCGCTTGCTGGCGGCCGCGCTGCGGTCGCGCGACTGGTTGTACAGAATCCGCGCGGCGAAATTGGCGTTCAGGGCGGCGCCTCCCTCCCCGGGCGGGCCAAACTCCAGCACGGCATCCAGAGTTCCAAATCGAAGTTGCGCTTCGAGTGAGGCCCTCGGCCCGGTCACGGGCAGAAGCTGCAACTTATCGTTGCGTTCGAGGGCGCGCCGCAGCCCCGGGTGGCCGGAGGGAAAATCCAGGACCGCAACGCGGGAAACAAGACTCTCGGTCTGGCCCATCACAAAGAGCATGCCGGTGAAAGCGGACCATAGCAGCAAGGGATACAGAATGATGGGAATGATGACGCTGTTGAGCACGATGGTCTTCTCGCGGAATGCGGCGCGCATCTCGCGGGTGTAAAGAATTGCCACATGGCGCCAGTCAATCCTCCGAAGCATCCGCAGCGGCGTTGAATGGCCAGTCGTCATCTTCAAATCATGCGTTTCCAACAGCCCGAACCCCGCCGCGCCCGCAACCATTCACACCGGTCCCCATCACCGCAGGCGGGGGAGCGCCCCCGCCCCCGGTCAAAGCCGGCGGATAAACCGTTTCAGCCGGACCATGGCTTCCTTGATGTTGTCCATGCTGGTGGCGTAGGCGCAACGCACAAATCCCTCGCCGCAATCCCCAAACGCCGTGCCGGGAACGACCGCCACTTTTTCCTCGCTCAGGAACTTGAGCGCAAAGTCGCGGGCCGGCAGACCGAATCGGGCGACGCTCGGGAAAGCATAAAAGGCGCCCAGCGGGCGGTGGCAGTCCAGGCCCATGTCGGCAAAGGCCGCCACCAGAAAATTACGGCGCCGGCGGTATTCATCCACCATCTCGGCCACATCCACCTCGGGCCGCGTCAGGGCCTCCAGCGCGGCCTTCTGGCTCAGCGACGAGGCGCACAGCATGGTGTACTGATGCACCTTCATCATCGCCTCGATCAGCTCCGCCGGCCCGCACGCGTACCCAAGCCGGAAACCCGTCATGGCCCAGGCCTTGGAAAACCCGTGCAGGAACAGCGTCCGGTCCTTCAGCCCGGGCAGACTGACAATGCTGCAGTGAGGCGCGTCGTAGGTGAGCTCGCCGTAAATCTCATCGGTGATGACCACCAGGTCGCGCTCGCGCGCGAAAGCGGCAATGTCCTCCAGGTCGGCGCGGCTCATCACGGCCCCCGTGGGGTTGTTGGGAAAATTGAGCATGAGCACCTTGGTCCGGGGCGTGACCTTTGCCTCGAGCATCGCCCGCGTCAGCCGAAACCCGTTTTCAGCGCGGGTTTCGACCGCCACTGGCACCCCGTGCGCAAAAAGGATGGTCGCCCGGTAGGAAACGTAACAGGGTTCGTGGTAAAGGACCTCGTCGCCGGGATTGAGCAACGCGCGCAAGGCCAGGTCGAGCGCCTCGCTCACCCCAACGGTGATCAGAATCTCGTGTTCCGGATTGTATTCCGCCCCGAACATCCGGGCCACGTAACGCGACAGGGCGCGGCGCAACTCCAGGTACCCGAAATTGCTGGTGTAGTGGGTGGCCCCGCGTTCCAGGGCGAACACAGTGGACTCCCGCACGTGCCACGGCGTGTCAAAGTCCGGCTCGCCAATGCCGAGGCTGATGACCTCCTTCATCGTCGAAACGATGTCGAAAAAGTCGCGGATGCCCGAGCGCGGGATGTCCCGGACTGTGGCGTTGAGCCGGTTACGGAGTGATACTGAGCCGTTCATCGGAGCCTTCCTGGTGCATCAACACGCCAAACCGCTTGTAGGTCTTGAGCATGAAATGAGTCGAGGTGGACAGAACCCCTTCAAGCGGCGAGAGCCTCTCGCTTACGAAACTCGCCACTTCTCTCAGCGTCCGCCCTTCAACAAACAGCAGCAGGTCGTACGCCCCGCTCATGAGATAGGCCGAGCGAACCTCGGGAAAGCGGCTGATGCGGTTGGCGATGGTGTCGAAACCGCCCTCCCGCTGCGGAGTGACTTTGACCTCGATAACGGCCGTGACTTTCTCCAGCTCAAGCTGATCCTCGTTCAGAATCGCCTGGTAACCGCGGATCACACCGCGTTTCTCGTAGTCTTCAATGCGCTGGTTGACTTCAGCGGTGGGGATGCCCAGCATGTGGGCAATGTGTTCCCGCGGTTCCAACGCGTTACGCTGCAGTATTTTCAACAGTTCGTCCATAATCGGCCTCGGATAAAACGCGCGGGAAGGTAGCCGCTTCCCCTGGGCCGGGTCGAGAAAAAAGGGACGCGATCAACGCGGTGCGGCGGCGGGCCGAAACTGACCCAAAACCGCCCCTGCCCCCAAATGGACCGGGGTTCCCCAAAAGTCATGGGTTGCAGCGAGCCCGGTAAAAGCCTTGACTGCAGGGAGTTTCGCTCGCGTCCGTCCAGTTGGTGTCATTGCTGGCGCTTTGAAAGCGCAACACTTCCAACCACCCATTGGTTTGAAATTGGCAAGTGCGTTCAATGGCGTAGGTCCACCCCGGCACGAGGTTTTCGAGGCTCAAAAGCGGCTTGCCCGATTGGCAAGAGAGGCCGGCGAACACGGGGCGGTTCCAAACGTGATTGAAAGCAGCCGGGCAGCCCCGCGCTTTGGTCCAGCCGATCATCGTCAGACCGGCGGGGCTCTCCGGCTCATAGATATGAATTCGTACGCCGGGCTCACTGCCAGGCGAAAGCCAGACAGGCCTGGGTTCCAGACTGCCGCGACGGTTCAGGAAAATCGCGCTCGGGGTGTTGTAGTTGGCCACGAGCAGCTCCGGGTAACCATCATGATTCAGGTCCGCCAGTTGCAGGTCCTTCGCGTAAAGACGAAACCCGGTGTCGAGATATCGCGGTTCCGGGGAGAGCCCAGCATCGCTGTTATCGAAGGAGACGATCCTGCCGTCGTCCACGGTAACAATTTCGACGAAACCGTCCGCGTCCAGGTCCGCCACGTCAAAGGCAAGTGCGCCGTGGCCCGTCTCGGGCATGAAGAATGGCGACGCGGCGAATTGTCCCGCTGTATTCAGAAAGGCCAGCACGGAACCGCGGCGATTGGCGCAAAGGAGTTCAGGCCGGGAGTCCTTGTTGAGGTCGCGAAGTTGCACGGCGGTGTACCAATGACTGGACAGGCCGCGGCTGGCCGCCAATTGGAACGCGCCGTCCTGCCACAGATAAATCTTGATTTTGCCCTCGGTTTGGTAGGGATTCGCGATGCAGGCGGCTAGGTCACTGTCGCCGTCCCCGTCAAGGTCGCCCCAGGCCAGATCATTGTGCCCATAGGTGCTGTATTCATTGCCCAGGACAAGGGATTGATGGTTCAAAGTCTTCCCGGTGTTCAGGTAGATGCGTACCGGCATCCAGTAGCCGCTCACGGCGACGTCCACATCTCCATCCCGGTCGAAATCGCACGCCCTCGCGACGTGGACGCATTCATACCACTCCAGCGGTGGCGCGAACGTGGAGTCCCGGACGTATCCCGCGCTCGAATTGGTGTAAAGCATGAGCCTGACATTGGAAGACACGTTGTTTCGGAAATTCCCGATCAGGAGATCGGCCAAGCCGTCGCCGTTGTAGTCCCCCCGTTCCAAAGTGTGATAGGAGTAGGAGGAATAGGACAGTGCCGGCGACAGGACCAGGCTGGTGGGCGTTATTTCGACGCCGTACGACAACACGGGAATGGGGTGGGTGGCGGGCGGGGGGTTGCTGCTGGCTGGATTCAGGCTCACAAGGCTCATGGTCACAATCGAGGTGGCATAAATATCGTAATTCACATAAGCGCGCGTCGCCACCCACGTATCGTGCAGTACCAGAAAGCGATTGGTGGTTTCGATCCGATACCCCACCCCCACCGTGGAATGAGCACCGTAAGGCGGACCTGACCATGTGATCAGCAATGGCCCCGGCGCCGTCTGAATGGCCGACACATAATTCGACCATTGCGTGTTGGGAAGCGCGACCTGATCGAACTGCCACCCATACCCCAATTCCGCCGCCGCCCCATATCGGCGCAGGCGGTCATCTCTCAACCACATCAGTTCCTCGGTAATCGCGTAGTACCATCCTTGCGTGCTGTTCAAGCCCGGAACCAGCCCCGGACACCCATGATCGTTCCAATAACCCAGCACCATGCTTTCGGAGGTCAGAGCGCAATTCAGATACCACAAATAATTGGGCACCCCGGGAATGATCCGCTCCTCCGGAGCCGGGTCCTCCGCCAGGGGCGGAGCGTCGGCCGCGGTTAGCCCTTTTGTCGCAGACAGGGCCGGCTCGAGAAGCTCCTCCCCATCCCCGGGGCGGGGCCTTGGTCTCGGCGCAGGACCTGCGCCGGAGAAAAACTCCTTTCCGGGCGCGGGCGGATGCGGAATACGCCCCACCCCGGAGGATGTCTCCAGCCAGAGTCCTGCCGGCGTGACCACCACTCGCGAATCAGACTCCTGCAGACCGTTCTGGTTCGTTCGAAACTGGCGGTCAAAAGGCTCGGCGAAATAGTAGAACAGCAGCGATTGGCTTTGTGGGCCTAAAGCCAGGGTCAGTCCCGGGTTGGGGGATGAATCACCCGGGCGGCATTGAAAAAGTTCGGCATGGGGCGTGCCATCGGTATTCCAATAGGTGTCATACGGCTGGATCACGAGATTCTCCGTCCCGAGAAGCTTCTCCGCCCAGACCCGCGCCCGCGCCGCCAGTGCCGATTCTTCCGACCATCCGCATTGGCAAAAAGCCCCGACGATCACTCCAACCACAAAATGAGCCGCCCTGCGGTTTTTCATAATCACACAAGCTTTGCAGTTCAAGGCTTGATCAAGCCACTATCCGCCCCGCCCTCGGCAACAGCAAGCGCCAAGTTCTTGTGTCTCTCATTTTTTGCTTTCATTTTGAGCCGCAGGGGTTGTAGAATTTGTTATTAATCGGTCCAAAGCTCAAACCCCTGAATCAGAAGATGTGTGGAGAAAAGGTCAGACATGCGGTTGCGTCTCCTCCGACGCCCGTTGGCCGATTATTCCCCGTCTCCCCGGTTCAGTTCACGAAGCACGTGACATTCCAACGCGGGTTCGGACTTTGGCCCGTTCCCACCCACTCATGCTCAAACCCAATGAAGTAATTCTATGAAGACACCTTCAAATCACCTGAAACCTGTTGTGACGCTCGGGTGTGTCCTGGCGCTGGCCGGCCTGGCGCGCGCGGACTTTGACCCGATTCCCTTGACACCGGAAAGCTTTACCGCTGACGTCATTGTCGAGAAGACCGCTCCCAAACCCTTTCCGGATTACGTGACCGCCACGATGGACGGCGGTACCAATAACAACGCCTGGGTCTGGTACGAACAAGGCTTTGATGCAACTCGCCCCACCACCGGTCTGCCCCCGGCGGGGTCCACGTTCAGCGCCTACAGCGATCCCAACCACTCGTTCCAGATGCCCGCAAGCTACAGCGCGAACAACGCGCTCTGTGTTTATTCGGCACTGACACCGGGCACGCTCACCCTGACGACGCCGACGCCACTGGCGGCGATTTCCGTGCTCAATGCCGGCGGCGGCGCCAGCACGATCAACTACACCATCTACCACCAGGGCGGCGGAACGGAATCGGGAACGATTGATGTTCTGGACTGGTTCAATACCACCGCCACCACGGTAGCGCATCTCGCCGCGGGCCGTGTCAACACCGACAACGGCCAGCTCGGCAACACCTACAGCGCCAGCCCCCGATTGTTTTACAACGACATTATCCTTACCGACATGGTCAACCCGGTCACGAAGATTGAATTCAGCTCAACCAGCGGCAACCGGGCCGCGATTTTCGGCTTGAGCGGTTCGCCCGATGGCATGAACTACACGCCGCTGGCCGTCACCGGCTTCAACCGCGACATGGTCATCGAAGCGGGCGTTACTCCCACGGGCTTCCTGTTCACCAAGTCCACGGTGACCATGGACGGGGGCAGCACCAACAACACCGGCAACACGTTCTATGAGCAGGGATTCAACACCGGCGCGCCAACCACCGGGCTGCCGCCGGCAGGCTCGAACATCTCGGGCGGGTCGCCGTTGCACACCTTCACCCTCGCGCCGGACTACACCACCAACAACGTGCTGTATGTCGGCAACTACGAATTCGTGAATGGCGATGTTCCCGGCGAGAACACCCTCGCGCTGGTCACGCCGGCTTCCTACACGGGCTTGTCTTTTCTGAACACCGCCGGCAACGGCCCGGTGGCCGTCAACGTGACCGTCACGCATCAGGATAACTCCGTCACCTACTATAGCTTCAGCTCCCTGGATTGGTTCAATGCAGCCACGCCGTTCTTTACTCTGAACGGCCGCTTTGATCCCAGCACATTGGCCCTCAACAATGTGAACAGCGGGAATCCGAGGCTCTTTGCCAACGACATCGCGCTGACCAGCTCGAGCCCGGTCACCAGCATCCAGTTCACCTGGGTCAGCGGCGGGCGCGCGGCCATCCTCGCCGTGGCCGGCCAGACCACCAGCGGGGGGGACTTCTCGCCCATTGCTGTGACGGGTTACAACGCCGACGCCATCGTCGAAGCGGCGGGCACGCCCCAGTTGCCCAATCCGCTGAAGACCGCTACAACGGTCACGATGGACGGCGGCACCAACAACACCGGCAACACTTGGATGGAAAGAGGGTACTATGCCGCGATGCCGAACTCGGGTCTGCCCGCGCCAGGCACCATCATCAGCAGCATTACGCAACCGGATCATCACTACCAGATGCCCGCCAGTTATACCGCCAATAACTGCGTCTTCGTGGATTCCGTCCATGCCGAGGCGAACCTGACCCCGGCCACGCCGGCCACTTATTCCGCTTTGTCCTTCCTGAGCGCCACCGCCAACAATAACGTGACCAATGAAGTCGTCATGCAGTACGCCGATGGGACGCAGGAGACCAACACCTTTGTTTCGCGGGATTGGTTCAACAACACTCCCTACGCCTACACCGCCTTGGGCCGCGTGCAACTCAACACCCGCACCATTAACGCCGACCCGGGGCACACCACCACGCCAAACCCGCGGCTGTATGAGGCGCAATTCGCACTCGGCAACACCGCCAGCCCGCTGACCAACATGGTTCTGCGCTTCCTGGGCGCAATCAATCCCACGACGGGCCGCATGGTGGTTCTAGCCGTCAGCGGCACGGCGGGCGCGGTGCCGCCCATCATCAGCACCATCTCGCCGCAAACCATCCCCACCATCATGGAGGGTTCTAACATCACCTTCACCGCCACCGTGACCGGCGGTACCGAACCCATCAACTATCGCTGGCAAGTCGGCACCAACGGCGTGTGGGTGGACCTGAATGACGGCGGCAAGTTCTCCGGCACCACCACCACCACCCTGACCATCACCAGCATCGGCTGGACCAACACCGCCGATTATCGCATGGTCGCCACGAATATCGCCGGCTTTGGCGTCAGCCCCACCGCCACCATTCCGCGCGTCCTCTCGGGCTTGGCGGACGTGACGCTGCCGGGCGATCCGATCGTGGCTTACCAACCCAACGGCGGCAGTTCGCCAGCCAACGAAGCGGTCGAGCACTCCATTGACAATCTGACCTCCAAATACTTGAACTTTGGCACCGGCTCGACACCGTTCACCGGCCCAGCCGGTTTCATCGTCAAACCGTTGCGTGGCGGCACGATCATCAGCGCCCTGAGGTTCTACACCGCCAACGACGCCGAGGGACGCGATCCGGCGAACTACTTGTTCGAAGGCTCGAACGACGACGGCGCCACCTGGACGACGATCGCTTCCGGCCCGCTGGCGCTCCCAGCCGGGCGGAATGCGGGCGGCCTTCCTCTCAATCCCCTGACGCAAAACCTCCAGGAGGTTCAGATTCCCAACACCGCGGGTTTCACTTCCTACCGGGTGAGTTTCTCCGCTGTCAAAGGCGGTGGGGACGCCCTTATGCAGATCGGCGAAGTTGAGCTGCTCGGTGTCTTGAACCCGAACGCCGTTCCCACCGTTGTTACAGCCCCGGTCAGCACCACGGCCAACGAAGGCGCCACCGCCACGTTCTCCGTGACGGCCATCGGCCCCGGCACCCTCGCTTACCAGTGGTATGATGTGACGGCGGGTGACCCGGGCACCCCGCTGGCGGGCAAAACGGCGGCGACCCTTTCGCTCCCCAACGTGACCGGGGCCATGAACGGCAATGCCTATCGCGTTGTGGTTTCCAATCCCTACGGCTCGGTTACCAGCCCCGTGCCCCCCAACCCCGGCGCCCAACTCACCGTGGTTAGTGGTCCGCCTGTGGTCGTTACCGATCTGGCGGCGGAAGAGGTGGTTTATGCCGGTCGCACCGCGTTGCTTCCGGTGATCATCAACGGCACGGAACCCTTCACCCTGCAGTGGCAGAAGAACGGCGCCAACTTGAGCGACACCGCGCGCATCATCGGCTCGCAGAGCAATATCCTGGCGATTATCAACTCGCAAACGGCCGACAACGGAAACTACCAGTTGGCCACGATCCAGAACGGTCAGGGTAGCGCCCAGAGCGCCGTCCAGGCGCTGACGGTCCAGAAAATTCCAGCCTTCACGCTGAATGGCGCTGGCTGGGCGCTCAATGGGGTCCAGGGCAGCACGCCCTATCCGGCCACCATGTTCAACGGGGTGCTGGCTCTCTCCGAAAGCCTGGGCAGCACCGCCCGCAGCGCCTGGTATAAGCACAAATTGTTCATCGGCGCGTTCAAAGCCTCCTTCATTTATCAGGATGTAGGCGGCGGCGGCGCGGACGGCGCGGCCTTCGTCCTGCAGAATGATCCGCGTGGGACAACGGCCCTGGGCGGCTCGGGCGGCAGCCTCGGCTACTCGGGCATCACGCCCAGCGTGGCGCTCCAAATCAACATCTACAACACCTCCGGCGTCGCCTTTAATACCAACGGCAACACCGGCGGCTACGCCTCAACCGGCGCGGTGGACCTTCGCGGCGGCGACGCGATCCGGGTGGAACTCACCTACGTGGGTGACAGTGTGCATCTGGTGCTGAGCAACACGGTTACGGCCGCCACCTTCGAGGCCGACCTGCCGGTCGGCAGCTTGCCTGCCCGAGTAGGCTCGGACCTCGCCTGGGTGGGCTTCACCGGCGCCGACGGGGGCACGGTTTCCACTCAGAACATCAGCGAGTTTCAGTTCATCCCGCTTCCGACGATGACGGCTCAGCCGGTTGGGTCGGATGTGGTCTTGGCGTGGCCCGCTACCATCGGTGGCTACAAGATCCAGTCCGCCAACAGCCTGACCGCCCCGGCTTGGGTTGACGCGGGTCTGACCGAGACTCTCGTCGGTGGGCAGTATCAGGCGACCGTTTCGGCGGCCGGCGGCAGCAAATACTACCGCTTGGTGCTCACGCCGTAATCATTCCAACAGGCGAACGGGCCCGGTGCGGAACACACCAAGCCGCGCCGGCCCGACACCGCTCATAAAGCAATTCACACAGGGCCGGGAAGTGAGGGCTTCCCGGCCTTTTGCTCGGGCTGGGAACGAGGTTTACTCGTTGACGTGAACGATCTTCGCCGGGGGAAAGCCGTTGAACCAGGTGGCGGAGGCGCTGCTGTAGGCGCCAATGTTCTCCGAATAGACCAGGTCCTCGATCTCGAGGTCCGGCAACTCCTCGGACAGGGAGATCTTGTCCAGGGCGTCGCAGGTCTGGCCAAAGACTGCGCAGACCTCGGTCTTGCCCTTTTTGAAGGCTTTCAGGTGGTATTGGCAGTGATCAAAAATGATGCCGCTGAAGGTGTGATAGACGCTGTCGTCAATGTAGTAGCAGGTTTTGCCGTCTCGGACGGCCTTGCCGATGATGCGGGCCACGGACGTGGCGGCGGTGGCGACCAGGAACCGGCCGGGTTCGGCCACGATCTGGATGTCCTTGGGAAACAGACGGTCAATCTCAGTGTTGATCTTTCGAGCAAGCTGGCTGAAGGGTTTGACGTGCCGGTCGTAAGGGGCGGGAAACCCGCCGCCAATGTCGAGAATCTTGATTTCATGTCCCCGCGACTTCGACTCCTTCATGACGGCGGCAGCAATATCCAGCGCCTGAACGAAGTTCTGGAAATTGGTGCACTGGCTCCCCACATGGAAGCTCAGCCCCTCGACCACCAACCCCAGATTCAACGCCGCCAGGACCAGGTCCACCGCCTCGCCCGGATCGCACCCGAATTTCGAGGAGAGCTCGACCATGGAGCCGGTGTTGGGCACGCGCAACCGCAGGACCACGCCCGCATGGGGGGCGTATTGTTTGATTTTCTTGAGTTCCAGCAGGTTGTCGTAAGTGACCAACGGCTTGTATTGGTCCAGCGCCTGGAGCGTCTCCTTGGGCTTGGTCGGGTTCGCGTAGATGATCTTGTCCCAGATGAAATCCTGCTGCTCCCTGGGCGGCAGATGTTTGATATTCTCATAAACCAGCATGAACTCCGGCAGTGAGGCGACATCAAAACTGGCCCCTGCCCGGTAGAGGGTCCGAATGATTGCAGGTTCGGCGTTGGCCTTGACGGCGTAATAGGCCTGGACCTTGGGAAGGTGTTTCTTGAAAGCCGCGTAGTTCCGGCGGATAAGGTCGTGGTCAATGACGACAACCGGCGTTCCGTGATCGCGGGCAATGTTCTGGAGCTGTTTTTTAGTCATGATCGGCCGCTGCCAAAGCAAGCGTTGCGTGCCTTTAAGCTGTTTCCCTTCCCAGCACAAGCCAAAACCGACCCAAACCCATCAATCCATCGGTGCACCCGGCGGATTTCCTCCTTTCATGTTTTGGGGTTGTGTTTAACGGCAGGGGGGTTGAAGATCATTACGACTTTGTTTAACGTCGGACCCATGATTTCATTAGCGTCGCAGATGCGCCTGTTGCCCCTTTTGGCCGGCGGCGCATTGTTGCTGGGGGGCTGTCTGCCCGCCGCCCACACCCAGCTTGATGAGGAGAAGGAGTATCATTTCCTCGCCGGCAAGAGCCGGATTAATGGCATGGACTATCAGGGCGCCATCGAAAGTTTTCAAAAGGCCCTCGAGAACAACCCCCACTCCGCCTCCGCCCATTTCGAACTGGGCTGGCTCTATGATCAAAAGGAGTCGGACCCCGCCGCGGCCATCTACCATTACGAACGTTACCTTAAGCTTCGGAAGAACGCCGACAACGCGGAAATGGTTCGCACCCGAATCATGGCCTGCAAGCAGGAGCTGGCCAGAACCGTCTCCCTGGGGCCGGTAACTCAGACGCTTCAACGCACCCTCGAACAACTCGCCGAGGAGAACCGTGTCCTGAAGGAAACCTGCGCGTTTTACAGCAACCGGTTGGCCCTGGTTTCGGCCCAGTCCACCCCATCGCCCCAAGCCGCCGAGGCGCCCGCATCCTCCCGATCGAGCGCGCCGTCCGGAGTTACCATTGCCGTGATGACCCAACCCGGCGGTTCGCCGACGCAGCCGTCCGGTATCACCCGGTCAACGGGCGCAGCGCCAAGTCAGCCCACCTCCTCGCCGACGATGCGAAGTCACACCGTTAAATCGGGCGAAACACCTACAACCATCGCTCGACGCTACAACGTGAAGCTCAGCGCCTTGATGGACGCAAACCCCCGGCTGGATCCCCGTCGAATGCGGGTTGGGCAGGTCATCAATATTCCTGCGAGTGGAACCTGACTCTCCGGTCGGAACCCGTCAGATTGGGCGAACATGCTTGGTTCACGATAACGATAATTACTCCCGATTTCTGCCCCTCATTTGGCCAGCACGCTTTCGACTTTAGACCCCGATGGGGGTAAATTGAGTTGTTATGATGACGACTCCTGAATTGAAGGTTTCGGAGGCGAGGTTGGCCGCACCCGCCGCGCGGACTTACATCGGCGAGGTGGTTTACATCTACGCCTACGATGTGGCTTACGACACGACCCGCCAGCCGATTCGCGAGCTGCTCGGCCAGCCGGTAGCCGAATTCACCGTCGGCACCAATAAACGCAGCCCGCGGCAGGTGTTTTTCTACCGGCCGCAAATGGTTCGGTTGCCGCCCGTCGAGCGCATTGGCCCGCAGGGATCGGTCCGGGTTGAGCGGGTGGTGAAGCTCCTGCCCGTTGGGGCCATCAGCATCACCGTTCGCGTGCCATTCGCCGTGAATCGTATCGAGGATTTGGTGGCGTTTCATGACCTCCAGTTCAGCAGCGGGCCGCTGCACGAAGAAGTCCGCAACCTGGCCGAGCAGACCCGCCGGGAACTGGCTGCTCATTTTGTCCGGCCCGTGCCGCACCTGGCCGAAGAGGAAGCCTACACCGTGTTCTGCCTCGAGTCCCCCTTGCGCTCAGAGGACGGCTCCCCTCTCCCCGCCGAGAAGTGGCTCAAGGCCAACCGGCGCGAAGTGGCCGCACTGCTGACGCAGGAACCGGATATTGACCATCTCTCGCGGCAGGAAGCCGACGAGTCCACCGGCCGTTTCTTGAGCTATTACGAGCATGATCTGGTGGTGGTGGACTGGGACGCCGCGCTGATCGTGGATGAACCGCGGCTGATTGACGAAACCCTCTACGTCATGGAGTTGGCCAATCTGCAGTTGGCCGAATTGGAGGCGTACGACCGCATTCTCGATGACGCCCTGGACCGCGCTTATCGCGACCTGGCGAGTCAATCCCGGCGCGGGCGCAGCGCCATGCTGCGCGAGTTGCGCGAGATCCGGATAGACCTCGCCCGATTCGGAGATGAACTCTCGAATATCACCAAGTTCTTCGGCGACTGGCACCTGGCACGGATCTACGAGAACCTCTCAGCGCGGTTCCACCTCGGGGATTGGCATCGCGCGGTCAACGACAAGCTCAAGACGCTCGACAACCTTTACCAATTGCTGCAGCACGACTGGACCAACCACTGGATGCTCATTTTGGAGTCCGCCATCGTGGTTCTCTTCATCATTGACCTGGTGGTGCTCGTTTGGAGCATGAAAGGCCATTGACGCCGCCAACTCACGCCGGCTCCAGCAAGGCCGCAATGGTCTCGAGCGCGTTGCCCTCCAGCCGATTGTTCACGTAAATGAACGTGCGGCGCGCAGGGCCGGCCGCTCGACCCTCGGCGATCAATGCGCGGCCCGCCGCACGCGCCTCAGGATACTCCTCCTTGACTTGGTCATAAGGCTGAAACGCTTTGACGGCCGCCTCATAGGTTCGGCCCGGCTTCAGCAGAAATCGGGCGGCGACAAGCGCCGGGTTGGGACGGCTCCCCGCCAGCGCCATCTGCTCGCTCACGGCCGGCATGGCTTCCCACGAATTGAACACATGCGCGACGCCGTGTCGGGCGAGGCACTGAAAGTACTCGGGCCGGAGCCAGCCGCGATTGCGGATTTCGACGGCATAGGGCCAGCCTGGGGGAAGCTGGCCGAGGAACCGGTCCAGATCGGCCACAAAATCGCGGCCGTGTGGGTAATCGCCTGGCCAGAACCGCGAAAACTCAAACATCAAGAGGCCGACTTTTTCCCGCACCGCCTCGCACGGCCGCAGAAAAGCCTCGGCAAACCGCTCGGCGTTGAGAAAGTCTGGATTGGGCTTTCCAGCCCGGACTCCAAACCTGTCCAGGTTCGGGAACTGCTTCAGCGTGATGGCGTCTGTGACCTTGAACCCGAAGAGAAAACCCTCCGGCACCTGGCCGGCAAGACCCTCCAGATACGGCCGGGTCGGAAAAGCATAATAAGCCGCATCCACAGACACGGTTTTGAACACCTGCGCATATTCCGCCAGGCAGTTGCGGTTGAACCGGCTTTCAGCAAACCTGCCCCGCCATTCATAGCGTGCGCGGTCATAGAGCATTCCGCACCAGCCCGGGTACTTCCACGAGGACGTCCCCAGGAATACGCCCCGTGATGAAAGCTCGGCCAGTTTTAGCCGCGCCTGCTCGCGCTGAAAGCTCACCCGCTTATTATGACTCACCCCGGGCGGCCGGTAAAGCAGGGGACATGGAGCAGAATCCGTGGCCTTAAGGAGGGGCGATCCGATAGAACCGGCTGGAACGGTTCGAGCCTGCCGGGTCGGTGACGATCGTGGGCAGATTCGTGCAGACGAAAACCATTGCCGGAGTCCAATCGGTCAGGTTGGTCGAGGCGAGGAGGACGTTGGTTTGGTTGGGCGGGCCGATGACTGCCATCTGAAACGCGCCGTTCGGGAGAGTTTGAACCTGAACGAATTGGAGCGGGTCGTACACGAGCGGGTTAAGATTGCCGCGATATTCCCGCAGGTTGCTGAAACCGTCGCCGTCGGGGTCCTCCTCAGAATCGGCGCTGAGCGACCCGAAATACGCGAGTTCCCAACTGTCCGCCAACCCGTCGTCATCCCGATCGTCCGCCAAAGTTGTGCGCACCAGAAAAACCTGCCCGCCCGTGGTGCGGAAAGCCAGGCCGTCACTACCCCAGCGGATCAGGCTTGTGGGCGTCCCGCTGACATTGGTGATGGCAATCGTGCCCGCCAGTTGCAGGTTGTTGAAGTTGAGACAGACCAGGCTGCAAGTCGAGCCGCTGCCGGTGAGATAAAACACCCTGCCCGAGCCGGAATCGGGCGCCACCGGGCCGCTGTAGGGCAGGGCGGCAAGGTTGGTCTTCGCCTCGGGATCGAAGACGCGCCCGCCGGTGGTGAATACCCACCCGCCGTCACACCGCAGGTCACGATCGTAGCCGTTGATGAGTCCGCCAATCCCCTCCAGTACCGTGGCGCCGTCGGGGGTGACTGCCACTTTCCGCAAACCGCCGACGGAGGCGAGGTAGAATGTGCTGGGCACCCCCGATGAGAACTCGAGAAAATGCTCAAAGTTGTCCGCCGGCTCCACCATGTTGGGCAGCGGCAGGGCATCTTGATAAACAACGGTGCGAGTGGGCACCGCGGCAGCCACCACGGCCGGATCCTCCGGGACGACGGCCAGATCGCTGACATAGCCGTAACCAGTGGGAAACTTCAGATCCGCCACACGATTCGAAAGATCAACGCGGGTGATGGCCGTTTCCCGGTCCAACGCGGCATAGACATAACGGCCTGCGGGGTGGACCGACAACTTGTTGGGTCCAAAGCCCGTGGCAATAGGGTCGTCGTACCGGCCGGTCATTGGGTCCAGGAGCAGGAGCGACGCGCCGATGTTCAACGGTGCGGTTTGAACGGCCAACAATATCCGGCCGGCGTTCTTGCTCCAGGCCAAATCGCTGGTCGCCTGCTGGATTTCGGTGACGCTGTCGGGTGGCGGCTGGCATCCCACTTGGAAAGTTAGATTCAGCACATTGTTGCTGCGGTTCGGGTCAGCGTTTTCCCCTGTCAGGCTCACACGTGCGCCACCCAGGCCAGGCCGGCCCCCGATCAGGGCCATTTCGATGGCGGTCTCGGCTCCGGCCGGCAGGTTGGTGATGACACACACGAAAGCGCTCGAGGATTGGTTGGTGACGTAACCACCGGCACAAGTCGCCCGGCTGAGAGTGACATTCGAGGGCAAACGAACTGCCAGTACAGAATTGAAGGCGGCGTTGGTTCCGGCGTTAATAACCTTAAGCGGACAACCAACGACTTTGCTCGAAAGCAGATAAACATTGGTGGCCGAGGCCGAGACCGCGAGGTCAGTGGCCGGCGCCGAGGGACGAAGCGTGGTTCGCAACACAAACACCTTGCTATTGGCGCAAATGGCCAGGCCGTTGGTGCCCCACAAGACCAAGCCGGTGACCGTGAGGGGGCCGGGGAAATTGACTGTCCCCACCGGCAGAAGCGTTTCAAGGTCGTAAGCGGCGATGGGCCCGATGGTGTACCACCAAACCGTGTAAAGTCGCCCGTCGTTCTTGTCCGCCGGCGCTCCCCACCAGCCGTTCCCGCTGGTGATGTAAGCGGCGGTGCGCTGGTCATACACCGCTCCGTTGCGGGCGAAAATGTTTCCCCCCGCGCAGTTGAACTCGTCGCTCCACCCGCCCAGAACCGGCAGGGTGCCGATTGCCACCAGACCTGAGGCGTCGGCTCGGGCCACGCCGAAGCTCGGCCCATAATCTGTGTAATAATAGAAAAGTTGGTCCGGAGCTTCCCCGAATTCGATTTGATTTGCCGCCAGAATCCGGCTGCGGGCGATGCCGCCCTCATACAGAACCACCCCCTGCGACTGGTTGGGACTGCAACCCGGGCAAATCCAGGATACCGCCACCACGTCGGAATTGGTCGGGCAGGCGGAGATGTCGCCGGCTGTCAGCCCGTTATTCGTGAGGGTGAGGTCAATCGTGCGGGTCAGGGTGTCGAACCGGCGCACCGCCAGGCCGGAGTTGCCGATGAGATGCAAGTAGCGCCCGTCGGCGGAGGTGATAATTCGGCCCGCCCCCGGTCCGGCGGAAACGGCCGGCTCGACGAACGAGGTATAGGGGTCAATGGGCACAAGCGTGCTGTTCGAGCCGACCAAGGTCCAAAGCCGTTGGGAGACGGGGCTGTAAAGGATGCTGCCGCCGTTGACGTTGGCTTGGAACATCGCCGGCGGCGTCATGACGAAGATTTCGCTTTGGCCCGACAGCCCGTTGGTCGAGACCGCCTGAAGCATTGCCTGGCTGTCGGCTGAAAAGACGGTGACAGAGCCCGACCAGGTACCATTCACCAGGGCGATGTTGGTTGGTTGTACAATGCACGAGCCCAACGGGCCCGAGGCTGTCAGCGTTACAGGGCCGTTATAGGCGGTTGCCGCGCCGTCGAAGATGTCGCGCGCCGAGACGGTGAGGGTGAAAGGAACGGAGCTGGTTTTGACGCCGCTGATGGCGCTGAAGCTCAGGTGGTGAATCTCGTTGTCAAGAATAGTGATGGGGTTCGTGGCGGATGCGAACCCGGGAGCGCTGGCACTCAGTTGGACGTGTTTGGCGCCATCATAGAGGCCATTATCAATCACGCCCACACTAAAGGTCGCGTTCGTGACCCCCCCCCAATCATTAGCGAGTAGCGTGGGCGGCTCTCGGCGCGGAGATGTGGACCG
>CAZVYG010000033.1:0-18757 GCA_964631605.1 uncultured Verrucomicrobiota bacterium
GCGCCGAGCCGTTGCTTGAACTGCTCGACCAGACGCTGGTGCGAGGCGTTGGCCTCGGCATCGGTCAGGCTGCGCTCGGCGCTGCGATAGGTGAAGGCGTAGGCCATGCTCTTTTGGCCGGGAGGCACGTTGCGGCCCCGAAACACGTCGAACAACTCGACGGACTCGAGATGCGCCGGCCTGGCCTGCTTCACGACTTGGAGGATGGCTTCATGGGTGGTGGTTTCCGGCACCACCATGGCCACATCGCGACGAATGGCTGGATACGCCGGCAACGGCTTGAACGAACGGGTCGTGATGCGGCGGGCCAGCACCTGGTCCAGGTCCAGTTCCGCCAACAACACCGCATCGCGCAGATCGTATTTGCGCGCCAGCGTGGGCTGCAATTGCCCCAACTCGCCGATTTGCAGCTTGCCCAACTGGATGACCGCCGATTCCAGGAACAAGGCGGTCGGCTCGGAGCGCCGCGCGTACGTCAAGCCGCGCAGGCCAAACTGCTCGCAGAATTCCTCGACCAGACCTTTAAGGTCGTAAATATCGAACTTTGCTTCGCGGTCAGCTCCGGACCAGAATAGCGGCTGGCGCCGGCCGGTGAGGGCGATCGCGACGCGCCGCATTTCGCGAACCGCAGGGGCTGCGTCCGAAGCGGAAGCGGTTTGGGTCTGAAAAACACGGCCGAGTTCGAACAGGGCGACATCGTAGGTTTTATAACTGATATTGTGCTGGAGGGCATCCAACAGGCCGGGGAGCAGGCTGGGGCGGAGGGTATCCATGTCGCTGCTCAAGGGTTTGCCCAAGCTCACCACTGACCCCGCTGCGACCAAGGCCGCCGCCGACTGCGAAATGAGGGTCTGGCCTTGCGCTTCGAACAGGCCCAAGCCGGTGAGAATTCGCCTCGCCTCGGCCAAATCGTCATGCACGGCATCGTAGGCATTGGCGCCGATGGCGCCGCGAGGCGGCGTTGCGGGAATCCGATCCACGCCGTAGAGCCGCGCGACCTCCTCGATGAGATCCACCTCCCGTTTCAGGTCCACGCGGAAGGTGGGGATGGCGAAGGTAACCGGCTCGGGCGGTTCCGCCGGAGCCCCCACCGGCCGGGGCTTCCGGCCCACCGTTTTCAGTTCCAGGCGGCTGAGATAGTTTTCGATCGCTTCCGGTGGCAGCTCGACTCCGAGCAATTCGCCGACTTTGTGGTGGCGCAGACTCACCTGCCGCGGTTTGATCGGGACGGGGCAGGCGTCCACCGCTCCAGCGGCCAGCGAGCCGCCGGCGGTCTGGAGGATCAACAGGGCGGCTCGCCGGCTCGCCCAATCACAAATGCCGATGTCGCTGCCACGCTCGAACCGGTAGGAGGATTCGGTCCGCAACTCGAGCCGTTTGGAGGTCGCCCGGATGTTCTGCGGTTTGAAACAGGCGCTTTCGATCAGCACGTCGGTGGTGTCGGGCTGGATTTCGCTGTTCTGGCCGCCCATGATGCCCGCCAGCGCGACCGCCTTGACCTCATCGGCAATCAGCAACATGCCGTCGCTCAGGAGGCGCTCCTGGCCGTCCAACGTCATGAACTTCTCCCCTGCCCCGGCGCGGCGCACAACGATGGTTGGACACGTGGCCGCGCCCGCCTTCGCCAGCAGGCGATAATCAAACGCGTGCAGGGGCTGGCCCACTTCAAACATGACGTAGTTGGTCACGTCCACCACGTTGTTGATACTGCGCACACCAATCTTTTCGAGCGTGCTGGCAAGCCAGGCGGGGCTCGGTCCAACCTTCACGCCGCGGATCACGCGGGCGTTGTAACGCGGGCACAACTCCGCGTCCTCGACCCGCACCCGCACCCAGGTGTCGGCCGCCGGCTCGGTTTCCGTCAATTGGACCTCGGGCCATTTGAGCTCGTTGCCGGTGAGGGCGGCGATTTCGCGCGCGATGCCGATCACGCTGTTGAGGTCCGGTCGGTTGGGGGTGATTTCCAGGTCGTACACCACGTCGCTGCCCGTCCGGCCCAGGTATTCGGCAAATGGCTGTCCCACTTTCGCGTCCTCCCGCAGGATCAGGAGTCCTTGCGCGTCCTCCGCCAGACCCAGCTCCTTCGGCGAGCACATCATGCCGTGCGATTCGACTCCTCGAATCTTGCCAACCTTGATGGTGAAGGGTGCCTCGCCCGGTTTGGCCGGCAGAGTCTTGCCCGGCAGAATCAGGGGCACCTTGTCGCCCGGCTTAAAGTTGTCCGCCCCGCAAACGATCTGGCGCTCGCCGGCGCCGTCGTTGACCCGGCAGACGGAAAGCTTGTCGGCGTTGGGATGCTTTTCGCGGGTGATGACCTGGGCGACCACAATCCCGTCGAATTCGCCCCCCACTTTTTCCACTCCCTCGACTTCGAGGCCGAGCATCGTGAGGCGCTCGGCCAAATCGGCCGGCGACCAGTCGAAATCCACGTACTGTTTGAGCCAGTTGAGCGTTACTTTCATGGCAAAAAAAAGAGGTTGAGGCGGGCGGGCCGCGCTAGCTAGAACTGGCCCAGGAACCGAAGATCATTCTGGTAAAAAAGACGGATGTCATTGATGCCATATCGAATCATGGCAATACGCTCGATTCCAAACCCGAACGCCCAGCCGGTCCAGACTTCCGGATCGTAGCCCACGTTCTCAAACACCTGCGGATGGACCATGCCGCAGCCGGCAATCTCGAGCCATTCCTTGCCCATCTTGCGAGTCAGGGCGCTGCTGAAATCAATTTCGAAACTCGGCTCGGTGTAGCTGAAATAATGCGGGCGAAAGCGAATCCGCGTGTCCGAGCCCATCAGTTCCTTGAACACAAACTCGACAGTGCCCTTCAAGTCCGCAACCGTCACCTGGCGATCCACGTAAAGCCCTTCGACCTGCTGAAAGGTGGGGTTATGCGTGGCGTCGGCGTTATCCCGACGGTAAACCCGCCCCGGAACGATGATGCGCACCGGCGGCGGCTGTTTCTGCATGACGCGGATTTGCACCGAGGAGGTGTGCGTGCGCAGCAAGGCCGGGGCGACGCCGGGAGGAGCGGCCAGGTAAAACGTGTCCTGGGTGTCCCGCGCCGGGTGGTCGGCCGGGGTGTTCAACGCGTCAAAACAGTGGTAATCGTCCTCGACCTCGGGGCCGTCCGCGACGACAAAACCGATTTTCCGAAAACTGCGAACGATCGCCTCGGTAACCTGAGTCAGCGGATGGAATTTGCCCAGCACCCGCCGCCGCCCGGGCAACGTGAAATCCGTCGGTTCCTTCGGCAGGGCGGCCTTCAACTCCAGTTCCGCCCGGCGTTGGGCCAACGCCGCCTCCAATTCCGCCTTGGCGGAGTTGATTACTTTGCCGGCGGCGGGTTTCTCCTCTTTGGGCAGCGAGCCCAACTGCTTCATCAGGGCGGTGAACCTGCCGTTTGAGCCCAGGAAAGCGACCCGCGCCTGTTCCAAGGCGGTGGCATCGCCGGCGGCGGCAAACTCCGCAAGGGCGGCCTGTTTGAGCGGTTCTATCTGGTCAAGAATTGCTGCCATAACAGAAAAATCAACATGTTGCCGAACCACCCCGGCAACCAGGTCCCTCGCCGCGCCGGCCACTCGACTCCAAATAAAAAACGGGCGAACCGCGAGGTCGCCCGTGGATCCTTGGGCCAGTGCGCTGGCGAGGAAATATCCGAAATCAGGCCTTCGCCGCTTTGGCCTTCAGGGCGCCCTGGGCGACTTTCACCAACTCGCCAAACGCCGTCGCGTCGGTAGCGGCAAGGTCGGCGATGATTTTGCGGTCAAGGGCGACCTTGGCGGCTTTGAGCCCTTCCATGAGCCGGCTGTAGGTCATGCCTGCAGCGCGGGCCGCGGCGTTGATCCGAATCTGCCACAAGGCCCGGAAGTTGCGTTTCTTGGTCCGGCGGTCACGATAGGCATATTGCCGGCCATGGTCCACCGCGTCGGAAGCATAGCGATAAAGCTTCGACCGGCGCATGCGAAAGCCTTTGGCGGCCCGAAGCATCCGGGTGCGGCGTTTGCGAGAAGCGGGAGCATTGGTTACGCGCATAGATGATAATCAATCAGAAAGTTGAAAGTGCCTGGACGCGGCGCTTAATGACTAAAAGGCAGACTCTGTTTGATCCGATACTCATCCGTGGGGTCCACCGCGGTGGTTCCCCGCAAAGCACGGCGGCGCTTCGGCTTTTTGGTCTGACACAGGTGCCGCCGCCCCGCGCTCGAGCGCAGCACTTTGCCGCCGGCGGTGATTTTGAATCGTTTCGCCACGGACTTCTTGGTTTTGATGCCTTTTGGACGTCGCATAGTAAATTCAAACTTTCTTCAAAAAAGAGCGCGCAATATAGGCAGGGTACCCAACTGAATCAAGCGGTATTTTTAGGGCATTTTGCGTCGTCGGGACGGCTCAGGAGTGAAGGGGGGCACCACTGCTGCCCGCCCCACCTTACTCTTCGCCGGCGGAAAGTGGCTGGGCAAGGACTTGCTGGAGCCGATGCGTGAGCGGACAGCGCGACAGCGGCTGGCCGTCCAGTTCCACAATTTCCACAATGCCGCGCGAGGTGGAGGTGAGAAACACGCCGTCGGCTTGAAGCAAATCCAGTCGTCGGAGGGGCTCCTCAACCGTCTGCAGTCCGAGTTGGGGGCACAATTCAAGGACAGCGCCGCGGGTAATGCCCGGCAGGACCCCTTCGGTTGGCGGGGGGGTGAGAACCCGCAGGCCCCTGATGCAAAACAAGTTGCCGCTGGACAGGGTCGCAGCATGGCCGCGATCATTGAGCAGCAGGGCTTCGTCAGCGCCCGCCGCGTCGGCCTCCGCCCGGGCAAGGACGTGGCGCAGCTTGTTGCCGGACTTGATGGCCGCCAAGGGATCATTCGCGGGGAGACGCAGGGAGGCCGTCACAATTCTCCAAAGCGGAAGCGGACCTGGTCCGGGCGCGGGGTGGAGGCTCATGACGAGCGTTGCGGGTCCCGCGCCGGCAGGGGAATAGCCTCGCGGCCCGACGCCGCGGGAGAGGGTCAGGCGGAGGATGGCATCGTCCAGGCCGTTCGCGACGAGCAGTTGATCGGCAAACGCGGCGAGTTGTTCGAATGAATAGGGGATGGGCAATCGAAGCAAAGCGGCGCCGCGCTGCAGGCGCTCGAGATGCCGCCGCCAACGCACGCACCGGCGTTGCCGCACCCGCAGCGTTTCGAAAACCGAGTCGCCATACAGGAACCCGCGGTCGAACACCGAAACCACCGCGTCGGCCTCGGCGACAAACTTGCCATTCAGAAATACGGTCACAGCTTGAGGCAATCATGCCCCCTCCTGGTCCCGGGTTCGAGAAAAGAAATGCCCGGACGTTCTCCCCCAACGTGTCATCCCGTCCACGCACCATTCTCCGGCTCCCTACTCGAGCGAGCCCGCCGCGCGCCAAAGGCAACTGTCAACCGTGAGAGGGCGTTGTGCCGTCCGTCTGTTCGGTTAGGGCTTTGACTTGAACCCCTGCTCTGTTAGCGTGGCGGCGAGTCATGTGGAAACTCTTTGCCAGGCTGCGGAAACTCTGGGACGAGTTTGAGGTCTTGCTGGACGACCGGCTGTGGAGCCGTCAAGCCAGCCTCTCGCGCCTGCAGCGGTTTGTCCATTTCTGGGTTTTGGTGGGGCGCAGTTTTTCGCGGGCGCGTTGCCCGCTGCGCGCCGCGGGGCTTTCGTACACGACACTGCTGGCGCTGATCCCGATGCTGGCCGTGGTCGCCAGCGTCACCAGCACCTTTCTCAAGCAGGAAGGCGAGGAGAAGATTGACCTGCTGATCCTGAAACTTGTTGCCAGCGTCACCCCGCCCGACATCGTGACCAACACCACCGCCGGTGCTCCCGTGCCCGGCCCCATCCATCCGGCAGTCAAAGGCCCGCCAGAACAGCCGCCCCTGACTCCGGGTCCCGTGCCCGCTTCCACCAACGACAGCGCGCCCGCCGGGGCGCCGTCGCCAGACCAAGAGGCGCCCGGTCCCCCTGCGGTGGCTGCCAGCGAAACCGCCCTACCGTCCTTCGTTCGCGCCGCGGATGCCGTGCACGCCCGCCGGCAGATCGCCCGCAACATCAACGAATTCATTCAAAACACCCGGAGCGGCGCGCTGGGGGTCACCGGGAGTGTGGTGCTGATCTTTGTGGCCATCGCCATGCTCGTGCGCATCGAGGAAACCTTCAATGACATCTGGGGCGTGGCGCACGGCCGAACCTGGTTCATGCGCATCGTGCTCTACTGGGGCGTGATCAGCCTGGCCCCCCTGCTGCTGGTGTTGACGCTTGGCCTGGCCACCGGCCCGCATCTGGGCGCCACGAAACAATTTCTCGCGGCCATGCCCTGGGCCAGCAGCCTGGTCTTCCAGGTCCTCCCCGTCGTCGTGCTCTGCCTGAGCTTCGGTCTTTTCTACATGCTGATGCCCAACACCAAGGTGCGCTGGGACGCCGCCCTGGCCGGCGGAGTGGTGGGCGGCGGGCTGTTTCATCTGAACAACCTGGTGAGCGTGCTTTACGTGTCCCGCGTGGTGGCGTATAGCAAAATCTACGGGAGCCTGGGCCTGGTGCCGGTGTTCATGGTGGGCCTCTATTTGTCCTGGACCATCCTGCTGCTGGGCGCGCAAGTCGCCTACGCCTACCAAAACCGGACCACCTATTTCGAGGAAAAACAGGTCGAAAACATCAACCAGCGCGGGCGGGAATTCGTCGCCCTTCGCCTCATGACGCTGGTCGGCCAGCGCTTCCTCCGCGGCCAGCCGCCGCCGGGCGCCACCCCGATTGCGGAGCAACTCGGGGTGCCCACCCGGCTGGTTCGGCAAATCATGCAGACTCTCTGCGCGGCCCGCCTGGCGGCCGAAACCACCGGTCCCGAGCCCGCGTATCTGCCGGCCCGGCCGCTCGAGACCATCACCTGCCACGACATCCTGATGGCCATGAGGTCGTCGCATGGACAGGAACTGGCCACGCGAGAGGAGCCTTCGCGGGGGGAGGTTTACGGGGAGTTCCAGCGCATCCAGGAAGCGGAGCGCCAGGCCGCCAGCTCGGTGACCATCCTGGACCTGGTGCATCGGGCGTTCGCCCGCGAGTTGTCCGGCGCCGCCCCACCCAACGCGCTGCCCAATGCCCAACCCGCTTCAACTTGATCGCCAACTGACCCTCATCATCAACCCCAGCGCATTATGATCATCGGAGTCCCGAAAGAGATCAAACACCAGGAATACCGCGTCGCCCTGTTGCCGTCCGCGGCTTACCAACTGATCAAGCGCGGTCACCAGGTCGTGGTCGAGAGCAACGCCGGCGCAGGCAGCGGTTACCCCGACTCGGACTACGTCCAGGCCGGCGCCCGGATCGTGACCGACCACGCCGCCGCCTTCGAGGAAGCGGAGCTGGTCGTCAAGGTAAAAGAGCCGCAGCCCTCGGAGTTCCGGCTCCTCCGCCCCGGCCAGATTCTGTTCACCTACCTGCACCTTGCGGCGGACCGCCAGCTCACCGAGGCGCTCATGAAGTCGGGCGTGACGGCCCTGGCTTATGAAACGATCGAGGTCAACCGTCGCTTGCCGCTGTTGGAGCCGATGAGCGAAATCGCGGGCCGAATGTCAATCCTGGTCGGGGGCTATTTCCTGGCCAAACATTGCGGCGGCAGCGGGGTGTTGCTCGGGGGCGTGCCCGGGGTGTTGCCGGGCAAAGTGGTGGTGCTGGGCGGCGGAACCTCCGGCATCAATGCGGCCCGCATGGCGCAAGGCCTCGGCGCCGACGTGACCATCCTGGAAGTGGACCTCGAGAGAATGCGATTTCTGGATATTACGTTGCACACGGCCCACACGCTTTACTCGACCGAGGCGCACCTGCTGGAATTGCTGCCGTCGGTGGACCTCCTGATTGGCGCGGTGTTGGTTCCGGGCGCGCGGGCCCCCCGCCTGATCCGGCGGGACATGCTCCAAAGAATGCGGCCGGGCAGTGTGTTGGTGGACATAGCCATTGACCAGGGCGGGTGCGCGGAAACCTCCCGCCCCACGACCCATGACCACCCGGTGTTTGTCGAGGAAGGCGTCACCCACTACTGCGTGGCCAACATGCCGGGCGCTTACGCCCGCACCGCCACCCAGGCGCTCACCAACGTTACCTACCGCTACATTGAAGTGTTGGCCGACTCCGGCCTGGCCGAAGCCTGCCAGCGCCAGCCCGCGCTGGTCAGGGGCATCAATGTCATGAACGGACAACTCACCCATCCGGCCGTCGCCAATGCCCATGGTTTGCCGTTTTCTTCTCCGGGGCTTTGACGGGAGCCGGCCGGGGCGTGGCTGGACAAAACGCTTTTCCTGCTCGAAAGGTGTAAGGGCTGGGGGCGACCTTGAACGGCTGGCGTTCAAGATTGTCTCAGCCCCGGTGAATTGGTGACTGAACGCATGGAATTATGAAAGCAATGGTTAGAACCTGTCTGGCGGCTCTGGTTTTGGCGGGGGCCCTGCTGCCGGCCGCCGCTCAAAAGGTGCCGGTGATCGAGAAACAACTCGCCAACGGCATGCGGCTGCTGATGGTCCAACGGCACGACGACCCGTCGGTCGCCGGCGGCTGGGTGGCCCACGTCGGCAGTTCCAACGAAAAGCCCGGCATCACCGGCATCGCCCATCTGTTCGAACACATGATGTTCAAGGGAACCCCCACCCTGGGCACGAAGGACTACCGCCAGGACCTCGAGATCATCGCCGAGCAGGAACGCGTGCGCGATGAGATGCGCCGCGAGGAACGAGCCATGCGCGAGCGCTATCGCCGGGGCGAAATTGACGATCTGCTCAAGCCCGAAAACAAGACCGAGCGCTACCGGCAGTTGGAACAGCAATTCAACCAACTCATCGCCCGTCAGCGCGAGATTTTGGTCAAGAACGAGTTTGATCGGGTCTATACCGCCGCGGGCGCCTCCGGCATGAATGCGTTCACCTCCGAAGACCTCACCGCCTATTTCATCAATGTGCCCGCCAACAAACTTGAACTCTGGATGTGGATGGAGTCCGAGCGCCTTTTGCGCCCGGTCTTCCGGGAGTTTTATGCGGAGCGGGATGTGGTGTTCGAGGAACGCCGGCTTCGCACCGAATCCACCCCCCTGGGCAAGTTCGCCGAACAGTTCAACGCGCTGTTTTGGAAGTCGGCGCCGTACAGTTGGCCGGTGATCGGCTGGCCCTCGGACCTTCCGGCCATTACCAAAGCCCAGGCGGACGAATTCTACGCGACCTACTACTCGCCCCAGAACATCACCCTGATTCTGGTGGGGGACTTCAAGGCCGACGAGGCCTTGGCCCTGGCGCAGAAGTATTTTGAGCGCATCCCCCGCGGCCCCAAGGACCCGCCGGAGGTGGTGACCACTGAAATCGAGCAGGTGGCTGAGCAACGGATGTATGCCGAGGCGGAAACCAACCCGCAGGTGGATATCCTGTGGCACACCGTTCCTTTCAAACACAAGGACTCTTACGCGCTGGAAATCCTGGCGCAACTTCTCTCCACCCGCACCGGCCGGCTCTACAAGGGCCTGGTGCTGGGTTCGGCAGTCGCCACGGAAGTTTATGCCGCCCAAAACTCTCAGAAATGGGCCGGGGCCTTCAACGCCGGCGGCGAGGCCAAGGACGGCCATACGCCCGAGGAAGTCGAGCAAGGCATTTACACCATGCTGGATGAGCTGAAACGGGAACTCGTACCCGCCGACGAATTGCAAAAGGTCAAGAACAACTTCGCCGCCGCCGAATATCGCCGGTTGTCCTCGAACTTTCCGATCCTGATCCACCTGCTGCTCAACGACGGCACCGGCGATTGGCATGAAATCAACGAGGCCGGACCCAAAATCCAGGCTGTCACCGCCGAAGACGTGCAGCGCGTGGCCAATCGCTACTTTACCCGGGAAAACCGCACTGTGGCCATTTACACGCGAAAAGCAACAGCCCCTCAAACGGCGAAGTCTTCCCCCGCCCCCCATTCCATCCAAGCCAACCAATGAAACCGCTTCCCCATTATGCCAACCCGCGAAAGGTTGCCGGCATCCTGCTGGGGTGCCTCATCCTCGGCGGCGTAACCCTTTGCCCCGCCCTCGCCCGCGAAACGCCGAACGCATCAACGCCCGCCGCCATTCCGGACCGTCCCGAGAAGCTGGCTTTTCCGCCTTTGATTTACGAGCCGCCCGCGCCGGCTGACTACCGGGTGGCGCTTCAGAGCGGGCCCATTGCCTACATCGTGCCGGACAATGAACTCCCGCTGGTCAACATCGTGGTCTATGTGCGGGTCGGGAAATACCTGGAACCGGCAGGCAAAGAAGGCCTGGCCAGCCTTTGCGGCTACCTGCTGGCCCGGGGCGGCACGCAATCCAAAACGGCGGAAGAGCTCGAGGAGCGTCTGGCTTTCCTGGCCGCCCAACTCAACTCCGGCGTCGGCGACACACAAGGCAGTATCAGCCTGAACCTGCTCTCCAAGGACCTCGACGAAGGTCTTGCCATCCTCCGGGAAGTGTTGACCCAGCCCCGATTCCAGGAAGACAAGCTCGCCCTGCGCAAACAGCAAATGATCCAATCCATGCAGCAGCGCAACGATGACTCGGGCGAGATTGAAGCGCGCGAAGCGGATTTCCTGCGCTTCGGCGAGGACTTCTGGCCCAACCGCCACTCAACCGCCGCGTCGGTCAACTCCATTGCTCAGGAGGACCTCCGGCAATTTCATCGGCAGTGGTTTCATCCCGCGCGCTTCGTCCTGGCGGTCAGCGGCGATTTCGAGCGCAACGAGATGATTCGAAAGCTCGAGCAGCTTTTCGCCAACTGGCCGTTCGCTGGCATGCAACCGCCCCCCGTCCCGGCCAACCCCCGGCTCGCCGAACCCGGCGTCTATCTCGTCAACAAGGAGGTCAACCAGGGCCGGGTTTCGATGCTGCTGCCGGGCATCAAACGGGACGACCCGGATTATTTTCCGGTCATGGTCATGAACGACATTCTGGGCGGCGGCGGATTCACCTCGCGCATCATGAACCGCGTCCGTTCCGACGAGGGTCTCGCCTACTCGGCCTTTTCGAGCTTCCCGGGCGGGGTCTATTATCCGCTGACGTTTACCGCCGCTTTTCAATCCAAGTCCCGCACGGTGGCCTATGCCATTTCGATCATCCGGGAGGAAATCAAACGGATGACCTCCGAACCTGTTTCGGAACAGGAATTGGAAACCTCGGTCCGGGGTTTCGTGGACCGTTTTCCGCGCACTTTCGCCACCAAGACCCAAACCGCCAACACTTTCGCCCAGGATGAATTCACCGGCCGTTTCGCGCGCGAACCCGATTACTGGAAGAACTATCGCGCACGAATTGAAAAGGTCTCCCGAGAGGACGTGCTGCGGGTGGCGCGAAAGTACCTTGATCTTGACCGGTTAGTTATCTTGGTGGTGGGCGAGAAGAAGGAAATCCTCCTGGGCCATCCGGACCATGAGGCAAAGCTCGCAGACTTTGCGGCCGGGCGATTGGTGGACCTGCCGCTGCGCGATCCGCTCACGATGAAACCCTTGCCCACGGCCACAACCCCTTCGACCGGGCGTTGAGCCCCGCTGTCTCATACCCGGGTTGTACCTTGCCCGGAAGGCCCGTTTGCCGGCGTTTCAGGAACAAAAAGGCAAGCGCGTTGGGTCGGCTGCGGGATTAGGTCGCCGCCGCACCTGCGCCCGAGAATTTTCTCTGCGCGATATTGGTCTTGCCTGAAACGGAAAGTGTGGCAGAATAATACTACTTTGATTACTTACTATCATGGGAGTCCGGCACGGATTCCGAACTCCGGCAGTTTGCAACTTCAACCCATGGGGTCCCTCTGAGCCGCCCCTTTTCGCCCCGTTCCCTCCGTCCCCGTGAGCCGCTCCATCGTCGGAACGGGAAGATTCGTGCCCGTGAAGTCCGGGTTTTGGGGCAGGACAAACAGCCGTTGGGAGTCATGACTTTGAATGAGGCGCTGGCCCTGGCGCGAACGCAGGGCCTGGACCTGATCGAAATCGCCCCCAACGCGGCTCCGCCGGTCTGCCGCCTGGTGGATTACGGTAAGTTCCTCTACGAGGAATCCAAGAAAACCAAGGAATCCCGTGCCCGTCAAACAGGCGGGCGAATGAAGGAGATTCAGCTCTCCGCCTCCATCAGCCCGCACGACCTGGCGGTGAAGCTCGACCACACCATCCGTTTCTTGTGCGACGACGCCAAAGTGCGCCTCAAGTTGCGCTTTCGCGGACGTCAGAAAGCGCACAAGGAAATCGGGTTCGAAATCCTCAACAAGTTTATCAGCGACGCCGCTGCGTATGGGCAGGCGGATGCGCCGCCCAAAATGCTGGGGGATCGCGACCTGAACGTGATTTTAAGCCCGCTGCCGCGGAGCAAACGCGCGCGCAAAGCCGGCAATCTGTCGCCAGATACCGCACCCGCCGTTCCACCCCCCGCGCCGGTTAATTCCCCGCCCGAAGGCGAGGCGTCCTCGGCGCCGAAAAAAAACCAGAATGATGCTTGGACATCCGGCGGGAAGGGAGTAGATTCTTCTTACGCGTCGGCTTCCGACGGACTCACAATCGGTGAACAAAGTTAGCCACTGGCCGGCTGACTCCAGACTTTCCTGCCGCGTAAGACCCTCTGCAGCGAGGGAAGGTTTGCGCTAAAACATTATGCTACAACCCAAAATCATTCAGGGCGGGATGGGCGTCGCGGTGTCGGGGTGGCCTCTGGCGCGGGCGGTCTCGCGTCTGGGACAGCTCGGAGTGGTTTCCGGCACGGCACTGGCCGTCGTGCTGGCGCGGCGCCTGCAATTGGGCGACCCGGGCGGCGAGCTCCGTTTTGCCCTCTCGCATTTTCCCTTCCCGGAGATGGCCAATCGCGTGCTGGCCGATTTCTTCATTCCCAACGGCAAGGCCGCGGATGCTCCGTTCAAACTCACGGCCATGCCGACGCTTCAGCCTCGCCCCGGTTTGGTCGAGTTGACCGTCGTGGCCAATTTTGTCGAGGTGTTCCTTGCCAAGGAGGGACACGGCGGCCAGGTCGGCATCAATTATCTCGAAAAGATCCAGTTGCCAACCCTGGCCTCGCTCTTCGGAGCGATGCTGGCTGGCGTGGATTATGTGCTGATGGGGGCCGGCATCCCCCGCGCCATTCCTGGTGTCCTGGACTTGTTCGCCTGCGGCAAGCCCGCCCAATTGCGGGTGGACGTCGAAGGCGCCTTGCCCGGCGAGGAGCACGTTACGACATTCGATCCTCAAGCCTTTTGCCGCGGCGCCGCGCCTCAGCTCCAACGCCCGCGATTCCTGGGCATTGTTTCTTCCGCAACGCTGGCCATCGCCCTGGCGAAAAAGGCCAGCGGCCAGGTGGACGGCTTTATCGTCGAGGGACCTACCGCCGGCGGCCACAATGCGCCACCGCGCGGCCCGCTCCAGCTCAGTTCAACGGGAGAGCCGATTTATAGTGATCGCGACGTGCCTGAATTGGAAAAAATCCGCGCGCTGAACCGGCCTTTCTGGATGGCGGGCTCTTATGGACGCCCCGGAAAACTGGCGGAGGCGGAACGTCTGGGCGCCGCGGGCATTCAGGTGGGCACCGCTTTTGCCTACTGCGAAGAATCCGGGCTGGAGCCGGCGCTCAAGCGCCAGGTCCTCGAGTTGAGCCGGCAGGGCCGCGCGAAGGTGTTCACCGACCCGCTCGCGTCGCCCACCGGCTTTCCCCTCAAGGTGGCACAGGTGCCCGGCACTCTCTCCGAGCCCGACCTTTACACCGCGCGCCAACGCGTTTGCGACCTCGGGTACTTGCGGCACCTCTACCGCAAGGCGGACGGCAGCATCGGTTACCGTTGCCCGGCCGAACCGGTTGAGAGTTTCCTGCGCAAAGGCGGAACGATGGACCAAACGGAGGGGCGCAAATGTGTCTGTAACGGGCTGCCGACCAGCGTGGGTTTGGGACAGCAGCGGCCGGAGACGGCGCGCGAGCTCCCCTTGGTGACTTCCGGGGATGACCTTGACCAGATTGCCGAATTTCTGACCCCCGGGAAAGACTCCTATTGCGCCGCCGACGTCCTCGAGCGGCTCCTGGCCCGGCCGGAGCCTCCAAGGCTCGAGCTGGCCGGTGAACTGGTGCTGGAGGCGCGATGAAAAGCCCGCTCCCGCAATCGCCCCGCAGCCCGGCAAAACCGGCAGGTGTCAGCCGGGGCCAGATCGCCGGTCCGCCCCCTGCCCCGGCCCCTCGGCGCACGAGCTTTTCCAGCAGCATGGCCCGCACCAGCAAGAATCCACGCGCCGAGCACCGGCAGCGGGAGCGGAAACGAATCGAGGATTCGGCAAAGCTTGCGGAAAAATACCCGGCTTTGACTTCGCTCACCGCGAACCTCGAGTTTACGGATGCCCTCGCGAAGGTGAAGCGCGCCAGCATCAAGTACCGCGCCAATCTGGAACATGCCAAGTCGGTTTTGGTGTTCGCCTGTCCCAACCCTGATTGCATCGGCGGGGATTTCGATTTGACCGCGGATCTCGCCCGCGCCATAGCCTCCCACCTCAAGGTGCTCACCGGCGAGGTACGCTGCCTCGGGAGTTGTAAAACAGCCGCCAAAGGAACCATCTCGTGCCGAAGCCTGTTGCGCTACACGGTGACTTTTGGGTATCTTGCGCCTGCCTTGAAAAAGCGGCGCTATGTTCGCGCACAGTAAGTTTCACTGCCTGCTGCTGTCGCTGCTGCTGATCGCCCCCACTGCCCCCGGGGCCGCGAGCGGCGCTGGTTCGGCGGAGCCGGCTGACCTTTGGCGCCGCGAGCATCGCCTCATTGACCTGCATCAGCATGTCGGCTGCACCACCCAGCACCTGGCGCGCGCCGTGCGAATCATGGATGCCGTGGGCTTGGGCCTCGTCGTCAACCTGAGCGGCGGCTTCGTTACGCCGGCCCGAGACGGCGGTCCCAGCGAATTTGAGCGCAACAAAACCCTCGCTGACACCCTCCACCCCGGCCGCTTCCTCCACTACATGAGCCTTGATTACTCGGGCTGGGATGACCCCGGTTTTTCCGAACGCGCGGTTGAGCAGATCGAAACGGGGCATCGTCTTGGCGCCGCGGGCCTCAAGGAATACAAACGCCTCGGCCTTTATCTCCGTGACAAGGCCGGCAACCTCATCCGGCCCGACGACCCCAAGCTCGATCCGGTTTGGAAACGATGCGGCGACTTGGGCCTGCCGGTCTCGATTCATGTCGCCGACCCCAAAGCCTTCTGGCTGCCCTACAACGAGCGGAATGAACGGTGGAAGGAACTCAAGGATCATAAAAGCTGGTGGTTTGGGGACACCAACAAGTTTCCGCCCTGGAAAGACTTGCTGGAATCGTTGAACCGCGTAATTGAACGCCATCCCAAGACCACATTTGTCTGCGTTCACTTCGCCAACAACGCCGAGGAGCTGGAATGGGTGGACGCCGCCCTCGACCGCCATCCGAACATGATGGCGGACCTCGCCGCCCGCATTCCCGAGATTGGACGACATGACCCCCGGCGGGTCAGACGCCTGTTTCTCAAACACCAGGACCGCATCCTGTTCGGGACCGATTTTCAGGTCTATAACCGCCTCATCCTCGGTTCCAGCGGCAACGAACCGCCTCCCACGGACGCCGATGCCGAGCTGTTCTTTGCCAAACATTGGCGCTGGCTGGAGACCCGCGATCGGGACTGGGCGCACATGACTCCCATCCAAGGGGACTGGACCATCAGCTCGATCGGCCTGCCCCCCGAGGTGTTGCGCAAAATCTACTTTGATAACGCCCGCAAACTCCTGGTCCGCTCCCTGCCGCCCCCGACTCTCCGGGCTCGCCGGATCAGCCAGGATTTGCCCTTGGGCCAGCCGGTCCGAAACAGCCTTTGGGAACTGGCCGAGCCGGTCCGAATTGAGCAGCGCGCCACCGATGGCGAGGTAAACCCCGCCCTTGGCACCTCCGTGCGCGCCTTGTGGTCCGAACGGTATCTCTACCTGGCGTTCGAAGCCCCGTTCACCGGGTTGACCGTCTTCGAACCCGCGCAGGCCAACGCCGAGCGCGTGGCGCTGGATCGGCCGGGCGCCAGCCTGTGGGATCGCGATGTGGTCGAAGTCTTCGTCGGCAGCGAGACCGGGGCGCCCGCCCGCTATATCGAACTTGAAGTCGCCCCCACCAACGAGCGCCTCGATGTGCGGGTGGACCTCCCGCGAAAGGACTTTGCCTGGTCCAGTGGTTTCGAGTCCACCTCGACGGTGGACCGCAAACACAAAGTCTGGAGCTGTCAGATGCGGGTGCCCCTGCAAAGCCTTGCGGCCAATCCCCCGCGGCCCGGCGACGTCTGGCGGCTGAATCTCTTCCGTTGCGAGCGCGCCAACCGAGCCTTTCTGGCCTGGCGTCCTCCCTTGAGCGGTTCGTTCCACGAACCTTCGAGGTTCGGTTGGCTCGAGTTCCTGCCTTGAGCCGGCGCTGCCCTGGGAGCACCCGGTTGGTTTTCCAGCGCTGAAAACCTCTTTCCCGGAGCCGTCGTCTGCTTCTCCCAACAGTTGACTTGTGTCAAAGACCCGGCGCCGCGAAGGCGATAGGTTAAGCGCCACTGACACTATGAATCATCTGCCTGAAATTGGACCGGACCGGATTTTGGATGTCCGCGAAACGCCTTGCTCGATCAAGCACAGCTTGATCCTCGAAACCTTCATCCGCCTGCCGGTTGGCGAGCATTTCATCCTCCGGAACGGTCATGATCCGGTGCCGCTCCGCTACCAATTCGAGGCGGAGTTTCCCAACACGTTCACTTGGAATTATCTCCACCGCCAACCCGAGGACGTGGCGGTGAAGATCACCAAAACCCGCCCCCTTGCCGCCGTGACCGAGACGTTGCCGCACTGCTGCGGAGGGCACTGAAACGGTCGCTGGCAAGGCGAACCCCGTCGCCTCCCGCCGCCTACTCGATAAGTTCCTTCGCCTGGACCAGTTCCTCGCCGAAGCCCAGGATGCCCATTACCTGCAACGCGGGCAGCGAACAGGCAAACTGGGCCGGGCGAAGCTCCGCGTCATCCAGCCATTGCTGGATGGTCTGGGTTTGATGAAAACCGTCCTTCGCAAGCAGATCGGCCACCTGCGCGAGGGCCTGCTCCTTCTGTTTCTGGGAAATAAGCTTCATAGCAAATCATGAACGCCGGATTTCTGGGTGACTGCGTCAGGGTGACAGCAGGGTGCGGCACTTGTCGAGCCCAAATCCAGGCGGTTTAACACCGGGTTAAGGCGCTCGAGGGGCGAATTTTCTTCGTGCATTTTCACCCCGGAGGTCCTTAACTGGGAATCATGACGATATGGCTGCTGGCAATACTGTTGCTCGCGTCGCTGGCCGGGCTGGGATATCGGCAGGGCGCGATTCGCGTCGCTTGCTCGTTTTTCGGGATTCTCGCCGGGGCCTGGCTGGCCGTGCCCCTGGGCCGGCTGGTCCGTCCGCTGTTTGTCGCCCTGGGCTTGAAAGACCCCATCTTCGCCTGGGTGATTCCCCCGTTGGTCATGTTCATCGTCATCTCGATCCTCTTCAAGGCCGGCGCCGCGGTGCTGCACCAAAAAGTTGATGTCTATTACAAATACCGCGCCGGTGACTTGCGGCTGGCCTTGTGGGAGAGGCTGAACCAACGCTTGGGCCTCTGCGTGGGGTTGCTCAATGGCTTGGCCTACCTGATCATCATCTCATTTATCATCTACGCCTTCAGCTATTGGACCGTGCAACTCTCCACCGGGGATGAAGATCCCCGTTCAGTGCGCATTCTCAACCGCCTCGGCAAGGACCTGCAAGCCACGGGCTTGAATCGCGTCGCCCGCGCCGTGGACGGCATGCCCGACCGCTTTTATGAAGCCGCCGATGTTGCCGGGCTGCTCTTTTACAATTCGCTGCTCGAAGCGCGCCTGAGTTCCTACCCGGCTTTCCTCGGTCTTGCTGAACGCGGCGATTTTCAGGCCCTTGGCAAGGACCGCGATTTTCTCGAAATGCGGCAGCGCGGGGCGTCCCTCGGCAAGCTGATGGAACACAGCCCGGTTCAGGCGATTGTGAAAAACCCGGAAACCCTCCGGCTGGTCTGGAACACCGTCGCGCCCAACCTCAAGGACCTGCAGATTTATCTCGAAACCGGCAAATCTCCCAAGTATGACCCCGAAACCCTGCTGGGCCGCTGGGAATTCAATGTCAACATGGCCATGGCCGGCATCCGCCGCACCCGCCCCAACATCAGCGCGACCGAAATGCAAAAGCTCAAGAAATACATGCTGGCCGCCTTCTCCCAGACCAGCTTTGTCGCCATGACCGACCAAACCGCCATCCTCAAGAACGTCCCACAAGTCAAAATGCCCGCGGGCGGACCGGTGACGCCACCGACCATCCAGACGTTCTCCCTCGAATGGAAACGTTTGGGCAACAACCGCTATGAACTCACCTTTGCCGGCGGCGGCAGAGGTTCTCTCGCGGCCACCATCGAAGGCGACCGTCTGACTGTCTCGGGCGAAGGAATGGAACTGGTTTTTACCCGCGCTATCTAGCCTCCCAGGACCTTCTCGATCTGGGCTTCCTTCAGTTGCATCGGATGCCCGATCCAGGCGATCTTGCCCGCCTTGTCCACCAGAAAAGCCGACGGAATTCCATTTCTTCCGGCAGCCTCCATCCAACTCTTCGCCATCTTGCCTTCCTTGCTCCCGGACTTGTCATCCAGCGCCACGCGGTAGGTCATCTTGTCCCCCATTTTCTTGACGAAGGGCGCCACCAGCTGCGCGCGCTCGGTGAGGTACA
>CAZVYG010000033.1:18767-47938 GCA_964631605.1 uncultured Verrucomicrobiota bacterium
GGGCGCCACCAGCGACTCGTCGCGCTCCCACACGTTTTGCCCAATCACCACCAGCCCTTTGTCCTTGAACTTGGTGTGAAGCTCGTTCAGATGCGGAATCGTGGCCCGGCACGGCCCGCACCACGTCGCCCAGAACTCCACCAGATAAGCCTTGCCTGGCTCAAACCGTGTCACCGGATCCCCCTGAATCCATTTGCCCGCCTCGAGCTTGGGCGCCGGGTCCCCAACTTTTAGGGTCGCCGCCTGAGTCGAGCCCAGCCCTGCAACCAACGCCAGTACCGCCGCCAATCGTCCGAACATGCTGCTTTTCATATTAGTTTTGAGATTGATTCCATTTAGCTCGTGTAACATAGCACAGAGATTAGGACGCTCGCAACGAGCTCTTTCTTCACTTGCAGCGGCTCAACCCCTGCATCGGCTTCAAACCAGGCCCCGCGGCTCCTTAAGCGGGGCGCCTTCGCCGTTTTCGTTGCAGCAGCGCAGGACCGCTAGCTCAGCCCTTTGACTTCCCAGCCCGCGCGGTAGTTGCGGCGAATGAACGCGTTGGCCTCGGCCTGGCCAAACCGCAGGCCGGCGCTGTCCCATTCGAGCGTGGCATTCGGAAAGCGGCAGGCAATCGTGCCGGTGAGAACCGCTTCGGTCAACGGCCCGGAGTAGTTGAAGCCCGCCGAGGTGGTCCCTTTGCCCAGACACGCTTCCACAAACGAGAGCCAGTGGTCTTCGCTTTGGACCTCCGGATACTTGAAGTGCTGGAACTTGGCGTCGGGATAGAGCAATGGGCGGTTGACGTGAGGCAGCACCAGCGTGCCCTGGGTGCCCACGAAGATGGAGCCCGTGTCGGGCCGCTCGTCGCCCTCCAGCAGGGCCAGCACGTCAGCCGGCGGTTTCTGGTTCCCGTCGTACCACGTGACCGTGACAGTGTTTTCGGCGGTGAAACGGGTTCCGGGGAAGGTGAAATGGATCAGCGAGTTAATCGGCCAGTTCCACGGGTTGGGGGCCGGGCCCTCGGACCGGACTGAAAGCGGGGCCTTCAAATCCAGGGCCTGAAAGACGGGATCGAAAATATGGCAGCCCATGTCGCCAAGGGTTCCGGTGCCGAAATCCAGACGGTTGCGCCAGTTGCCGGGATGATAATAGCCTTTGCCGATGAAAGGGCGCTCGGCGCACACACCCAGCCAGAGATCCCAGTCAAATCCCTCCGGCACCGGGTCCGTGCGGTCCGGCAGCGGAGCCGGGTCCCCCCACGACTTGGGACACCAGCTATGGACGGACTTGATGCGGCCGATGGCGCCAGCTTGAATCAGCAACACCCCGAGTTTGTAGTGATTGCTGGAATGAATCTGGATTCCCATCTGGGTCACCAGCTTGTTTCGCCGCGCCAGTTCCGTCATCTGGCGCACCTCGTACAAGTCGTGCGCCAGCGGCTTCTGGCCATAGACGTGCTTGCCCATTTGCATCGCCGTCACTGCGATCGGCGCGTGCATGTGGTCCGGCGTCGAGACGTTGACCGAATCCAGATTCTTCCCTTCCTTGTCGAGCAGGCGCCGCCAATCCTGGTAAACGCGCGCCGACGGGAACCGCTTGCGCAGTTCCACCGTCCGGTTCAGGTCCACCTCCGCGACCGCCACCAGTTCAAGCTGCCGGGACCGGACCAGTTGATTGATATCCGACCAGGCCATGCCGGACGCCCCGAAGCTGGCGTGCCGGAGAATTGAGGCGGGGGGCTTGGCGATGAGGTCGCGCGTTACAAATGGCGCCGCCGCACAGACGGTGCCCAAGGACTTGAGAAAGGCGCGGCGTGAAAAAGCGGTGTGAATCATGTTCATTTCAGTTGAGTGACTTTATTGAAACCTTGCGGAACATAACAGGATCACTGTGCCCGGCAAATCCGAAGTGGCCCCGCTTCAAATCCTTCCCGGGGTGGGGTGTGTTGGCCATGAACTCGGTCACGTTCGCCAGGTCGGTGTCCAATATCACCGTTCCATTGAGCTCAACCTTGAGGCTCGAGCCCTTCACCGTCACTTCCTGGTAATTCCACTCCCCGACGGGGTGCTGATAGCCGCGGTGCGCCGCGACCATGCCGTAGGCCGAGCCATGCGCCTGGCGCGGGTCTATCTTCGCGTTCCTGGCCTTCTCGTAATTGTCATCCAGCACCTGCAGCTCGCACATGCCCGCATAGGCCGCATCGCCCCGGCCGGGGTAACGAATCGCCAGACCATTGTTGCCGCCCGCCGGCACCTTGAACTCGAGCCGCGTCACGAAGTCCCCGTACTCCCGCTGGGTGTAAATCGTCCCGCCCTTGCCGGGTTTGCAGACAATCGCTTCATCCTTGACCTCGTAATTCTCGACCGGCCCCGCCCAGCCGCTGAAATCCCTGCCATTAAATACCGGCTCGAACCCCGGCGGATCTTCCGGCCGCAGCCATCGCGTGGCCTCCGCGGGGGGAATCTCCCGGATGAAAATGTTCCGCCAGCGAATCTCGCCGCCATGAGTCTGCAATTGAATGGGTCCGGTCGGGGGGATGGGCAGCTTGCGATCGTAATAATTCTCCATGATTGCTCCCTCGACGGTGGCCTGGCCGTTGAGCCACACCCAAACCCGTGAACCCACCATGACGATCCGGAACTGGTTCCATTCCCCAAAGGGCTTGTCCGCTTTGACCAGCGGGTCCTTTCCAGCCGCTCCAGGACTGTTGTTCCACAAGCCCCCCGATCCCTTGTCCGCCCCGATCTTGAACTTTGCCTGATCGGTATAATCCCAGATCTGCACCTGGGGACAACCGCGCAGGTAAATGCCGCTGTCGGCTTGCGGAACCGTCTTGTAATCAATCAGCAGCTCAAAATTCCCGTAAAACTTGTCGGTAGTCAGGTACAAGCCCTTCCCGTCATTAACCAGTTCACCGTTTTCGACCCGCCAGTGTTGCGCGATGTCCGTCTGGCTGGCGGCTTTCCGCTGCTCCAACGCCTCCGGTGTCAAAGCCAGATAGGTGCGCGGATTGGTGGTTTGCTCCCCCCACCAGCCCGAGAGGTTCTCCCCGTTAAAAAGGGCGGTGAATCCGGGCGGGGCTGACGGAACCGCGCTGCCGAGGGAGGTTGCAGTGACCAAGGCCAGACCCACGGCGGCCAGCAGAGAACAGGAACTTCGAATCATAGCTTTCTTGTGTTGTATCTTGCCCCCCCTGCCTAAGCGAACGGTGACCGAGGCGCAACAAAGAAAATTGACGAATCGCCCCACCTCCTTTATTCAGGACCCGCTCGAGAGCGCAGAACCCGGCCGCCATCGAATCCTCCGCCTGAATCCGGAAACAACCCGGCCTCGGAAACCTTGGGCGGCGCATTGACAACCGGCGGCGGGCCAGTACTCTGTCATTAGCTCTCCACGAGCAACGTGGCAGCCCAAAGCGAACGTGTCAGAAAAAGACGATTATCTGGTTGATGTCCTGGTTGATCTCGGGTACGTGACCCCCGAGAAAGTGGCGGAATTACGGGCCGAAGCCCAATCAGCCGGGGTCGGAGTGGTGGACCTGATGGTGGCCAACGGCGTTGTCCGCCAGGCCGACGTCACCCAGGCCAAGGCGGCCCACTTCGGCGCCGAGGTGGTGGACCTGTCGCAGATCAAGATTCCCGACGACGTCATTGCCGCCGTGCCGCGCCACATTGCGCGCAAATACCGGGTCGTGCCGGTGTTCAAACACGACAACAGTCTCACGGTTGCCATTGCCGACCCCTCCGACCTGGACACCATTGACAGCCTCACCCACCTCCTCCATGCCGATATCAGCCTGCAGGTGGCCTCCGACTCGGACATCGAAGCCGCGCTCAGCAAGTATTACGGCGAGCGGGGCGGCGGGATGGTGGCCGATCCCCGCATCTCCCAGGCCATCAAGGAACTTACCGAGGAGCACGTCCAGATTGGTGAGGTGTCGGCCGAGGACGGCGCGACGGTGGCGGCGGACGCGCCCCTGATCAAGCTGGTCAATTCCTTGATTGTTGAGGCGTTCAAGCTGCGCGCCTCGGATATTCACCTCGAGCCGCTGGCCAAGAAGTTTCGGGTCCGGTATCGCATAGACGGCGTGCTGCACGAGATGAAGCCGCCGCCCAAACGCCTGCAGGCCGCGATCATCAGCCGCCTGAAAATCCAGTCGAACATGTCCATCTCGGAGCACCGGATTCCGCAGGACGGGCGTATTCAGACCTCGGTCGGGGGCAAACTCATTGACCTTCGCGTGTCCTGCCTTCCCACCAACCACGGCGAGAGCATCGTCATGCGTATTCTGGACAAGGAAGGTCTGCGCCTGGGTTTGCCCGAACTGGGCTTTTTCACCGATGACCAGCAGACCTTTGAGCGCCTGATCGGCCTGCCCGACGGCATCCTCCTGGTCACCGGGCCGACCGGCTCGGGCAAGACCACCACCCTTTACTCCTGCCTGCACTTCATTAACCGGCCCGACCGCAAAATCATCACGGTCGAAGATCCCGTCGAGTACTTGCTGGCCGGCATCAACCAGGTCCAGGTCAACGAAGCCGTTGGCCTCACCTTCGCCGCCGCGCTGCGCTCGATCCTCCGCCAGGCGCCCAACGTGATCATGATCGGGGAAATTCGCGACCTCGAAACGGCCTCGATCGCCATCAATGCCTCGCTGACCGGCCACCTGGTGTTCTCGACCCTGCACACCAACGACGCCCCGAGCGCCGTCACCCGTCTGATTGACATCGGCGTGAAGCCCTTCCTGGTCGCCTCCTCGACCCGCGCCCTCATGGCCCAACGCCTCGTCCGGAAGGTGTGCAAACAGTGCGCCGCCCCCTACGTCCCCACCGAGGCGGAAATGAAGCAGCTCAGCATGGACCCCGCCAGCATCCAGGGCGGCACCTTCCTCCGCGGGAAAGGCTGCGGCAACTGTGCCAACACCGGCTTCCGCGGCCGCTTCGGCATTTTCGAGATTTTTGTCATTGATGACGATTCGCGAAAGCTGATTTACGAAAAGGTGCCCTCGTCGGTGCTGCGCGCGCGCGCCCGGGAGATGGGCATGCGCACTTTGCGCGAAGACGGCGTCCGAAAGGTTTTGGCCGGCCTGACCACCCCCGACGAGGTCATCCGCGCCACCGTGGGAGACGAGGATTGAGCGCCACCCCCAGCCACACCGGCCGCCGGCCGGGACCTGACCCGAGCGTGATAAATCTGCTTCCCGGCTGTCCCTATTCTTGGTTATGCTGTGGGCCTGATTTGAAGACGATTTAGCATGTCCTACTCAATGTCAGATTTGTTGCAGTTGGTGGTCTCGGAGGGCGCCTCCGACCTCCACATCCGCGTGGGGACGCCGCCAACCATCCGCGTGCACGGCATTCTGCACCGGGTCGAGGGACCCTCCCTGAATCCGGAGGATACGGAGGAGCTGATGCGCAGCATCACCTCCGAGGACCATATTCAACACGTGCGCGAGCGCGGCGGTGCCGACTTCGGCTTTGCCTTCGGCGAGGTGGCCCGGTTCCGGGTGAGCGTGTTCAAGGAGAAAGGCAATTTTGGGCTGGTGCTGCGGCAAATCCCGAGCAAGTTGCTGACGATGGAGCAGATTGGCATCCCTCCCTCGGCCAAGGAGCTGCTCTACAAGCCGCGCGGCCTGGTGCTGGTCACCGGCCCGACCGGGTCGGGCAAGACCACCACCCTGGCCTCGATGATCAACATCATCAACGAGGAGCGCGACGAGGCCCACATCATCACCATCGAGGACCCGATCGAATACTATCATAAACACAAGAAGGCGCTCGTCACCCAACGCGAAATCGGCGTGGACGTTCCCAATTTCGCCGAGGCCCTCCGCCGCGCCCTGCGCCAGGACCCGGACGTGATCCTGGTCGGCGAAATGCGCGACCTGGAAACCATTGACGCCGCCATCACTGCGGCGGAAACGGGCCACCTTGTCTTTGGCACGCTCCACACCACCGGGGCGGCCAAGACCATTGACCGCGTCGTCAACGCCTTCCCCACCAATCAGCAGGAGCAAATTCGAATTCAGCTCTCGACGGTGTTGCAGGCGGTGATCTCGCAATTGCTGCTGCCGCGGATTGACAAACCCGGGCGGGTGGCCATTTTTGAAATCATGGTCAACACGCCGTCCATCGCCGCCCTGATTCGCGACAACAAGACTTTCCGGATCAATTCGGACATCCAGACGGGCGCCAAGTACGGCATGGTGACGCTCGACAGTTTCCTGCTGGATAAATACCAACAGGGAATGATCTCCCAGGAGGAAGTCATCACCAAGGCGCAGGACCCGGTGACGATTCAGGCGAAGCTGCAGGAGCTCGAGCTGGCCGAGGCGGTGGGGGCGGATGCCTCGGCGATGGTCGAGGGCAAGGTTTAGTTCCCTTCTTATGGCTGAAGAACTCTCCAATCCACTGCTGGCGCTGATCAAGGAGCAGGGGCTCATTGACGATTTGCAGTACGAAGAGGTGCTGGGGGAGTTCAAGCGCAGTGGCAAACCCATCCTGCAAATCCTGCAGGACTTCGGGGTCATGGACCTCGACACCATTCTTCAGGTCATCGCCAACCATCTCAGCACCGAAGTCGTCACCCTCAACGACCGCGATTTCACCCCGGAACTGCTGGCCGCCATCCCCGCCAAGACCGCCCGCATGTACCAGTGCATCCCGGTCAGACAGGTCGGCTCGACCCTGCAGATCGCCATGGCCGACCCCCTGAACCCGGCGCGCGTGGATGAATTGAGCTTTCTGCTCAAGAAGGACATCCAGTTGGTCGTGGCTGACCCGGCGGCCATCGAAAAAGCCATCGAAAAACATTACGGCGAGGGGCTCGAAGCCGGCGAAAGTGTCGCCGAAATCCTCAAGGAACTCGGCGCGGATAAAGACCTTGCCACGGACGTGAGCGCCGCCAAGGGCGGCGATGAGGTTTCCATGATGACGGACCTGGCCAACCAGGCCCCCATCGTCCGCTTCGTCAACCTCGTCATCCATCAGGCCGTCCAGGACCGCGCCAGCGACATCCATTTCGAGCCTTTCGAAACCGAGTTCCGCATCCGCTACCGGGTGGACGGCGCCCTCTACGAAATGTCCCCGCCGCCCAAGGCGCTGGCCTTGCCCGTCATCTCCCGCATCAAGGTCATGGCCAACCTCAACATCTCCGAGCGGCGGCTGCCCCAGGACGGGCGCATTGCCCTGAGCCTCGGCGACCGCAGCGTGGACCTTCGTGTCTCGACGCTGCCCACCCAGTTCGGCGAATCGGTGGTGTTGCGCGTGCTGGACCGCTCGGCGGTCAATCTCGAAATCGAGTCTCTGGGCCTGCCCCAGTTCATTTACGAATACATCAGCGAGGCCATCCTTCGTCCCAACGGCATTTTCATCGCCACCGGGCCCACCGGCTGCGGCAAAACCACCACCCTCTATTCCTGCCTTCGCCGGGTCAACACCATTGACTCGAAACTCCTCACCGCCGAGGACCCCGTGGAATACGATATCGAGGGCATCATGCAGGTGGCCGTCAACGAAGCCGTCGGCCTGACCTTCGGCAAGGCGCTCCGCTCGTTCCTGCGTCAGGACCCCGACATCATCATGGTGGGTGAGGTGCGCGACCTCGAAACGGCCCAAATCGCCATCCAGGCGTCGCTGACCGGCCACCTGGTGCTCAGCACCCTCCACACCAACGATGCCCCTGGCGCCGTCACCCGTCTGATTGATATGGGCGTCGAGCCGTTCCTCATTTCCTCGACGCTCATGGCCGTGTTGGGACAGCGCCTGGTGCGGCGCATCTGCAGGGACTGCCGCACGCCGTTCGAGCCGACCGAGGTCCAGTTGGGCCTGCTCAACCTCTCCCCCCACGACCTAGGCGACAAGGTTTTCTATTACGGCCGCGGCTGTTCCTCCTGCCACGACAGCGGTTACCGCGGCCGAAAAGGCATTTTCGAGCTGCTGGTCATCAGCGAAGCCATTCGCGCCCTGATCAACGAACGGGCGCCCACCGTCGTTTTACGTCAGAAGGCCGTCGAACTGGGCATGGTCACCCTCCGCGAGGACGGGTTGCGCAGCATTTTCGACGGCGATACCACCATCGAAGAAGTCGTCAAGTACACATGAGGTCCTGAAACCAAAGGAGCGTTATGCCAAGATTCAGCTACGTCGCCATGGATGCCCATGGCAAGGAAACCAAGGGCACGCTCGAGGTCAACAGCCAGAACGAGGCGATTGGCCGCGTCAAGGAAATGGGCCTGTTCCCCACCAAAATCGTCGAGCTGGACCGGGCCGCTGAAAAACCGGAAAAAGGCAAGAAAGCCGCCAAACCCGCCGCCAAAGGGGGCAAAAAGGGCCAGATCAACCTCAATATCAAAATCCCCGGCCTCAGCGGCCGCGTCAAATCCAAGGTCCTCACCACCTTCACCCGCCAGTTGGCCACCCTGGTGGACGCCGGCCTGCCCCTGCTCCGCGGCCTGCGCGTGCTCGAAAAACAGGAACGGAATCCCACGCTCAAGTCCATCATCGCCGAACTGGCTCTTTCCATCGAAGGCGGCAGCACCTTCTCCGAGGGCCTGGCCCAGCATCCCAAGGTCTTCAACCGGCTTTACGTGAACATGGTCAAGGCCGGCGAACTGGGCGGCGTCCTCGAGGTCGTCCTCACCCGCCTTGCCGAGTTCATGGAAAAGGCCCAGAAGATCAAAGGCAAGGTCGTCGCCGCGATGTTCTACCCCGTGGCCGTGCTGATCGTCGCCGTGGGTATTCTGTTCATCCTGATGGTCAAGGTGATTCCTTCCTTCAAATCCGTCTTCGAGGGCATGTTGGAAGGCGCTCAACTCCCGGCCTTTACCCGCCTGGTGCTCGGCATCAGCGATCTGGTCCGCACCAACTTTGTCATGACGGGCAGCGCCCTCTTTGGTGTTTGGGTTCTGTTCATGCTTGCCATCCGCACCAAGTTCGGCCGCCGCGTCTGGGACAAGGTTAAACTCAAAATGCCCGCGGTGGGACCGGTCATCAGCAAGGTCGCCATCTCGCGCTTCACCCGCACCCTCGGCACGCTCATCAGCAGCGGCGTGCCCATCCTCCAGGCCCTCACCATCGTCAAGGAAACCGCCGGCAATGTCATCGTCAGCAACGCCGTCGCCGCGGTCCACGAAAGTGTTAAAGAGGGTGAAACCATCACCGCCCCGCTCGAAGCTTCCGGGGTTTTCCCCCCCATGGTCATCAGCATGGTGGACGTCGGCGAGCAAACCGGCGCCCTGCCGGAAATGTTGCTGAAAATCGCCGACAACTACGACGACGAGGTGGACAACGCCGTGTCGGCCATGACTTCCCTGCTCGAACCGATCATGATCGTGTTTCTGGCTGTCATCGTCGGCAGCATCGTCATTGCCATGTTCCTGCCGCTCATCGAGTTGATGAACCGTGTCGGTGATTCCGGCGGCGGCAAGAAGGGCGACGAATAAGCCGGCCCCTGCGCAGGAACGCAGATTCTGGCGGGGAAATAATGCCCCTTGGCCAACGTCGTCAGGCCCGTTAAGGCCGGCAGCTTGCGCGCAGGCTCAACCCGCAGCCAAGCGTAGGCGCAGGCAACATCCCGTCCGCCGCCCAAAATCTTGGACGACGTTTCACCCGACGGAGACACATTCTTCCCGACTCCCCCGGCCCGCGCCTGGCTTTCACCCAGCAGGAGGCTCTCTTCGTTTCTCGCCCTCAGCGGCAGCCGCCTCCGGTGTGGGCCGCGGCTGCGATCCAGCCGACACATCCTTTGGCGCCAACGCTGGTTGCGCTTCTGGCAGGAATGACACCGAAGGGAGCAACAGCGGGGGGAACGGGCCGCGCGCGGTGAGATCGCGCGCCATCTCTCGAGCAACTCCGTAAAGCATGCTGGGCCCATTGGTGGCGAGGATTGCCTTGAGTTTGTCTTCCGGGAGTTCGGGCGCAACCCAGACAAACCCAATGAGATTGAGGTTCAAAGAATAGGGGGAATTCGCCTCCGGTGCCGGCTGCAACCTGACGTTCAAGCTCACCTGCCACCGCCGTGAGGTGCCCTTCACGGGTTGCACCGCAGGAGTTACCTCGAGGTCTTTCTCCAGGAATTTTGTTTCTTGGTCGGCCTTGTATTCCGGGTTGGCCTGGCAGTTCAGGTCCGTCAGAAAGTAGGCTTCAAGTTGCAGCGGTGCGAGTTTCATGCGGCAAGAAGTTCATCACTGGTTTGGAAGCGCGGGGTTAATGGGGCGCTCGACTCCGTTGGCCGTGTGGAGCGGCAGGAACAAAACGCCAGTGGCATTTTCTGCACCCGGATGGGATGCTTCCCCGCCAATTCCAGGAAGCTAGCCCTGGTTTCCAGCAGGAAGCCAAAGTCGCCCTGCCTCGCCGGCAATAGCTTCCTGGAGAACGTTTCCCGAAGAGCCTGAGCCAACTCGCGCCCGGCTTCAGGCTCCCAATGTCCCCAGATTTCCTGAGTCGCCGCTAGCCAGTAGTTTCGTGGTTTGCAAGGCGCCTGCGCAAGCGGCGAGGTCCAATCCGTTCGTCGCCGAGCCACTTTTCTGCCTTTATGCCGCAAAAACTAATCAATTCCAAACTCTTTCATCATCTGGGACCTCACCTCGATTCCCACTCGCAACAGTTCATCCGCCAGGTACGGATGGCCGTCCGAAACCAGCATTTCGCAGCTTACGCACATGCATAGGCGCACCGACACCCGTTTGCTCCGCAGCGCCGCTTCATCCAGCTCCGCGATCATCGAGGACTGCCCGCCGCAGATCGGACAATCAAACTCCCACGTGGGCCCCTTGAATGCCCGCTCGATCCTCTGTCTCACCCGTTGCTCGTGCTCGAATTTCCCGCCCAGATCCTCCTCTATTTCCATCAGGCTCCTTTCGGTGACGGTCATCGTAACCGCCTTCAGCCCAAACCGGATGCAGTGGGCCAGCGAATCGAAGCAGTATCCGTAACTAATCCCCTTCAGCTCCTTCGCCCGACGATACACCTCCCGGCACACTCTGTACTGCTCCGCCACCCCGCGCTCCAGCCCCGCCTCCCGTTGGCTGCCAGGCTGCGAAATCAAACCAAACCCGAACAACTCGCTATAGCACTTTTCGAGAAACGGAAATCCCGTCTCCAGAAGCTCCACAGCACACACCTCGTCGTCCTTAGGTGTGTACCCGTAATGCACCACCCGATTCCGTGTGTCACGGAACCGGTCCAGCTTGGTCTCATCAAAGAGCCTCAAGCTCGGGCATAACTGCCGAATCTCCTGAATCAGCTTCCAGAACTTAACCTCGTCCTCCGGTGGCTTGCCCAGCTTAGCCTTAATCACGCTCTCCACCGCGGCGGCGCACGAGACCAGCGCGCTCGGGAGTCGGCCCAGCGCGATCAAAAGGAGGCACGTCTCGAAGGACTGCAGCGAACTCGCCAGCGGCGGATGTTTCATCATGTCCGCCGGCGTCGCCCGGAACAACATAAAGCTCGGCTGCTCTTCTTTCTGCTCCAGAGTCGCTTGATTAGGTATTGCATTCATTCTCGTTCAAGACGCTTCGTTTTTCTCTGCACACTCCCAATCTGCCAAAACCCCGGCGCTTTTTCTATACTTCCTTTCGCGAATACCATAACTTTAGAGTCATGTTTTCGGAATTGCTCCAGCAAGGCGGGCTGTCCTTGGACCGTCTGCAAAGCTTCTGCCTCGTAGCCCAGGCCGGCGGCGTCACCCGGGCCGCGAAGGGCGACCCCACCCGGCAGAGCCTCTTCAGCCGCCAGATCAAGGAACTCGAGGAGTTCTTCGGCGCTGAACTCATCCGCCGCAAAGGCCGCGGCATCGTCCTTACTGCAGCCGGCGCCCGCCTCAACACCATCGCCCGCGAGTGCTGCTCCGCGCTCGCGGATTTCAAGAGGGAGTGTCGGAATCAGCCCATCGAAGTCGTCATCGGCGGCGGGGAAAGCGCGATCCAATGGCTTGTGATGCCTCGCCTCGATAAGCTTTGCGACCAACTCCCAAATGTCCGGCTCAAGTTCCTCAACCTGCCCACTGCCGAGGCGGTGAAGCGTCTGGCCGATGGGGTCATTGACCTCGCCCTGGTGCGCAGGGACGCGGTCAGCCGCCCGCTCCAAGCCAGGTCCCTTGGCGCCATGGGCTATTCCCTGTTCGTTCCGGCCGCGCTCATACCGGCCACCGGGCGCAAAGGCCGGGCCAAACTTCTCGATGGCCTCCCTCTGGCCACCCTGGAAGGCGAGGGAAGTTTCCGCACCGGCCTCGCTCAGGCCGCCACGAAAGCGTCCGTCAAACTGAACATCCAGATCGAGTGCTCCTCGTTTCCCCTGGCCGCCAAAGCCGTCGCCAGAGGCAACGTGGCGGCCATCCTGCCCACCATCGCCGCCGCCGATCTCCCGCCCGCAGTCGCAACCCAAGTCCACCTCAGCTTTCTAAAAGCCTTTGACCGGGAGCTATGCCTGGCGACCAACCCCCGTCTGCTCCGCATCCGCCCCGTCCTTACGCAAGCCGCTGCCGCCGTCGCACAGGCCTGCCATTTATGAGACACAGGCCAACCGGTGGGTCGTCCTGAGGACGTATTGTCTTGCGAGGGACCAAGACCCAGGGGTCGGCGTCGGGCTAGACCTTGCCCATTTTCTTCAAAGCTTCAAAGCTTCGCTTGACGGCATCCAGGGGGTTCTTGCTCGATTCGTGCTCGACAATGTACCATTCCGTTACTCCCTGAGACTCGCAAAGCGCAAATACGGCTTTCCAGTCCACCTTATCCTCGCCGATGACCGCCTCGGGGCCGGCCCCGTTGGCTTTCAAGTGAATCGTGGTCGCCCGCCCGGCGTATTGCTTGAGCACCGCCACCGGGTCAGCGCCGCCCTCGAGACAATTGCTCGTGTCGAGCTGCATGACCACTTCCGGCCGGGTGTTGCCGAAGAAGATGTCCCAGGCCCGCTCGCCCTCGATTTTTTGGAAATCATGGGCGTGCGCGTGGTAGCCGACCACCATGCCGGCGGCTTTGACCTTTTCAGCCACGTCATTGAACAGTTTGGCTTTGTCGAGCCAGTCCTGCCGGGTCTTGCCCGTCATCCACGGGACAATGAGGTATTTGTTGCCAATCGTTCGGTTGAACTCGATGGTCTCCTGGAGCTTGTCGGGCTGGATGGTTTCCAGCGGCGTGTGGGTGCCGCAGCACACCAGGCCGTTATCGGCGAGCATTTTCTTGAGCTCGGCCGCGGACCGGCCGTGATAACCGGCGAATTCGACACCTTGGTATCCGATCCGAGCGACGGCGGCCAGCATGCCCGGCAAGTCCGTCTTGCACTGCTCGCGCAGAGAATAAAGTTGCAGGCCCACAGGGATTTTCTTCCCCGCGGCGGCTTGGGTGAGGAAAGCGGTTGTCATACTCAGGCCCGCAAGGCCAAACGCGCCGGCGCGCACGAAGTCGCGGCGGCTCATGCCAGAAGTCATGTGATTCATTGCTAATGGAATTTTGGTTAATGTTTTGCGGCCAATCACCGCATCACGCGCCGAAACTAGGTCCCCGACCGGGCCTCGTCAAGGTTTTGGCGCAATTGTGGCGCAACTGTTTGACGACCACCGCCCGGACGTTATTCGCGGCAGCTCGCGCCCGGGCGCTTTCGCACGGCGGTTCCGCCGCTTGACCCCTCGCGCCACACAGGGTAAGGTTAGCCATAGTAGTTTCAGGGGAGCCAACCGGCGCCGCTGCCAGTTGCGGGTGCGTTTGTCGCGCCACGCGCAGGCATCCGGCGCGAAGGCTGAGAGTGTGGCGAGCGGTATCGCCGCAGACCCGTTGAACCTGATCCAGGTAATGCTGGCGAAGGGAACCTCCGCTTCCCCAGTGGCCCCTGTCGGCTCCCGAAACTCGCTGAAAGTCAATTGCCATGATCGCGAACAAAGACGACCTCGAGCCGCACAGCCGTTCGGCCCCGCCCCATTCCACCCGCGTTTACGTTGCCGGGAGGATTTACCCCGAGCTGCGGGTCCCCTTTCGGGAAATCAGGCTCAGCCCCACGCCGCTGCCGTCGGGCAAGACGGAGGAAAACCCGCCCGTTCGCGTTTACGACACCAGCGGGCCCTGGGGCGACGAGTCCTATCGCGGCAGCGTCCAGCAGGGGCTGCCCCCCTTGCGCCGGGAATGGATTCTGGCCCGGGGAGACGTCCAGCCCGTCGAAAGGTCTTACCGCGCCATTCCCGGGCGCAGTGACGCCCCCATTCCCCCCACCCTGCGCCGTCAGCCCCTGCGCGCCAAAACCGGCCGGGTGGTGACCCAACTGCAATACGCCCGCGAGGGGATGGTGACGCCGGAGATGGAGTTTATCGCAATTCGCGAAAACCTCGGCCGCGACCGGCTCCAGGCGGAAGCGGCCCGCCAGGGCCGCCGGGACCTCGGAGGCGAAGCCTTCGGCGCCCGCATTCCCGCGTTCATCACACCGGAATTTGTGCGCGACGAGGTGGCCAAAGGCCGCGCCATCATTCCCGCCAACATCAATCACCCGGAAAGCGAGCCGATGATCATCGGCCGCAATTTCCTGGTGAAAATCAACGCGAACATCGGCAACAGCGCGGTGGCCTCGAGCATCGAGGAGGAGGTCGAAAAAATGCGGTGGGCGACCAGGTGGGGAGCGGACACGGTCATGGACCTGTCCACCGGAAAAAACATTCATGAAACCCGGGAATGGATCATTCGCAATTCGCCGGTGCCGATCGGCACCGTGCCGATCTACCAGGCCCTCGAAAAAGTCGGCGGCAAAGCCGAGGAACTGACCTGGGAGGTCTATCGCGACACCCTGATTGAACAATGCGAGCAGGGCGTGGACTACTTCACTGTCCATGCCGGCGTGCTGCTGCGCTACGTGCCCCTCACCGCCAGGCGCGTGACCGGAATTGTCTCGCGCGGCGGCTCGATCATGGCCAAATGGTGCCTGGCACATCACCGCGAGAGCTTTCTCTACACTCATTTCCGCGAAATCTGCGAAATCATGCGCGCCTACGACGTCGCGTTCAGTCTGGGGGACGGCTTGCGTCCCGGCTCGATCGCCGATGCCAATGACGAGGCGCAGTTCGCCGAACTGCAAACGCAGGGCGAGCTGACGCGCATTGCCTGGGAGATGGGCTGCCAGGTGATGAACGAAGGTCCCGGCCACATCCCCATGCATCTGATCAAGGAAAACATGGACAAACAGCTCGAGTGGTGCCACGAGGCGCCCTTTTACACCCTCGGGCCGCTGACCACCGACATCGCCCCCGGCTACGATCACCTCACCAGCGCCATCGGCGCCGCCTTGATCGGCTGGTACGGCTGCGCCATGCTCTGCTACGTCACCCCCAAGGAACACCTCGGCCTGCCCAACAAAAAGGACGTCAAGGACGGCGTCATCGCCTATAAAATCGCCGCCCACGCCGCCGACCTCGCCAAGGGCCATCCCGCCGCCCGCCAGCGCGATGACAGCCTCAGCAAGGCCCGCTTCGAGTTCCGCTGGGAGGACCAGTTCAATCTCAGCCTCGACCCCGATACCGCCCGCGAGTTCCACGATGAAACTCTCCCCCAGGAAACCGCCAAAGCCGCCCACTTCTGCAGCATGTGCGGGCCGCATTTCTGTTCCATGAAAATCACCGAGGAAGTCCGCCAGTACGCCGCCAGCCAGGGCGTCGCCGAAACCGAGGCGCTGCAGCGGGGCATGGAGGAAAAGGCGCGGGAATTCCGCGAGCGGGGCGCGGAGGTTTATCCCAAGACTTGAGCCTGCCGGGGCGTCACCAGGCCGGTTTCTGATTCCGCGCGAACCATTCGCGCAACAGCCGCTGCCGGTCGGTTGGCATCGCCGCCGGCCGTGTGTCCTCCTTGTCCGGGCCATGCTCGACGCTCCAGCCCTGCCACTCGCGGAAGGCGTGGTAGGTCCAGTCCCACCCCTGTTCCTCGAAAATCTCGATGACATCGCGCAAATAACGGGCGGCGCTGCCGCGCGGCGCCCAGCGGATCGCGCTGAACTCACCGATGTACAGGTGAACGTTGTGGCGCTGCTGAAAGTCAATCGCGGGCTGCAGCGCCCGTTTCAGGGCGGCTTTGTCCCATAATTTTCCATCCACCTCGCCGGGGTAGTCCAGTGCCGGTCCCGGGCCGTGCACCCCCTGGTGCGTGAAAGCGTGAGGCAGGTACATGTGCGCGCTGTAAACCACATTCGACAGCGGTAGCGGCCGCAACTCGTTGAGCCCCTCGGGTCCGCCCCACCGCGCCGGTTCAACGATCAGCGTCCGCTGCGGGTCAATCTCCCGAATCGCGCGTGCCGCCCGCTCCGCCAGCCCCTGCCAGTCCGCGCAGTCGTCGCCCACGTCGTCCTCGACCGGCTCGTTGGCCAGGTCAAAACCCCAGATCGGCCGAACGCCCCGGTACCGCGCCGCCATCTTGCGCCACACTTCGACAAAGTGATCCTGACACTTTCTGTCCGTGAACAGCCCGGCATCCGATCCCACATAGCTGCTCACCGTTGCCTTGCCGCCCGGCGGCGAATGCAGGTCCACCACGACATACAGGCCGTGCTGCTGGCAATGGGGGAGCGCGGCGTCGAGCTTCTTTAACTCGCCCTCCAGCCACGTGTCATAGTTGTCCACCGGCGCCACTTCCCCGGGCCGATGATGGCGGATCAATTGCCAGCGAATCAGGTTCGCGCCCCACTCGCCGCCCAGCACCCGCAGCCCCTCCGCATCAATATTGGGGCTGATCATCGCCCCTCGCAGCCGGGGCAAAGGATGCCCCTTCTCGCGCACGGCCGACCGCCACCCCGCCGTCTCTTGCTCCACGGACCGCACCACGGTCAGCTTCACATCGTCCATCCAAACTTTGCCGGCGACCTGTTCGAGCCCCAGCACCAGCGTAATGTTGGTGGCGTCAGCGGGCACCGTTGTCGCGAAAGCGGCGCGCCGCCAGTCGAACGAACCGGTTTCCAGAGGCGCTTGCGGGTACAGCCGGCCCGACGGCCCTTCCAATACCAGCATGAACTTGATGCCGTTCCACGGGTTGGTCTTGCTGCCCACGTCCTCCGCCCGCACGCGGGCCGTGCCGCGAATCTTGCACCCCCGCAGCCCCTCGAGCGGCAGCCTGCGCGAAATCACCGCCCCGCGCTCTCCCGGTTTCGAGACCAGGGCGACGCATTGGCCCCCGCCTCCCGCGGCTTCCAGCCGGCCGGGACCGGACCACCCGGCCAGCGCCTTGTCGCCCTCAAAATCCGCCTGAAAACTGATTTGCCCATTCTGAACCGAAGCCGCCAAAGTGAATGAGGTCGGAGACGCCAACCCCGCCAGCAGCATCGTCCGCAACCAGAAGTTTCGCATAATTCAAATCGGACAGCCGTGCGAGTCTGCCCGCCCGGCGGTTGGCGCCCGGACGCCCGGTCAGGCCTGGCGGGCGGCCAGATAGCGCTCGGCTTCGATGGCGGCCGCGCAGCCCATGCCGGCGGCCGTGATGGCCTGCCGATACACCCGGTCGGCGCAATCCCCGGCCACGAACACGCCCGGGATGTTGGTTGCCGCCCCCGCCTTCGGAATAATGTATCCAGCCTCGTCCATCTCGATCTGTCCCTTGAACACCTGCGTGTTTGGAACGTGGCCAATGGCGACAAACACGCCCGCGCACGCCAGTTGGCTTTCCGCCTGGGTCTTGACGTTCTTGAGCCGCACGCCGGTGACCTTGCCCGCCTTCACATCCAGAACCTCCGTCACCACCGAGTCCCACACCGGCTTGATCTTCGGATGCGACAGGGCGCGTTCGGCCATGATGCGCGAGGCCCGCAGCGCGTCCCGCCGATGCACCAGGTAAACCACCGAGGCAAATCGGGTAAGATACAGCGCTTCTTCGCAGGCCGAATCGCCGCCGCCAACCACCACCAGCGGCTGGCTCCGGAACACCGGCAGGGCGCCGTCGCAGGTCGCGCAATACGTTACCCCTTTGTTTTCCAGCAACCGTTCGCTCTCCAAACCCAGATGCCGGTGCCCTGCCCCGCTGGCGATGATCAGGCATTCGGTTTCGATCCGCTCGCCATCCGCCGTCAGCCCGAATGGCTGCCGCGACAAATCCGCCGCTTCAAGGGTGGCCAATTGCACCCGCGCCCCAAACCGCTCCGCCTGCTTCTGCATCCGCGACATCAACTCATAGCCATCCACCCCCTCCGGAAAACCGGGATAATTCTCGACCACCGTCGTGGTCGTCAACAATCCGCCCGGCTGGCGGCCCGTCAGCACCAACGGCGCCAGATTGGCCCGCGCCGTGTAGAGCGCTGCCGTCAACCCGGCGCAACCCGAACCCACAATCACCACTTTTTCCATAGAGCACGCAAGTTAAGTGGCAACCGCGCCATTTGCAAGAAACCTAAACGCCAATGGGTTAACGCGCCTTTCACCAGCCCGATAGTCCGATAGTCCCACAGTCCCGTTGTCCCGTTGTCCCGTTGTCTCGTTGTCTCGTTGTCCTGGGCGTCCCGACCGCTGAGCACCTTCTCGAGCCGCCGCCGGGGAAAAGCGGCAGGGGACTGCCGCACTCCAAGACGCTTCGCGACCTTCAAGTGCCCCCGGCCAACGCGCCAGCGTCCTGGACTGCGCCAGCCCTCGGCCGTGGGGCAGAGCTCCCGGTCTGCCGGTTGCCGGGGACTCCGGCCCTGCGCCGGAGGGAGACTTCCGGCACCAGCGGGTCAGAGGTCTGCCGCAGCTTGTTTTCGGTCCATGCAGGCGGGGATTGGCGAAGCGGCGGATTTCGGATTGCGCTCGGCCCAGTGTCAAGTTTACCGTGGCCGCACAAAAAAATACGCTTATGACTCGTCCCGCCTCTCCGCAACTTTTGCCGTTCCCGCGCGTGTTGAAAGTCCGACCCGGCGTTTTTGAGCTGGCCCGGCAGGCCGTAGTGCATCTGCCGGCGTCACTGCCGCGGGACACGGTCATGCTTCCACTGGCAAGCCGGCTGCAGGCGGAGGCGCGGGAGGCGGGGGTGGAGCTGCAGTTGGTGACCGGTCCCGAGCAGCATCCGCAACTGGCCATTCGCGCGATTCAGAGCCAGGATGCGCCCGCCCAGCCGGAGGGGTACCAGCTTAATGTCGGCGCGCGGGGCGTGACCCTGCTGTTCCGAGATCAGGGCGGTTTGCGAGCGGCGGTCGCCACCTTGCGGCAGTTGCTGCGCCAGTATGGGCGAACCCTGCCCTGCTTGCGGATTGATGATTACCCGGATTTTCCGCGACGGGGGGTAATGCTGGATATTTCCCGGGGACGGGTTCCGCGAGTTGAGACCCTGCTCGAGTTGGCGGAGAACTTGGCACGCTTCAAAATCAATGAGCTGCAGCTTTATACGGAGCACACATTTGCCTACCGGAATTACGAACCGGTCTGGCGCGACTGGGGCGCGCTGACGGGCGAGGAAATCCTGCGCCTGGACGCCCGGTGCCGCGAGCTGGGCATTGAGCTGGTGCCGAATCAAAATTCATTTGGCCATCTCCGGTATTGGCTGGAGTATCCGCCGCTCAAGAAGCTGGCTGAAGTCAGCGAGCCTTACGAAGGGACGGGGGGCACCTTCGTGCGTTACCCGACGACACTGGCGCCGCGGCACCCGGACACCCTGCCCTTCATCCGCGAGTTGTATGATGAGCTGCTGCCTCATTTCACCAGCGACCGCTTCAACGTGGGATGCGACGAGACGTGGGACCTGGGCCGGGGCCAGAGCAAGGAGCTGTGTGAAAGGCGGGGCAAAGGGCAGGTTTATGTTGATTTTCTGCTCGAGATTCATCGCGAAGTGACCGCCCGCAGCCGCCGGATGATGTTCTGGGGCGACATCATCATGAACCACCCGGAGCTGCTGCCGCAACTGCCGAAAGACATCATCGCCTTGAATTGGGGCTACGAGGCCAACCACCCCTTTGACAAGGAGGCGGGCCTTTTTGCGCAATCGCGGATGCCCTTTTATGTGTGTCCTGGCACCTCGACGTGGATGACACTCATTGGGCGCCACGACAACGGGTTTGTCAACCTGCGGCGGGGGGCGGAGGCCGGGCTGAAGCACGGCGCGGCGGGTTATTTGAACACGGACTGGGGCGACGGCGGCCATCCGCAGCCGTTGGCGGTGAGTTACCTGCCGTACCTGGTGGGAGCGTCGGTGAGCTGGTGCCTGCGCTCGTTTGACGAGGCGCTGCTGGTTGCCGTGCTTAGTCGCGACGTGTTTCACGACCCGACCCAGAACGCCGTGCGCGCCGCCCTGGCCATGGGGTTTGCCCATCGCAAGTTTGAATACTTTGCGCCCAACGTCACCCCCTTCGGCGCCGTGATCGCCGCGCCGCTGCCGCGCACCCGCGAATTGATGTGCCGCGACGGGCTGAAGTATTACGCGCGCATTCCCGCCAGCCGGATTCGCGCGGCCTGGAATGAGCTGGAAAAGCAGCGGGCCGTGCTGAGCCGGGCCCGCCCCTCGAGCCCGGCGGGAGAACTCCTGGCGCAGGAGCTGGAGCTGGCGTCGCGCATGGCGCGGGAGTCGTGCCGCATCATGCTCTGGCAGCAGGCGCTGGCCGGAGGGGAGACAACCTCCGCCCAAAAACTGGCACGCGCCGGCATTCGCGAACTCAAGCAGCTCGACGAGGATTTCCGGCGCTACTGGCCCACCCGGAACAAGGGCACCACCGCGCGGAGCACGCCATTCCTGCGCTGGAGGATGAACGATTACCGGAAGGGCAAACTGCATTTCCCTCCCGCCGTCGCACAGGTCGCAGTCCCCAAACCGAACCCGGCCGACTAAGGACGAACGTCGTGCTGCATCAACCGGTCTGAAGGTGATTGGGACGATGCGGGGGGACGCGGTGGAACGGGGTCCGACCGGCCATGAGAGAGGTTACGGAAGATTTGAATCTCGCCGTTGATTATTCGTCTGTTCTTTGGTTAGGATTGTTTAATTAAATGCAGCGCCCTATTCGCCGACCATGAAAGAACATTCGAGTCACGACAGCACGCAGGGAAGCACCCGCCGCGATTTTCTCCGGACGACCGCCACCGCCACCGCCGCCGCTGCGGTCAGCGCCGGCGTCTGGCTGCGCACGCCGGTTTATGGCCAGAACCAGGCGCCGTCCACAGGCCGCGTGCTTGGGGCCAACGAGCGCATCAACGTTGGCTATGTGGGCACGGGCAAGCAGGGCATGACCCATATCCGGCTGCAGAAGAAATTCGCCGCCGACAACAACATTGCCCAGGTGGCCGTGTGCGACCTGTACCAGAAAAACCTGCAGGAGGCCCAGGCCTACGTGGGCCTCAAGGACGCGGACACCTACCGGGATCACCGTAAAATGCTCGAGCGCAAGGACCTTGACGCGGTGGTGATTTCGACGGTGGACAACTGGCACGCGCAAGTCAGCATTGACGCGGCGGAAGCGGGAAAGCACGTGTTCTGCGAAAAACCGATGACGCGGTATCTGGACGAGGCGTTTGAAGTCTATGACACCCTCAAGAGGACCGGGAGAATTTATGTGATCGGGTCCCAGGGTTCAATGGATCCGAAATGGCACAAGGCGGCGGAATGGGTCAAGGCCGGCAAACTCGGGCCGTTGGTTTGGGGCCAGGGGTCATATTGCCGGAACAACCCCAAGAACAGCGAGTGGACCTACCCGGTGGATCCCGCCGCCAACGAACAGAACCTCGACTGGTATCGCTGGCTCGGGCGCGCGCCGAAAATTCCGTTCAATCCGAACCACTTTTTTAGTTGGCACAAGTTCTACGCTTACAACTCGGGCATCATCGGCAATTTGCTGCCGCATCGCTTCATTCCGCTGATGCTGGCCAGCGGCAACCCGGAGTTCCCCCGCCGCGTGGTCTGCACCGGCACCCGGAAGGTCTCGACCGATCGGGAAATCACCGACACCACGCATTTGCTGGCAGAGTTTCCCAGCGGCCTGACGCTGGTGGTGGCGGGCTCGACCGTCAATCAAGTGGGACTGCCCGAGATGCTGCGCGGGCGGCAAGCGACGCTTTACTTCGCCTCCCAGGGCAACAAGGTCGAACTGAAACCGGAATCCATTTTCAGCGAGGAAATTGATGCCGACACCTTTTCGGACCCGCGTCCAACCGAACGGATTGAAGTGCTGGAAAAACACTTCTTCGATTGCATCCGCTCGAACCAGACCCCCATCCCCAACGTGGACCTGGCCTTCCGGTCACACGTGGTCCTGTGCCTGGCGGAGATGTCCGAGCGGCTGGGGCTCACGCTGTTCTATGACGAGAAGTCCCGCAAAATTACAACCGGCGACGGGCGGGTGGTGCCGCCGCTGACCTACACGACGGTGGTGCCCAAACTGGGATAGGACCTCGCGGGGACCGGCTCGCTGCGCGGCGGTGTTTCCGTCATGCCGGCGGGCTGGGTTTCGGGCCGGTTCCGAACAGTTCCTCGAGTTTTTGCCGGCGGAACGCAAAAATCCGGTTCACATCCCGTCGCACGAACAACCATTCGATCAAGCGTCCGCCCGGGGGCCGATACCTCACCTGATCCTCGACCCGCGTGCCGCCGTTTCGACTTTCGAAGCGATGTTCATGAATCCAGACGCGGTAAGGGCCGCGTCGCTGCTCATCCACAAACCGGAACGGGGGTTCCCAGGCCGTAATCTCAGTTTGCCAGCGAACCGGAAACCCGTGCAACCGCAGCCGGTAATCTATCCGCGCGCCGGCGCGCATGGCGATGGGGCGCGGCGTCAGAATTTCAAAATTCAGCCAGGGCGGAGTAATGAGCTGCAGATTGCCCGCATCCGAAAAGAACTCGAACACTTCCTGGATCGGCTTGGGCAGCCAGAGGTCTGTTTGCAGGATAAACGTTTGCATGGAGGGTCCGGGTTACGGCCGCGAATCATTCGGCGCGGCTTTTTTGGCAATCCAAGGATACTGTGCTATATCTCGCCATGAACAAATTTTTCTCTCGGAACCTGGACAACCGCGGACGGCTGGTGCGCGCCCTCGGTGGTGTAGCTTTGATTGTCGCCGGCCTGCTGGTTTCCAAAGAGGGTCAATGGTGGTGTGTCGGGCTGGTGGCGGCCGGAGGGTTTGTGTTGTATGAGGCCGCTCGCGGCTGGTGTCTCATGCGCGCCTGCGGCATTCGCACCCGGATTTGACCCTTTCACCGCGCTATTCCCTCGCTGCGTTCGCGCGCAGCCGCTCTAAACAGGTGTAAAACTCACTCAGTGTCCGAGGCTGCAAAGCGCCGATGGCCTTAAGCGTCGTGGCGTAAGCCGGGGCGGCCCTGCCGCCGGCAATAATGGCCGTCGGGGATGGCAAGTACCGACGCAAATTCTCCAACTCCACTGGCAGGTGGGGATCGTCTTCCGGATACACCAGGCTGAGGGCAACGGCGCGGGCCTGATTTTGTGCCACCGCCGCCGCCAACTCGCCAGCCGGCAAGCTGGGCCCTAAATATACCACACGCCAGCCCAAATCGTTTGCCGCGGCCGCAACCATGACCGCCCCCAACTCGTGCAATTGGCCGGCGGGGGTTCCCACCACCAGCGTTGGCAGATTCCCACCGCCCGGAAACGGCTGCGAGTTGCGGCTCAGAAAGCCCCGGATCGCTGCGCTGGCAAAATGTTCGTGCGCCGCAAGAATTTCACCGGCCCGCCAAAGCTCGCCCACCCGCTGGGCCAAAACACCGATGACCTTTTCCAACAAGCCGTGATGTCCAAAGCGAACCAAAGCCCGCCCCAGGCAGTCATCCAAAGCGCGACTGTTCATCCCCCGGATTGCCGTCAAACAATCCTCAATGAATTGGTCGGCGTCCCCGCCCCCGCCCGCCGGCGGGATTTTTGATTCGGTCACCGCGGCTTCCGCAGCAATCCGCATCAACCGATCCATCGGCAAATCTGCAATCGTGCCGATGCTGTGGCCCGCCTGCGTGGCCTGCTTGAGCAAACCCAACCGCTCCACGTCCGCTTCCGAATACAGGCGACGGTTGGTGTCCGTACGCGAAGGTTGAACGGCCTTGTAGCGCCGTTCCCAAACCCGAATGACATGGGTGCTTAAACCGGTCTTTCGCGCAACCGCCTTGATCGAGTGTCTGATCTCTGCCATTTCAATCAATACTAGACATCATTCAGACATTACGCAAACAACAAGACTAACTTTTTTTTCGGTCCAAATCCGAAAAAACACCTATATCGTTGAATTACAATGTAATAATCCACTCAATATATTTTCGACAAACCATTGACACAGCGACATCAATTAGACATATTATAGACATGTTCAACGGAAACTATTTGGGATCGCGGGCAGCCACCAAGGTTGCGAAAACGGCGAAAGAAGCAACTCCGCACGGGAGTCGGTCGGGAAAGAATTCCGGCCAGGCTCGGCGGAAATGCAGGCGAAAAACCGAGTCTCCCTCGAACACGACAGCAAGGACAACTGGCGAAGAAGGCAAGCGAAAGGAGGCTGAGTTGAAAGCGAGTCGCAAGTTTGCATTGAAGCCCGGCGCCGAATCCAACCTGAATCCGCTCCAGGCACTCACCCTGGCGATGTCCACGCATCTGACCGAGCCGGCGGAGCGAAGCGAGGACACCACAACTTCGGCCCTGGGGGCATTTCTGCGAGAAGCAGCCCGCGTGCCTCTGCTGTCCCCGAGCGAGGAGGTCGAGCTGGCGAGTCGAATACGCGCCGGGGACGAGCAGGCCCGCGAACAAATGATCTGTGCCAACCTCAGGTTGGTGGTCAAGATCGCTCGCGATTATGAACATTTGGGATTGCCGCTGCTGGACTTGATCAGCGAAGGGGCGATTGGGCTGATGAAGGCGGTGGATCGCTTCAATCCCGCGAAAGGCGGGAAGCTATCCACTTACGGTTCGTGGTGGATCAAGCAGCAAATCCGGCGCGCGCTGGCCAACCAGGGCAGAACCATTCGCCTGCCGGTGCATGTCGAAGGCAAGCTGTATCGCATGGGCCGGGCGGAAGCCCGGCTGCGCGAGGTGCTGGGTCGCGAGGCGACCGACGAGGAACTGGCCGACGAATTGGACATGAACCCGCGCCGAATCAGTCGTTTGCGGGCAGCATCGGTCCGGCCGGCATCCCTGGACGCGGCGGTGGGAGAAGACGCCGACGGCAGCCTGGGCGAGCTGGTGGCGGACGACCACGCGGAAAACCCGTCAAACACCTTCGAGCAGAATTCGGACCGGGAACTCATGATGCGATTGCTGCCGCGTCTTCCCAAGCGCGAGGAAATGATATTGCGGCTCCGGTTCGGACTGGACGACGGACAAGAAAAAACTCTCGAGGAGCTGGGCGACCAATTCGGCCTGACCCGGGAACGGATTCGTCAGTTGCAAAACGACGCCTTCAGAAAACTGCGCGAGCTCATGGAAAGTCCGGAGTTCGAGCTTGAGCCGGCTTGAGACATCCCCTCACAATCACAAAAGCCGTGTCAGGGAGCGGGTTTGTTCTCGCTTAAACTTCACCGCTGCTTTGCTTGGTTTACTCCAGTGACTCAATCAGCAGACATTTCGACTTGTTAAAGCCTGCAAGCGGTACTTGACTGGCGAGGCTGGCTGCCTCAGGCTGAAGCTAGGCCAAAACGAGCGGTCGGCTCGATATGGACGGCGGAATTGCCGGAAAGGCTGTACTGCCGTTTTGGCATGATGACACGAGTATGGGTTCATTAAAGAAGCGACGCAAAGCGAAGATTAACAAGCACAAGCGGCGGAAGAAGCTGCGCGCTCATCGCCACAAGAAGCGTACCTGGCAGAAGTAATTTCCTGCTTTCGGGAATTACAGCCTATGGGTGAGTCATCCGGCCGTAGTCGGCCGGATGACGATTTTTTGTTATGTGGATTCGGACGTTGCTCCTGGGACTGGGCGTGGGTTTGACGCTGGCCCTGGGAGGCGGTTGCTCATCCGTTTCAAGCTCGGAGCGCTCGGCGGATGCGCCTGCGACGCGCAAACGGGCAGTCAAATCCTCCTTCAAGCCCGAGGCGTCGGTGGCCGCCCAGGCCCATTACGGCGCGGGTGTCATTCACGAAATGAATGGCGACTGGGAGGCCGCGCTGGAGCAGTACTCGAAGGCGGCGGCGCTGGATCCGGCTGACGAGCGCCTGGTTTTGGGAGTCAGCCAAAAGTTTCTGCAAAACAAGAAGCCGGAAAAAGCGCTCGAGATTCTGCAACGTGCGGCCAGTCAGCCGCAGGTATCGGCGGAGATTCTGGCGCAACTCGGAATGGTGCACTCGCAACTGGGGCAGCAGCCGGAAGCGATGCGGGCCAGCCAGGCCGCCATTCGCCAATCGCCCACGACCCTGAGCGGCTACCAGGTTCTGTTTCTGGTCCAGCTTCAAAGCAAACAACTGGACGAGGCCGTCAAGACGCTTCAACAGGCGGCGCGCCAAACGCAGGTGGACGCCGAGTTCCTGGTCGGGCTGACGGAGTTGTGCTTTAATTTTGCCATTCAGGCTCCGACCCGGCGGACGAACGTGACGGACCTGGCGGTCGGTTTGCTGAAGCGGGCGGAAGGCAAACCCGGGCTCTCCCCTGCCCTGCAGTTGAAGATGGCCGATGGGTACAGTTTCCTGGGAGAAACCGAGCGGGCGGCGCAGCTTTACCTCGAGGTTTTGAAGCGCCTGCCGGACGTGCCGCTGGTGCGCGAGCATGTGCATGCGAAGCTGGCGGAAATCTACCTGCGCGGCAGCGACCACCAGCGCGCGCTCGAGCAACTGGAGGCGCTGGTGCGCGAAGACCCCACCAACGCGCAAGCTTACTTCCTGCTGGGAACATTGGCCCTGGAGGCCAGACAACCCAAGGCGGCGGCGGACCATTTCCGCAAAACGGTCCTGCTGCGGCCGGACTTCGAGCCCGCCTATTATGAATGGGCGTCCGCGCAGCTTGCCGCCGGGGAAGCCGCCGGCGCCCTGGCCACATTGAGCCAGGCCCGCGCCCGGTTCGCTCCGAATTTTCTCCTCGAGTTGCTCACCGGCCTGGCCTACGCGCAGCAGAAGGCTTACGGGCAGGCGCTACAACATTATGCGGCGGCGGAGGTGATCGCCAACGCCACGGACCCCAAACGGCTCAACCATGTGTTTTATTTGCAGGTCGGGGCCGCCCACGAGCGAAAGGGCGACTACCAGACCGCGGAGAAGTATTTCGAGAAATGCCTCAGCCTGAAGCCCGATTACGCGGAGGCCCAGAATTACCTGGGGTACATGTGGGCCGAGCGCGGCACGAACCTGGCCCGGGCGCGCGAGCTGCTTGAGCAGGCGGTGAAAAGCGAGCCGAAGAATGCGGCCTATCTCGACAGCCTGGCCTGGGTGCTCTACAAGCTCAACCAGCCCGAAGCGGCGCTCGAGCGCATGCTCAAAGCGGTCGAGTACCTGGAGGAGCCGGACGCCACGGTTTACGATCACCTGGGCGATATTCACGCGGCCCTCGGCCAAATGGACCAGGCGCGGGAAGCCTGGCGCAAGGCGCTCGAGGTGGAACCGAGTGATGACATTCGCCGGAAGCTCGGGAACGGTCCGCCCCCGCCACCCGCCAGCGGGACAGCGCCGTGAACCCCCACCGTTTTGAGAAGCATTACACGCTCGAGGAAGCGCGGGCGCTGCTGCCCCAGGTTCGTTCCTGGCTCGAGCAACTCGTCGAGCTGCGCGATAAGTTCAATCGCCTGGAGTCGCGTCTGGAACAACAGATGCAACCGGGGCTCGACCTCGGCGGCGAGTGGGTTAACCGCTGGGTTCGAACGCTGGTGGAACTTCGGGAAGTGCTGCTGGAGTTTCACCGGCGGGAAATTCAACTCAAGGATCTCGACCGCGGTTTGATTGATTTTCCGACAATCATCAACGGCCGCGAGGCGTTCTTGTGCTGGGAAAAGAGCGAGGAGGACATTGGGTTCTGGCATGACCTGGACGCCGGCTACGCGGGGCGCGAGCCGCTCTGAGCGCCGCCTTCAACCCTCAGCCTGCCCTACCCCCCTCGCCTTTGGCCCGTTGTGTGAGGTTCACCTCTGGATAGTCGACCGCCCACCAGCTCGCCAAAACGCCCCGTGCTCTCGCACCGCCCCACTTTCGCACCTTCCGACTTTCTCACCTTCTCACCTCGCTTTAGTCCGATAGTCCGATAGTCCCATGGTCGAATGGTTCCGTTTCGCCTCCCACCTTCTCACCTTCGCACCTTCCAACTCTTCTCCTCGTCCCCCCGCCGCCCCGCCTCCCGAAAAAAAAATAAAAAAAGTTTTCTGAAAGTGTTGACATACCCCCCCCGTGTAAGAATGCCCTCAAATGGTTGTTCCAACGACGGGTCGCGGCAGTCGCGCCTGTGGGCCTGGAACCACCGGAGCTGAGGATGCGAGATGAGCACAAGCCCCAGGCTTGTCGAGGCCATGACGGAGTCGTTCAGCCGCCAGCCACCGCCCTTGTGGCAGAACCATGCCTCGGCCTCCGGCGCCGCGGTCACCACCTGGAACTACGACCCCCAACGCGGCTGGCTGGCCGCCAAACGCTACGCCGACAACACCGGGCCGGATTACACCCACACCCCCGCTGGCCGGCTGGCTTCCCGCCTCTGGGCCCGGGGCAATCCGCGGCTGACAACCACCTACACCTACAACCACGCGGGGGACCTCGAGACGGTGGATTACTCGGACGCAACTCCCGACATCACATACAGCTACGACCGGCAGGGGCGCCAGACCGAGGTGGTCCAGGGCGGCCACACCACGCGGCGGTGGCTGGACAGGGCGGGCAACCTGCTCGGGGAGGCCTACACCGGCGGTCCCCTGGCCGGGCTGCGGATCACCAACCAGTATGACCCCTTCCTGCGCCGGACCAATCTGGCGGTGGTCAACAGCCAGGGGGCGGTGCTGACGGCCACGGCTTATGGTTACGACGCGGCGTCCCGGCTCAGCCGGGTCAGCAGCGGCACGGCCACGGCAGGCTATTTCTACCTTGCCAACTCTCCGTTGGTGGGCCAAATTGGCTTTACCAACAACGGTGCGTGGCGCATGACGACGACCAAGGCCTACGATTCCCTCAACCGGCTGACGGAGATTTCGTCCGCCCCCTCCGGGTCAGGTTTGTGCTTTGGGAAGCCCCAGCGGGGCGACATGGTTGTAGCACCCGGGCCTCCTCACCTTTTGCTTTCTTGTTTTCCGGCGGCGCGGCGCCATCCCCGGCCGAAAGCCGCGCGGGCATTCTTGCCCGCCCGCAGGGAGAGCGCCCACGCCGCGCCGCCGAAAAACTGGGGAATGAATG
>CAZVYG010000034.1:0-33401 GCA_964631605.1 uncultured Verrucomicrobiota bacterium
TGGCGGCGCTGGTGCCCGGTCAGCAAGTCATTGTGTTCGGCTCGCTGGTCAAGCCGGGCCGTTTCCATGATCGCTCGGACGTGGACCTGGCGCTGGAGTCGGAGCCGCCCGGCATGGATGCCTGGCGGCTGAGCGCGGAGTTGATGGAGCGGTTGAACCGCCCGGTGGATGTGGTGTTGTTGAAACGGTGCCGGTTCCGCGAGAAAATCCGCAAGGAAGGAGAAGTATGGATCGCGTAGAATTGCAGACGCTGCGTGAGGAGATGCTCAATGATTGTCGCGTGGCCGTCGAGGCGTTCCGCAAGGCCCGGGTTCGCTTCGCGCGGCAGGAGGAGGTTGCGTACGAAGCCTGCGCGCACCAACTCTCGCAAATGTACAATGCCATCGAGCAATTGGGCTTGCGGGTCGCCAAGGCGTTCGAGAACAGCATTGATGACGAAAAGAGCTGGCACGGCGCGCTGCTCAGTCGGCTCACCATCCGGATTGCGGGCGTGCGCCCGGCGCTGATCCCCCCGGAACTTAAGCTGCCGTTGAGCGAGTTGAAGGGATTTCGTCACGTCTTCGTTCACGCTTACGATCTGGAGCTGGACCCGGAAAAGTTGGCCTTGTTGCTTAAATACGCCGAACAGGTGGCCGGCCGCCTTCCCGGATTGCTGGAGGAGTTCATCCGACAGGTCGCGCACGAGCAACAGATTGACCTCTGACGATCCGACAACGGGACGACGGGACGACGGGACAACGGGACCACAAGACGACGGGACGACATGACTACGGGACGACGAGACCATAGGACTATCCGACCATCGGACCATTCGACTAACCGACAACGAGACGACGAGACGACATGACTACGGGACTACGGGACTACGGGACGACGGACTGCGGCGTTATGAGAGATTACACGAAAATTGCCGCCTGAAAGCTGGCGGATGAGTTGACGGTGGCGCTCTATGAGCGGACGCGGAGGTTCCCGAGGGAGGAAGTTTACGGGCTGACCAGCCAGCTCCGTCGTGCTGCTTATTCCGTCGCTGCCAATATCGTTGAGGGCGCGTCGCGCGAGAGCCAGAAAGACTACCTTCACTTTCTCCATATTGCGCGGGGTTCACTGAGCGAAGCCCAATATTTTGTCCACCTTGCCCATCGCCTGGGCTACCTGTCGTCCGAGGAGGCCGAGCGGTTCCGTGCCCAGACCAAAGGGGTTTTCGGGTGCCTGCACGGACTGATCCGCGCGGTCGAGCGTCAAGCTGTCCAAGTCGCCAGCTAGTCTCGTCGTCTTGTAGTCCTGTCGTCTCGTCGTCTTGTAGTCGAATAGTCGGATAGTCCCTCCGCCCCTCCAGTGTCCCCGTTTCATCTTTCGGGGTTTTAACCGAGTGCCCTCGTCTTGCCAGAAACGTTTTTGTCTGAGATGATGAGCTTATGAGCCGCGAATTTTTTGTGGTGATCGAGAAGGACGAAGACGGGTTCTACGTCGGCGAGGTTCCCCAATTAAGAGCCTGCTATTCTCAAGGCCGGACGGTTGACGAGCTGATGGAGAATATGAAGGAGGCCATCGCCCTCGCCCTCGAGGAGCAGGGTGACGCTGAGCCGACCGAATTCGTCGGCGTTCAGAGGCTGCAGGTTAATGTCTAAACTCCGGGCTCTCAGGTCCAGACAACTGCTGTCGGCGCTGGCTCGGGCTGGGTTTCAGCCTGTGCGGCAGCGGGGCAGCCATGTCCGCTTGCGCCATCCGGACGGGCGGGTCGTTACGGTGCCCGAGCATGGCGCGCGCGATATCGGGCGCGGCTTGTTAAGGAAGATTCTGCGCGACGCCGAACTTACTCCTGACCAGTTTCTCGAGCTCCTCCGATAGGCCGGCCGCCTTCCCGGATTGCTGGAGGAGTTCATCCGACAACGAGACTACGGGACGACAAGACCACAAGACGACAAGACCACAAGACGACGAGACGACGGGACGACGGACTGCGGCGTTATGAGAGATTACACGAAAATTGCAGCCTGGAAGCTGGCGGATGAGTTGACGGTGGCGCTGTATGAGCGGACGCGGACGTTCCCGAGGGAGGAAGTTTACGGGCTGACCAGCCAGCTCCGTCGTGCTGCTTATTCCGTCGCTGCCAATATCGTTGAGGGCGCGTCGCGCGAGAGCCAGAAAGACTACCTTCACTTTCTCCATATTGCGCGGGGTTCACTGAGCGAAGCCCAATATTTTGTCCACCTTGCCCATCGCCTGGGCTACCTGTCGTCCGAGGAGGCCGAGCGGTTCCGTGCCCAGACCAAAGGGGTTTTCGGGTGCCTGCACGGACTGATCCGCGCGGTCGAGCGTCAAGCTGTCCAAGTCGCCAGCTAGTCTCGTCGTCTTGTAGTCCTGTCGTCTCGTCGTCTTGTAGTCGAATAGTCGGATAGTCGAATGGTCCGCTGGTCGGATAGTCGGATAGTCCCACCTTCTCACCTTCGCACCTTCTCACCTTCGCACCTTCGCACCTTCCCACCTTCGCACCTTCCCACCTTCGCACCTTGCTACCTTCCCACCTTCTCACCATTCCCCCGGCAGTTCAGTTCCGCCCCGCGCTCGCCGGCTGCAGTTGTTGGAGGTGGGTCAGGTCGGTCAAAAGTCATAACTCTGTCTGTGACTTGCTTTGTCGCGAAAAAGTTCAATCTACACCATCAAGCGCAATTGTGCACGGCTTGCCAGCCGCCATTACAAAGAGGGCGCCGCGGTTGGCCGAAGGCTGAGCTCGCCGGCCATCCGGGCCAGCCGCCGTTCGACGGCCTCAATAACCTCGTCGGGGGTCGAGGTGCCGGCGGTGATGCCCACGGTGCGCGCGCCCTCCAGCCACTCGAGCGCCAGGTCGTCCGCGGTCTGCACGTGATGGACGCGGGCGCAGTGCTGCGCGCAGGTGGCAACCAGTTCGCGGGTGTTGTTGCTGTGGGCGCCGCCGATGACAATCACCACGTCCGCCCGCTGCGCCAGCTCGAGGGCCGCATGCTGCCGCTGTTTGGTGGGCTGGCAGACAGTGTCCACCAGGCGCACCTCGGAATCGGGAAAGCGCTGGCGGATCAGGGCGGCCAGGCGCCGGACGCGCTCGACGGGCTGGGTGGTTTGCGCAATGACGCCGAACCGGGGCCGCTCCGCCAGGCCGGCCACGTCCGCTTCCGTCAACACGACGTCGAACGTCTCGAGGTCGCCGGTCAGCCCCCGCACTTCAACATGGTCGCGTTTGCCGATGATGAGGGGGTGATAGCCCTCGCGGGCGAGTTTGAGAACCGCCCGGTGCGCCAGGCGGACCAGGGGGCAGGTCGCTTCGATGACATCGAGGCCCAGGGCGCGCGCCTGGGCGACGGCTTTTTGCGAGGCGCCATGGGCGGTGATCATGACTTGACGCGTCCCGGCCTCCGCGGGTTGTTGCACAATCCGGACGCCCCGGGCGCGCAGATCGCGCAGGACGGTTTCATTGTGGACGAGGTCCCCGAGGACGGTGAGCGGGGCTTGTCGGGCGTGTTCGCACGCGAGCCGGATGGCGTCGCGGACACCAAAGCACATGCCCAGATGGTCGGCACGGATAAGGTTCATAGGCTCAGGAGCGTTGCGGGTTTGCGGCGCGGGCCGGGCATATACTTTGCATCACAAAGTATGTGACGCGCTGTCCACCGTTTTGTTCAAAGGCCGTCATGGGTTATTTCGGTTTACTCTGCTGGACGATTGCCTCCAGCAGGTTGATGTAATTGCGGAAGGCTTGCCGCCCGGCGGGGGTCAAAGCGCAGGCGGTGTGGGGGCGGTTGTTTTGAAAGGACTTGGTGACGGACACATAGCCCGCTTCCTGCAGGGTGCGGATGTGGGTGGTGAGGTTGCCGTCGGTCATGCCGAGGGAATCGCGCAGTTCGGTAAAGGAGAGGGAGGGGGTGGCCGCCAGCATGGACATGATCGCCAGGCGCCCTTTCTCGTGGATGACGCGATCGAGCTGGAGGAAGGGTTCGGGGTTCACGTCGCATTCCCGCGCGGCTCGGTGAAATGGAGGTAGATGCCATAGGCCAGGTGGGTGGCGCCAAACAGGGCGCCCATGAGGCCGTAGCTCAGGCAGAGCAGTTGCGAATCCGCCAGCCGGTGGCCCAGCAGGAGGCAGCCGCATCCTCCCAGCATCAGGCCCCAGCCGAACAGCCGGATACCCCGTTGCATAAAGAAACCCGCGGCATGCAACGCGCAGCCGTACAAAATCACCCAGCTCAAGGGCAGCCCGACCAGCACGGTCCAACCCGCCGAGTTCCCGCCCCCGGCCGGCCCGGCTGAGGACGGCGCCGCGGGCGTGAGCAGCGCCATCACGCCCAGCAGAAAACCGGCCGTCAGCGGCGGCAACAACGCCTGCGCCACGCGGCGGGTGGGCGGGGACCAGAAGGGTTCGGCTTGTTTCCAGGCCTGCCGCCGCATGAGGAGAAAAGCCCCGCACAGGCCGATCAGGCCCACCACATACCAATAGGCAACAAAACTCACCGGCTGGGAAATTTTCAAGGCCCAGCCCAGCGCGGCCGCGCCCAACCCCACCAACCCGGCAAAAATCATGATCGGCGCCAGGGCCCGGCGATAGAGGGCCGAGCGCTCCATCAACGTGCGGATGATTTGGAGATGATCCGCAGCCCAATTGGATTGCATGGGGATACTTTGCCTCACAAAGTCGAAATGCGCAAGCCTGAAAATTGCCGGCAGGGCCCTCTCGCCGCGAACGGTTCGCCAATCAGTCGCGATGCACAGAAAGTGCTTGTCAGCGAACGGAACGGTGTTATGGTGTCGGTTCTTAATTTTGAAATTGAACTGTTATGTCGAGAATTTGTGAACTGACGGGCAAGCGGCCGATCAAAGGCAGCATCATTTGGCGCAGCGGCAAATCCAAGAAGAGCGGCGGTATCGGCACGCACGTGACGGCGATCACCAAGCGCCGGTTCATGCCCAACCTGCAGCGGGTGAAGGCGGTGGTGGATGGCGAGGTCCGCTATGTGCGGGTGTCGGCCAAGGCCATCAAGAAGGGATTGGTGGTCAAGGCGCCGAAGCGGACCTGGAAGAAGGAGCAGGCCGCCAAGGCGTAATCAGCGCCGCAATTTCGCAAGGCGAGGCCCTGGCGGGCCTCGCCTTTGTGCTGTCCGGACAGAGAGCCTGCCTGGAAGGGCGAAGGCCAGGGGGTGGGGTCCCCGCGGGGGTCAAGTGCCTTCAGGGCGAATGGCGGGGGCGGCGCCGGGCGCGGCGATCAGGGCGGCGGGGTCAATCAGCCGGGTCCAGCGTTCCTGCTCGGAAATGGGGATTTCGCCGCGCTGGACCTTCAGCCAGCCCATTTCGCGCAGCGAGCGCCAGCCGAGGTGCCGGGCGGCTTCGCGGAGAATGCCGGTGCGGAGGCCCGGTTGGATGAGGTCGGCGATGGCCTGGCTCACAAGGAAGAACTCATAAATGGCGACGCGGCCGCGGTGTCCGCGTTGATTGCACTCGACGCAGCCGCGCCCGCGCCGGGCTTTGACCTCGGCGGGGGGAATGCCGAGCGAGGCGGCCATTTCCTCACGAATGTGGGGCGGGATGTCGGGGTCGGCTTCGGAGCAATGGCGGCAGATGCGGCGGGCGAGGCGTTGGGCGATGCTGCAGACCAGCGAGGAGGCGATCAGGTAGGGCTCGATGCGCATTTCGAGCAGGCGGGTCACGGCGCTGATGCTGTCGTTGGTATGCAGGGTGGAAAAGACCAGGTGGCCCGTCTGGGCCGCGCGCACGGCGATCTCGGCGGTTTCCAGGTCGCGGATTTCACCGACCAGCACCACGTCGGGGTCGTGCCGGAGGACAGAGCGGAGGCCGGAGGCGAAGGTCAATCCAATTTGTTCGCGCACCTGGATTTGAACCGTGCCCTCCAACTGGTATTCGATCGGGTCCTCGAAGGTGATGATCTTGCGGTTATCGTCGTTCGCCTGGGCCAGGGCGGTGTAGAGGGTGGTGGTTTTGCCGCTGCCGGTCGGGCCGGTGAGCAGGACCAGGCCCTGCGGCAGGCGCACCAGTTGCGCGAAAACCGCCTCCTGGTTGGGTTCCATCCCCAACTGCCCCAGGTCCAGAAACAGGCTGTGCCGGCCAAGGATGCGGAGGCAGACGGCTTCGCCGTACTTGGTGGGGACAATCGAGACGCGCAGGTCATACTCCTCGTCGCCCGTTTTCATCGCGATGCGCCCGTCGTGGGGGAGGCGTTTTTCGGCGATATTCAGGCCGGCCATGATTTTCAGGCGGGAGACGATGGCGGCATGGAGATGGCGCATGTCGGCCGGGACGGGCACGGTTTCGAGCATGCCGTCCACCCGGTAGCGGAGGCGGATCGAGTTGGCGTAGGGCTCGAGGTGGATGTCGGTGGCCCGGAGCCGGAGCGCCTCCTGCAGCAGTTGATCCACGAAGGCCGAGACGGTGGATTCGAGGGCGGAATCGGCTTCCTTGCCCTGGATGTCGAAGACGATTTCGTCGTTGAGTTCGGCGCCGCCGCGCTCTTCGCGGAGGCGTTGGATGGTTTCGGCGCCCAGGCCGAACTGTTTTTTAATGACCGCGTGGATGGCGCTCGGGGTGGCGAGCACGATTTTGAAGCGGGTGCCGAGGAGCAGGCGCAGGTTGCCCTGCTCCATCTGGCTGGGGGGCTCGCTGAACGCCAGGGTCAGACAGTCCTGCTCCATGCCCAGCGGCAGCAGGTGGTAATGGAAGATCACCTTGATGGGGACCAGCTCGAGCACCTCGCGCTTGAGGTTCATGGCCACCGGGTCCACGAACTCGAGATGGCTCGCCTCGGCCAGCGCCCGCCAGGCGTCCTCCTCGGACGCAAAGTTCAGGTCCACCAGGGCGCGGTGCTGGGGCAGGTTCAGGCGCTTTTGACGGCGGCGGGCCTGCTCCAACTGGGCGGCGGTGATCTTGCCCTGCTCCAGCAGCAGCTCACCAGGCTCGCGATGCGGGGGCGGCGATGCCGGGTTCATTTAATCGGGACTTCGATTTCTTTTTTGACGCTCAACGGGAGGAGGTTGGTCTGGCCGACGAGATTCGTCAATGTCAATGCCTGCATCGTGGCGCCGGCGACGAAATTGTTGGTGGCGATCGAGTCGCCGATGCTGGTGATGACCAGGGCGTCGGCGACCTTCACCATGGCGTGCCGCTGCTGGTCCGCCGTATCCATGTAACCCAGATAAGTCACCTCGACCTTCCTGGTGGTGGGCGGGGGGGGGGGCGGTTTGGGCGGCGGAACGAAATAGCGGGTAAAGAAAGCGCCCGGCAGATTGGACACCACCACCGGGACGGGCCAGTTGGTCGGCGCGAAAAGTTGGGCGGCGCGGCTGACCGGCACGGGGGTCCTGGGAGGGGTGGAATAGGGGACGGCGTCCTGGAAGCCCTGGGTGCCCCTCCCCAGATTCTTGAGGACCAGATAAAGGACCAGCCACAAGACGCCGTGGACGGTGAGGGCCAGCCAGCGGCTGCGGAGTGCCTGGATCAAGACGGAGGTCATATCAGTCTCGCTTCACAAAACCAATGGCCCGAAGCCAGACGCGAACTTCCTCGGGTTGCTCGGGCGTTTGTTTGCGGATGATCAGGTTTTCGATGAGCAACGGGCTTTTTTCGGCAGGCGCATCCGGGAGTTGGGCGGCGTGGATTTCCTCGGCGCGGCGCGGCAGGCTTTGAACGAAGCAGGTGGCGCTGGCGGCCGGGGCGGTGAATTCCAGCTCGATTGGAATCTCAACCCAGCGGCCGGGGCTGCCGCCCGGAAGCGGGTCCGCTCGCTGGACCCGCGCCTCGAGCGAATGCAGCGCCGAGACTTTGCACCGCAGCGCGGTGTCCAACAGGTCCCCGGTGAAGGCCAGGGCAGCCCAGAGGACGGCGGGGTCCTGCATGTCGGCCGTGTGCTCGGGAAAGCCGGCGAAGACCACGGGATCAATCGTGATTTTTTGTTCCTTGGTCCGGCGGCTGAGGTCGTCCACATACTTGCTAAGCTCGTTCTGATACTCGACCAACTGGAAGGGGGCGGCCAGCCGTTCGCGCACGGGAGCGGGAAGCTGGAAGCGGGCTTCAGCCGCGGTCCGCGCTTCGGCAAGGCGGGCGATGGCCTGCCGGGTTTCGTTCAACTGGTTGGTGATATAAAGGAAATCCAGGGTCGTGGCGTTGGTCTGGCCCAGAGCGGCGGCGAGTTTCTTCCACGCCTTTTCCACCGGCTCGTCAACGGCCCTGGCCTGGCGGGCCAGCGGGAGGTAAGCCAGGGTGTAAAGCAGCGCCAGCCCCACAGCGCAGGCGGGCAGAAAGATACGTCTTTTGTATTCGTGCAGGGAGGCCATCAGTTGCGGAAGGAGTTCTTGGGGCTCATGGCGTTCCACGGCTGGCTTTGCCGCTGTCGGGCTCCGGTCCCTGCCAGAGCGGGAGGCGGGGGCCGGCCGTGCGGCGGGAGGGGTCCCGCCCGCCGGACATGGGGCGTCGGGCGGCAGTCTGATAAAACTCGGTTTCGGCGAAGTCCAGGGCCAGCGCGTAATGTCGGTCGGGAACGATCACTTTGGGGTCGGCGAGGCTGCGGCGAAGGTCTTCAGAGAGCAAATCGGCTTTGGCGAAAAGGGCTTGTTGACGCAAATCATTAACCAGCTCGGCCAGCACCTGCCGCGAGGAGTCCGGGTCGCCCGGCACGCAAAGTTCGGCAATCAAGCCGGGTTTGGCCGGGCTGACGTTGGTGAGGGTGGAAGCCGCAAGGGCGCGGGGGTCCTCGATGAAGACCTCCGGCGGAGCCAGGGCGGGTCCCAGGACGTTGGTGCGCGCGGGGCGGTTGGTGGCCAGCATGGCGGGAGGATGGCTGAAATAACTTTGCTGGTCGGCAAGCAGGACGTACCACAGGTTCCGGTTGCTGCGGGAGTGCTCGAGCAGGGTCAGGGTGCGGAGGATATCAATACTGTTCTGTTGGCGGGCCAGGATCGGACGGAGGGTTTCGTAATCCGTCGTTAGGTCGGCGGTCAGCGATTGGTTGGCTTCGAACGCTCGCTGGCCATCCTCGATTTTGGCAAGGAAGGCGGTCTTGCTGCGGAGCAGGGAGGCTTTTTGCCAGATGCCAAATCCGAGGAAAACCAGCACGATCACCGCCAGGACGAGACTGCCGGTTTCGATGCGTTGCCGCATCAGGCGGCGATTCCAGCCGGCGCGGTAACTGGAGGGCAAAAGGGACACCGGCTGGGGGGAGAGGCCCAGCGCCTGGAGGGCGGTGCCAAAGGCGATTTCGAAATCCTTTTCGATGGCTGGAAGCTTGGGCGAGACGATGGGAGGCCACGGTTGCAGCTCCAGTCCGTGACGTTGCTTGAGATAAGCGAGGAAGCCGGGCTGTTCGAAAGAGGCGCCGCTGGCGATGAGCGGCAAGCCGGCGAAGGGCGCAGCGGGGGTGGTGCGCAGGCCGTGTTCGGCCAGCCATTCCTGAAACTGGCGTTTGACTTCGGCCGCCCAGCCGTCCACGGCGGTGATCAGGTCGGCCGACGCGCTGGGTCCCGCAAGGAGATCCGTCGAGCGTTTGAGGCTTTCGGCCGCCGAATGGGACCCTTGCTGGGACCGCAGCAGAGAGCGGGTGAAGAACTCTCCGCCCATTTGAAAGCTGGTGGCGTAGGCCCCCTGGCCGGCCAGCAGCGCCACCAGGACAGTGGTTTGGGCGCCAACGTGAATCAGAAGCGCGTTTTCGGCATTAGGTGCGGCTGCCCGATAAGCCCCGAGAAGGGCATTGGCGGTCGAGGTGACTTCGCAGATGTCCTCGTGTTGAATGCCAAGCTGGAGAATGCGCTCCCGGATTTCGCCTTCCTGACAGAGGGTGACCCAAAACCGGTGCCGCCCTTTGGGCGCATGTTCGACGGGCACAAAGTCGTAAACGATGCGCGAATCCGACACGCCGCTGAGCTTGATGGTTTCGTCAGCGATGGCGCGGGCGGGGTCCTGATCCGCAGCCAGGGCCAGGTCCACCGTTTGGGAGATGGTGACATGCTGGGGGACTGTCAGGGCGATAGCAGGGTGTCCCGCGGCGTCAAGCACCCCCTGGATGTGGGCCTGGATTTCCTCGGCCGAAAGGAGACCTTCGGCCTGGAGATCCAGCAACTCCTGCTTGAGGATGCGGATGCGCCCGAGGTGGTTCTGAACCAGGAGCAGTTTGATGCGCTGCGAACCGGGATCAAGGGCCAGGACGCGGCGGAACGGCAGCGATTTCCAGGTGGGAAAGCTGGGGCTCATTGGGCCTGGGGGGCCGGGGCGGCCGGAGCGGCAGCCGGAGTCGGGGCGCCCCCGGCCTCGTCGTCATAGACAAGAAATTCGCCGGTATCGCGCACGATGGTCGCGGTCACGAAGACAAGCAGGTAACGCGGGTTATCCACTTCCGTGCGGCGGCGGAACAGCGCGCCGATCACGGGGATCGAGCCCAGAACCGGCACCGATTCCACCATGGTCGAGCGCTGGCGTTCGAGCACCCCGCCCATCACCACGGTTTCGCCGGACTTGACGACCACCCGTGTGGACAGTTCCTGGGTCCGATACTGCGGCAGGTTGATGTCGAAGGTGTTGATGGGCTGGCCCTGGCTGTTGAAGTCCGTCAGCGTGGCGAACCGCACCAGTTGCACGTCGGTGTTAACCCGGGGATTGAGCGCCAGCAGAATGCTCTTGCCGTCGCCGGAGATCGAAGCCAGCACGTTCAGCTCGGCGCCGGATGTAATCTTGGTGGGCTTGCCGCTCGGCACGAACGACGAAGACTGGTAGTATTGCTGGGCGACGGTCTTGACCTGGTATTCCTCGTAGTAATACTGCACCTTGCCATCAGCGATTTTGGCCGGACGGTTGTTCAGGACCGTGAGGCGCGGGGCGCTTAAAGTCTGGCTCTCCCCGCTTTGTTCGAGGGCGGTGATGGTGGCGGTCAAGGTGTCGCGTCCGAAAACATTCGTGATCGTCTCCTGGATGCCGATACCGAGGCCCGCCACGCCATCGCTGGAAACAAGGCCCGTATAGTCGCGCGGACGGCGGGCAGGCGCGTTGGTGCCCATGGACCGGCCGGTTTCCCACAGCACCCCGAGTTGCATGAAGGCAGGTTTGGAGACGGTAACAAAGCGGGCTTCGATCAGAACCTGCTGCACGGGCCGGTCGAATTCCTCGATAATCTTCTCCATGACTTGGAGCTGTTCCTCGGTGCCGCGCGCGACAACGAGGTTGCGCTCGTAATCAATCAGGTATTTCGACCCGGTGAAGAGGTCCTTGATCACCTGTTCGAGGGCGGGAGTGGTGGGGGCGAGGTCGTTGACAAACTTCTGGAATTTCTCGGTCTCGGTTTTGGTGGTCACGTTGTTGACCGTTACCGCGGTTCGGGTGACTTCCTCGGACCCGAATTCAGCCGGCAGAATGAAACCTTTGCGCAAGCGGTAGAAACGCGTCTCCTCCATGAGTTTCTTGGGGTCCTTGGCGTCCACGACCCAGACCAATTCGTCGCCGACCTGGAACTGGAGTTCGTAATTGCGGCCGATGTAACGGAGGAATTCGCCCAGTTTGACCTTTTCGAGGTTGGCGCTGAGGACCTGCTTGAGGGCGGGAAGGGATTTATCGGTGACGATGTTGATGCCGGCGGTTTGACCGAGTTGAATAATGATGCTCTCGAGCGGCACGTTGTCAAAGTGAACGGAAATTTCCTTGTCGAGCACTTTGGCCATCCGGCCTTTGGTGCTCTCGAGATCGAACAGAGGCCCCTTTTGGGTAATGGTTTTGCCGTAGGTTTCGGGAATATAAGGGGCGTTTTCGATGCGGCTGATGGCGTCCCGCACGTCCTTGGAAGCGGGCAGACCGCGGTCTTTATTCTCGACCAGCAGGCTGCCGATGGTGGGATTGAAGACCGAGTTCTTCGCGTCAATGTTGCGGATGCGGTCTTCGAGTTCCTTTTCGCGACGTTTCTGGATGGACTGGGTGACCCACGCATAAACCCGCTCAACCGCGGGGTCTTTGGGGGCCTGTTGCTGCAGGGCTTGGGCTTTGGCAAACGCCTCGTCCCATTTGTTGTCGCGGGCAAGGTCGAGGATTTCATTGATTTGCCGGTCGTAGGATTCGGGCGCGGCAGCCGTGGGCGCGGGAGGGGTGGGCGCCGCCTGGGTTTGGGTCGGCTGCTGGTTGGTTTTACAGGCGGTGACCGCAACACAGACCAGCAGCAGAGCCGTGGCGGTCGCCGCTTTCAACGAAGAGGTGAGCCTGGGTTGAGTGTCCATGAGACAAAGTCTGACGAAGAACTAGCTGATTAAATTCGAGGTGGCGAGAACTTTGCAACGGTTTTTTTGAACTCTGGCAGGGCCCTGCACCGGCAGCCGGTGGAAAGGGGCCGGGTCCCAGGGGCTCTGAAGGCGAAACGACGGGCGAGCAGGGAGCGGGGATTGGGGAATAAGGGGGTTGCGGAGCTTTCGACCCGCCAGCAGCAAGGGCCGGAACAACCAGAAGGGCGCGCAGGGCAATCCATCCCTTCGCCGAATCCCCCCGCAGCGGGTGGCGGCGCGGACTGGTGGAGTGGGGGTGAGTTTCTTAGCCGTACCAGGGGCGGGTGCGTTTTGAGTCAGCAGCGCTGGCAGTAATGGTGACAACGCGGCGGGCGAGTTTGGCATTTTCCTCGATCTGCCAGTCGAACATGCCGACCAGGATAAAATCCGCGCCGCTGTTAAAGGCATAGGGGAAGGCCGCTCGCGGCGGAATGGCGCCCGCCGCCAGTATCTTGAAGGCAATCCAGGGGCGCCTCACCCGGGCCATGACTTCAATCACCGCCTGGGGGTCCTGGCACCAGGAATTGTCGTTGGGTCCGACCGGGTCCGTTTCGCCCGGTTTCGGGGCGGTGAAGTAATCATGCGAGTGGAAGGTCTTGAGGTAGAAATCCGGCGCCAGGCCCGCCCCCTCCGATGCCGTGATCACCTTGAGATCGTGGCCGGCCAGGCCGGCGACGCGTTTGCGGCTCCGGATAAAATCGAGCGACTCGCTCAATTTGCCCACTTTCCCCTCTTTCACCAGGTTTTCGCAGGTGTCGCCGGTCAAATGCACCGCGACTGCACCCTCGTCAATGGCGCGCTGAATTTGGCTGAACCCGCCCGTGGGATCAAGCCGCGCCTGGGCAATCCACTTGATCCGGCCACCGGCTTTCCAATGTTCGAAAAGCGCCGAGTTGTCATCCTGCACCCAGGTGTTGATCGCGTTGATGCCGTTGGCCTCGCCCAATTCAAGGGTTTCTCGAATCTTGGCGGGGGTATTGTAGCGGCGCATGAGGGTCGAGACATACTTGAGCTCGCGGGAATGGGCGTAGCCGCCGATGAGGTTGCCGCCCATGATGAGGCGGCTGATGAGCTGGTCGCCGATCTTTCCGGAGGGCAGAGGCTGGGCCGGCGCAACCTGGGGCCGGGAATCCGATGCGGGGCTGGGCTGAGCGGCAAGACCGAGAGGGAGGGCAGCCGAGGCCAGGAGCGAGGACTTGACGAAGCCGCGACGGTTTATTCTGGCAGTCATGAGGCCATCATTGCCATCGCGAGGAGATTTGTCAATTCCGTTCAAGAGGTTGACAACAGTTCCGAAGGGGGGAATTGGCGGGTCAGACAAGCGCTGGAAGCATCAGCGACCGGACGAGGAGGCGGGCACCGGGGCTAAGCGGAGACACTGAAACAAAATGCCGGACCTTGAATGTGTCTCTTGAGGTGTCTCTTGAGGTTGCATAACCGCCAGAATCGGGCACGTTAAAGGCGTCTGCCTCTCGCGGCAAAAGCCGCCAGGGGCACAGACGAGCGACACAAACTGATGCGGAGGCACCGGCTTATGGCAAAGAATAACAAGCGACAAAAACAAATTGTGCGCAAGGACTCGGTTGTGCCCAAACATACCGAGGCCCTTGGCAAAACCGTTGCCGGAGCGATTGTCGGCGGGCTGGTGGCCGGGCCGGTGGGCGCGGTGGCGGGCGCGGCGGCGGGCGCGCTGGTCGAGCCGGGATTGAAACGAGGCCGGAAAACCGCCGCCAAGGGGGCCGGAGAAACGTCAGCGGAGGAACGGTCGGGCGGGGCCTGTGTCGAGGAGTTGCGGCTCAGACGGATACTTGTGCCGATTGACTTTTCGGCGCTCTCACTCGCGGCCTTGAAGTGCGCGGTGCCGCTGGCTCGGGCATTTGGTGCGCGGTTGGACCTGCTCTATGTCGTGGAACCGATGCATTTCATGGCGGGGCTGGAAAGTGTGGCGCTGGCGGTTTCCGACGAGCAAGTGGCCCGCAGCGCCTTGAACGAGCTCAAGGCGGTGGCGCGGCGGGTCATTCCACGGGAGATTCAGGTGGATGCGATCGTGCGCCAGGGCAAGCCTTTTGATCAAATCACCCGGGCCGCTGCCGAGCGGAAAGTGGATTTGATTGTGCTGACGACGCATGGGTTTACCGGCCTGAAGCGGGCGGTGATGGGGAGCACAGCCGAGGCGGTGGTCCGCCACGCGCCTTGTTCGGTCTGGGTTGTGCCCGCTCGAGGAGAGCCAGGAAAATCCTGATGGATTGGCTCGAAAGCACTGGCGGAAGCGGCCCCCGATTTTCGCGATGGTTGTTACTGACTGAGCGGTTGCTTCAAGGGTTTGGGGCGGCTGGCCACCCACTTGGCCGCGCCAAGCAGATAGTGATATGCGCTTGATCATTGTATCAAATCGCCTGCCGTTCACCGTTTCGGTGAAGGAAGGAACGCCTCGGTTTCGGTCCAGTTCCGGAGGCCTGACCACCGGCCTCTGGAGCTACCTCGAGGCCGCAGGGCAGGGGACCGAGAGGCACAAGTACCTGTGGTTCGGGTGGCCGGGGGGCAACATCGCCCCGGAGCACCAGGAGCGGGTCCGGGAATACGGCCAGCAGCGATTTCGAGCCATACCGGTGTTTCTGCCGGAGGAAAGCATCGAGCGGTTCTACCAAGGGTTTTGCAACAAGACGCTTTGGCCGCTGTTTCATTATTTTCCGACGCTGGCGCGATATCAGGAGGATTATTGGGCCGAGTATCGCCAAGTGAACTGTCTGTTTGCAGACGCGGTATTGCGGATCCTGCAACCGGAAGACGTGGTATGGGTGCACGATTACCAGTTGATGCTACTGCCACGCCTGGTTCGGGAGCAGTTTCCAGAAATGCCCATCGGCTTCTTTTTGCACATTCCTTTTCCGTCCTACGAAGTGTTCCGGCTGCTGCCCGGGGCGTGGCGGACGGAGATTATTGAGGGGCTGCTGGGGGCAAGCCTGGTGGGGTTCCATACGCATGATTACACGAGGCATTTTCTGAGTTGCGTGCTGCGGACGGCAGGTTACGAGCATCATTTGGGGCAACTGACACTGCGCGACCGGGTGGTCAAGGTGGATACGTTCCCCATGGGAATTGACTTCGACCGCTTTGCGCGGGCTGCGGCGGCGCCCCAAACGGAGGCAAGAGCGGCGGAATTGCGAGCGCAGCGCACCGGCCAAAAGGTGATTTTTTCCGTGGACCGATTGGATTACACGAAGGGGCTGATTAACCGGTTGCGGGGGTATGATTTGTTTTTGCGGCGGAATCCGCACTGGCGCGGCAAGGTCGTGTTCGTGATTTCGGTGGCGCCATCGCGGACCGGGGTGGAAACCTATCAGGCCATGAAGCAGGAACTGGAGCAGACAGTGGGGAGAATCGTCGGGGCGCATGGCAATGTACAGTGGACCCCGCTGGTGTATCAGTACCGGAACCTGGGATTTGAGGAGATCGTGGCATTGTATCGGATGTGCGATGTGGCGCTGATCACTCCGTTGCGCGACGGAATGAACCTGGTCGCCAAGGAATTTGTGGCTTCCCGTCCGGACCGGTCAGGCGTGCTGATTCTCAGCGAGATGGCCGGCGCGGCCAAGGAGATGGGGGAGGCGCTGGTGATCAATCCGTTCCATGAGGATGAGTTTGCGCGGGCTCTCGAACAGGCGCTGGCCATGCCGCTGGAGGAACAGGTCCGCCGGAACACGCTGCTTCAGGAACGACTGCGCCGATATGACGTGAACCGCTGGGCGGAGGAGTTTATCCAAGGGCTGCTCTCGACGCAGAGGACCGAGGCGGCCCGGCGGGCCCGGTCCCTGACCGGGAAGGCGCATGGAAGCCTGATGCAGCAGTACGCCGCCGCGAGGCGGCGGGCGATTCTGCTGGATTACGACGGCACACTGGTGCCGTTCGAGGAAAAGCCGCAACTGGCCCGGCCGGACGCGGAATTGCTGGCCATCCTCGAGGGCATGGCGGCAGACGCGGCCAACCAGGTTGCGATTATCAGCGGTCGGCCGCGGGCGGACCTGGAAGGCTGGTTCGGCCCCCTGCCCACTACCCTGATTGCCGAACACGGTGTCTGGCTGCGGGCCAAGGGGGGTGAATGGCGGGCCTTGCGGATCATTACCACGGACTGGAAGGAGCGGGTGCGTCCGATATTGCAACTCTACGTGGACCGCCTGCCGGGGGCGCTGCTTGAGGAGAAGGAGTTCTCCCTGGCTTGGCACTATCGGCGGGCGGACCCTGAACAGGCGGCCATTCGGGCGAGCGAGTTGCGCGATGACTTGTCCGATTACACGCGCAACATTGACGTGCAGGTTCTGGAAGGAAACAAGGTGCTGGAAGTGCGCAACACCGGGGTCACCAAGGGCACCGCCGCCACGGAATGGTTGTCCACTTTGCAGGCGGATTTTGTGCTCGCCATCGGCGACGATTGGACAGACGAGGATTTGTTCCGGGCGCTGCCGGAAACGGCTTGCTCGGTGCGCGTGGGTATGGCGCAAACGGCAGCGAGGTATCATCTGGCCAACCCGGCGGCAGTGCGGCGGCTGCTGCGCGAATTGATCGAGCGCCATCACGGCGAGGGCGGCACTGCCGGGACCGCGCTCCACGCGGAACGGGAGGCGGCCCCTTCGGGGCGGCCATCCCCGCCAGCGCCATGAAATCGTTCTGTCCCTGGCCTGGTGCCGGCTGGCCGGAGTGGGGGGGCGCGTATCCCTGTGAATCGCCGTCGGGCAATCGGCGCGGTTGCCTTCGTGTGTTGTTATGAAACCATCAGAGTCTCCCCGATCCCCCCTCGACTCCGACCCGTCGTGGTACAAGAGCGGGGTCATTTACCAAGTGCACGTGCGCGCTTTTTACGACAGCGACGGCAATGGCGTCGGAGATTTTCGAGGGCTGACGCAGAAATTGGGTTATCTCAAGGACCTGGGGGTGACGGCGGTCTGGCTCCTGCCGTTTTATCCGTCGCCTCTGCGCGATGACGGTTACGATATAGCGGATTACTGTGATGTGCATCCCCTTTACGGCACGCTGGCCGACTTCAACCGGTTTCTGCGCGAAGCCCACCGGCTCGGGTTGCGCGTGATCACCGAGTTGGTCCTGAACCACACTTCCGATCAACATCCGTGGTTCCAGCGAGCCCGTCGTGCCAAGCCTGGGTCGCGCTGGCGCAACTTCTACGTTTGGAGCGATACCCCTGAGCGCTACCGGGATGCCCGTATCATTTTCAAGGATGTGGAAATCTCGAACTGGAGCTGGGATCACACCGCTCAGGCCTACTACTGGCATCGCTTCTTTTCCCACCAACCAGACTTGAACTATGACAATCCGGAAGTCCATGAAGCCCTGTTCAAGGTGCTGGATTTTTGGCTTGGTTTGGGAGTAGATGGGCTGCGTCTGGATGCGGTGCCCTACCTGTACGAGCGCGAGGGCACCAATTGTGAGAACCTGCCTGAAACGCACCAGTTCCTGAAGTTGTTGCGGGCGCACGTGGATGGGAAGTACCGCGATCGCATGCTGCTGGCGGAAGCCAACCAGTGGCCGGAGGACGCCGTGGCATATTTTGGGCAGGGGCGCGGTGACGAATGTCACATGGCCTTCCACTTTCCTTTGATGCCGCGGCTGTTTATGGCACTGCGCATGGAGGACCGGCATCCGGTGGTGGATATTCTCGAACAAACGCCGCCGCTGCCCGAAAGCGGACAATGGGCATTGTTCCTGCGCAACCACGACGAGCTCACCCTGGAAATGGTCACCGACGAAGAACGGGACTACATGTACCGCATGTACGCGCAGACGCACCAGGCGAGGCTCAACCTGGGCATCCGCCGGCGGCTGGCGCCGTTGCTGGGCAACGACCGGAAGCGGATCGAATTGTTGAATGCGCTGCTCTTCTCGCTGCCCGGCACGCCGGTGGTGTATTACGGCGACGAAATTGGCCTTGGCGAGAATATTTATCTCGGCGATCGCAACGGCGTGCGCACTCCGATGCAGTGGAACTCGGACAAGAACGCCGGCTTTTCGCGGGCCAACCCGCAAAGTCTTTACCTGCCGATCATTCTCGACCCGGCCTATCACTACGAGGCGGTCAACGTCGAGACGCAGTTGGCCAATCCTCACTCCCTGCTGTGGTGGATGCGGCGCATGCTGGCTTTGCGCAAACGCTGGCGCGCACTGGGGGAAGGCAAGTGCGAGTTTCTGCAGCCGGACAACCGCAAAATCCTGAGCTACGTTCTTCGGTTCGGGGAGGAGATCATCCTCGTGGTGGCCAACCTCTCCCGCTTTGTTCAGCCCGTCCACCTCGACCTTTCATCCTTCAGACGGAGTGTTCCGGTGGAACTTTTTGGCGGCAACGAACTCCCGGAAATAACCGAGCGTCCTTACTTTCTCACCTTGGGCCCTCACGCCTTTTATTGGTTTTCGCTGGGGGCGCCGGGCGAACAGCCCCTGGCGGCGCCGGGCGGCGCGGAAAAAAGGGTTGTGGTCAAAGACAACTGGCAGGAACTGTTTTCAGCCAGGCTCCGGCTTCGGCTCGAAACCCTGCTGGTGGATTATTTGCGCCGACAACCCTGGTTCGAGACGAAGCGGCGGATTCTCAGGGTCGCGCTTAAGGAAACCATTTCACTCCCGCTGGGCGACGGCTGCGAGGCCCGCCTTAACTTTGCCGCCGTGGAGTTTGTGGGCGGAGACACCGATCTGTACCATGTTCCCCTGGCATATGTGAGCGGTGCGGAGGCGGATCGGTTGCTCGCGGAGCGTGCCGGGCGCGTGGTGGCGGAGGTGCGAGTCGGTCTGGAAGGAGAGGCGGGAGTGCTTGTGGATGCCATGGTGTTGCCCGCGTTCGGCCGTGCGCTGCTGCAACTGATCGCACAGCGGCTGCGGCTCAAGAGCGCCGAGGGCGAGGTCGAGGGCAGTCGGATGGCGGCGTCAAGATTGTTGCTCTCGCAGGCGCTGGCTATGACACCGGAGATCGTCCGCTTCGAACGCCACAACTCGCTCCTGCAGTTTGGCGACAAAATCATTCTAAAGCTCTATCGTCGTCTTGAGGCGGGCGTCCACCCGGAAGTGGAACTGGGACGCTGGCTGGCCGCACAGGCGTTCGCCAACGCTTCGCGGCTGGCGGGAGCCTTGGATTATCGGGACGCCGCTGCGGCGGGCACGACCCTCGCGGTCGCACACGAGTTTGTGCCGTATGCAAAGGACGCGTGGGACTACACCCTGGATGCCCTTGGCCGCTATTATGACCGGGTCAGCTCCTGGGTTGCGCAGGGCGTGGCGGCCCCGGCCACGCCTCTGGAGGCCCTTCGATTGCTGCAACAGGGAATCCCTTCCGACGCTTCCGATCGCATTGGCACCTTCTTGGAAAGCGCCCGGCTTTTGGGACAACGCACGGCGGAACTGCACCTCGCGCTGGCCGCCGGTCAGGAAAAGGATGCGGTGCCTGAGCCTTTTACGCCCCATTACCAGCGCGGGCTGTTCCAGTCCATGCGCAACGTGACGATCCGAAACCTTCGCCGCCTTCGGGCCCGTTCCGGCTCCCTTGCCCCTGACCTGCAGCCTCTGGCACGGAAGGTTGGCGAACTCGAGCCCGTAATCCTGGAACGTTTCCGTTCCGTCCTCGAAAGCCGGATTGACGCCAAGCGCATCCGCATCCACGGCGACTGTCACCTCAGCCAGGTCCTGTGGACGGGCAAAGATTTCATCTTCTTCGATCTCGAAGGGGAAGCTCGACAGCCTCTGAGTGAGCGGCGCATCAAACGCTCGCCTTTGCGTGACGCCGCCGCCCTGGTGCGGGCTTTTCATTATGCGGCACACGCCGGGTGGCATCGCCACGTCGAGCAGGGCTGCATCGGCACGGACAAGTTTTCGCTTTGCGAACCTTGGATACGGTACTGGAACGTTTGGGTGGGGACCGCGTATCTGAAAGCCTATTTTCAGCGTCTGCAGGGCTCCGGACTCCTCCCCGGTGCGGAAAATGAACTGCGCGACCTCATGCGGATGTATTTGCTCTTCCGAGTCATCACCGAACTCGGTGATGAGGACATTCAAGGCTCGCCCGCCCTGCGCATACCCTTGCGCGCAGCGATTTTCCTGGCGGATGGAAGCCCTTCGTAGGGCGCCACTGTGGTGGCTTGGACGAGCGCGCCGGGCAACACCACCGGCCGGAATCACCAAATCGGCCCTCCGTTCAGCCACCGTGCCGCATGCCCGCAGGGATGGGCGGCGGGCTTTTTTAGAGGATCATTGACTATGCGAAACGGCACGGGATGGAACTTGCCCGGCCGACAGCAAAAATGGTTTAGAACTCAGTGTTCAAAAACGCCCGGGCACGTTTTATGCTCTGACAAAGCTATGGCGATTCTGTGCATCTGCTGGATCACGCTGTCGGTCGTCCTGTGTGTCGCGGTGGCGCGCGCCGCCGCCCGGCCGCTGCCGCAGCCGGAGATTCGGGAGGGCACGGCCGCTTCCTCCCGTGGCCACACCGGAGAGGGAACTGTGGCGGCTTCGTCAGTGACTTGCATTAGAAATTCTAAATTTCAGGTCCCGCCTCAGGAGGTAACTCCGCCTTCGGCTTTGGCGCCCTGCGGCGAGTCCTGATCTTCCAGCCTTCCGCCTTGCTCGAACGGAGCTGAGTCGCGGTGGCGCAGGCGCTTCCAGGTGCGCCTTGCCGGTGCTCTAGTTCATTAAAACAGCCTTAATTATGCCGCAGAGATGGCGCGGGGACTCCGCCCCTTTGCGCTTCTCACTGAGGCCCTTTCCGTAATAACCCCGACCCCAATCTCCGTAATCAGTGGAATTGCGACTTTTCAGGAACGGGAGATGATAAGTCATTGTAAACACGGATTAAAATGAGACCTGTGATAACAGAAGGAATATGCTTGGCAACCGAGGACAACCCGCCCCGGCTGCCGTTGTGGAAGCGGACCTTGGATTTGGGAATCATCCTGCTGATGGCACCTGCCATTCTGTTGGTCGGAGCCATGGTGGCGCTGGTGGTTCGGCTGGGGTCCGACGGGCCGGTCTTCTTCCGGCAGCGCCGCATTGGCCAGCACGGGCGGGAATTCGTGCTGTATAAATTCCGCACGATGAAAAAGGATGCGGAGACCGATTCGCACCGCTCCCACACCCGGGCACTGATTCAATCCAAGGAGGCGCCCATGACCAAGCTGGATGCGCAAAACGATCCACGGCTGATCCCGTTCGGGGCGTTTTTGCGGGCAACGGGTTTGGACGAGCTGCCGCAGCTCATTAACGTTTGGCGGGGGGACATGAGTTTGGTCGGGCCGCGCCCCTGCATCCCCTACGAATACGACCTTTACGAGCCGTGGCAAAAACACCGCCTGGATGCTGTGCCGGGGCTGACGGGCCTCTGGCAGGTCAGCGGCAAGAATCGCACCACCTTCGAGCAGATGGTCAAACTGGACATTGAGTATGCTCGGCGGCAGAGCCTGTGGCTCGATCTTTCCATCATTCTGAGAACCCTGCCGGCGCTGTGGCGGCAATGCCAGGACCAGCGCGCGGCAGCCCACAGCGAGCCGGTCTGCGCGCCGGTGGGAATCATTAAATCAGCTCAATCATAAGTCTATGAAAACTACGGAACAGATTATTCGTGTTGGGGTGGTGGGGTGCGGTTATTGGGGCCCCAACCTGATCCGGAACCTCCGCCAGGCCCCGGATTGCCACCTTAAGATCGTTTGCGACACCAGCGAGCCACGGCTCGCGCACATGCGCCGGTTGTATCCCGAGGTCTCCACCACGCGATGCTTCGAGGACCTGCTCAACGACTCGGAGTTGGAAGCGATTGTCGTGGCCACGCCCGTCCGGTTCCACTACGAAATGGCCAAGGCGGCGTTAACCGTTGGCAAGCACGTCTTTATTGAGAAACCCATGGCGCGAACTGAAGCCGAGGCGGATGAACTGGTCAGTCTGGCCGAGCGCCTGGGGTTAACCCTTATGGTCGGCCACACTTTCCTCTTCAGCCCGGCTGTGCGCCGGATGAAGGAGATCATTGACAACGGCGACATTGGCGAAGTCCAGTACATTGCCGCGCGCCGCCTGAATTTGGGCCTCTTCCAAAAAGACATCAACGTGGCGTGGGACCTGGCGCCGCACGACATTTCGATCCTGCTCTACCTCCTGGATGAGCTTCCCATTAGTGTTTCGTGCCACGGGAGCAGCCATGTCAATCGCGAAATCGAAGATGTCACCATGATGCACCTGGGATTCCGCAAAAACCGCTGTGCGTTTATCCACAACAGTTGGCTGGACCCGCGGAAGGTTCGCGAAATGACGGTGGTGGGCTCGCAGCGAATGATTGTCTATGACGACACGCAGCCGCTGGAGAAGCTCAAGATTTACGACGCCCGAGTCGAGGTCCCCCCGCATTATGACACGTTTGCCGAGTTTACCTACTCCTACCACTACGGGGACGCTTACGTGCCCTATATCAAGCAGGATGAACCGCTGAAACTGGAGTGCCAGCACTTCCTGAGTTGTATTCGAGAGCAGTCCGTGCCGGTGGCCAATGGGCGTTTCGGCCTGGAGGTGGTGCGGATTCTGGAGGCCGCCGGAGAATCGCTCCGGCAGCAGGGCGTTTCCATCCCCCTCGGGGCGGTGACCCAGTGGAGCTCCAATGGAAACGGGAATGGGCGTCAGCACGTGTTCGGGAATGGAAACGGCAATGGCAATGGCAATGGCAGCCTGAGTCTTGCGGCCGCCAACCGCCGGGCAGCGGCATAGGCATGAGCGACACGCTTTATCAGCGGATAGCGCCGGACGTGAAGCTTGGCCAGCGGGTTAAGATTTACGCCTTTACCAACCTTTACGGCTGTCAGATCGGCGACGATGTCAAAATCGGGACGTTTGTGGAAATCCAAAAAGGGGCCGTGGTGGGCAACCGATGCAAGATCTCGAGCCACACCTTCATTTGCGAGGGCGTGACGATTGAGGAGGAGGTTTTTGTGGGGCACGGCGTGATTTTCATCAACGATCGTTTTCCGCGGGCGACCAACCCGGATGGAACAATGCAGACCGAAGCCGATTGGGTATGCGTGCCCACGCGCGTCAAGCGCCGGGCCGCGATCGGTTCGGGTGCGACCATCCTGTGTGGGGTGACCATCGGGGAAGGGGCGACCGTGGGCGCCGGCAGTGTGGTCACCAAAGACGTTCCGGATGGAGCGGTGGTGGCGGGCAACCCGGCCCGGATTCTGCGCCCACCCTCGACCGCCTAACCCAGCGAGAGCGCCAACCGTGCAAGTGCCATTCCTAGACCTGCGAGTTCAGCATGAGCCCCTCATGCCCGAATTGCTGGATGCCTTTCGACAGGTCGCCGAGGCCAGCGCCTTTGCGGGGGGGCCGTTTGTCACGCGCTTCGAGACGGAATTCGCGGCCTATTGCGGCGCGCGGCACGCCATTGGCGTGGGCAGCGGGACTGATGCGCTGTGGCTCAGTCTGCTGGCGCTGGGCGTCGGGCCGGGGGATGAAGTGATCACTGTGCCGAACGGCTTCATGGGGACGGCCGAGGCCATCAGTCTGTGCGGTGCGCGGCCGGTGTTTGTGGACATTGACGAGCGCACCTACACGATGGATGTGCGTCAGCTCGAGGCGGCCATCACGCTCCGTACGCAGGCCATCGTTCCCGTGCACATTTTCGGGCAGGTGGCGGACATGGACCCCATTCTGGCCATAGCGCGGCGTCATGGGACGCCCGTGGTGGAGGACGCAGGGCAGGCGCACGGCGCCGAATACAAGGGGCGTAAAGCGGGCAGTTTGGGCGTCGCCGGTTGCTTCAGTTTTTATCCCGGCAAAAACCTGGGCGCGCTGGGCGAAGCGGGCGCGGTGTGCACGGACGAGTCGGATTTGCTCACCCGCCTGCAAATGCTCCGGGACCATGGCCAGGCAGCCAAGCATTGCCATTCGACCATCGGTTGGAATGCGCGCATGGATGGAATTCAAGCCGCGGTGCTGAGCGTCAAACTCCGCCGCCTCGACAAAGCCAACGCCGCCCGGCGGGCGCACGCGCGACTCTATGACCAGTTGCTGGCCGGCCAGCCCGGCATTGTGACGCCCGCGGTGCGTCCGGGCAGCCTGCACGCCTTTCATATTTATGCAGTGCGGGTTGAGAACCGTGACGCGGTGCTCGAGCGGATGATGTCCCAGGGGGTGCGCTGCGGCGTGCATTACCCGGTGCCCATCCACCTACAAAAGGCTTACGGCTTCCTGGGCTTGCGGGCGGGTTCCTTTCCGGTGGCGGAACAATGTGCCGAAGAACTCCTTTCGTTGCCCATGTATCCGGAATTGCGGTGCGACCAGATCGAGTTTGTGGCAAAAACCCTGATTGATTCAGTTCGTGCAGCAGCCCAACGATCAATTAGAGTAGGGTTTAGCTTATGAATCCGGGACCCATCAACCACGGGCCTGGCCAGCCGCCGGCAAAGGGGCTGACCGTGGACGACATTATCTACACGCTCTTCCGGCACAAGTGGTTGCTGCTGGCGTTCCTGGGATTGAGCGTGGTGGGCGCCCTGGGCGTGCGCCTGGTGCGTCCGCCGCTCTACATTTCCAAGGCCAAGCTGATGGTTCACTATGTGGCGCCGTCCAGCACCGCAACCCCGGGCAAGGAGGCGGAGGGGCCCCGCCCGCTGGATGCCAACGCCCAGACGATCATCGCTTCGGAAATCGAGATTCTCACCAGTCTGGATGTTGCCGCGCAGGTGGTGGACAAGGTGGGAGCGGAACGCATCCTGGCCCTGAAGGGCGGGGGCAGCAACCGGCTGGCTGCCGCCGGAGTCGTCGCTTCCGGAATCGAGGTGGACCCGCCGCGCAGTTCGATCATTACGGTGTCTTTCAAGCACCCCGACGAGAAGGTTGTTCAGCCGGTGCTCGAGGCCTTGATCCAGACTTACATGCGCAAGCACGTCGAGGTGCACCAGCGGCTGGGCGTGTTGGATGACTATTTCTCCCGCACCCAGGAAGAGCTGCGGCGCAAACTGGCGCAGACCGAGGAGCAACTGAAGCAGTTGAAAACCCGGGCGAATGTGTTGTTTCTGGATGACACCAAGCGGGCCTACCAGACCCAGATCGCCAAAATCCAGGACAGTCTCCTGGAGGCGGAACGCGAGCTGGCCGAGCGGCGGGCGGTGCTCGGCGACCTCACCGGCAGCGCGGAGGGGGCCACCAATTCGACGGCAGCGCTCATTCCGCGGGAGAAACTCGGCGACTACAGCTTTATCACTGCTGAATTGGACAGCCTGAAACGGCGCGAGCGGGAGTTGCTGCTCCGGTTCAAGGAGGCTCATCCCGAGGTGCAAACGGTCCAGGGGCAGATCGCCAAGCTGAATCAAGAAAAGCAAAAGCTCGAGGAAGCTTATCCGGCCCTCAGCCAATATGTCGGAGCGGGTGGGACCACCAACGCGCCCGGCAGCGACGTGGGAGCCGAACTGGTCGAGATCAAGCGGTTAAGCGCCCGGGTGGCCATCCTGGGCCAAAGTCTCAGCAACATCCAGGCTCAGGCCGCGCAGGTCCTGGAGATGGAGCCGCGGATTAACGAACTGACCCGGCAGCGGGATGAAGAGGAGCGGAATTATCACTCCGTAGTCAGCAGCATCGAGCAGCGTCAGTTGGGCGCCACGGCCGTCAGCGGCAAGGTCATCAACATGAGCGTGGTTCAGAATCCGACACCACCGGGGCGTGATTTCAAGAAGATGCTGAAACTCCTGGCGGTGGTCGTGGTCGGTTGCATGGGCTTGGGACTGGGTTTGGCCTTCACCATCGAAATGGTTCTGGACCGGAGCATCAAGCGAACCTCCGATGTGGAACGGCTGCTGAAATTGCCGGTCTTTTTGACCATTCCGGACAGCACCTGGACCGAGCGTCTGGGCCGATGGTGGCGAGGCGACCGGCGTCCGGACGCGACGGCCGGGCGGGAGGCCGCCACGCTGGCGGTTGCCAAATGGGACCCGCGCGACGAATTGAAAAGCTATGCGGAGGGGCTGCGCGAACGAGTGATCACCTACTTCGAGGTGAACAATCAGAATCTCAAGAAACCCAAACTGGTCGCGGTAACTGCCTGCAACCGCGGCGCCGGGGTCAGCACCCTGGCCAGCGGTTTGGCCGCCGAACTCTCCAAGACCGGCGACGGCAATGTCTTGTTGGTGGACATGAACGAAACCAATCATGGGATGGCCCACTCTTTTTATCGCGGGCAGCCCGGGTGCGGCCTGGCCGAGGTCCTTGAGGAGGACAAGCGGGCCGAGGCTCAGGTGGAGGACAGATTGTTTGTCGCCTCGATGCAGGACGAAGGAGCCGGCAGGCTCGCCATGGTGCTGCCGAAGCATTTCAGCCAGCTCATGCCCAAGCTGAAGGCCAGCAACTACGATTACATCATTTTTGATATGCCGGCCGTGACGCAAACCAGTGCCACGCCCCGGCTGGCGGGGCACATGGATATTACGCTGCTGGTCCTGGAGGCGGAAAAAACCGGACAGCAGGCGGCGGCCCGGGCGGCGGCGCTCATGCGCCAATCTCGGGCCAACGTTGCGGCTGTCCTCAACAAATGTCGGCAGCATGTGCCCGGCCGCCTTTCAGAGGATTTGTAACTACGTCTGTTTTCGCGGAAAACCCCCTGTTGTGTGCCGGCCTGGCGCCGTGCTGCAAGCAGGAGGTCCGAAGCGGCAGCAGTAAAAAAAGTGAATACGACCATTAAGGGTCCAAAAGTCGGTCGCTCAAGCGAACTGACGGGGGCGAAGCCTGCCCTGAGGCTGCGTGCGAGTGGAGCAATATGAAAGTCACCGTGTTTGGCATGGGTTATGTCGGGAGCGTTACGGCCGCCTGTTTGGCAGAGTTGGGCCACGAAGTTACGGGGGTCGATGTGGATGAAACCAAGGTATCGCTGATTAATCAGGGACGTAGTCCGATCATTGAGCCCGGCCTTGAGCCGCTGATTCAGCGGGGGGTGGCCTCAGGCAGGCTGGGAGCGACGACCCACACGCCGACGTTAGGTGAGGTGGTATTGGTGTGCGTGGGAACTCCAAGCAATGAAAATGGTAGCTTGGGGCTTTCGCAGATGCTTAAAGTGGTCAGCGAGATTGGGAATTCACTCTCGTCAAGGCCGGAGCGAGTCGTCATCATAATCAGGAGCACCGTACTGCCCGGCACGGTTGAGGAAATCATCACGCCGACCCTGGAGCAGCATTCCGGTAAGCAATGCGGGCGGGATTTCGGCATCTGCATGAATCCTGAGTTCATGAGAGAGAGCACAGCCATTCAAGATTTTGTTGAGCCGCCTTTCACCGTCATCGGCACCGCCGAGGAAGTTTCTGCTCGCCATGTGCAGGAGCTTTACCAGGGGGTCAACGCGCCGGTCGAACTAACCACGATCCGGGAGGCGGAAATGATCAAGTACGCCTGCAACGCGTTTCATGCCACGAAGGTCTGTTTTGCAAACGAGATCGGCAATCTGAGCAAACGACTCGGGATTGATAGTCATCGAGTGATGGACATTCTCTGCCGCGACCGGAAACTGAACCTCTCATCCTATTACCTCAAGCCCGGCTTCGCCTTTGGGGGTTCGTGCCTGCCCAAGGACCTGCGGGCCATGCTGTATCGTGCCAGACAAGTGGATGTGGAACTGCCGATGCTCAACTCGTTGTTGGAAAGCAACCGGAGACAACTGGAACTGGCTTTCGGGATGGTGCGCCGGTCTGGAAAAACCCACGTGGGGATTCTGGGGCTGAGCTTCAAGGCGGGGACAGATGATCTGCGCGAGAGCCCGATTGTCGCGTTAACCGAGACACTAATCGGCAAAGGCTTCCATGTCAAAGTCTATGATGAGGAGGTATCTTTGGCCAGACTTCGTGGAGCCAATCGGCGGTTTATTGAGCAGACGATCCCCCACATTTCCTCGTTGATGGCCTCCTCGCTGGAGGAGGTGCTGGCCACCTCTGAGGTGGTTCTGATCTCGAAAAAGAGCCCGCAAATCCAGGCCGCGGTTCAGCAATTGCCCAAAGAGCGGGTAGTGATCGACTTGGTGAGAATATTCCCACATAACCATGAAGGGCTTGAAAACTATGACGGCATCTGCTGGTAGGGTTTTAATGTTCGTGGAGAATTCATTCCCGCAGGACACGCGGGTCAAAAATGAAGCCGACACGCTGACAAACGCTCAATACGAAGTTACCGTAGTCGCCTTGCGAAAACGCGGGCAACCCAGCCACGAGGTGCTTGACGGCATCCGGGTTTACCGTATCCCGCGGCTCGAGTTGTTTAAGAAGACGCCCGGTCAGAAACTGGGTAGGTGGGCGCGCGCTTTGACTCGGGTCAAGTCGTTGGTGGGATATGTTAGTGAATATGTTTATTTCACCGCTGCTTGCCTGGGAATGAGCATCCTTTTGGGCCTGAGGCACGGGTTTGATGTTATTCATGCTCATAATCCGCCCGATACCCTCTTCTTGGTAGCTTTGCCCTGGAAGCTGCTCGGCAAGAAATACGTTTTCGACCATCATGACCTCTGCCCGGAGCTTTACCGTTCCCGTTATGGGGCCTCACGGGATATCCTCGCGCGACTTTTGCAGTTTGTGGAATGGTGCAATCTGAAGCTGGCTGATGTGACCATTGCCACGAACGACTCTTATAAGAACCTGCACTTGACGCGAGGCGGGCGCCGCTCGGGAGAGGTTTTTGTGGTGCGGAACGGCCCTAATCAGAAGCGGATGGATATCGCCGCCCCCAGTCGCCGGTTGCGGCAGATGGGCAAGACCATCCTTTGCTACATCGGAAGCCTTAACCCTCAGGACGGCGTGGATTATTTGCTTCGCGCTTTGAACCACTTGTTGTACGATCTGAAACGAACGGACTTCTACTGCGTCATCATCGGGAGTGGCGACTCTTTTGAAGACCTGTGCCAATTGGCAAAGGAGCTCAAACTCGATGGTTTTGTCGAATTCACCGGTTTCATTGCCGACGAGGACCTGCGGCAATACCTAGCCGCTGCCGATATCTGCGTGGATCCGGATCCATCCAGTCCCCTCAACGATGTTTCCACCTGGATCAAGATCATGGAGTATATGGCCTACGGCAAGCCCATCGTCTCATTTGACCTGAAGGAGTCCCGCTATTCCGCTCAAGCGGCGGCCCTTTTTGTGCCCTGCAACGATGAGCTTGCCTTCGCGAAAGCCACCCAGCGGCTGATGGATGATGCCGAGTTAAGAAAGACCATGGGCCGCTTCGGGCGCCAGCGGGTCGAGCGGGAATTGCAGTGGTCGGTAGTGAGCCAAAACCTCCTTCTCGCCTACGCTCACCTGATTCGGCGGCACCGTAATCTGATCCATCCCGCGCGGGCTCAGTTGAGGCAGCAACTGCCGCCCAGACTAAGCAGCCGATGACCGCTGCAGTGGGAGAGGACGGCATTGGCCGGGCAAGAGGACCAGCTCCCAATCTCGCCTAATGCTCGTGAAAACAGTGGACGCAAAAGCATTCTGAGTCAGATTGGCGTATGTCAGGACCGATGGGTGGCTTGAAGCGGGAGGCGGATCAACACCAAGGGACTGCCCGCACTAATGCGGACGATGGAAAGGCAGTGGGCTGCTCAGAGTCCGGCACCCCAGCGTTAAGGCTGGCGAAAGCAGGGGCAGGAGCTCCTGGCCAAAATATCCGAGGCCCGAGCGGTTCAGGCCGCCAAACCGCCGTTATGACTCCTCAATTGACGAAAACCAGAGTAGCCAGTGTTGGATCCTATATCGTTATTAGCCCCGTCAGAAACGAGGCCGCTTATCTGCCGCTGACGATCGAGTCCATGGTAAACCAGTCGCTGAAGCCAATCTGTTGGGTGATTGTGAACGATGGATCTACGGACGGCACTGTCCAAGTTGCGGAGAACGCCGCACGATCCCACCCTTGGATTCGAGTGGTTAGTCTGCCGGACCGTGGATATCGCAAAGCGGGCGGGGGGGTGGTGGCGGCATTCTATGCTGGTTACAAGTGCATTGAGGCAGAGAAGTGGGATTATCTCGTCAAGCTTGATGGAGACGTCTCGTTCGGCCGCGATTACTTTGAGCGATGCCTCCTGGAATTCACCCGGGACCCGCGGCTGGGGATCACTGGCGGGACGATTTGCAGCGACCGCGGAGGCTCGTTACAGGTGGAATCCGCGGGCGACCCTCAGTTTCACGTGCGGGGCGCCACCAAAATCTATTCTGCCGCATGTTGGCAGGCGATCGGCGGCCTTATTCACGCCCCGGGTTGGGATACTTTGGATGAGGTCAAGGCGAACATGCTGGGCTGGACGAGTCGAACCTTGCGCGATGTCAAGATTGTCCATCACCGGGAGACGGGGGCCGCCTACGGGGCTTGGAAGGATCGGGTCAAATCCGGTCTGGCCAACTACATCGCTGGATATCACCCCTTGTTCATGTTTCTCAAGTGTGTTCAGCGGCTTTGGCACAGACCCTACATCATTGGGGGGATCGGGCTTCTGTACGGGTTCGTGAAGGGATATGTAACCGGGATTCCGCAGGTGGAAGACCGCGCCCTCATCAAGTATTTCCGCCAGCAACAAGTTAACCGCTTGCTGGGGCGCAAGAGTCTGTGGGATTGACCCGGACTCCCTCCAAGCAGGCGTGGTGGCTTGGCAAAGTAGGAGACGCTCCCCGTGGCCCATCAGCACTGGATCGTGGCAACAGGAACTGACATTCGCCACTCTTGAATAGTCTCGGCATTCTGTTTGCGTTGACCGCAGCGGCCTTGTTGTTCGTGCTGCCCCGGCCGGGGGCGATCGTTGCGCTGCTGCTGGGGGCGGTGTATGTCACCGTTGGGCAGGTCATCGAGGTTGGGCCCTTTCACTTCACCCTGCTTCGCCTCCTGATCGCGGTCGGATTCCTTCGGGCCTTGTTTCGCGGAGAGAGGCTGGCGGGGCGGTGGAACAGCATGGACAAGGCGATGATCCTTTGGGGGTGCTGGGCGATTTGCAGCAGTCTGTTTCACAACAAGCCCGGCAATGCGCTGGTCTATATGCTGGGTATTACCTACACGTGCTTGGGCAGCTACTTCCTCATGCGCATCTTCATCAGGGATTTCGCAGACCTTATTACCGCCGCCAAGATTGTCACTTGGTTGTTGGTGCCCGTCGCCGCTGAAATGGTGCTGGAGAAGCTGACCGCAAGGAATCTATTCTCCGTGTTTGGTTATGTGTCAGAGGAATCCTTGGTCCGACATGGAAAGATACGGGCCCAAGGGGCCTTTTCTCATCCCATTTTGGCCGGCACTGTCGGAGCGGTCTGCCTGCCGCTGGCCGGGCTGTTGTGGCGCCGGAACCGATGGCTCGCCTGTTTGGGTTTCGCTGCAACCGGGGGTATGATTCTGGCCTCGGCCTCGAGCGGCCCTATCCTTAGCGCTCTGGCTATCGCGTTTGCCCTGGCGATTTGGAGGGTTCGAATGAATTTGCGTTGGATCATGGGGGGAGGCGTCTTGGCGCTGCTGGGGCTGGAGTTAATCATGAATGATCCCGTGTATTACCTCATGGCCCGCGTGGATTTGACGGGCAGCAGCACCGGCTGGCATCGGGCAACGTTGATCCGGGCGGCCATCGAACATTTCAGCGAATGGTGGATGGCCGGAACAGACTACACCCGCCACTGGATGCCCACCGGGGTGCCTTGGAGCCCCGATCACACCGACATTACCAACCATTATCTCCGGATGGCGGTATGGGGCGGCCTACCGCTAATGCTTCTGTTCATCGGCGTGATCTGGGCAGCTTTTGCCCGCTTGTCCCGGGCTTTACGATGGTATGAAAACAGTCCGCAGGGCGAGCAGTTTGGCGTCTGGACCCTCGGAGCCATCCTGTTTGGACACTGCGTAACCTTCTTATCCATCGCCTATTTTGACCAATCTGTCATTTTCCTGTACCTGCTCTTGGCGATGATCGGAGGCTTGGAAACCGGTGAGGTTTCGGCGGTCCGCGCAAGAACCTTGGAACCGGGGGTAGGCTGGTCCGCTGCCCAATATGAGTCAGATTTCTGTCATAATCGTTAGTTGGAACGCCCGCCGCTTTCTGCGAGATTGCCTCGATTCAGTCCATCGTAGCGGTGGTGGATTGTTGCGAGAAATCGTGGTTGTGGATAATGCATCCTCCGACGGGTCTGCGGAGATGGTCGCAGAGCAATTCCCCGAGGTTGTCTTGATCCGGTCCAGACAGAATCTGGGTTTTGCCAAGGCCAACAATCTGGGACTGAAGCACTGCACGGGGGACTTTCTGGCATTGATCAATTCCGATGTGATCGTGCACCCCGGCTGTTTTCAGAAGTTGGCAGCGCTGCTGGAAGCCCGCCAAGAGGTGGGGTTGGTGGGACCCAAAGTCATTGGCGCCGATGGCCAAGTGCAGCGGACATGCAGGCAGTTGCCCACCCCCTGGAACACGCTTTGCCGATTCCTGGCCTTGGACCGAGTTTTTTCCCGCTGGTCTTTGCTTGCCGGGTTTCAAATGCGGCATTGGAGTTACGACAGCCTCGCCGAAGTTGAAGTACTGAGTGGCTGCTTCTGGCTGGCCCGTCGAAGTGCGGTCGAGAAAGTCGGCGGATTGGACGAACGATTCTTCTTCTACGCTGAGGATGTCGATTGGTGCAAGCGGTTCCGCGACGCGGGCTGGAGGATCGTATTTGTGCCGGAGGCAGGCGCTACCCATTTCGGCGGTGCCAGTTCCAGCAACGCCCCCTTGCGTTACAGTATCGAGATGTTGCGGGCCAGCCTGCTCTATTGGAAGAAACACTATGGTAACCTCGGCCGACTGGCTTTCTATGGTCTGGCCCTGATCCAGCATTTGAGCCGGCTGCTCGCTCGCGGCTTTCTGTGGCTGCTGGGCGCACCGCGGGCTGAAACCAACCGCAAACTTAAGGAGCACGCGGTATGCCTTCGGTGGTTGTTAACTGGCAAAGGCATCTGAATGGCCCCTTGAGGAGCGCCGGGCGCTACACCTGAAAACCCATGTCATGCACCTCTAACATCCGGATTCAAGCAGGCAACCAACCGTTGGAATGCGGGGATTTATTCGGGGCCTTGGAACGGCTCCTGCCCGTGCGCTTTGAATGGGGAAGCGATGCTGCGGCGCCGGCTGCCGGCGAGATCATACTGGCAGGCTCAAGAAGGTCG
>CAZVYG010000034.1:33411-43190 GCA_964631605.1 uncultured Verrucomicrobiota bacterium
ATGACCAACTGGGTACTCTATGACCTTGACGATGCGGGCAAATTCCAGCGCATCTCGCCCAGCTTTGGAGATTCCAACGAGCGGCGCCTCGCAAGGCCGTAACACTGGACAAGATTTACTCGTCTGCTTTTCAAATGAATCCCATGTTCCTTTTCCGTTCCGGGCCCGCTCCTTGCGTACGAGGGTCTCCTCTGACTTTCGGCCCTTGCTGATGGGCCCCGGCGAGGTGCCTTTGGCCCAATGTCAGGCCGGGGTGCTGTGGTCGGTAAGCGAAGTGGAGGGCAGCGAACTCTTTCGGTCCGCTTTGCCGCTCCCGAGTCTCGGGCGGGACGAGGGTTTCCACATGCTTTTCAACGGAGACCGCTTCCTGGAGCTGTTGCCGCTGTTACATTATCTGCGGCGGGCCGTCCGGGGCGATGCTTTTGACGGGCCCCCGTTGCGGGCCTGCTTCATCTTTGACGATCCGAATTTGCATTGGCCCAGTTATGGGTTTCTACACTATCGGGAGATCGTCGCGCGGGCAAAAAAGTTCCAATACCACGTATCTTTTGCCACCATCCCCCTCGACACTTGGTACACTCACGCGGGGGCGGCGCGAATCTTCAGGGATAATCCGGGGCAGGTTTCACTCTGTATTCACGGAAACAATCACACCAAGCGCGAGCTTGCGCGCAGCTATGTCCCCGCCAATCGCCAGGCGTTATTGCGCCAGGCGATTCGTCGTATCGAGCGGCTGGAAGCCAAGAGCGGCGTGAGGATCTGCCGGCTAATGGTTCCGCCGCACGGTGCCTGCTCCGAAGACATGCTTCAGGAACTCCCGAATGCAGGCTTTGAAGGCGCGTGCGTTTCTCACAGCTCGCTTTGGAGCCACAACCGAGATCGCGCATGGTCAAGACGCCTGGGGTATTTCCCGTCTGAAATCATTGGTGTCTGCCCGGTGCTGCCACGCTGGGGGATGACGCCAGACGTTAAGGCGACCATCCTCGTGGCAGCCTTCCTGGGACAGCCGATAATTCTTCGCGGACATCATAAGGACGTGAAGGGAGGGCTCGAGTTGCTTGATGAATTGGCTGCATTTATTAATGGCTTCGGGGATGTCAGGTGGTGTAACTTAACCAGTTTAAGTCGGTTCAACGTTCAGTGGCGCTTGGCTGGCAAAGCCTGTTGGCTGCGGCCGTTCAGTCGCAATGTCAAGTACCAGGTGCCCGAAGCCGTCCGTTCCCTTACGATTGACCCGCTGCCCGGCGCGTTGGCTCAGGAGCGTTGGGAGGTGGGGGGGCAAGACGGCGCATGGGCAGTCTTGACCGCGGGAACGACGCTCGCTTTGGACACGGCCCCCAAAGGCTCCATCTCGGTTCGGCTCTCGCGCTCAGACTTCCTCCGATCAGAGACTCCGGAACTTGGCCCCACGATGGCCACGGTGCTGCGCCGGGTGCTTACCGAGGCGCGCGATCGTTTGCGGCTGTGATTGGCAGGCTGGTTTGCGCCAAGGGCCTGGTAAGGTTTTGAGTGAGCCACAGGTTCCAACAAGATTTACAGCGCGCGAGCCTTTGTCCCACTTCGGTACAATCGTGAGCACCAAGGAATCTTCTAGTGGATGGAGATTCGGGCAGCCGACTAGATTGCCGAGGTTCGAGGGTCGAACGTTGATTGCGTTGGCATACAACCTGCGTGGTGGATCCTGTGGTGCGCCTTATCGCCATGGAGACAAGGCGAAGAATACGGGAGAGTCGGGGTCTAGGACACCGTTCGACAAGTGACGACAATGATTATGGTAACGAGCAGAGCGACCAAAGCTGTAATGAAACCTCTGGCCGAAGTGACCGCCAAGCTGCTAGCGGCTGGGGCAGGGGGGATGCTGCTGGCCGTGGGGATGATCTCGTCGGCGCCCGCGGCACACTGGTACGTGCGCCCCACGCAGCAGGGCTTGAACAATGGCAGTGATTGGCTCAACGCGTGGACTTTGAGCACCGTCAACTGGTCCACCGTCCAGCCGGGAGACACCTTGTGGCTTGCCGGGGGTGACTACAAGTCAGTTCTCTCACCCGGCCGCAACGGCAGCAGGGGCAGCCCCATCACGATTATCCGGGTTCGGTCAACCAACGCGGAACCGGTCTCCGCGGCTGGCTGGGATCCTTCGTTTGATTCCTTGGTGACCATTCCGAGCGGCTGGAGCCTGGCCGGGCGGAGCTTTATTACAATTGATGGCCAAATCCGGTATGGCATTCGAGTTCCCTCCGACGGCGGTCGAGCGATTAGCTTTCATAATGGCTCGACTACGGTGTCGGACTCCGTTCAGTTGAAAAACATCGAGGTCGCAGGCCCCGGCTTTCGTGCGATGGGCGCCAACCAGTTGCTGTATGCCGCCAACTACAACGGATCAGGCAACACGACGATTCGCAACTTGCTGATTAGCCACTGCTCTTTTCATGATGCCGTTATGCTGATCACTCTCGCGGCCGTCACCAACGGCGTGATTGAACACTGTGAACTCTACAATTGCAGTTCCGGAGACCTTGCTGCGTGGCACCCGGACGTTGTATACTTTTACCCCAGCACGAACATCATCTTTCGATATAACATGGTCAGCAACACGGTTGCAGAGGCCTTGTGGTTCGACTACGGCGGCTCCCGCGAGATTTTCTTCTATGGCAACACGTTGAATAAGGGGGCTCAGGGAACCGGCTTCTGTATCGGGACCAAGTCAACGTACAGTTGGGGACCGATGTACATCTACAACAACACGTTCATCGGTTATGATGCAGGTGGCGTCCTGCTTCGTGGAGTATCGGACCCTAAAACCACAGTTCAAAATAACATTTTCTGGAACTCCGTCAATGCGTGTCAGATTGGAGGGGCGGTAAACTCAGACTACAATGCCTACAGTGGCAGTATTCCCAGTGGAGAGATCCATAGCATTTCGAGCAGCGTCAACCCATTCGTTTCAAGTGCCACCGGCGATTGGCGCCTCGTCCCGGGGGCATGGGTGGTTAACCGCGGGATCGCCTTGGAGAGAGACGGCTTCCTTGACCGAGACCCCTTGGGAAGCCCTCGGGGAGCTGACGGGCTGTGGGATATTGGGGCATTCGAATTCGCTGAGGGAGGCGCCGCGAACAATCCGCTCATCTCGGTAACACCGATCGAAATCGACTTTGGTTCTCTGGCCAAGGGATCCTCTGCGACTAATGTCTTGCTGGTCAGGAACCGTGGCGGGGGGACCCTCTCCGGCGCGGCCAGTGTCGCCGCGCCATTCGCTGTCGTGACTGGCGCTTCGTACACCCTCACGAGCAACCAGACTCATGCGGTCACCGTGACATTTAGTCCGGCCAGTGCCGGTAATTTCAACGGGTCGCTACAGTTTACCGGGGGCGGAGGGGCAATCGCGGCCTTGTCTGGAGCCGCGTGGGAAGTCCTGCCGGGATTAACCTTCTTGTCCACTGCCGGAACGGTCAGCCCCCCTTTTGCCGCAGGCAGTGGTTATATCAGCCAGCCCCTGGAAACGGGTCTCGCAGGGTCGGGCCGCGCAGTGTACGGTTTTACAATCCCTACTGCTGGCAACTACATCATTGTCGCGAGTGTCAATGCCCCCCATGAAGGCGCAAACTCATTTTACATCAACATTGATGGAGAGCCGGTTGATCCGGGCATGATCTGGGATGTTCCAATAACCTCCGGCTTTACCAATCTCGAGGTGTGCTGGCGCGGAAATGGCACGGAAGCCAGCAACCAGTTCGCACCCGCGGTTTTTACTCTCTCCAGTGGCACGCACTTCGTGGTTGTGCGCGGGCGTGAATCAGGGGCTCAGTTGGCAAGCCTCACGATTGCGCCCTCTGGCGCCCACCGCCCCGCCCCACCCATCGTTTCGCCCGTCGTTCAGAGTCCTGCAGATTCCAATGCGGATGCGCCTGGAGTGCAGGTCTTGGCTGGCACCAGCGTCCAGTATACCGGCTCGGCAAGCGATGCGAGTGGATTACCGCTGATTTGGCAATGGCTCTACACCATGAATGGTTCCCCGGAGACCTTGCACGCGAGCGGTAGCGGTGTTGTCGCGCCAGCCACTTTCAGCTACCCTGCTGAATCGGCGGGAAGCACCTATGTATGGAAACTGCGTGTCAGCAATGGGCAGACCTCTGCCGAATCCCTCCTAAATGTCCTTGTCGAATCGCCATCGCTGCCATTGCACTCCCTGATTTTTGAGGCTGAAGCTGGTCTGATTAGCGCTCCCTTTGCGGTAACAAACGGGAGCATTTCGCAGCCGATGGAGACGGGCCTCAGTGGCGGCGGGAGAGCCGTTTATGCCTTCGAGATAACCGAGCCTGGGATTTACGCCATCCAGGCCCTCCTCAACGCGCCGACGGACGCCGCCAACTCGTTGTTCTTCAATGTGGATGCGGAGCCGCAAGACCCGTTCATGATTTGGGACATACCCGTCACCTCAGGATTCGAGTGGCGGACCGCGGCCTGGCGCGGGAATGGCACGTTTGATAAGAGTGAATTCGTACAGAAATCTTTTAGCCTCTCGCAAGGGACGCATCGTTTGGTCATTATTGGCCGCGAGCCGAAGCTGGCCATCGACCGCATCAGGGTTTGCAAACTGCCGGAGGGTACGCCGAGAATCTGGGTCGTCAACGCTTTATAACCCGACCGCATTGGACTGCTGCGGTAGAAGCTCAATGGCAGCGCTCGGACTTTCTAGAACGGTTGGAAACGGCGGTTGTCACTGCTCACGCGCGGGGTGGGTGACTTGGTTGAGTTGAAATGGGCCGAAACAGTAGTGCTTAGCGGCGTTTGGTCCGGCAGGGGTAAACTCTCTGCGGGGGCCAGTTCTTTGGGCAGGTTGTCCAGCCGCGCTCCTATCCTTGGATAATCCTCTCATCACGTTTTCGCTCGGTTCGTATAATCAGGAGGCCTTCATCCGCGAGGCATTGCAGGGAGCCCTCTTGCAGGATTATTCGCCGCTTGAAATTATTGTATCTGACGATTGCTCGAACGACCGCACATTCGAAATCATTAGCGAGATCACAGCAGCTTACCGGGGACCCCATACGATCAGGCTAAACCGCAACCAACGGAATCTGGGCATTGGGGGTAATGTCAACACAGTGGCGGAAATGGCCCGCGGAGAGTTGATTATCATGGCTGCGGGAGATGATATTTCGTTGCCTCAGCGAACCCGGCGCCTCGTCGAGGCTTGGAATGATTCTGGTAGGCAAGCGACTTCATTGTACTCCCGCTTCTCGGTGATAGACGGACAGGGGCGGCCAGTGGATGATGCGTCCAAATCTTTCATGACCAGCGAGGGGAAAACTTTTTTTCACCAACGTACTACGGTTGCGAGCTATGCCAGACGCCGACGGCCTCACGTCCCTGGATGTACGCACGCCATTGCCCGGGCGTTGTTCACCATATTTGGCTCCCTGGGCCCGGAGGTGACTTACGAGGACACAGCGCTGTCGTTTCGAACAGTTTTGGCTGGCGGAACTTTCTCCTTCGTCAATGAGCCGCTGGTGAAATACCGGCGGCATGGGGGAAACGTCACCTTCGATCTTCACCGCCGGTGGGCGCGAAAGGCTGAAACCTTCGAAGGCATGCTGGAAAAGCAGGCCTGTGAATTAGATCGGTTTGTAAAACTCTACAGGGGGTTCGCAAGGGATGTGGAGCGGGCGATTGAGAAGGGGTTGATACCTGCGGGCGAGCAGGCCGCCGTCAGAAGAGTCGTGGCATGTGAGGCACGCCGCATGGAGCTGAGGCGCGGCCTGCTGCTGGGGGGCTGGTGGGGAAGATGCGCGAGCTTCTGGCGGCTGTATGGGAGTTCGATCCGGCCCCGCGAGATGTTTCAGCAGTTCCCTCACCTCTTTCCCAGGGTGTTTTACCGGCTGGGGTTTGCCGCCTTGCACCGCGAGTGAAGTGTCTGCCAAGTCCCTCTAATGTTCGCGTTCAAGTGCTCGCGCGACGGTTTGAGGTCCGGGATAATATCTCCCCCCAGCTTTTAAAACTTAGTGTTTGGACCCGGGATTTTGGTTCTTCAGATATTCGACCATGGCGTCGCGGAGTTGTGGAGCACTTTGGGAGCTGCCGGGTCGAACCTCGTCTGGGCTTGAATCTCGGGAAAAGCGCTTCACTCGGTTCAGCCAGGAAGGGTTGGCCGCATTCAATGAAGATGAGAAGACTAAGGTCGGTTCACTCCCCGCTTCACTTTGGGAGTTTTGCGCGCAGCGCAAGCCGTCAGAATCAGGTTGATCTCGAAATCGAAACGAACCCTTTGTCTCTCGTCTCTAAAGGCTGTGCGCCATTCGCTGGGTTGCGGTCGAGCCGGGCTAGGCACCACGACTTTTCCCTCCAGATAGTCCAGAGCTGCGAAGACCGTCGGCGTCCCGTGCCAATTATAATCCTAGGTCCGCGTTTCGGCCTGCCCTCGGCTCAAAAGAAGCCCGGGTTGAGTACGCCCCTAGCCGTACTGGGCACGGGATCGCCTCGGGGCGGAGACTAGGGAGGCTGGGGACCGATTCAAGATGAGCGCGGTGTTGCGCAGATTGTGGCGATTGGCAAGAACAAGGGCGCTGTGGAGCTGGCGGTTCCACGCGCTCGGGCACAGGTCAACCATCGGTAGATGCCGCTTGGTTCGCAATCCGCGGTCAATCAGCATTGGACATCACACAACTTTGTCGGACGATTGGTGTCTGGCGGACCTGGAGCCTTCCAAGCCGACTCGCGAGCCTAAAATTCGCATCGGTTCATACTGCACCATAATGCACGAGTTTCAATGCAATGCTGCGATATCCGTTGAGTTGCAAGATTACGTGTTGGTGGGGCCACGGGTGTTCGTTACCGACTCGGACCATGTAGTTGGGCCGGACGAACAACGCACCACTTTGTGTGCGAGTCTTCGCAGCTCACCGGTGGTGATTGAGCACGATTGCTGGCTGGGAGTCAACGCTGTGATTCTCAAGGGAGTGCGAATTGGTCACCATTCCATCGTCGGCGCCAACGCAGTGGTGACTCGGGATGTTCCCCCTTGCACCACGGTCGTCGGTATTCCGGCCAGCCCCGTCGAAAGAAGGGGGGGGTGAGCGGTGGCGCCGAGACCAGCATCACCGCTGGCTGATTCTTAGGGAATACAAGCCTTTATGAAAGTCACCTTCTTGGTGCCGAGCGACGCAGCCTCGGGTGGAGTGAGGGTAACCATGCAAATGGGCAACAAACTCCTGGAACGGGGCCATGCGGTCCGAATCGCCTATCGGCGGCCGCCGTGGCTCAGTCGGGATCGCTGGCGGGCGTTCGCACGATCCGTGAAATTTCGTTTGCAAAGGACTTTGCCCACCCATTGGTTGAGTTACTTTAAAGGGCCGAAGCAGTCCTTTGCCAACTTGGCAGATTTGCAGTTTGAAGACAATGAAATCGTGATTTCCACCGGCATCCACACCATAGCTGATCTGGATAAGTTGCAGCGGAACGTCCGTAAGATCAGGTATTGTCACGGACTGCTAGAACATGAACCCGAGGAGGTCAGGAAGCTGTGGTTGTGGCGGGGGCCGATGGACACTATCGCGGTGAGTCCCGCGTTGGTACCGGCGTTGAGAAACTACTGTGAAGGCAGGATTCTGGGCGTTGTCCCCAATGGCATCGCTTTCGACGAATACTTCCTGGAAGGCCAAAGGCGCGAGGGGGTGGGTCTGATCTACGGCCGGCATCCCGTTAAGGGCCCCGAGGTTGCCTTGGCCTTGGTCCAGGCGCTTCGCGCTCGCTTCCCAGAAATCCCCCTCTACTGTTTCGGATCCTCCCGGCGGCCGGCAGCTCTGCCTGCCGACTGCTATACGAGGTTCCCGTCCATTGAAATAGCCCGCCAAATTTATAATCGCTGCAAGGTGTGGGTGGTGACCAGTCGTGACGAAGGGTTTTGTCTGCCGATTCTGGAAGCAATGGCTTGCGGGTGCGCGGTGATCAGTTCCGACCATACTAATGCGTCTGAACTGATCCAACATGGTCGAAACGGTTTCATTGTGCCCTATGGCAAAGTTGACGCCTATCTGGATCTCATCCGGCGGATTGCCAACAATGACGCGTTGCGGAAGGAGCTGGTTCAGAGTGGACTCGAGACGGTAAAAGGATTTACGTGGGACCGGGCCGCCGATCAGATGGAACTCGTTCTGGAGCTGGCGGCGGCCGGTGCGGTGCGGTGAGGTGGCACGCGGTGCGGGATCAGCGAATCAGAAAGTCCGTTGCTTGCCAACAGCATGGCGGGCCAGAGTCCGCAGACGGGTGAAGGAAATCTTTGGGTGGATCAAGGACGGGTGGGGGGATGGGGCCGCAGGCTCGCTGTCGCGGTCGGGAACGAACGCAAGCGCGGGGCTGCTCTAAGGGCAAGCCCGCCAAGCCCGCCACCATGCGCAGCTTTCGAGAATTTGCGATTCTTGCTCCCCGAGGACCTCTATACTCCCATGTTGTTTGTCGGACAACGCTGGCATGCTGCAAGGTCGTCCTGAAACGTTTCTGATCCATGGTGACTCTGCAGCGGCGCCTCATCGCCGCTGTTTTTGCGGGTTGCTGACTCCGCCGGTTAATCGCGGCCAAAACCCCTAATAACAACGTTATGATACAGTGGCATTGTTTGCACGTGTTCCGGGACACTGTGCCCAAGAGTGGAGCCTTGGCCGGACTGCTTTTGCTGGGCAGCCTGTGCGGCGGTCGGGGCGCGGACTGCAGCCCGGCAGTCTCCGGGTTGGCGGCGTGGTGGCCGGCTGACACGGGCGGGGCGGATGTTGCCGGGACGAACCACGGGGTCCTGCTGGGCGGGGCCGCGGTGGTGAGTGGGGGACGAGTTGGGAACGCGCTCTCGTTCAACGGCACAACGGCGTATGTGCAAGTGCCGGATTCGCCGGTGCTCAAGCCAACGAATCTGACGGTCGAGGCGTGGGTGCGATTTAATGCCCTGGATACCCCGGGCAGCGCCTCGCCGGGGCAGCAGTATATCATCTTCAAACAAAATTCCCGCGTCGGGAACTTCGAGGGTTACGACTTGGGCAAGGATCGGGTTGGAGGCCAGGATCTCCTCGTATTTCGCGTCACCTCGGCCGCGGGCCAGGTGGTAAATGCTTTTGGCAATAGCCAGGTCGCAACCGGTGTATGGTATCACGTGGCGGGGGTGCGCGGCTCCAACTATCTGCAGTTCTATTTGAACGGCCTGCTGCAAAGCCAGACCAACGTTTCTTTTCCCCAAAGTTACGGCAATGTTCCCCTTTTCTTTGGCAGCTCGGGACAGACGTATTGGGATCGGAAGTTTAGCGGACTGCTGGACGAGGTGTCGCTTTACGATCGAGCGCTGTCGTCTAACGAAATTGCCGCGATTTATGCGGCGGGCGCGGAGGGCAAGTGCAAGGAGGTTCGGATTGCTTTGGGTCCCACCAACCAGACCGTCATTGCGGGACGGACGGCAGTGTTCAGCGTCGTCGCCACCGGCTTTGGCAGCCTCTCCTACCAGTGGCGCTTCAACGCCAGTGTCATTCCAGGGGCAACCAACTCAAGCCTGGTAGTGACCAATATTCAGACCTCCCAGGCGGGGGCCTACGACGTGGTGGTAACCAACGCCTTCAGTTCCGCCACGAGCGCGGTGGCAACTCTGACCGTATGGGTTCCACCGGTGATTACGGCGCCGCCGCAGAGCCGGACCAATCTGGTGGGAACCGAGGCGGCTTTCAGCGTGACCGCGGCCGGTGTTCCCAGTCCTGCGTATCAGTGGCGCAAGGATGGAGTGATCCTGGGCGGGGCGACCGCCAGCGTGC
>CAZVYG010000034.1:43290-45552 GCA_964631605.1 uncultured Verrucomicrobiota bacterium
ATCCGGCGGGCAGTGTGACCAGTTCGCCACCGGCGACCTTGACCGTCTGGGTTCCGCCCGCGATTGTGACTGAGCCGCAAGATTTGGATTTGAATCCGGGGCAGGTGGCGCTATTCAGCGTCGGCGCCACGGGCACAGCGCCGCTAAACTACCAATGGCAGTACAACGGGGTGAACATTCCGAGCGCCACAAGCAGTGTTTACGCGCGTAGTAATGTTCAGCCGGTGGATGCCGGTCTTTACTCGGTAGTGGTGACCAACGTTGCCGGGGCGGTGACCAGCCGTCTGGCCCGTTTGAGTGTCGGATCGCCGCCCCTGATTACCTCCCAGCCGCTAAGCCGGACGAACATCGCCGGCACGGACGCCTCGTTCAGTGTGAGCGTGAGCGGCACCACTCCGTTCAGCTACCGGTGGCAATTGAATGGAAGCGATCTGCCGGGTGCCACCGCCCCGACGCTGATCCGGCCCGGAGTGAGCGCCCTGGACGCCGGTCAGTATCGCGTCATCATCACCAACGTAGCCGGAGCGGTCACCAGCCAGGTGGCGGTGTTGACAGTCTGGTTCCCGCCCCTGATTACAGCTCAGCCGCGCAGCGCGACGGTTCTGCAAAACCAAACCACGAACTTTGCTGTCGAGGCTGTGGGTACTTTGCCCTTAAGCTATCAGTGGCGTTTCAACGGTACCAACCTGCCGGGAGCGACCAGCAGCATTCTCGTATTGGTTAGTGCGCAACCGGCGAATGAGGGCAGCTATTCCGCAGTGGTTGGAAACGTCGCGGGAGAGGTGATCAGTGCAGCGGCCACACTCACGGTCATCCCCTCAGACCTTGCCTTTATTCCGGACCCGAATCTGAGCAACGCGCTACGCTGCGCGGTGGGCAAACAAAGCGGCATGCTGGCCATTTCTGACTTGCGTCCGCTCACGTGCTTCTCGGCCTGCAGCCGGAACATCACCAATTTGTTTGGACTGCATTGGGCAACCAACCTTGTCAGCTTGCAATTAAACAACAATCAAGCGTCAGACTTGAGCCCGCTTCGCGAGTTGGCCGCGCTGCGCCAGCTTGAATTGGAAGAAAATGGCATCGAGGATGTGTCCGCCATTCAGGGCATGGTGCGTCTTACCTGCCTGTCATTAGCCCGTAACCCCATAACGAATCACGCGGCCCTGGCGGGCTTGACCAATCTCACCAACCTGTCCTTGTGGCGGACACGGGCGACCACCAATGGTTTCCTGGGGAACATGAGTCAACTCCGTCACCTCAATCTCCGGGAGAACGACATTCGTCATCTCAACCCCCTCAACCGGCTTGCCCGGCTTCAAGTCCTGGATCTGCGCTGGAACCTGCTAACCAACGTATCGGGGTTGTTTTCCGGCCCCACCAATCTCGAGAGTCTTTACCTGGGCGGCAACTACCTAACCAACCTGCCCAATTTCGCTCCGCTCCGGCGCCTGACGCTCTTGAATCTGGACGAGAACTGGATTAGGGACCTCTCGCCCCTGGCCGGCCTGACCAACCTGAACTATCTCAGCCTGAACCGGAACCCGGTGACCAACTATGCCGCGTTAACAACGTTGGCAGGATTGGCGAATCTTGAACTGACCGGCAACGCCATCAGTAATAGCAGCTTCCTGGCGGCGATGCCCCAACTCCGCTACCTCGACCTTTCGTTCAACAATGTCACGGACCTCACTCCGTTGCTTGCGCTCAGCAACCTGACCAGCGTTGTGCTGGCCGGCAATCCTAATGCCGATTTCGTTAAGTTCGCCGACTTGGCATCGCTTAGAAACTTATGGCTGCACAGCAACAGCATTTCCGACAGCGGCTTTCTGCAGAAAATGCCCCAACTCCGCTACCTGAACCTCGGTGAAAACCTGGTGGCGGACATTCAGCCGTTGCAGCAGTTGACCAACCTTACCGGCTTGGGATTGGATCGAAACCCGGTCACCAATCTGAGTCTCGTGAGTGGTTTTACCAGTCTGTTGAGCTTGCGACTCGACGGACAATGCCGCACGGACGCCGAACTCGCGCTTCTGAGCGATTTGCCAGCTTTGGAGTTCCTGAGCTTGAATCACAATCAGATCAGTGATGCAACACTGCTGACCAACTGCGCCCAATTGCGAAGCCTTTACCTCCACCGCAATAGAATCTCGGGAATTGGGCCCTTGCTTTCGCTCGGCCGGCTTTTGGACGTGGATCTGACCGGCAATGCCTTGGCCCTTGAGCCGGGAGGGGACCAGTTGGAAGCTCTCGGGCGATTGCAGT
>CAZVYG010000035.1:0-44744 GCA_964631605.1 uncultured Verrucomicrobiota bacterium
GCAGAGGACTGAAAATCCTTGTGTCGGCGGTTCGATTCCGCCCCCAGCCACCACCCTGCTGTTCCACGCCATTGCCAGGCAGGCGGTGCGCGTGCGTTTTTTTTCCGAGAATCCTTTTGGGCGCCACGCGGGACTCCGCCCGGAGGCTCTGGACGCCACTCATTGGATTGAGTGACGGCAGCACGGCTTTTCCCGGGAGGCATCCGACGGCGCAAATTCTAAAAAAATATTCGCCATCACGAAATACGGGGTGAGGGTCGGGCTGATAGAGTCCGGACGATTCACACATGAAGTCGCTTGTGAAAGTCAGTTTCGATCACCGCCTCAATCGGCGGGGGCGGGGCTGCCGAACGGCAGTGACCATCCACGTGGAGACTGGGCGCTTTGAAGGTGTGAATCAAACCCAAACGCATTCTCCTCGCGGCGCTGGCAACGGCCCGTGTCAGCGGGAGGGTGCCCTGACCCAAGAACCTCTATGATGACGAAAACCAAGATCATGTTACCGGTGCCGCAGGGCTGGACCCGCGGTTTAACTCTCCTCGCGCTGGCGAGCAGCTTCGTGGCCGGTCCCGCGCCGGCGGCGGTGTGGACTTACACGAACCGGACCAGCACGGTGTGGACCAATGCCAGCAGTTGGCAAACCAACGGCGCTTATGGCGCGCCGCCGATTGGCGTCACGAACTTTCCCGGCCGCATCAACATTAATGCCGCCGTGGTTTATGACTATGCCACCAACACGGGGTTCGGCACGGTCGTCAACGCCGCGCCGGAGTATGGGCGGGGCATGCTGGTGGCCAGTGGCAGCAGCGTGACCGGGCAGGTGGATGTGGTGAAAGGGACGTTGGTGTTTTTCCAGGCGGCGTTGCAGGACGCGGTGGTGGTGTGCGCCCCGGTCAATGCCAGTGGCACCAGCAAAGGCTACCTGAACATGAATGGGGGCAACCTGCTGGTGATTGCGACCAATTACGGTGTGTTGTCCTGCCCCTTCCGCGGCAGCGGCAACAGCCTGGGGGTGGTGACGATCAATAGCGGCAGCACGGTGACGGTGGACCGTTTTCGCTTCGGCGGGGGCGGCGTCGGCGTCGGGGACGTGGCCCCCGGCTGCAGCGGCAACCTGTTTCTCAACGCCGGCGGGACGCTGGCGGTGCGGAACATGGCCAATATCACGGATCCCACGGACCTGCGGGCCACGAACTTTTTCAATGGCGGCACGTTGAGGGTGAAAGGGGCTGAGGAAGGCGGCTTCCCGCTGATCGGATCGAATATTGTGAACGAGGTCATGGAGGGAGGGTTGGTGGTGGATACGGCCGGATTCAATGCGCGGATGGTTTCGCCTTTGCTCAACGGCACAGGCGGCAGTGACGGCGGGTTGACCAAGATTGGCAGCGGCACGTTGAATCTCCGGGCGTCGGGAAGCAGCTACACCGGTCCGACCGTTGTCAGTGCCGGGACGTTGGGGGTGCAAGTGCCCATGGCGAGCACGGACCTGCGGGTTCAAAGCGGCGCGACGCTCAATTTCATTACGGACAATCTCGCGCCGTGGGCGCTGCCGTTCCTCGGGCTCACCAACGTGAGCATCGGGTTCGATTACGGGGCCTTCAGCGGGTATGTGGACCCGGTGATTGCGGTGAACAATCTTCATCTGCAGGGGACGGTGGCAATCAACCTGCTCGGCACGAGTCTGCCGATCACGAATCTGACCTTGCTGACCTACACGACCAAGACCGGCAGCGGCTCCTTCACGCTGGGAACTTTGCCTGTGGGGGCCACCGCCACGCTGGAGGACACCGGTTCCTCGTTGATTCTGCATATTACGTCGGCCTCCCTGCAAAGCCTGGTGTGGTCGGGCGGGGACGGCATCTGGCGGGTGAACGGGGGGCTCAATTGGAACAACGGCACGGCGGTGTACCTGGAGTACCCAGGCGGCAGCGGCGACATCGTCACGTTTGACGACCTGGGCGGTGGCGGGACGGTGACGATTCCGTCGGTTGTCAGGCCCACCTCCATCACGGTGGACGACACGTTTACGTTTTACACGTTCAGCGGGGCGGGAACCATCGGGGGGGCGACGGGTCTTGAGAAGCTGGGCACCAGCACGCTCCAGATCGGCACGAGCAATGATTTCACGGGGGAAGTCCTGGTGCGGAGCGGCACGCTTTATGTGGATCATCCGCAAGCCTTGGGTTTGACCAACGGAGGGACGGTAGTGGAGGCGGGCGCGACGCTGGCTATTGGGAGCCCCTTTGGGAATAGCATTACTGTGGCCGGGGAGACGGCAAGGATCAGCGGGAACGGCGTTGGGGGCGCGCTAGGGGCGCTGCGGGGCGCGGCGACCAGCTCCGGCACCAACGTGTGGGCGGGGCCGGTCGAAATCGCGGCCAGCGGCACGCGGTTGGGCACCGAGGACAACGGGACCTTGACCGTGGCCGGCCCGATCAAGGAACTGATTTTAGGGGTCAACGTGGTGCTGCGGCCCGGGGCGGGGGGAACGCTGACGCTATCCAGCCCGAGCAACAACTGGGCGGGTAACACCGAAGTGTTTGGGGGAGTTTCCGGGAAGGTGGTGCTTGGGGCGGATTACACGCTGCCCGCGGCGGGCGCCCTGCTCATCGGGGATGCCACGGTGGACCTGGCAGGCCACAGCCAAGCGGTGGCCGGTTTGGGCCAGAATGGCGGCACGGCCGCCAACGCGGTGCTGGTCAACAACGGCGCCGCGCCTGCGACCTTGTTCCTGAATCCGGCGATCAACCGGACTTTCCCGGGAATCATACAGGACGGCACCGCGGCCATTGCGATTGTGAAGAACGGGACCAACACCCAGGCGTTCACCGGCTCGGCGACTTACACCGGGCCGACCACGGTCAATGGCGGCACCCTGAGCGTGGGTCTGCCGATGTCCAGCAGTTCCCTGACGCTGGCGGAGGGCAGCACCCTGGCGGTGTCGGTCAATGACAGTTCCTGGACGGTCTCGAACCTGCGGGCGACCAACGCCACCCTGAACCTGAGCTATGGAACGCTCTCAGCCGCTCCCACGACGCCTTTAACCACCACCACGCTGTCGGTCAGCGGCAGCAACGTGGTGAACATCACCGGCGCCAATTTCCCCGTCGGGCCGGTCACGCTCATTGCCTATGGCAGCAAGCAAGGCGATGGGAGCTTCCACGCGGGCACGCTGCCCCTGGGCATGAGCGCCACGATTGCCGACACGGGCTCGGCCATTGTTTTGAATGTCACGGCTGCGCCGCGGACCTTGACGTGGTCGGGCGCGACGACGGGGACGTGGAACACCAATGGGACCTTGGACTGGAACTTTGGGATGACGGCTTACCAGGAATACGCCAATGGCTTGGGTGACCTCGTGGTGTTCGACGACAGTGCCTTGGTTTATGATGTGAATGTGAGCACGCGGGTGCGGCCCTTCGCGATCACGGTGACGGGCAGCGGCCTTTACAGCTTCAGCGGTGCGGGGACCATCAGCGGCCCGACCTCGTTGACCAAGAGCGGCTCGGGTTCGCTCACCCTTGGCAGCGCCAACGAATTTGACGGGACGACGAGCGTCACCGGCGGTTTTCTGCTGGTTAATCATCCGCAAGCGTTGGGGTCGGTGGTGGGCGGCACGGTGGTTACCAACGCCGCCACGCTCAAACTTGGCACCGATGGCGGGAGTGGTGTGACCGTCAGTTCCGAGACCGCGGTCCTGAGCGGGACGGGCGTGGGCGGAGCGCGAGGCGCGCTGCGCGGGGCGGCGGTGTCCAGCGGCACCAATATCTGGGCCGGACCGGTGGTCATTGCGGCCGATGTCACCCGCATCGGGACGGAGGACTACGGCAACCTGGTGGTGTCCGGAACGATCAGCGACCAAGGCAGCAATTATGTTGTGTTGTTCCGGCCGGGCTCCGGGGGAGACCTGACCATCAGCGGTTCGGGGAACCATTACGGCCACACCCGCACTTACAGCGCCCCCTCGCCGGAAGGCCGGGTCAAGCTTGGCATTAACGACGGCTTCAGCACCAACGACCTGCAGGTGGGACTGGGGATTATTGACCTGAACGGTTACAGTCAAAAGCTCACCGGCATTTCTGACTTGGCGGGCCCTGGCACGATCCTGAACGACGGGCCGGTTGCCAGCACGCTCTATGTCGGCGAAGGCGCTACCGGCGACTTTGGAACCTTCTCGGTCATCGCGGACGGGACCAGTAAAATCAATCTCGTGAAGGAGGGGTCGCAAATCCAGTCGCTGGGCGGCAACAACAGCTACACTGGCACCACCACGGTGAACGGCGGCACGCTGCGCATCAACGGCGGCCTGGGCAACACGGCGGTGCAGGTCAACAACGGCGGCAGGCTGGATGGCGTCGGCATCGTGGCCGGCCCGGTGAACGTGCAAGCCGGCGGCACCCTCCAGCCCGGCGTTTCCGCCGCGCTCGACGAAATTCTCACGATTGGAAACGCGGTGAACCTGGGCGGCACGGTCGTGTTCCAGATCGGCAAGTCCGGGGGGAGCCCGGCGAGCGACCGTCTGGCCGGCGTGACGGACATCACTTACGGTGGCACGTTGATTGCCACCAACGCGGACAACTCGGCGCTGGCGGCGGGCGAGGTATTCCAGTTGGTCAGTGCATCGGGCGCCAGAAACGGGAATTTCGCCAGTGTGCAGGTGCTGCCCGCCAGCCTGGGACTGGGTGGCACTTTCAACCCGGCGACGGGCGAGTTGACCCTGACTCCCGCCCCGACGACACCAACGCTGGAGTACAAAGTGAGCGGCTCGGCGATCGAGTTCTCGTGGACCGGCAGTTTCAAACTGCAGGCCCAAACCAACAGCGTGAGCGTTGGGCTTAGCAATAATTGGGCGGATTATCCGGGCGGCGCAAGCAGCCCGGTGACGGTGCCGCTGGATTCCGGCATGGGCAGCGTGTTTTTCCGCCTGGCAACCCCTTGAGGAACGAGTGGGAACGCTCCGCCGGCCGAGGGGGGCCGGCGGAGTTGGGGTTGGGCAAGCTGGCCGGCAGCCCGGTTGGGGCTGCGGCCAGCGCTGATGTGAAAACCAAGACCAAATCATGATGCAAACCAAGAGGATCATCTTCGGGCGCAGAGGCTCCGCCGGGGGGAAGGCTTTCACCCTGATTGAGCTGCTGGTCGTTATTGCGATTATCGCGATTCTGGCGGCGATGCTGTTACCGGCGCTAGCCAGGGCCAAGGAGCGGGCAAAGCGGACCGCTTGTCTCAACAACATCAAGCAGCTTACGCTGGCCACGATCATGTATTCAGACGACCTGAATGGGACTTTTCCCAATGACGGCCAGGACCAGCCGTATTACCTTGGGGCTGCGTTCCGCGAGGCCATGACGGGCAGTTACAAGATCACCCGCGACAGTTTTTATTGCCCATCGAACCCGAGCTGGAACAAGGCGGACAAGACCTTTTGGTATTTCAGCAGCGGGAGCGATCCTGGGAATCCGACGGTGGCGGGATACTTCTATTTTGCGGGTTATCCGCGGTACAACGATGCGTCGTTGATTGGGAGCTACTACCCGGCCAACGGCGCCCTGCCGGGCGGCGATAATTTGCGGGGGCACCTGCCGATTTTCGCGGTGAAGGCCACGGATCGGCCGTATTATCCGCTGTTGTGGACGGACCTGAACCGCAAGTATCTGGGGGTGTGGGGGCGGGAAAACGACCCCGGCGTGCGCGGCGTAAATCATTTTGAGAACAACGCGCCGGTCGGCTCCAATGAGGGTTATACCGACGGACATGGCGAATGGGTGCCGGCGACGAAGTACACCAAAACGGCTCGCATGCAGCCGCCGGGCGGGGTGGACATCTATTTCTACGCGGGCCGGCCATAAGGGATTCGCGCGTGGGAATGAATGAAAGTGACAGGTCATGCCGCGGCAGCCGAGGAGGAGAATGAGCCCAATGCGGGAGTTGGTATTCGCCGCGAGCGTGTGTTGGGGGGTGGCCGTGCCGGCCGGGGGGGCGGTCACCGCGTTGATTGAGGCCGAATCCTTGTCCAACAAGGGGGGCTGGGTGGTGGACCCGCAATTCGTGCAGCAAATGGGCTCACCTTTTCTGCTGGCGCATGGCGGGGGCACACCCGTTGCGGATGCCTCGGGGACGGTGTCCCTTCCCGAGCCGGGAACTTACCGGGTGTGGGTTCGCACGCGGGATTGGGTGCCGTCGCACCCGGATGCTCCCGGGGCGTTCAAGATTCGAGTGAATGGCGAGGAACTGGCGCCGGTGTTTGGCACGGAATCCGGCGCCTGGGACTGGCAGGACGGCGGGTTGGTGGAGGTGACGGACACGACGGCCACGATCGTGCTGCATGATTTGACGGGGTTTGAGGGGCGTTGTGACGCCATCGCACTCATCAAAGGGTCCGAGAATCCGCCGCCCGCGGGTGGGTCGGAGTTGGCGGCGTGGCGGGCGGCCGTGCGGGGGGAGCCGCTGGATCCGCCGCGGACAGATACATACGATTGTGTGGTGGTGGGCGGGGGCATGGCGGGATGCTGTGCGAGTCTGGCGGCGGCGCGGTCGGGACTGCGGGTGGTGTTGATTCACGACCGGCCCTTTCCGGGGGGTAACGCCAGTCAGGAAATCCGGGTCGCCACGCGCGGGGAAATCCGTCATTCGATCGTGGATGAGATAGACACGTACAGCCTGGGGAATCGGGACAGCCGGACGGTGGCGGCGGATGCGGCGCGAGCGGGGGTGCTGCAGGCGGAAACCAATCTGACTTTGCTGATGCCGTGGCAGGCTTATGGGGCTGGAACGAACGAACGCGGCAGGATTGCGCACGTGGACGCGCGGCATATCTCCAGTGGAGAGCGGCGGAGGCTGGCGGGCGACCTGTTCATTGATTGCACGGGCGACGGCTGGGTCGGGTATTGGGCGGGGGCGGAGTTTCGCGTGGGGCGCGAGGGCGCATCCGAATTTGGCGAGAGCCGGGCGCCGGCGGTGGCGGACCGGATGACCATGGGCAATTCCCTGATGTGGAGCACCACCAACGCCGGGGTTCCGGCGCCGTTTCCCGCGGTGCCGGTCAGCATGGCGTGGGCGACGGCCGTTGCGGGGACGCGCGCCGACACGGGGGGTGATTGGAATTGGGAATACGGGATGCACCTGGACACCATCCAGGATGCGGAGGAGATTCGCGATCATCTGCTGCGGGCGATATACGGGAATTTTTACAACGCGAAGCAGAACGCGGCGAACGCGAACCTCGTGTTCAGCTTTCTGCCTTACACTGCGGGCAAGCGGGAATCCCGGCGGCTGCTGGGGGATTACCTTGTGACCCAGTCGGATGTGGTCAATGGAGTTTATTTTGAAGATGCCGTGGGCACGGCCACCTGGGGCATTGATTTGCACTACCCGACCGCGACCAGTTATCTCTCCACCTACACTTCGACCGCGGTGGCCCGATGGTATTACCCCTTCCGCAGCCTTTATTCGCGGAATGTGCCCAACCTGCTGATGGCGGGTCGTTGCATTAGTGTTTCGCATGTGGGGCTGGGCAGCCCCCGGGTTCAGAACACCACGGGGCAGATGGGCGTGGCGGTGGGTTTCGCCGCCGCGCTATGCAAGCAATACGGCATTGAACCGCGCGAGATTTACCGCAATCCGGATCGGATGCTGGAGTTGCAGGCGCGCATTGGCGGAGCCTGGCCGGAGCGTCCGCGGCCGGAGGGGTTGGTAGTGGATAATACCAATGCAACCTGCGTCACGGTCCAGGGGGCGTGGACTTCCTCGAGCTACGACGCCGGCTTCATCGGGACCAATTACCTCCACGACGGCAACACCGGCAAAGGCCAGAAGTGGGTGAGCTTTCGTCCCGGCCTGACCAACGCCGGCAGCTACGAAGTGTTTGTGCGCTGGACCAGTTCCAACAACCGCGCGACCAACACACCCGTGACCCTGATCACCCGGAGCAATGCCGCCCCGGTGCAACTCGTGGTTAACCAGCAGGTCAATGGCGGCCGGTGGAACAGCCTCGGGACGTTCGAGTTTGACCCCGCCGCGGCCCAGGTCATCGTGGCCAACTCGAACACCACGGGTTATGTCATCGCGGACGCCGTGCAGTTCCTGGACCCTTCGACGGTCGCGGCCAGCGGCGACCGGGATGCGGACGGGCTGCCGGACTGGTGGGAACGCTGGTATTTTCTATCCGAGATCAGCGCGGAGGCGGGGACGGACACCGACGGGGATGGAATGAACAATTATCGGGAATATCTGACAGGCACGGATCCGCTCGACCCCCGGTCACGGTTCGACCTGCGCCTGGTGCTGGATTCAGTTCCGGGCCAGGCGGTGCTTTCCTGGCCCAGCGCCTCGAACCGGACCTATCGCATCGAAGTGTCGGATGCCACCGCCGCCTTTCGCCTGTATCGGGGCGGCATCCCCGCCCGCCCGCCGCAAAACACCCAAACCGTCTCCGCGATTGGAGGTTGCCAGTTCTTTCGGGTTGTGGCGGAGTGAGGAGTGAGTGTTGGGCTCGGAATTTCGGAATTTATGACTGACTTAAAAGTGCCCGTTTATGGGCTGGTGCCGTTGTTGCTGGGGTGGACGTTTGCCGTGGGGGCGCAAACGGTGGTTGAGGACGGCTTTGAATCCGGAACTTTTTCCGCCGCCTGGGGCCAGACGGCCGGGGTGTCAATTGTGGGGGGGGACGGCGCCAATGGGTCGGCGCGGTTTGCGCGTCTGAGCGCCTACAGTGCGGCGACCGGGCGGGAGCTGGGGGCGCGTTTCGACGGGGTGGCAGCGGAGGGTGCGCGCGACTTCAACCTGGAGTTTTCCTTCCGCGTGCAGGACACGACCAATCGCCAGTTTCACCTGCAGGTTTCGACTTCGACGGGCGGGATCAGCAGCGGCGCGCCGGCGCTGAGCGTCCGCTACCAGGGGGGCTGGGCTGCTTATGACGGCGCGAGCTGGCGGGCCATTGCGGGCTTGGGCAGCGTCGCCAGCGGGCAGTGGTATCGGTTGCGGGTGACGGGCCAGGATTGGGGCGCGCCAGGGGCGCGGTTCGCGCTGCAGCTTTCGGAGGCAGGCGCCACGGGGTTTGCCAGCTCCGCCACCAATCTTACGTGGTTTCAGGGGGGCAATCCAACCTCGAGCACGGCCCGGTTTTTTGTGTTCACCACCGTGTATGGGAACAATCCGGGTTTTGAGGTTGATGAAGTGGTGGCAGCGGTGACCGCCGCGCCACCGGCGGCGCCCGACGCCATTGTGAACATCAGCGGGACCTATCCGCACCTGGCGGTGTTCAGCAACGAGGGCGAGATCGGGATTGGCGCGGTGGCGCCCTGGGCGGACAGGTTGTGGTTTGTCACCTACCCGCCGCATCAGCCGAACGGCAGCGCGGACAAGCTGTGGATGGTGGACAGCAACCTGACGCTGGCGGCCCATCCGGCCAGCGTGGGCTGCACGGATGCCAACCGCCTGGTTCACCGCGAATCCCAACAACTGAACATCGGCCATTATTTCATTGACGCGGCGGGCAACGTCCGCGCGGTCCCGCCCGCGATCATGCCCGGCCGGCTGACGGGCGCGGCGCGGCATCTGACCGACCCCACCAACAAGGTTTATATCGCGACGATGGAGGAGGGACTGTACGAGGTGGATGTCCACACGCTGGCGGTGACCCAGATTTACGAGGACATCAACTCCGGCGGGCCCGTTGGCGTCAAGGCCAATCTGCCTGGGCAGCACGGCAAAGGCCTGTATTCTTCCCAGGGCAAGCTGGTCTATTCGAACAACGGCGTGGGCGGCTCGCTTTGCGCGTGGGACGGCACCAACTGGACGGTGATTGAGTCCAACAAGTTCACGGAGGTAACCGGGCCGGGCGGCATCCAGGGGAACGACGCTTCTGACGACCGGCTCTGGGCGGTGGGATGGGATGCGCGCTCGGTGATCCTGCGGCTGTTCGAGCACGGGGAGTGGACGCGGTATCGGCTGCCGAAGGGCAGTTACACGCATGATGCCGATCCCGGCTGGTACACGGAGTGGCCGCGAATCCGGGAGATTGTGGATGGCCAACTGCTGATGCACATGCACGGGCTGTTCTATGACTTTCCGAAAACGTTTGCGGCCGCGAACACCGGGGGCATCCGGCCGATTTGCAGCTATCTGAAGATGCCGGTGGATTACTGCTGGTGGAACGGGCGGTTGGTGATGGGCCGGGACGATGCCTCGACGACCGGGGGCAACATCTGGGCCGGCCAATCGCACTCGGCGCCCTGGTTCGGCCAGTTGAGCGACCTGGAGAACTGGGGACGGCCGGCCGGTTTTGGGGGCATCTGGCTGAACGACGCCGTCAGCGCAAACACGCCCAGCGAGGCGTTTTTGGTCAAAGGTTTCCCGCGGCGCATCCTGCATTTGAGGCACACGACCGCCGCCACCGTGAACTTCACCCTCGAGCACGACGCGACCGGCCTGGGCGGGTGGACGAATCTGGCCACCCTTGCCCTTACGAACGGCGGCTACGGCTATTATATCTTCCCCGCCGAATTCGACACCACCTGGGTCCGGCTGGTTGCCGACCGGGACGCCACGGGCGTGTCGGCGTATTTTCATTTGCACAATCGGCCGCAGGCGCCGACGCCCGGGTTGTTCGCCGGCATCGCCGAGGCCACGGTCACGAACTCGCTGAGCGCGGGCATCCTGCGGCCACAAACCGGCGACGCGCGCAGACTGCAATTTGCGGCGACGTTGACTGATGCCAACGGTGTTTCGACGCCGGCGTATTATGAGATGGACGGCTCGCTGCAATTGCGCCGGGCCACGAACGCGTCCGCGGAAGCCGCCCTGCGCTCGACCTATTCGCTGGCCAACGCCGGCTTCACGCTGGACGAGGCTTCGGTGATTTACACCGAGGGCACCAACCGCTTCCGCCTGCCGAAAGGTTCGGCTGCTTACGAGCATCCCTTCGCCTTCGGCTGGCCGCGGGGCGCGCGGGAGGTGGTGACCGAGCGTCAACTGTTCCAGGCGCACGGCACCTTTTATGAACTGCCACTGGGCGGCTCCGGCGGATTCCGGCGCATCCGCCCCATCACGACGCACGGCAAACAGATTTCTGACTTTGCGTCCTGGCGCGGCTTGTTGGCCGTTGCCGGCGTGCCCGCGGCCGCCGCAACCAACAGCCACGTTTATCGCAGCGACGACGGGCAGGCGGCGTTGTGGTTGGGGGATGTGGACGATCTCTGGCGCATGGGCGCGCCGCGCGGGGTGGGCGGGCCGTGGAAGAATTCCCCCGTCACCCAGAGCGTGGCCAGCGATCCGTATCTGATGTTCGGCTACGAGCGGAAGGTTTTGGAACTCGCGCACGCCAGCGCCGTGCCGGTCACTTTCACCGTCGAGGTGGATTTTGCGGCGGACAACTCCTGGAGTGAGTACGCCCGTTTCACCGTCCCCCCCGGCCAGACGGTGCGACATGTCTTCCCCGACGGTTACAGCGCCCACTGGGTGCGGGTGAAATCGGACACCACCACGACCGCGACCGCGCAATTCACCTACGGTCCTGCGGCGCCGCAAATCACTGGCGCAGACCTCCAGCCCAGCGGCAGCCTGCGGCTGACCTTCACAGGCAATGCCGGCGAGTCCCATTCGGTCCGGGCAACGGAGGATCTGGGCATCCCCGTAGCCCACTGGACGGTGCTGGGCAGCGGCACGTTTGGCACCAACGCGGTGGTGTGGGAGGATTTCGGCACGAGCAACCATCCGCGCCGGTTTTATTCCATTTCGATACCATGAAGAGTTACAATATTGGTTCGCGTTCGGGTGATAGCCGCTGGCTTGAGGCAGGCAACCCGTGGTTGCTTTGGCTGTGCTGTTTGTTGGCGTCGGTGAATCCAGCCCAAGCCGAGATTGCATTGGAGGACGGCTTTGAATCCGGCAGCTTTGCGAGTAGCTGGGGACAGACGGCGGGGGTGACGATTCAAACCACTGGCGGCGCGAAGGGCACGACAAACTTCGCCCGGCTGGCCCCCTTCACGGCGGGCACGGGAAGGGAGTTGGGGGCGCGCTTTGACGGGGTGGCGCCGGGGGGAGCGAAGGATTTCACAGTGGACCTTTACTTCCGCGTCCAGAACACGACCCAGCGGCAGTTCAATTTGCAGGTGTCCACCTCGACCGGCGGAATCAGCAGCAGCGGCGCGTCCATCAACCTGAAATACGACGTGACCAATGGTTGGGCCGCCTTTAGCACGGTGTGGAATCCCATTTCCGGCCTGGGCAGCATCACGCCGGGGGAATGGTATGGTTTGAGGGTCAGCGGGCAGGACTGGGGCACGGCGGCGGCGCGGTGGGCGGTATCTGTGTCTGCGGCGGGCGGCACGAACTTCATCAACTCGGCCACCAATCTCACCTGGTTTCAAGCCGGCACGGCGACGTCGTTGCCGGCGCGCTATTTCGTCTTTACGACCGTTTACGGGAATAGTCCCGGATTTGATGTGGACGAGGTGACGGCCAGCGTGATTCCTCCACCGCCGCCCGTGCCGCCGGCCATTGGTTTGATCAGCGGCATCTATCCCCATCTGGCGATCACCACAACGCATCAGAGCGAGTCGGGGATTGGCGCCGTGGTACCGTGGGCGGGACGGCTCTGGGCCATCCACTATTTTGCCGGGGGCTTCAATGTGGATGGCGTGCAGCATCTTTGGGAGATTGATGAGGACCTGAACCTCACCGGTCGGGGGCAGCCGTTTTATGGCGGTTCGATTGCCAGCCGGATGATTCACGATGCGACCAGTCAGTTGCTGATCGGGCCGTACTTCGTTGATACCAACCGCAACATCCGCCAGATCCCGATCAACACGGTCATGCCCATGCACCTGAGCGCGGTGGGCAGGCACCTGACGGATTCCAACCGGGTCTATTTTGTCGGCTTGGCCATGGAACGCTCCATGGTGGACGTCAGCGGCAACGAGACGACGATTCCCGCCAGCAAGGTGACGATTCAACCCAAGTTGAGTGAGATTCAAAGCAACCTTTTTGGTTTCAACAGTCATCACGGCAAGGGGCTTTACTCGGGACAAGGCCGCATTGTTTACGCCAGCAACGGGCAGGGGAGCTACAACAGCACCCCGCCCGGAGTGCTGATGGAATGGGACGGCACGGGCAACACCACCAACAACTGGACGCTCATCCGGCGCGCGCAGTTCGACGAGGTGACCGGCCCGGGCGGGATTCACGGCGCTGCCCATCCCGACGATCCCATCTGGGCGCTGGGCTGGGATTCGCGGTCGGTGTTGCTGATGGTGCGCCGCGCGTCCGACGGCTGGCACACATATCGCCTGCCCAAGGGCAGTCACACGCACGATGCGCCCAGCGGCTGGTATGTCGAGTGGCCGCGCATTCGCGACGTGGGTTTGGGCGGCGGCGATTTTCTGATGAACCAGCAGGGAATGTTCTTTCGCTTCCCGGCGACCTTCGCTCCGGGCCAGACCGCCGGGCTGATGCCCTTGAGCACGTTTCACAAGATGATCGTGGACTACGCCGATTGGAACGGGCGGATCGTCATGGGCTGCAATGACGCGTCCAACTTCAGCAGTCCGCTCGCCGGTCGCGTGCATTCCAATTTCCTGTTCGTCGAGAAGGATCAGGTGGATGACTACGGTGGGCCGCCAGCCGGCTTTGGCGGCGTGTGGCTGAACGAAACGGTCACGGCCGGGCAGTTTTCGGACCCGCTCCTGGTGGCTGGATTCCAGAAACGCACTTTGCACCTCGCTCACGGCGCGAACGTGCCCATCCAGTTCACGATCGAGATGGATGCGGCAGGTGATGGCAACTGGACGAGGTATAAAACCGTGACGGTGGGGACGAACGGTTATGCCTACGACTTGCTGCCGGCGACGTTTGCCGCGCCGTGGTTGCGGTTCGCCGTGGATCAAACCGCGCCCGGCGTTTCGGCTTTAATGACCGGTGGCAGTGGCGCGCGTGCGGCGGATGCGGCGTTGACCGCCAGTCTGGCCTCAGCCAATCCCGCTGCGCCGCTGTCGCAAGGGATTCTCAAGGTTTCAACGGCGTCCGATTATCCGTTGCAGTATGCGGCGGACGTTTTGGATGCGTCCGGCCAGAAGGTGGGCGGCGGGTTTTATGTTGCGTCGCCTGGCGCGACGAACCCCATCGTATTGCAGAGGGTGAACGATCCAACCACCGAGGCGTCGCTACGCGCCAGCGCCGCCACGACGCAGGATTTTGAGGTGGATACCGCGTCTGTCGTGATGACGAATGGAGGCATGCGCTACCGCCTGCCCCGGAGCAACGCCGCCTTCGACACCGCCACCGCCTCGGGCTGGCGGCGGGGGATTCGGGAGGTGGTCACCGAGCGGCAGTTGATGAACATTCACGGGACGATCTACGAGCTGCCCCGCGACGACAGTGGGGGGATGCGCGGCATTCGCCCGGTGACCACCCACGGTCGGCAGATCTTTGATTTCACCACCTGGCGCGGCCTGTTGGTCATCGCGGGCAATCTCACCAGCGCCACGAATGACGGGCACTATGTGCGGTCCGACGACGGGTTGGTGGGGCTGTGGTTCGGCAACGTGGACGACCTCTGGCGCTTCGGCGCGCCGTGCGGCGTGGGCGGGCCGTGGAAAAACTCGGCCGTGACGGCCGGTGCGGCGAGCGATCCGTATCTGATGTTCGGCTACGAGCGCAAGGAATTGGAACTGTCGCACTCCCACGCCGCCCCCGTGACGTTCACCGTGGAGGTGGATTTCGCGGCCAACAACACCTGGCATCGTTACGGCCAGTTTACGGTCGCGCCCGGCCAGATGTTGCGCCACGTTTTCCCCGACGGCTACAGCGCGCACTGGGTTCGCGTGAAGTCCGACACGACGACGACCGCCACGGCGCAATTCACCTACGGTCCGGCAGCGCTTCAAATCACCGGCGCCTCCCTGCAGCCGGAGCATGGTTTTCAACTGACTTTTACCGGGAGCCAGGGGCAGCCTTACACGGTGCTGGCCAGCGAGAACCTGGCAGTTCCGCTGGCAAGTTGGGCGGCATTGGCCACCGGCACCCTGGCGGGGGAGGGCGGGAGGTTTCAGGATGCCTCCGCCACCAACCGCGGTCTTCGTTTCTACACCCTTTCCACTCCATGAAGCGATTTGTTCTGATTTTCCTGCTTGGCGCGTTGCCGCCGGGCGGTGCGGTCGCAAGCACCACCAATTACGCGCGGGGCAAAGCCACTGCCACAAGCAGCACGTATCAAACCTACCACGGCTCCAACGCGGTGGACGGGGTGGTCTCCGACGCTTCACGCTGGCTGGGCGTGCCGGCGGCGGGCGGCAACTGGCTCGCAATTGATCTGGGCGGCCCCGTGACGCTGCGGCAGGCCCATGTTTACATGGGCTACCAGACCCAGGCGGGCAGTTGGATGACGAACATCCAATTGCAGGCCTGGAGCGGTTCGAGCTGGACTAACATTCCCGGCGGCGCGCGGACCAACACCAGCTCGTTTGCGCTGAGCCTGAGCTTCGACGCGCCGGTCACGACGGAGCGGGTGCGCTTTGTGACCAGCGACACGACGTATGCCCGCCTGCGTGAGATCACCCTGTGGGACGAGCCGATGCCGCTGTACTCGGGCGTGACGGGCGAGTATGTGCCCGGCACGCAGGTTTTCGGCGAGCCGGTGATGGTCAACCAAATCGGCTATCAATTCGGGGCGCCCAAACGGTTTACGGCCCCCACCGCCACCAACGGCGCCCCCTTCAGCATTACCACGACCAACGGCACGGAGGCGTTGTTCGCTGGAACGATCGCGGGCGGCCGCGCGGATTTTTCGAGTTTCGAGCCCGGCGCGCCGGGTCCGTATGTCCTGCGGGTGGCGGGGGCAAGCAACGGGACTTCGTTTCCGTTTCTGGTGCTGACGAATTTGCTGGCGGCGAAGATGGTTCCGCCCGCGGTGCAGTTCCTGGTGGATGCGCGCAGCGCGGTAGGGACGCATCCCTCGGCCTACGGGGGATGTCCTTGGCGGGACGGGACGTATTATTCATTCGAGATTCCGTCGCTGATTTATCTCCTGCTGAACTTCCGCGACACGGTGCTGGCGCTGCCGCCGGACAGCAACCATGAGGTCGAAAAGGCGCGGGTGCTCGATCCGGCGTTCACCAACACCTATGTGGCGCTGGCGCAGAGCGCGGGCTTTCTGGAGGCGCTGCGCCGTTATTATACGCAGCATGCCGCGCCGCTGAAAACCAATACGCCGGACGTGATCCAGTGCCTGCACTTCGGCCTGGGGGTGACGCTGGAGCGGCCGGCCACGCGGGATCCCAGCGGCGACCCGCTGCCGGAGCAGATTCACTCGCAGACGGTCGAGTGGGGCGCGTATTTTCTACACGCGTGGCCGCAATTGCGGGAGTGGATTCCGGATTCGTTCTACCGGGAGGTGCGGGATTTCACGTTCCGGGAATGGACCAACAGCGCGGCCGGCGACCCCTCCTCGCTGGAGATTGACCCGGCCTGGCATCCCACCAATTACACGGGCTTGCAACCCTACAAAGGGCGCCACCCCCCGGGCCATTCGATTCTGCCGAACCTGCTGATGTATGAGGTCGCGCAGCGGGAAGGCCGCGCTGACGCCGCGAAGTTTCTGCAGGCGGCGCAATCGCAGGCGCAATGGATTGTTGAGACGCTGGACTGGGCGGACCCGCGCGTGACCAAGGGGCATCGCATGAGCGAGCACAAGATGATGCCCGGCCTGGCGTATCTGCTGAGCCATTACCCGGCGCGGGCCCCTGCCGGGCTGCAGGCGAAGATCCAGTCCTGGGTGGACACCATGATCGCGCGCGGGGACAACCTGTGGGATTTCCGGCGTTACGAACTGACCAATGACTGGACGATCCCGGCGCTGTCGAACAATTGGAACGAGTCCGGCAACCTTGCCGGGTTTCCGGCCTGCGCCCTGGCCGCCGCGTCGGTGATTACCAACACGGTTCAGAAACAGCGGCTGCGGGAGTTGTCCTGGGCGGCGCTGGATTGCCTGTTTGGCCGCAATCCGCTCAACGCGGCTTCTCCGGGAAGGCCGGTGCGGCTGGCCAACGGGCAGCCTGGCGGCTTCCCCGATGTGGAACGCGGCTGGCCCAAGCTGTACAGCGGCGCCGCCGCCTACCTCGAGAACGCGCGCGGCGCGCTGTGTTCCGGGCCGGGCACGGAGCATTTTCCTTACAACTCGGACGGCCCGTTACGCTGGCACGAGCCGTGGGTGAATTTCAATGCGGCGTGGAATGTGGGACTGGCTTATCTGCAGGCGGACTTGGAGGGGCGACGCGACCCGCTGGCTGTTCGGCTCCCGATTGTGATTTCCGAGATTCTGCCCGCGCCCGCTGGCAATCCCCTGAGCGAATACATTGAGTTGCACAATCCGAGCCCCTACCCCGCGCGCTTGAGCGGACTGACGGTTGGCGGCGCGGTCAGCTTCACGTTTCCACCCGAGCCGCTGGTGGAACTGGCTCCCGGGGCGCGGTGTCTGCTTGTGCGAGATGCCGCAGCGTTTGCGGCGCGGTTCGGCGAGGGGCTGCCGCTGGCGGGCACGTTTGCGGGCGACCTGCCCGACGGGGGCGGCGTGCTGAGGCTGGGGGATGTGAACGGCAACACCTTTGCCGTCGTGGACTATGGCGTGCTTGGGCCGGAGGCGGGTGCAAGCGTGGTGTTTGCCGGGACGGAGGCTGATTTCCCCGATGGGCCGTGGAGGATGTCGGCGACGGGGGGCGGATCGCCGGGGACTGTGGGCACGACGGTGCCGTTGCGTCCGCCGCTGCGGATCATGCCCTTGGGTGACTCGATCACGCAGGGGACGGGCGCGCCCGGGGGGTATCGTGACCCGCTTGACGCGCTGCTGGCGGGCGCGGGCTACAAGATTCGGTTTGTCGGGAGCGGCACGAATAATGCCACGGCGGCGCTCGAAGCGGCTGGCAATGCCGCGCACGAAGGCCACGGCGGCTACACCACCAGCAATCTGCTGGCGAATCTGGACGCCGAGGTGGCAGGTCCGAGCCCCAACAACGGCGGTTTTTGGCTGACGGGAACCGCCGCCCGGCCTGCGGTGCATCCCAATGTGGTGCTTCTGATGGCGGGGGTGAATGATTTGGGGGTGAATCAATTGTCTCCCGAACAAGGTCTGGCGGGCCTGGACGCTCTCGTGGACAAGCTCGTTTGGCTGCGGCCATCGGCCTGGATTATTGTCTCGACCCTTCCGCCTTACCTCGGCACCAACTATCCGAACCGCGAGCCGAATCAGCAGGTCTTCAACCAGGCGCTGCCCGGGCTGATAACAGCCCACCAGGCCAAGGGGCACCGCGTGGCGCTTTGCGATGTCAGGACCCGGCTCAACCTCACCAATGCTTCTTCGCTGCTGACCGCCGACGGTGTTCACCCGAATGCGGCCGGCTACCGTGAAATCGCCCAAGTCTGGTTCGAGGCGTTCAGAAAACTGCCCCTGCTGGAGAACTGGCGCCTGACCTGTTTTGGAACCGCGGCCGGCACCGGCCCAGCCGCCGACGGCGCCGACCCGGATGGAGATGGGCTGCGGAATCTCGAGGAATTTTATCATGGCACCAACCCGACCAATGCCGAGCCCACGCACCCGGTGTTGACCAATATTTTTTCCGAAGCCGGCAGCAACTATTTGAGCATCACCTTTCGGCGGCGGCAGCATACGGACATCCAATGTGTGGTGGAAGTGGTGCCGGAGATCTCGGGCACGATGGTGTGGACGAATGCGGTTCTGGAGGTGGGCCCGCCCTTGTTGCAGGAGGGCGGCTTCGAGCAGGTGACCTACCGGGACACGGTCCCGGTGGAGCTGGCTCCGTCGCGCTTTATGCGGCTGAAACTGGTTCAACCGTGAGGTTCGCTCTTCGCCGCTGGTGCGGGGGGGAGCGCCGGGCATCAGGGCGGGGTCAGGGAGCGGGGTGTTTTGGCTTGCCGAAGGGCGGCGGCTTTTCGAAGGTGAGTCCGGATGACGCGGAGACGAATCCGGCAGGACGAGCTGAAGCAGAGGCCGTTGCGGGTGGCGGTGTTGGTGGACACTTCGACGAGCTGGGGGCGGGCGGTGTTGAAGGGGATCAACACCTATCGCCTGAAGCACGGGCCGTGGGAGATTTTTGTCGAGGCGCGGGGGCTGGAGGAGCGTTTGCGCGTGCCGCCGGGTTGGCGCGGGGACGGCGTGATTGCGCGAGTGAGTAACCAGCAGATGGCGGCCGAGTTGAGGGCGCTGAAGCTGCCGGTGGTGAATGTTTCGGCGATCGAAGCCGGCGGCGCGAGGTTTCCCCGGGTCACCACGGACCTGAAAGCGTCGGCGGAACTGGCGGCGAACCATTTTCTGGAGCGGGGTTTTCAGCACTTTGCCTATTTTGGATTGATTGGTTTGGGTTATGTGACCACCCATCGTCAGGTGTTTGCGGAGGTGGTGACGCGCCGGGGCGGGACCTTCGCCACGCTGGCGGTGAAACCCGCTGGGGGAGCGGAGCCGGATTGGCGGCTGGACCTGGCGAGTCTGGGCGACTGGATCAAGGGTTTGCCCAAGCCGGTGGCGATGGTCTGCTGGAATGCGAGCAGCGCGCGCGAAATTGTCTTTGCCTGTCACGAAGCGGGGGTGTTGGTGCCGGAGGAGGTGGCGGTGCTTAGCCAGGCCGACGATGAGGCGCTGTGCGAGACTTCGCTGGTGCCGATTTCCGGCATTGCCGTGTCCGGTGAAGGCATCGGCCACCGGGCCGCCGAATTGCTGGCGGACCTTATCCGCGGGGATACGGACGTTCCGGACACCACGCTGATTGCGCCTTTGGGAATTGTCGCAAGGCAATCCACCGACACCCTCGCGGTGAAGGACCCGGTCCTGGTGAAAGCGCTGAGTTTTCTCCGCCAGAATGCGGCGCGTCCGGTCCGGGTGGATGAGGTGGCGCGGCACGCCGGGGTTTCCCGCCGTTTGCTCGAACGGCGGTTCACGGAGGTGTTGCGGCGGTCGCCCGCTGATGAGATCCGCCGGGTGCACCTGAGTCGGGCCCTGCGCCTGCTGGTCGAGACTGATCTGCCCATGGTGCAGGTCGCCGAAATGTCCGGGTTCGGTTCGCAAGCGTATTTTTCTGACATTTTCCACCGGCAATTCGGGCAGACGCCGCTGCACTACCGGAAACAGAATCGCGCGGCTCCCGGAAGTCGGCTTTGAGCTTTCCGCAGGCCATGGCGTTGGGCGCGTGCGGGCCGCTTTGCCAGCCGGGTGTGGCGGGGCCGGGATGGAAAAGGCGCGCCGCTTTTTCTAAAATTTTTGGCGCAAGAACCTGTATCCCCGAGATGAGTTTTGAGGGAAACTTAAGCGGTGCAGGGTGTTGCCACGTTGCATGACCGCGACCCGGAATCACAGTGAACCGCGAGTGCCGCCGCCGCTCCAGCAGAGCCGGCCGGCGCGGGGGTGGACCGTCCCGGGGCTGCGGTGGTGGATTGTCGGGCTGCTGTTTGGCGCTGCCGTGTTGAATTATGTGGACCGGCAGACGCTTTCGGCGCTGGCGCCGACGATCCAATCGGACCTGGCGATGGGCGACCGCAGTTACGCCAACGTGGTCAATCTTTTCCTGCTCGCCTACACGGTGGGGTATCTGGTTTCGGGCCGCGTGGCCGACCGGATCGGCACCCGGGCCGGCATGGTGTTGTTTGTGGGGTGGTGGTCGGTTGCCAACATGCTGACCGCCGCGGCACGGGGCGTGGCGTCGCTGGGTTGTTACCGTTTTCTTTTGGGGTTGGGGGAGGCGGGGGTGTGGCCGGCCGCGTCCAAGGCGGTGAGGGAGTGGTTTCCGGCCCGGGAACGGGCGCTGGCGATTGGCGTGTACACGATGGGCGCGACGATCGGGGCGACGCTGGCCCCGTATGTTGTCATTCCGCTGGCGACCTTCGCCTACGCCGAAACGCTGCCCGCGCTGGCCCGGTGGCTGGGGCAGGGCACCGGTTGGCGGGTGGCCTTCATCCTGACGGGCGCGGCGGGTCTGGTGTGGCTGCTGCCCTGGCTGTTGCTGTATCGGCAGCCGCGAGAAAGCCGGCTGATCTCTCCCGCGGAGTTGGAGCTCATTGAAGGTTCGGCGGCGGGCAAGGTTGCAAGTGCGGACGCCGTCCCGGCCTGGAGTTGGAAAGAGGTGTTGAGGTTTCGCGGCACGTGGCTGCTGTTGTTGGGACGGCTCATCACGGACCCGGTGTGGTATTTTTACCAGTTCTGGTTTCCGAAGTACCTCAGCGCCGACCGGTATCAAACCCAACAGGAGCTCAAGATCACGTGGGTGGTTTATGCGGCGGCGGGGGTCGGCAGTCTGCTGGGAGGGTGGCTCTCCGGGCTGCTGGTTCGGCGCGGCGTGGCGCCGCCGCGGAGCCGGCTGTGGGTGATGCTGGGGTGCGCCTGCCTCATGCCGCTTTCGCCGTTCATAGCGCGGGCTGGCGGTTTACCCCTGGCCATGGTCCTGACGGCCTGCACTGTTCTGGCGGCGCTGGCGTGGCTGATCAACCTCAGTTCGTTGGTGGTGGATGTCGTCCCCGGCCATTCGCTTGGGACGGTGTTCAGCGTGGTCGCGACCGGCAGCACCATTGGGGGCATGGCGATGAACCTGATCGTGGCGACCATGGTTTCCGGGCCGTCCTCTTCGGCCGGCGGCTTCCTGGACCAAGCGGTCCGGGGCTTGACCGGCCCCGTGCTGGGGCTGGTCGAGGGACGCGGGTATGCGCTGTGGTTTTGGATCATGGCCTTTCTGCACCCGGCCGCGTGGCTGGTGCTGAAGTGGGGGGGCATTGAACGGCTGGAGAAGCGGCCATTGGCCGGAGCTGGTTGAGTGATTGGAAGGATGAGTATGCAGAAGCACGCGCCGACAGAACAAAGACGCGAGTTGAAATGCGAACGCCTGGAGACGGGCCTGGCCGTCATCGGCGGCGGGCTGGCGGGGGTCTGCGCGGCCATCACGGCGGCGCGCGCGGGGCAGAAGGTGGTGTTGGTGCAGGACCGGCCGGTGCTGGGCGGGAATGCCTCCAGCGAGGTGCGGCTGTGGGTTTTGGGGGCCACCTCGCACATGGGCAATAACAACCGCTGGGCTCGCGAGGGGGGCGTGATTGACGAATTGCTGGTCGAGAACCTGTATCGCAATCCGGAGGGGAATCCGGTGTTATTTGACTCGTTGGTGCTCGAGTGGGTGGCGCGGGAGCCGAACATCACCTTGTTGCTCAACACGGCGGTTCACGACCTCGAAAAATCCGGCCCCGACACCATCAAATCGGTCCGGGCGTTCTGCTCGCAGAATTCGACGACGTATGAGATTGCCGCTCCGTTGTTTGTGGACGCCAGCGGCGACGGGATCGTTGGTTTTCTGGCTGGGGCGGCTTTTCGCATGGGCGCGGAGGCGCGGTCCGAATTTGACGAGCCGTTTGCGCCGGAGCGCGAGTCCAACGAGTTGTTGGGACATACCCTTTACTTTTACTCGAAAGACACCGGCCGCCCCGTGCGCTTCATCCCGCCCTCGTTTGCCTTGCGGGACATCACGCGGATTCCGCGGTGGCGGCACCTCCGGTTCAACGACAGCGGCTGCAGTTTATGGTGGCTGGAGTGGGGCGGCAACCTGGACACCATTCACGACAGCGAGCGGATCAAATGGGAGTTGTGGCGAGTGGCCTACGGGGTGTGGCATTACATCAAGAACTCGGGGCAGTTTCCCGAGGCGGAGACGCTGACTCTCGAATGGGTGGGGGCGATTCCGGGCAAACGCGAGAGCCGGCGGTTCGAGGGGGACTACCTGCTCAGCCAGCGGGACCTGATCGAGCAGCGGCGCCATCCGGATGCGGTGTCCTTCGGGGGTTGGGCCATTGACCTGCATCCTGCGGAGGGGGTTTACAGCGCGCTGCCCGCCTGCCAGCAGTGGCATACGAAGGGCGTTTACCCGATTCCCTATCGGTGCCTGTATTCGCGCAACATTACGAACCTGTTTCTGGCCGGACGGATCATCAGCGCTTCGCACATTGCGTTTGGCTCGACGCGGGTCATGGCCACCTGCGCGCACAACGCCCAGGCGGTGGGGATGGCTGCGGCGCTGTGTTGGCGCGGCGGCCTCAGGCCGCGGGATTTGCTGGCCGCGCCGCGCATGGCGGAACTGCAGCGCGACCTGCTCCGCGCGGGCCAGTATATACCGGGACTCGCCTTGGAAGACCCGCAGGACCTGGCGCGCAAGGCGCGGGTGACGGCGTCGAGTGAACTGCGGTTGTCCCGGCTGGAGCCCAACGGCGAGGTGCAGCCGCTGGAGTGCTCGTGGGCGATGATGCTGCCGGTGCAGCCCGGGCCGATGCCCGCCCTGGAGTTTCTGCTTGAGGTGCAGGCGCCGACGAAGCTGCGTGTTGAATTGCGCGCCAGCAGCAAGCCGCAGAACCATACGCCGGATGTGACACTGGCCGTAGTGGAGAAGGAACTGGCGCCGGGGCCGAACCAGAAACTGCCGCTGCGGTTTGACGTGGTGATTGATGCGCCGCGGTATGTGTTTGTTTGTTTGATGGCCAATCCGGAGGTTGGGGTGCATCTCAGCGACCAGCGGTTGACGGGCGTTCTGGCCCTGGCCCAGAAAGTCAACCGTGCGGTGGCGAAATCCGCGCGGCAGGACCCGCCGCCCGGCAGCGGGTTTGAGAGCTTCGAGTTCTGGCTGCCGCAGCGGCGTCCCGGGGGCAAGAATTTGGCGTTGACCATTGACCCGCCGCTGGCCGTGTTTGGGCCGGCGAACCTGACCAACGGCTTTCAGCGCCCCACCAACCAGCCCAACGCGTGGGTGGCCGACTTTGCGCAGGAACAGCCCGTGGTGCGGCTGGCCTGGGAGCAGCCGCAAACCATCGGCCGCGTCGAGTTGTGCTTCGACGTGGATTTTGATCACCCGATGGAGTCCGTGCTGATGGGGCACCCGGAGCGGGTGATGCCATTTTGCGTTCAGGAGGTGGTCATTGCCGAGGGCGCGCGCGTTCCGGTTGCCGCCGGCGGCGCGGGCGAGCTGGACGGGAAGAGTTCTGATACCGAGCGGCTGGTGGGCCGGATCACGCAGAACCATCATGCGCGCCAAGTGATCCGCCTGAGTCCGCCTGTGACGACGGATTGCCTGGAAATCCGGCTGGTGGCGCCGAGCGGCAACGTGCCGGCCTCGCTGTTTGAGGTGCGGTGTTTTGCCGAAGCGTAAACGCTCGACTTCTCATGCGGCCATCCAGACTTCTTCTTCGCCCGGCTGAATGGGCCGTTGCGCTGGCCCTCGCATTCGTCCCGGGCGTTGTCTCATGCGGCGGCGCGGCCACCAACGTGGTGGAATATGACTTCCATGCCATGCTGCAGCCGGTCCCGGCCACAGCGCAGTTGTCCGATCCCGAATACAACATCTGGTGCGGTTCGGCGGTGAAGGGCCATGACGGCAAATACCACCTGTTCTATTCGCGGTGGCCGCGCAAGCTGGGCCACCTTGCCTGGGTCACGCACTCGGAGGTCGCGCACGCGGTGAGCGATTCACCATTCGGTCCGTGGCAGCATCGTGACGTGGCACTGCCGCCGCGGGGGACAAATTATTGGGATGGGTCCTGCACGCACAACCCGACGATCGTGCGCATCGGGGGGAAGTTTTACCTCTATTACATGGGCAACCACGGGGATCGGGCGCTGGGCCAGGGGTTGAACTGGACGCATCGCAACCGCCAGCGCATCGGCGTGGCCGTGGCGGATGCGCCCGAGGGGCCGTGGCAGCGGTGCGACAACCCCATTGTGGACATCAGCGCCGACACCAACGCGCCGGATGCGTTGCTGACTTCCAATCCCAGCGTGACGCCGCGGCCGGAGGGCGGCGTGCTGATGATTTACAAGGCCGTCGGCAGGAAGCGGCCTCCGCCCTTTGGCGGTCCGGTCGTGCACCTGGTTGCGACGGCGGACCATCCGGCCGGGCCGTTCAAGAAACATCCGGGCGAAGTGTTTGGCGCGAAGGGGGTCATGTTTGCGGCGGAGGACCCGTTCATCTGGCGCGGCGCGGATCGTTACTGGGCGATTGTGAAGGACAACCAGGGGAACTTCACCAAGCGCGGCTATTCGCTGGCCCTGTGGGAATCGGTGGATGGCTTTGACTGGAAACTGGCCCGGCACGCGCTGGTCGCCACGCCGGAATTGAGGTGGGCGGATGGTCGCGTGGAAAAGATGGACGCGTTGGAGCGCCCGCAACTGCTGTTCGAGAATGGCGAACCGATCGCGCTGCTTTGCGCGGCGGCGGCGCGGCGGGACCGTGACGGGAGCTTTAATGTTCAAATCCCGCTCAAACTGCCGCCGTAGGCCAGCCGTCTCGAGCAACCGTTTCTGCTGGCGCCCCCAGCCGCGCCCTCAGGCAAAGGCCTTCGGCACCATCTCGGGCGGGCCCACCCGGCGCTCGTAATCCAGGATGAGGTCAACCGCCTGCTGGGGATCGTCGGTTAGCGTCACGAGGTTCAAATCCCCGGGACTGATGTAGGCGTTCCCTTCGAGGCGCTCCTTCATCCATTTGAGCAGCCCTTCCCAATGTTTGCGCCCAAACAAAATCATCGGATACTCGGGAATGCGCTGCGTCTGCACGAGGGTCAACACTTCGAAGAACTCGTCCAGGGTTCCGAACCCGCCCGGCATGAAGATGAAGGCGAGGCTGTACTTGACGAAGCAGACCTTGCGGGAGAAAAAATAATGGAAGTGGATGGGAATGTTGGCGTAACGATTGGCCTTCTGCTCGAAAGGCAGTTCGATGTTCAACCCGACCGACCGGCCCTTGGCCTGGTGCGCGCCTTTGTTGGCGGCTTCCATAATCCCCGGTCCCCCGCCGGTGATCACCGCAAAATTGTGCCTGGCCAGCGCCCTGGCCAGTTCCACCGTCTGCTTGTAGTAGGGGTCGGCGGGTTTCATCCGCGCCGAGCCAAAGACGGTCACCGCTGGCCCCACCCGCGATAGTGTTTCAAAGGAATCCACAAACTCGGCCATGATTCGAAAAATGCGCCAGGGATCCTCCCGGATGAATGATGGTGGCAAATGATTGTTCAACATCGCCCGAGCTTACCAGCCGGGGGCCTTGAACTTAAAGCACAAACCGGTGCGGCAACCTGCCTGCCCGGCCTGCCCGCGCCTTTGATTGCGCGGTTTTGCCATTGCGCCGCGCCGAGGGCTTCTTTTATCGTCCTGCCGCGGCCAAACCGCGTGTTCAAGCAACTATGAGCGTACTGATTGTTGGCTCCACGGCCCTGGACTCGATTAAAACTCCAAAAGCGGAGAATCCGCGGCTGTTGGGCGGCTCCGCCAGCCATGCGGGGGTGGCAGCCAGCTTTTTCAGCGCCGTGCGCCTGGTGGGCGTGGTCGGTGAGGATTTCCCGCGTCGTTACCTCGCCCTTTACCGCCGGCACGGCATCCATCTGGATGGATTGCAGGTTGTTCCGGGCAAAACGTTTCACTGGTCGGGGGAGTACGAAGCCAACATGAACAACCGGCGGACGTTGCTGACCGAATTGGGGGTGTTCGAAAGCTTCAATCCGGTGCTGCCGTCCGCCTGGCGCGACACCCCTTTTGTGCTGCTGGCCAACATCGCTCCTTCGCTCCAGCTCCATGTCCTGGAGCAAATGCGTCGTCCCCGCTTCGTGGTCGCCGACACCATGGATTTGTGGCTCAACATCGCCCTGGCGGATTTGCTGCGTCTGCTCAAGCGCCTCGACGGCTTCGTGCTCAACGACAGCGAAGCCTGCCAGTTGACGAAACAGGACAACCCGTTTGCCGCGCTCAAGCGCATACACCGGCTTGGGCCGAAGTATGTGATCATCAAGCAAGGTTCGCACGGTTCGATTCTCTCCAGTCCCAAGGGCCTGTTTCTGTGCCCCGCCTACCCGGTGCCCAAGCTGGTGGACCCCACAGGGGCCGGCGACTCGTTCGTCGGGGCCCTGATGGGCTATTTGTCAGGGGCGAGAGGTTCCATTGACGCCAACATTCGGCGGGCCATGATTTATGGGAGCGTGGTGGCCTCCTTCTGTTGCGAGGGATTGGGTCTGACGCGGACCACGCGTGTGACCCGGGGGGGGATAGACCGGCGCGTGAACGACTTGGAACGCCTGACCCGCTTCTAGAAGCCGGTTGAAAAACTCCTTTTCGGTAGCAGCGGACGTCAGTCCGCTCAGACTTTCCTCGCAAAGAACGGCGGTGAATGGAGCGGACTCACGTCCGCTGCTACTTCTTCAACGGACTCCAAGTGCGAGGCATCGGCCGCGGCGGGAACCGCTGGAGGAGTGGTAGGGGCATGCATTCCAAGGGTTGGCCTGGGCTTGGCATTGTCCCTGCTGACAAAAAGGGCATGATAGACGTGGCGCTCTGTATGCTGGCCCTGGTAAGTGGCGGAGTGAGCCTCGAACTGTTTTGCGACTCCTGTCTGGGCGGCCGCAAAGAGGCGGCGGAGGAAGCCGTTGGCGAGTTCGAGTGCGGTAATCCCAGCTAGGCTGTCCGGGGCCCGATTTGCGCAGCAAGCCTTTTGGCTTCCGCAATGGAAGCCGAAATGGTCCGGCCCCCCGGCCTTCGGGCCGAGGTGCCGGGAAACCATGAGATAAGGTCCCCGCCGGGGATTGGAAGGTGGTGCGAATTCCGCGTGTCGCGCCCTACTCCAAGTTCCCTGGCGGGGACCTCCCATTTTCAGGCGAAGCCCGGATTTTTGCCTGTTTGAGCTTGCGTCGGGGAGAGGGGGTGATAGAGTCTGCCTGCTTTTCCACCCATTCGGTGGATTCTTATTTTTCATCCAGCAACGCGCATGTGAAGATATTTAGCGGCAGTTCGAATGAACCGTTGGCCAGAGCCATCGCTGCCTACATCGGCATCGAGTTGGGCAAGTCCACCATCAAGCCTTTTCCGGACGGTGAAACCTTCGTCAAAATCGAGGAAAACGTTCGGGGAGAGGATGTTTTTTTGGTACAGTCAAGCAGTCCGCCGACGAACCATCATTTGATGGAGATGTTCATCATGATTGATGCGTTGCGGCGGGCCAGCGCGGCGCGGATTACGGCGGTTGTGCCTTTTTACGGGTATGCGCGGCAGGATCGGAAAGATCAGCCGCGGGTGCCGATCACGGCAAAACTGGTGGCCAATTTGATTGTGGCGGCCGGGGCTAACCGCATTTTAACCATGGACTTGCACGCCCAGCAAATCCAAGGGTTTTTTGACATTCCGGTGGATCATCTGTATGCGGCGCCGGTGATGTATGACTATTTGAAGCGCAAGAAGTTGCGCGATTTGGTGGTGGTCAGTCCCGACGTGGGGGGCCTGAAGATGGCCTACGCCTATTCCCAAGTCATGGAAGCGGGGCTGGCCATCGTGGCCAAGCGCCGCAAGAACGCCACCGAGGTCGAGTCCCTGGCGGTCATCGGCGAAATCCGGGGCAAGAATGTCCTGCTTGTGGACGACCTAACCGAGACAGCCGGGACGCTGACGCAGGCGGCGGATTTGTTAAAGCGGAAGGGGGCCAGGAAGATTCTGGCCTGCGTCTCGCACGCCGTGCTGAACGAGGTGGGGGTGGAACGGTTGCGAAAATCCACTATTGACGAATTGGTGACAACTGATACTGTCCTTCGCCCTGCGATCAGTGGCCTGAAGGTAACGACCTTGTCGGTCGCAGGGCTTTTGGGCGAAGCCATCAAGCGAATTCACAGTAATTCGTCGGTAACCTCGCTATTTGAGTTTAGAGGCGGACGCACCAGTTGACGGGGTGTCCGCCAGTGCCACGCGAATGTAAGAACGATGAAATCAGTACCTTTAAACGCAGTTGCCCGGTCGCTGGAACGCCGCGCCGGAGCCAAGAAACTTCGGGAGGACGGCCGCATTCCCGCGGTGATATACGGCCGGCAGATTCAGCCCCAGAACCTGGAGGTCAACGCCAAGGAATTGGAAGATTTGATCCATCACTCGGTCTCGGAGAACCTGCTGGTGGACCTGGCGGTGAAAGAGGATGCGCGCCCGAAACGGCTTGCGCTGGTGAAGGAAGTGCAGCATCACCCGCTGAGCGGGAAGGTGCTGCATGTGGATTTTCACGAGGTGGCGGAGAATGAAAAGGTCACCATCATGGTGCCGGTGGAGAGCACCGGGGAAGCCGTGGGGGTCAAGACCGGCGGCGGGGTGCTCGAGCACGTGCTGTTCAAGATCAAGGTTCGCGGTCTGCCGAAGGACCTTCCGGAGGTGATCACGGTGGACGTCAGTCATCTCAACGTGGGCCAGGCGATCCACCTGGGTGACATTCAGCCCCCGCCCGGAGTTGAAATCCTGGGCGACAAACATATCTCCGTGATCGCTGTGGCCGCGCCACGCACCGAAGAGGAAGAAGCCGCGGCCGAGGCCGAGGCCCAGGTGGCTGCCGGCGATGTCGAGATGATCAAAGAAAAGAAAGAAGAAGGCGAGGAAGGCGCCGCTCCGGCGAAGGGCGCCGAGAAGGGCGCCGCAGCCGCCAAGGGCGCCGAGAAGGGCGCTGCCCCGGCGAAAGGCGCGGAGAAGGGCGCCGCAGCCGCTCCGGCTGCGAAAGCCGCGCCGGAGAAGAAGAAATAAGGTTGTGGGCCGCCCGGCCAGGGCCGGGCCGGCCATTGGCCCGGGCCCATGGAGAACTGGCATCTCATCGTGGGGTTGGGCAACCCCGGGGCGGAATATGCGCGGACCCGGCACAATGCGGGTTTTGTGGTGGTGGAGAAACTGGCGCAGCGCTGGCAGGCGGCCTGGACCTATGAGAAGCGGTTCAACGCGCGAGTGGCGCGCGGGGAAGTGGCTGGGAAACGGTTGCTGCTGTGCCAACCGCAGACGTATATGAACGCCAGCGGGGAAGCGGTGGGGCCTTTGGTGGCGTATTACCGGGTGCCGCTGGCGCAGTTGTTGGTTGTGGTGGACGACGCGGATTTGCCGCTGGGTCAGCTCCGGCTCCGGCCCGAGGGCAGCAGCGGCGGGCATCACGGACTCGAGTCCATCGAGCAGCACCTGGGCAGTCGGAATTATGCCCGGCTCCGGGTGGGGATCGGGCGACAAGCCGGGGCCCGGCAGATTGCCGGGTATGTGCTGGGACGTTTTAGTTCGACGGAAGCGGCGCTGGCCGATAAAGTGTTGAGTGTGGCTGCTGACCAGGCGGAGACCTGGGCGGTGGCCGGAATACAGAAAGCAATGAATCAGTTCAACGGAACCGTTGCCGGTTCCGGGAGTGAAGGAAAAGAGCAGTGAAACGATACGAAGGCTTGTTCATACTGGATACCGCGGGCAAAGAAGAAGGGATTAAGGATGTGATTGACAAGATCACAGCCGAGATCACCAATCTGGGCGGCAAGATCGAGACGGTGCAAAAAATGGACAAGCGCAATTTTGCGCGGGTGGCCAACAAGAAGCACCAGTCGGGCTTTTATGTGAACATCATTTTCGAGGGCAAGCCGGGGTTGACGGAGCAGATCAAGCACCGGTTCGCCATGGATCCGGACGTGTTCCGGGTCCTGTTCACCGTGGCGCCCCAGCCCAAGGCTCCCGCCGCCCCCGCCGCCGCTTAAACTCGTTTCCTCGGAGGATCAGCGTCATGGCCAGCTACAATAAAGTTATTCTGGTAGGGAATCTGACTCGCGACCCGGAACTGCGTTACACGCCCAAAGGCGTGGCCATCGCCAAGCTGGGCCTGGCGGTCAACCGGGTGTGGCGCACCGAAACCGGCGAGACGCGCGAGGAGGCCACCTTTGTGGATGTGGACGCGTTCTCGAAACAGGCCGAGACCATTGCCCAATACCTCAAAAAAGGCAGCCCGATCCTCATCGAAGGGCGGCTGCGGCTCGATACGTGGGACGACAAGCAGACCGGGCAGAAGCGCAGCAAGTTGGGCGTGGTGGTCGAGAGTTTCCAGTTTTTGGGGGGCGGCAACCGCACCGAAGCTGGAGGCGACGCCGCGGCGCGCACTCGGACGCCGGCCGCTGCCGCGGCTGCCGCGGCACCCGCCGTTCCCCCCGAAGTGCCTGCCGAGGTCCCGCCGGCCGAAGATGATGATGTGCCCTTCTAAGAGGGGAGAGAGCTCCCGCGGAAACCCATTCTCTTGACTGCTAAAACAATTTCCTATGGCAAAGACTGAAGTCATTCTTACTCACAACATTGTTGGCCTTGGAGCCGAATCCGACCAGGTGAAGGTTGCGGCCGGCTATGCACGAAACTACCTGTTTCCGAAGGGCCTGGCGATTCCGCTGACCGCGGCCAACAAGCGCCGGCTGGAGGTGCTGCGGCAGCGCCGCGCCGAGCGCGAAGCCCACGAGCTCAACACCATGACCGAGCTGGGCAAGAGCATTTCCAAGCTGATTTGCCTCATTTCCGTCAAGACTGGCGAGGATGGCAAGATGTTCGGCACGGTGACCTCGGGCATGATTGCCGATCAGCTCAAGACCCAGTTCGACATCATGCTCGACAAGAAGAAAATCCATCTCGAGAACCCCATTCGGACTCTGGGCGACCACGAAGTCGAGCTTCACCTCCACCCGGATGTGAAGTCCACGCTCAAGGTGCGTGTCGAGAGCAGCACGCCGTTGCCGCCGCCGGAGGCTGCAACGGAAGCGAGGAAAGAAGAGCCGAAGACGGAAAAGCGCGGACGCCGCCCGGAGGCGGCGCCAGCCGGGGCCACGGAGAAGAAAGCCAAAGCTCCGCGGACCGAGCGTCCGGCTAAAACCGAGAAGGCTGAGAAACCCGCCAAGTAACAGTTTTATCGCTTCCGGAAGGCAGGCTCGCGAGGGTCTGCCTTTTTTGTTGCAGCCCCCTCAAGCCGTCAGCCTCGAGGAGGCTGGGCCAGGCCTGCACAGGCACAAGCTTGTGTGCGTTTGGCCGTTTCAAGGCAGCAATTGAACGCGGTAGAAGCGCTGCGTTTGGGGCTGAACAGGGTCGGTGGCCTCGAGTTCGCCTCCCTCGGCGGTGAGGTCGGGGGAGAGGTCGGTCCAATTCGAAGCCTCCAGCGTGTCCAGGTACTGGAGGCGGTAACTTCTGCCCGGGATGGTCCGCCAGCGGAGGGATAACGTCCCGTTCGAGGAAGTGACGGACTTGAATACCAGCCGGGGGAGGACGGTAAGGAGAAAAGACTGAGTGTCGCTCAAGGGCGGCTCGCCATCATCGGTGACAACGACGGTCACGGTGTTTGTGGAGGGGCTGTCCGGTTCGCCGGGCGTCCAGGTGAGCAGGCCATTGGCGGGGTCCAGTTGCAGGCCCGTGGGGGCGTTGGTATCGAGGCTGAACCGCAAGGTGTTGGGAGCAGCATCCGGGTCGAAGGCGAGGTTGGTCCAGATCAAAGTCTGGCCCTCGATGATGAGTTGATCCGGAATGGGCGCCAGCGCGGGCGGGTCATTCACCGACGCCACATTCAAGTTGAAGGAAACGGAGTTGGACGCGAGGCCGTCGCTGACCTCGAGGGTGATAACAGTCGAGCCGAACTGATTGGTCGCCGGCCAAATGGTGAGCATGCGGTCGGCTCCTGCGCCTTCGAAGATGAGGTGGGATTCCGGCACAAGATTGGTCTCGGCTGCAAAACCGGAAACTGACAGCCATTCCGGGGGCGTTTCCGCGTCGCTGATACTCAACGCCATCTGGACCGGGGTGTCTTCGAGCGTCTCGAGGTCCGGGATGGAAGCAATCGCGGGGGGCGTATTTGCCACGATGACGGTCACAGCCGCGTTGTTGGCGGCCAGGGGGTCGGTTGTGCTGGCAGCAACTTCGGCCACATTCCACAGGGCGCCCGGGTTCTGGACCACGGCGTTGAGCGTGAGCTCGCAGGCAGCGCCGCTGGCGAGGTCGCCGAGCGCGAAGATCACGCGTCCATTCCGGTAATCGCACGTTCCGTGAGTCGTGGCGGCGGAAACAAAAGCGAGGCCGGTGGGCAGCAGGTTCGTGACGGCAACGGCGTAGGCCTCAGCCGGGCCTGCGTTGGTGAGCCAGAGGCCGAGTGTGATTTCGGAGCCGAGATTGACCTGGTTTGAAAGGGCGGAGGGAACCAGTTCGAGGTCGGCGGCCACCGGACCGTCGCAGCATAGGGGTGCGGTTGTTGTGATCGTCAGCGACCAGCCCGCCGCGAGCCCCCCGGACAGTTGCTGCTCGTCGTCCTGGATAAACAGCGACCAGGTGCCATTGGGATCCGTACCGTTGAACACACCAAGGGTGTGGCCGGGCGGACCAGCGGGTGCGGGAGGGACGAAGTCATCCGGCGTATAATCGAAGTTTGACGGTTGCCACGTTCCGGTGCTCAGGAGGAGGTTGTCCGGAGGCGGGGCTGGCGCGTCGTCGTCGAAGGTCAGGTTCAGCCCTTTGACGATGAAGTCACCGCCCGCGTCGGAAAGCAGCATGACGAGCTGACCTTGCGGGCCAACCAGCAGGACGTCCACGTCGTCGGGATACGGGTGGGAGAAGTCCGTCAGCGTCACGGTCACTTTCGCGACGCGCCCCGGGAGGTTCGCCACGGTGATGGCGGAGGGGTAGGGATCAGCCGGGGCGTGGTCGGGGATGGAAATACTGGCCGGATTGGCAAAGGCGAAGGTCGCATAGGTGTTCGTGCCAACCGGCAAAACGCCCTCAACTGTCCCCAGGAATCCGGCGCCGTCCCACAGCTCAAGCACCGCCACCAGGTTGCTCCCGCAAGGGGCGCCGACGACGAAGGCAAACGGGCGCGCGACCGCCTGTCCGTCGGGCGGGAGCACGCCAAAGTGTTGCGGCGCGCCGGGCAACAGGACTCCATTGGTGGCCAGCAGGGTGACGACCAGGTTGGTGGTGGGCGCCGTCCCGACGTTTCGGAGCAAGAAATTCATGATCACGCTTTCACCTGAGTCGAGAGCCTGGTTTGCCCCCGCGCAGTTTTCACGGAGCAAGGCGATCGTGTCCAACTCGATCCGGGGCGCCGGGACGAATGAGACCAGCGAGAAGTCCGTGTCGGAGATGTCAAAAAAGGTATGGTCGGCCGCCTCGACTTGGATGCGCGCGGCGGTGGTATCAAGCATTGGGAACTGAACGGTCTCGGCGCCGTCGTTGGGCGTCTGGGCCGCCAGCACAATGGGAAAGGTCAGGCCGCCGTTGGTGGAAAGGAGGATGTTGACGGAGGCGGCTGAGACCGGGGGGTTGGTCGTCCCGGCGACGTCCCAGGTGACGGTGTGGATATTTGACCAGGTGACGGGGGCATTGGGGGAGGTGAGGACAAAGGGGCCGGCGTTGGTGGCGACTTGGATTTCGGTGTCGGTGGTTGCCATTCCGCCGCCGGCGGGACAGTGGTCGCGGACCGTGACGCGGAAATGCATCGTGCGGTTCGTGACGGGAAGACATTCGGCTTTCGCGGCGATTCCGGCCAGCAACCCGGTGAGTTGGGGAAAAACGCGGGTGGGACCCTGCGCGGGCGGGAAAGATCGGAAAAGCGGGCTCAAGCCGTTGTCAGGCGCGCCGAGCGACAAAGGCGGCCCCAGGTCGCGTTGTTCCCAGCAGTAGGTGACCGAGTCGCCGTCGGGGTCGGCGGCCGCGGCCGTGAGGCGGAAGGGGGTGCCCCGCGGGATGACGCAACTGGCGGGAGCGGTGACGACCGGCAGGGAGTTGGAGGTCGGGAGGAGGAGGGGACACGCGCTGCCCGGGCCCGAGGTCACGAAAGAGAGAATTTCCTCGATGCTGGCGGAGTGGAAGTAGGCATCGCTATGGGCCTGCAAATCGTCCAGCCCGCAAATGCCGGCATAGCTCATCACGGTGGAACCGCTGCCGGGCTCGTAAGCGGTGGAGGGGTTGCGGTTGGGGGGCCAGCCTCCACAGGCATTGTTGGTGCCATTGAACGTGTGGTTGGCGCCGAATTGATGGCCGAGCTCGTGCGCGACATAATCAATAAAGAAGGGGTCGCCCACTGGCGCGGCGCTGCCGGTGTAACCGCCGGCCTTGAGCCCGGCGGCGCAGACCACGCCGAGATAGGCCCGCCCATCGGCCCGGATTCCAAACAGGTGGCCGACGTCGTAGTTGGCGTTGCCAATCACGCTGTCGAGATTCGCCTGGTTCTGGCTGAGCAGGACATTCGGGTCCGAGCTGGTATAAGGGTCGGTGGCGGCATTGATATAGACCAGCCGATCGTTGTTGGCGACAAGCTGGAGGCGAATGGCCAGGTCGGTTTCATAGACGCCGTTGACGCGGTGGATGGCGGTCACGATGGCCGCCAGGCCATTGGCCACACTACCGCCGTGGAACTGCGTGTATTCGCCCATGGCGGCGCACGCGAGCCGATAGACTCGGAGGTTGGTGCCGAAAGGGGGCTGCGGCGGCGGCAGGGGGGCGGGAAGGGAGATCGAGTCTCGGGCCGGTGGCGATGAATCTGCGGAGCTGGCCGGCGTCAAGCAGCGAAAGTCGCCGGCGAACCGCCGATAGTCTTTGCGTAAATAAACGGCGTGGCATTCGGAGTTGCCTTGAAACAGGGGGTCAATGTGGACGGCGCCGTCGCGTCGCAGGATTTGGGCATGGAAACCCGCGGGGGTCAGATCGAAGCGCACCGTCGCCGTCGGATCCTCGATCCCCTGCCCCAGGAAAGTCTGGATTTCGGGAAATTTTGCGGCCAGCTCCGGCGCCATCACCGCCACCGTGACAAAACGAAAGTGGGAGAAACCGCCTTCCGGCAGGGGCAGGCTGACGCAGGATGTTGAATGGGCCAGGGCTTGTGCCTGTTCTGGCGGCGCGTGGGCCAGCAGCGGCTGAAGACGGGCGCGATCAAGACGGCACACGCGGAAGCGTTCCGGTCTGATCCAAGCTTTGGCACCTGAGGGGTAAGCAGAGATGTCCGCCTCGCGCCAGAGGCCGAGCGGGTCTTTGGGGTGAGCCGGGCCGGACGGTGACTCGGGCGCGGCGGCGGTTGAATCGTAGCCGGCAGGGGAAGGTCCAGTTGGGGCGGAGAGAACACTGGCTCCGAGCCATGACAAGGCCAGCCAGACGAATGGAACCGACACCCGGCGGATGTTTCTCCTTACGGCAGTGTGGTCCATGTCGCCCCCCAGCCTGGAAATCGGGTCTTAGGCCTGATCGAGCTTGGCCTGCTCGACACGGACACAGTCCGGGCAAAGACTATGCGTGAAGGTCATGTCCATGTGCCGGCGCAAATACTCATCCACGTTGGACCAGAATTGCTTGTCGTCGCGCACCTTATGGCAGCGGACACAAATGGGAATGATGCGCTCCAACTGGATCACCTCGCTGAGGTTCTCCAGCACCAGCACAACCCGGTCATGGCCCTGATAAGCGAACGGCGAGGCGGTCACGAGGAAACAGACCTCGCGGGAGCTGCCGGCGTCCAGCAGATCCATGCGCACGCGACGCCGAACCACTTGATGGCCGGCGAACGCCTCCTTGACCGCCGAGCGCAGTCCGCAGTTGGGGCAGAAACCGCCGCGGCCGCATCCATGCGGGGAGTCCTTGGAGCGGGCGCAGCGCAGCGCCTCGCCTCCGCGTTGTCGCAAAGCCTTCTGGGGCTCTGGCCCGAGCAGTTCGGCCGCCGCCGCGTTATAGTCGAGAATCGCCACATCCTGGTCCACCAGGAAGACGAATGCCGGAATGGCGTCCAGCAACCGGCGCAACAGCACCTCGTTGCTCATCTGAGTAACGGCGATCCGCATCCCCCGCCTGATGCCAAAAAAAGCCCATTTTGTCAATGCAAAACCACCACGCAAAACTACCACGCCAAACCACACCTGGCCTGTGCCGCCGCGAGGTGCGGGCGCGAGACCGACCACCTCCCCGAGCCGGGGAAGCAGGGCGGCTGCCGGGCCGCGAGGGCCAAAGCCGAAGGCAGGGCGGCTTGACAGGTCAGGGATGCGAGGGGAGGATGGGGGCATCATGAGCGCTCGCACTCTCCCATCGGAATTCGGCCTGAGGTTGCGGACTGGTAAACGGGCTATGGGGGTTGGGCGGCGACATGGCGTGGACTCTTCGTCCCGGATGAAAAGGAGCGAACGATAGGCGATGGATTCCAGAAAGGTTATTCCCATGAAACAAATGATCCGATTGAAGAGCGTGGCGTGGTGGTTTGTGGCTCTGACGGTGGCGCCCTGCTGGGGCTTTAACCTGAGCCTCCAACTGGAGGGGGACCAGGCGCGGTTGAGCTGGCCGAGCCAGGGGGCGGGCAAGGTTTACACGGTCCAGTACCGGCCGGCCTTGGGAACAGGGCGATGGACGCCCTTGTTGCCGTGGGATGACTGGCCGATGGCAGGGACGACGTTTGCGGAGCGGCTCGGGGCGGAAGGGGCGCGTTTGGGTTGCGGTGGGGGGCTTATGGGGGTGTTTTTTACGGGGTGGGGTTGTTCTTGGGGGGGGGGTGGGGGGGGGTGACGTTTCAGGAGAATGCGTCGCAGGCAACGATGAACCTGCTGATTCAGATGGTCGAACTGGAGTATGGGATAGATATTCCGTTCACGGCCTCGTATGGGGTGGATGTGTACCGGGTGGATTACGAGACGGTGGACGGGTTGCTGGGGCCCACGATGGCTTCAGGAGCGTTGTTCGTGCCGACGGGCATCCCCACGCCCGCGGATTTGTTCAGTTACCAGCATGGGACGGTCCATCGCCGGATTGACGCGCCGTCGTATGTGGGAGTCACCGAGCGGGCGATCGGTTTGATTACGGCCTGTCATGGTTACGTGGCGGCGCTGCCGGATTATCTGGGGTTGGGCGAAGGCTCGACGAATGTTCATCCCTACGTGCACCGGCGCTCGAGCGCGACGGCGGTGGTGGATATGTTGCGGGCCGTCCGGGCGAGCGTGGCGGGTGTGCCGGCGATTCAGCAGGCGGTTCCACAGGGGTTGAGCGGGAAGCTGTTTCTATTTGGTTATTCGCAGGGAGCGTATGTGACGCTGGCGGCGCAGCAGGAAATCGAGCGGAAACACGCGGCGGAGTTTGCGATCACGGCCTCGGCGCCGTCGGATGGCCCGTATGATTTGTCGGGGACGATGGCAGAGATCATGGTGGCCCCGCAGTCTTATCCGTCGCCCAACTACCTTCCCTACGTGTTGTTTACCTACAACAGCATTTACCACCTGTTTGAGGATCCCGCCGAGATTCTCGTCGAGCCGTATGCCCACACGCTGCCCCCCTTGTTCGACGGGGAACACACCGGCGAGGAGATTGACGCGGCCATGCCGCCCTCAGGGATTCCGAGCGAGATTTTGAGGCCGGATTTTTTGGAGGCGTTCAAGAACGATCCGAACCATCCGTTCCGGCAGGTCTTGCGCGAGAACGATCTACTGGGGTGGGCCCCGGTTTCGCCGACGCGGCTGTTCCACTGCGCGGCGGATGACGTGGTGCCCTATGCGAACTCGGCGGTGGCGTATGCGAGCTTTGTGGCGGCGGGCGCCGACACCAACCAGGTGCGGTTGGTGGACCCGAACCCGGCGGGGACCCATGGCACGTGCCTTTATTCGGGCGTGCCGCTGATTTTGAACTGGTTTGAATCGTTCCGGTAAGAGGGAGAAGTACGCCGGGGTGGAAGCAGGGCACGGCTGCCGGAATTGACCGTTACTTGCCCTGGCGGATGAGCTCTTTTTTCTCCTCGAGTTCGGCGTGGAGGGATTTGCGGTCGCTAACCAATTGCTTCTCGAGTTGTTCGAGAGCCTCGAAGTCGCCGCGCTCGGCGGCTTTGGCCATTTCGCCTTTGAGGAGCAGCTCGCGTTCGGCGATTTTAGCGGCGTATTTGGAGTCCAGCTCCGCAAGGGCCTTTTTTTGCCGGGCCGTGAGCTGGACAGAGGGCGAACTTTTGGCCAGGCGCTCCATCGCCAATTCGTAAGCAGTTTTCATTTTTGACAATTCACAGTATCCCACCAATCTGTGAGGAGGCAAGCACAGCATCATGGCACGGATCAAGTTACTTTCGACGGATTTTGACGGAACGCTCTTCGCGGAATTTGAGAACCCTCCCATTCCCGGCGAGGTGCAGGAGGAGATTGCGCGGCTGCGGGCCGAAGGCGCCAAGTGGATCATCAACACGGGGCGGGACATGTCGAGCCTGATGGAGGCGCTGGGGCGTGCCGGGATCGAGGTGGAGCCGGACTTTCTGGTTTTGGTCGAGCGGGAGGTGTACCAGCACCGGGATTCCCAATACGTGCCGCTGGAGGGATGGAACGAGGCCTGCCACCGGGCCCACGCCGAGTTGTTCGCGCGGATTCGACCCGACGTGCCGGAAATGGTGGCGTGGATCAACGCCCGCTTTCACGCGCGGATTTATGAGGACGCCTATTCCCCCCTGTGCCTGATCACCAGCACCAACGGCGACATGGACCTGATCCTGGCCCACCTCGAGCGTTACTGCCGGCAGGTGCCCGACCTGGCCATTGTGCGCAACGACGTTTACGCCCGGTTCAGTCATCGGGCCTACAACAAAGGAACGGCGCTGGCGGAGGTCACGCGGCGGCTGGGGTTGGCGCGGGAGGAAGTGTTCGCGGCGGGCGATCACCTGAACGATCTGCCCATGTTGTCCAGGACTTACGCGGCGCACCTGGCAGCGCCCGCCAACGCGGTGCCGGAAGTGCAGGCCGCCGTGCTGGAGCAAGGCGGGTATGTGAGCCAGGCGGCGCGGGGCGCCGGCGTGGCCGAGGCGCTGCGGTATTATCTTGGGCGGGGGGACGCTGGAGAAACGGCATTGAATGGGGGGCGGCGCGGTGATGTGATTATCTAATGGACATTTTTTGGCAATCTGATGACAATTAGAATTGCTGACGCAAGGTCTTGCCGGGCAGGCTGATAAAACGGTTTATAATCCATTGACAGCCCGGGGCTGAATGATAGAATTTTATTTAGCAATTAATTTGCACTGATTGCAATGCAGTCGGGTGCGAAACCAAAGCAGCAATCGAGAACGCATGGTATGAACACAACCGCACCGGCCGCCGCGGGCGGCGCTCCGAAGGTCAGGACGATCCACGAAGCGGTGATACGAATCGCCGGCAACTCGCAGGATGGGATTCAGGCGATTGGGGGTTTTTTGGCGCGGCTGGCGGGCCGAACGGAGCAGGAGGTCATGACCTTCATGACGATTCCTTCGACGATTTCGGGGGGGCCGTCCATCTTCCAGGTGCGGATGGGTTCCGGGGAGGTTCTCAGCGCGGGGGACGAGGCGGATGTGCTGCTGGCGTTTTACCAGCATTCGTATGACGGGCATTTGTCGTCGCTGCGTCCGGGCGGGTTGGTGTTGTATGACACGGACCACGTCGAGCCGAATCCGGAGAAGCAGGCCCAATATCGGCATGTGGGGATTCCCATTTCGACCCTGACCATTGAGGCAATTGGAGGCACGGCCAAGGACAAGGGCAAGAACCTGTTCGCGCTGGGTTTGCTGGCGCGGATGTTTGACCTGGAGGTGGGGAAACTGGAGGAGCTGATCACCGAGCGGTTCAAGGGCAAGGACGAGAGCGTGGTGAAGAATGCGCTGGCGGCGTTTCACGCCGGGTACGGTTACACGACGGGGGCGTGGACGGAGACCTATCACTTCACCGAGGCGCGGCATCGTTCGGGGCGGCAGGTGGTGATGAATGGGAACGAGGCCCTGGCTTACGGAGTCATCGCGGCGGGGGTGCGGTTTGGGGCGGCTTATCCGATTACGCCGTGGTCGGATGTGATGGAGATTTTGCGGCGGGAGCTGCCGAAGTATGGCGGGACCTTTGTGCAGTGTGAGGATGAGATCGCGGCGATTTCGATGGCGAACGGGGCCAGTTTTGCGGGGCGGGTGGCGGTGACGGGTTCAAGCGGGCCGGGGATTTCGTTGAAGATGGAGTCAGTGGGCTGGGCGGTGATGTCGGAGGTGCCGTTGGTGGTCATCAATGTTCAACGTGGGGGGCCTTCGACGGGTTTGCCGACGCAGGTGGAGCAGTCGGATTTGAACCTGGCGTGTTACGGGAGCCATGGGGATGCGCCGCGGGTGGTGCTGGCGCCGGCGGATGTGGAGGATTGCTTTTACACGGCGATCGAGGCGGTGAACATCGCGCGGAAGTATAATGTGCCGGTATTCATTCTAAGCGACCAGGCCATTGCGACGCGGATTGAGGCGTTTCCGACCCCCGACCTCGAGAAGATTTGCCAGGACATCAGCCCGGACTTTACGCCGGTTGCCGAATACAAGCCTTACGATTTGTCGTCACCCGATGGCGTGACGCCGCGGGTGGTGCCGGGCACGCGGATTCTTAACGGGCGCTACCCGGTGGCGGGCGGACTGGAGCACGATGAAATGGGGCATCCGACCGGGGCGCCGCGATTGCACATGGAGATGACGGCCAAGCGGCGGCGCAAACTGCAGGCTTTGGCGCGGACGCTGCCGGTGCCGAAAGTGTACGGCCCGCCGGAGGGAAGGCTGTTACTGGTCGGCTGGGGTTCGACCCGGGGGCCGATCCAGGAGGCGGTGGACCGGGCGCGGGCGGCCGGAGAGAGCATCTCGTCGCTGCATCTGAAGCACCTGCACCCGTTGCCGCCGGGGTTGGAGGATATTTTTGCCGGCTTTGGCAGCATTCGGGTGGTCGAGATGAATGATGAAGGACTTTACGGTTATGGCCAGTTGGCCGGGCTGTTGCGGGCCCGCTACTGTGATGCAAGAATCGGCGGCATCAACAAGACCGACGGCCTGACCTGGAAAGTGAAGGAGATTCTCGAGCGCGCCCGCGCGGTCCTCGCGGGCGGAGAATCTCAAAAGCCACCCGTTCCCGCATCCTGAGCTCGCAATTTCGACAAACCATTACCCTTATGAGCGCCTCCGTTATTGATTCTCCCCTGGATAAATCCCCGGCCGCTTCGCCCACGCCCCCGCGGGCAGCGGCGCCCGCCGAGGAGCGAAAACCGCACACCAAGAAGGAGCTGGCCGCGGACCACCCGACGTGGTGCCCCGGCTGCGGAGATTTTTCGGTGCTGGCGTTGTACTTCAAGCTGATCGAAAAACGGCGGCTCTGGCAGGAGAAGATCACCACGATTTCCGGGATTGGGTGTTCGAGCCGGTTTCCTTACTTCGTGCAGACGTATGGGGCGCATTACATTCATGGCCGTTCGCTGGCCTTTGCCAGTGGCATCGCCCTGTCGCGGCCGGACCTGCACGTCTTTGTGTTCGGCGGGGATGGCGACCTGTTCTCCATTGGCGGAAACCATTTCACCCACACGGCGCGGAAGAACGTCAAGTTGACGTGCGTGGCGATGGACAACTGGGTTTATGGGCTGACGAAGAAACAGACCTCGCCGACGTCGCCGCTTGGGTTCAAGAGCAAGACGGACGTGTGGGGCGCGGTGGATTACCCGATCAATCCCGTCAAGCAGGCCCTGGCGGCGGGGGCGACGTTTGTGGCTCGAACCACCCATTCGAATCCGAACCATGTCATGCAGATGATGGAAGCGGCGATGGATCATAACGGCTTCAGTTTCATTGAGTGCCTGAGCGAATGCGTCGAGTTTTACGAGGGCGCCTTTGACGCGGCCAACCCGCGCAAGGGCGGGGTGTTTAACAGCGTGCCGGCAACGCACGATGTGACCGACGAGGTGGCGGCGTACCGGCTCGCCAGCGAGCCGTTTCCCGGTTATTTCGGCGTTTTTTACCAGGTCCAGCGGCCATCCAAGGGGGCGCTTGAAGCGGAACTGATCGCGGCCGCGCGGGAAAAGGTCAAGGGCTTGAAAGACTGGCAGATTTTGCAGAAGACCTTCGAGAAGATGCAGTAGGCCGCCGGAGCCGCGGGCTGGAATTCGGAATGGGGAAACGCTATTTGCCCTGGGCGGCGGCGGCGTCGCGGTAGCGATAGAAGGCGGCGACGAGGCTGAAGAGGATGGCCACGGCGAACGTCAGGGCGGCGTACATGAGAAACCGGGAACTGCTCACGGAAGCATCGTGAGCGCCTTCGGCGGCGAGGGCCCGGGTAAAGCCGACGACCATGAGGTTGCCCATGGTGATGGTAAGATTCCAGAAGCCCATGATGGTGCTTTTCATCTGTGGCGCGGCTTCGCGGAAGGCGAACTCGAGGCCGGTGGTGGAGACGAGGACTTCGGCGATGGTGAGGATGATATACGGCAGAATCTGCCACAGGATGGAGAGTTGGGCGCCGGTTTCGATGCGCGCCTGCAACATCGCCACGACCACGTAGGAGAGGGCGGCGAGGAACATGCCGGCGGCCATGCGCCGGAGGGGGGTGGCGAGGCGTCCGAGCAGGGGATACAGCCCCCAGGTCATCACCGGGATGAGCAGCATGACGAACAGCGGATTGGCCGAGAGCATTTCTTCGGGGCCGATGGTCCAGCGCCCCAGTTGGAAGGGGATCATTTTGGCGCCCTGGAGCACCCAGGTGGAGAAGGTCTGATCAAACAAGGCCCAGAACACGGGGATCAGGGCGAAGACAAAGAGAATGGGGCTGACCGAGCGGGCGGCGGCGATTTCGGTGTCGCTGAAGCGGTTTCGGACCCCGAGCCAGAAGCCGTCGGGCATTTCCATCCGCCGGGAGAGGCTCAGGACAAAGATCAGGACATACCAGACCGCGATGGCGCCGAGCGCGGTCCAGTTCAACCAGGCCAGCCACGGGGCTTTCGAGCGGCTGAAGGCGACAAAGGCCAGCGCAGCCATGGCAAAGACCGGAATGCCGATCGAAGTCAGCAGGTTCAGCCATGAGCCGAGGCCGAACCCGCCCTGAGCGGCGTGAGCGGAGAGGAAGACTTTGAAAAAGCCGGCGGTTTTGGTGACACGAGCCGGCGGGATGCGAACGTAATACTTGGTGCCCAGCCAGAAAATCAGGGTGGCAATCGCCATGAAAATGCCCGGCACGCCGAACGCCCAGCTATAGCCGAATTGTTTGCGAATGGCGGGAATAACAAGGAACGCAAAGAAGGAACCGAGGTTGATGGACCAATAAAAAGCGGCGTAGGCTTTTTGCAGGAGGTGCCGCTGGTCGGGCTTGAACTGGTCGCCCATGAAGGCCGAGACGCAGGGCTTGATGCCGCCGGATCCAAAGGCGATCAGGGCCAGGCCGGCGTAAAGCGTCCAGGTTTTGCCCTCGAGGGTGGGGACAAAGTCGCTGGTGGCGAGCACGGCATGGCCGGCGCAGTAGGAAAGCGAAATCCAGAGAATCGTGTGGTAACGGCCCCAGAAGCGGTCGGAAACCCAGGCTCCCACCAGCGGCATAAAGTAGTTCAAGGCGCTGAACAGGGCGATGATGGTGGTGGCGTCGTCCTGGGTCTTCAGCAGGACCGTGGTGATGTACAGGGCGAGAATGCCCTTCATCCCGTAATAACTGAACCGCTCGCAAGCTTCGTTTCCGACGATGAACTTGACCTGGGGCGGCCAGCGGTTATTGGCGGGGGCGGGTCCGATTTGTCGTTCGGCGGCGGCTTGGTCCTGGGCTCGCATGATAGGCTGGGGCAGGGAAAATGAGGGGCGGTCGTTGCTGGCGGAGGCCCTCAGCTCAACGGAGTCGGATTAGATTGCCGATGTTCATTGGCGAAAATCCTCGCTGAACACGGCGCCGGGGGCAAGTCCGGATCGAGCCCGGATCGAGTCCTTCGTGCGGAAAGAGGCTTGGCAGCAATCTCGGAAGGGGGTTGAGCCTTGATCTGAAGCAACTCGTGCGCTTGGTGCGCGACGGCCGTTGCCAACCGCAGGTGCCACTTCTACCGCTGCCCCTGCCAGCCGTATCAGAACTTCCTCTTCCGCGTCCCAGGCCGGGACCTTTCGGCCAAGAGGCGCTTGCAACCAACCCCAAGCCTCAGCTGTTACGTCCCGCAGTGCCGTCGTAGGGAGTGCCGTCTTTGTTCCGAATTGGCG
>CAZVYG010000036.1:0-44222 GCA_964631605.1 uncultured Verrucomicrobiota bacterium
TTGCTCGATTCGGTCGAGTTCATGCATACCCCGATCGCGCTCTGGTTGTCGCTCTTTGTTGGCAGCGGTGTCACGGTTTGGGCAATCCGCTGCCTCATGAAGCAAGAGGACCAGTAAGCTGGGGCGCCTCGAGGCAGCGCCTTGACGGGCGCGTTGCTTTTCTCCGCGCTGGTGCGGATGAAACGCCGCAAGACCGAGGCGGCGAAAACCAGCCGAGAGGAGCAACCATAGGACTTCGCTTATCGGCGCCCTAATGGCGTCAGTTAATGAGAATGTCATATCTCCGGGAGCTCGTGACTGGGTTGGGGTATCCCAGGGGCTGCCGGGATGTCAATGAACGATTACGTTCTCATGGACCTCTTCAGGCGACCATCACCTCGCTGGGCGGCGGCAAATTCCGCGCCGTCCGTGCCGTCGGCGGCGCCGCGCAATTCCACCGCATCCGGCGGTAAAAGCAGCGCGGTCAGGCGCCCAGCACGCCGCGGAGGAATTTGCAGTTGGCCTGGTAGCTCTCGAGCAGGGGCTTGCCGGGCGGCACCGCCCCTTCGATCTGCACCCAGCCGGAGTACTGAATGTCGTCCAGGGCCGCGCGAACCCTGGCAAAGTCCACTTTGCCCTCGCCCAGCAAGGCGCCGTTTTCCTTGGCGTGCAGTTCGCAAATGCGGTCGCCGAGGAGGCGGATTTCGCGATAGATGTCGTACCCACGGTCGTTCGAGTTGCAGACGTCGTAATAAACCCGGACGGCTTTGGAACCGACCCGCTCCAGGATGTCCAGATGCTGCTCGGCGCTGAGCCAGCTTTCGATGCCGAGGATGACACCGGCTTTCTCGGCTTTCGGGGCCACGGCTTTCAACCGGCGCACGACCTCGTCCACGCCGGCCGGGTCGTCGCGCAAGTCTCCTTTGCCGAAGAACGCCAGCAACACCACCCGCACGCCCAGGGCGGCGCACACGCCGACCGAATCGCTCACCCACGCGACGGTGCGGGGGTCGCTCTTGTAAGGAACCTCGTTGAGCTCGCCGATGGCCAGCGAGGCGATCTCCAAACCCGCCTTGCGCGCGGCGGCCCGGTATTGCTGCTGCACCTCCGCCTTCCGCAGCCGCATGTCATCGGCGGCAGTCCCGAGGCTCACCTGCACGCCATCCAGGCCGATGGCTTTCGCCACCTCGAACGCCGCCGGGTCGCCGCGTTTGCCCAGCGACCAGTCGCACGCGCCGATTCTAAACCGGCGTTCGCCGGAAGCAGCCAGCAACGGCCCGTAGGCGGAGGCGAGGGCCAGTCCCGCCGCGGCTTGCGTCCAGCGCCGCAGCATCTGGCGGCGGGTTAACCGCAGGGTTCGGTCCGGAAAGGCGTTCGGATTCAGGGGCTGGAGCATCTTGGTTTCAAGTTTGGCGTGGCCTCAGGCGGGAAATCAAATCATAATTAACCCATGAAGAAGTTGCGCGCGGCAAAGGTCCTTGGTCTGGTTGTGCTCGGCCTGACGGCCGCGCCGCTCGAGGCCCACGTGGGGCCGCATCCGTCGGTGCACGACACCGTTGCCGGTGTCATCGAGCGGATGAAGCGGCAGTTGAGCACCAACGAGCTTGCACGGCTCGACCCCCAGGCCGTCGAAAGATTTCTCACGGCGGCCGAACGCGAGATTCTGGCCACCGAGCACATTTCCTTCCGGGTGAATGTTCCGGTTCGCCTATCGGTCCTGCGCGATGCGCGGCTGGGGGAGGAACCCTTTTGGCTGCGCGCGCGTGGTTTTACCCAAACCGGGCTCACGATCAAGGAGGGGAGCGCGACCTTCGACGTGTGGCGGAAGGATTTTGACGCCGGGCCCATCGGGCTGGGGATTCATTCCTTTACCGGCAGCGGCAACCATTATCTCATCCTGCTCGCCCCGCAAAAGCCCGGCGACAAGGTCCAGGTCACCGAACTGTATCCCGGGCAGTTGCGCACGGCGGAATTTAGGGCCGGCGTCGAGCCGTATATTGACCAGCCGGCGAAGCTCAGCGCGGTGCCGGCCGAATTGGAGGGACAGCTACTCATCCGCACCGACACCGAGCGCGAAGAGGATGCCCGGCTGGTTAATCTGTTCCGGTGGACGCTTTACCCGGCCACGGAGAAGCCCGACCAGGTGGTGCTCACCTGGAGCGAAGACCCGCGCACGACGCAGACGATCCAATGGCGCACCAGCACCGCCGCGCCGCGGGGCTATGTTCAGTACCAGAAGAAATCCGATTACGCCCGCTTCAAGCCGAAACGCCCCCTGCGCGCGACCGCGACCACGACCCGCCTGGTGAGCCCCACTCTTGCCAACGACCCGGCGGTATGCCGCCACACCGCCGTGCTTCGCGACCTCGCCCCCGGCACCACCTATGTCTATTCCGTTGGCGACGGCGACGACGGCCATTGGACGGAACTGGCCGAGTTCACCACCGCCCCGGCGGGAGCGGAGCCCTTCTCGTTCATCTACATGGGCGACGCGCAGAACGGCCTGGATCGCTGGGGCACCCTGGTCCGCAACGCCTTCCGCTCCCGGCCCGACGCGCGGTTCTACATCATGGCGGGAGACCTGGTCAACCGGGGGGCGGAACGCAATGATTGGGACAGTCTGTTCCACAATGCGGCGGGCGTTTACGATCGGCGGCCGGTGGTGCCGGCCATCGGGAACCACGAATGCCAGGGCGGCCCTCCCCGGCTTTACCTCGAGCAGTTCGCCCTGCCCCGCAACGGCCCGCCCGGGCTCGAGCCCGAACGCGCCTACTCGTTTGAATACGCCAATGCGTTGTTCGTGATCCTGGACTCGAATTCCGACCCGTGGAAACAGGCGGGCTGGCTGGAACAAACGCTGGCGCAATCAAAGGCGACCTGGAAATTCGCGGTGTATCATCACCCGGCCTATTCCTCCGGCGGCAACCGCGACAACGCCGGGGTACGCGCCGCCTGGACCCCGCTGTTCGACAAATATCACGTGGACCTCGCGCTGCAAGGACATGACCACGCGTATCTGCGCACCTACCCGCTCAAAGCCAGCCGGCGCGTCCCCAGCCCCAAAGAGGGCACCGTCTATATCATTTCGGTTTCCGGAACCAAAATGTATAAACAGGATGCGCACGACTACACCGAGTTCGGCATGAGCAATGTTTCCACCTACCAGGTGCTGGACATCCAGATCAGCGGCCACCGCCTCGTTTACCGCGCCTACGACATTGACGGCAAGCTGCGCGATGAGTTCGTCATCGAAAAATGATTTATGACCGGCGCCGAACCCCCCTTCCTGGCCGGCGTCATCGAAGGCTTCTACGGGCCGCCGTGGTCGCCGACCGAGCGCCTCGAGTTGCTCGATTGGATGGCCGCCTGGGGTTTGAACACCTATGCCTACGCCCCCAAGGATGATCTCAAACATCGCGCCCTGTGGCGCGAGCCCTATTCCGAGGCGGAAGCGCGGACGCTGGCCGATTTGATTCGCGCCGCGGACCAGCGCCAAATCCAGTTCATTTACGCGCTCAGCCCCGGCCTGGATATTCGTTACAGCGACGAAACCGAGCGCGACCTGCTGCGGCGGCGTTTCGACCAGCTCCTCGCCCTGGGCTGTCGCCAGTTCGCCCTGCTCTTTGACGACATCCCGGACGCTCTAAACGCTGCTGACCGCGAGCGCTTCGGCTCGTTCGCCGCCGCGCAATGCCACGTGGCCAACGCGCTCTTTGGCTGGACCCGCGAGCGCTGCCCCCAGGCCCGCTTTTTCTTTTGTCCGACTGCTTATTGCGAGCGCATGGCCGCGGCTCAACTCGGCGGTCCGCATTATCTTGCCACGGTTGGCTCCCAACTGGCGCCCGAGATTGACGTGTTCTGGACCGGCCCGGAAATCATCTCGCGCGAGATTTCCGCCGCCCACGTGCGCACATGGCAGCCGGTGCTCCGCCGCAAGCCGGTGATTTGGGACAACCTGCACGCCAACGACTACGACGGACGCCGCTTTTTCTGCGGGCCTTACGCCGGGCGCCCCCTGGAATTGCGGGCCGAGGTCACGGGATTGCTGGCCAATCCGAACACCGAGTTCCCCTTGAATTTTGTTCCGTTGCGCACTCTGGCCGCATTCACGCGCCTGCCCCTCACGGCGGAATGGGACCCCCGCCGGGCTTATCTCTCCGCCATGGGCGAATGGCTGCCGCACTTCGCCACCCTCGGCCCGCCCCTCCCCCTCGAGGACCTGATTGTCTTCGGCGACTGTTACTACCTCCCGCATGAGGAGGGCCCCGAAGCCGAAGCGTTCTACCAATCCACGCGCGCCCTTCTGGCCCAAGACCCCGCCGGCTGGGGCGAGGCGGCGGCGGCCTGGCGCCGGCAGGCCGCGCGTCTGCTGCGCTTTTGCGCCCGCCTGACCGAGTTGCGCCGGCGACCCTTGTTTTACGCCCTGTTCCGGCGGGCGTGGGAGTTGCGCGAGGAACTCGCCTTGCTGGATTATTACGTCGAATTCAAGTCCCGGCCGGGACAGGCCGCGGCGCCGTGCCGCTCGGATTTTCATCAGCCCGGCGTCTTCCGCGGCGGCCTGGTGGCGCGCCTCCAGCAGCTTTTGCATCTCGCGCCCGATGGCGCCTGGTCGCCCGGCCCTTGACCGGATGACCGCGGGTCTTCTAAAGTCCCGGCAGAAACAAGCCACTGCATTGCCGCGGCATGAACGACTTCATTATTCGGCCCGCCCGGCCCGGCGACGAGCCCGGGGCCTATTACGTCTGCTTGAAAACCGGCGACTTCGGCAAGGACGGCGAGCCCTTTTATCGGGAGGACCCCGACGCGCTGGGCCGGATTTTTGTCGGCCCGTATCTGGCCTACGAGCCCGAGCTGGCCTTGATCCTGGAGGACGACCAAGGCATCTGCGGCTACGCCCTGGGGGCGTTTGATTCACGAGCGTTTTACGCGCGGTACGAAGCCGAGTGGCGGCCGGCGTTGTGCGCCCGGTTCCCCGAGCCGCAGGGGGATCCCAGCCAATGGACCCGCGTCCAGACGGTCTATTATTGGTATCACCACCCGGATTATTTCACCCCCGAGCCGTATGCCGCCCACCCGTCGCACCTGCATATTGACCTGCTGCCGCGAGCGCAGGGCCGCGGTTATGGCCGGCGCATGCTCGAGCAGGTCATGGACAAGCTCCGCCAGCGCGGTTCCCCGGGGGCGCACCTGGGCGTCAGCACGTTAAACCAGCCCGCCCTGGGCTTCTACCTCCGGCTCGGCTTCCGCGAGCTGGTCCGCGTCGGCTCGGGCGCCGACGGTTGCATTTACCTCGGCAAATCCTTTGCCGCATCGCCGTGAGGCTTCGCGCCTGACTCGCACCCCCGGAATGCCAAACCCATGAACCCAGCCCGAACCTCGGAGGCGGTGTGAGCCGCGCGACCGCCTGGTTGAACCAGTACCTCGTGCCGCCGCTGACGGCGCTGAGCGAGAACACCTACCTGTCGGCCATCCGCGCCGGGATGGTGTCGGTGGTGCCGCTGACCATCATTGGCGGCCTGTTTCTGATCGTGTGTTTCCTGCCGGTGAGCGGCTGGGACAAGGTGGTGGCGCCGTGGCTGCCGCTCTTGCAGGTGCCGGTCACCGCCACGTTCGGCCTGCTGGCGGTTTTCGTCTGCTTCTCGATTGGCTATGATCTCGGCAAACGGCTCAGGCAGGAGGCGGTGGTCAGCGCCACGATCGCCACCGTGGTCTTTCTCATGATCCAGCTCAAGCTGGGTGAAAAACCCGAGGACACCGCCTTCGCCATGGAAAGCCTGGGTTCCAAGGGGCTGTTCACCGCGGTGCTGGTCGCGCTGATTTGTGTCCGCATTCAGAAGCTCTTCGCCGACCACAACCTGGTCATCCGGCTGCCGGCCAACGTCCCGGCGATTGTTTACGAATCCTTCGTCTCGCTCATCCCGCTGTTCTTTCTCGTGCTGCTGTTCTGGCTGATTCGTTTTGTGCTGGGGGTGGACATTGACCGGCTGGTGCAGACGGCATTTCAGCCGGTGGTCTTTGCGCTGAACACCCTGCCGGGCATCCTGGTATATGCGTTTCTGGTCACGCTGTTGTGGTCTGTTGGCATCAATGGCGACAACGCCATGGACGCGATTGTCGCGCCGATCTTCCTGCAATACCTCGCCGCCAATGTCGAGGCGATGACCGCCGGACAACCGCTCCCCTACGTGACCGCCTACGGCTTCTTCACCGCCTTCGTCAACGTGGGCGGCACGGGGGCCACCCTGGGGCTGGCGCTCGTCATGTTGAACTCCAGGGAGCCGGGCTATCGCAAGGTCAGCCGCCTGTCGCTGCCCACCCAGGTGTTCCAGATCAACGAACCGATCTTCTTTGGCTTTCCCATTGTTCTGAATCCCATCTTCATGGTTCCTTACATTCTCAACGCGCTGCTGCTGACCGCCAGCACCTTCCTCCTCATGCAATGGGGCGTCATCCACAAACCGTTCGTCAACGTCCCCTGGACCACCCCTCCCATCATTGGGCATTACCTGGTCACCGGCGGGGACTGGAAGGCGGCGGTTTGGGGGGCGCTCTCCATTGGAATCGCCATGGTGATCTATTATCCCTTTGCCAAGGCCGCCGAACGCCAGCGACTGAAGGCCGAGGCGCAAAGCGCCGCGCCAGACAGAAGGGTTGTCGGGGCGCCGTGAACCCAGGCCGCCCAACAGCGCCCCCCTCTTTCACGAGCAGGCAGGCCAGATCCATCGGCGCACAATCCACTGGCAGAACGACCCGTTCTAGCGTATGGATAGGCCCGGCGTTTCACGCCGGAAGTTTCTGGAACATGGCTTATCGCATCTTTTTATGTTTATCGTAATGGTGGCGCCGGAATGCGCTCCCGTCGCCAAGGTGGGCGGACTGGGGGACGTGGTCCACGGCCTTTCCAAGGAATTGGGCATTCGCGGTCACGCGGTGGAAATCATTCTGCCGAAGTATGACTGCATGCGCTACGACCGCATCTACGGGCTCACGATGAGCTACAAGGACCTGTGGGTGCCCTTTTACGGCCAGTGGATTCATTGCGACGTCCAATTCGGCTGGGTGGACGGTTTGAAGTGCTTTTTCATTGACCCGCATTGCCCCCAGAACTTTTTCAACCGCGGGGTCTTCTACGGGCACAACGATGACGGGGCGCGGTTTGCCTTCTTCTGCCGGGCGGCGCTGGAGTTCATGCTCAAGGCCAACAAGCATCCCGACATCATCCATTGCCATGACTGGCAGACGGGTTTGGTGCCGGTGTTGCTGTACGAGGTGTATCAGCATTTGGGGATGCGCCATCCGCGGGTGTGTTACACGCTGCACAACCTGGGCCACCAGGGCCACCAGGGCGAGCACATCCTCCGGCAGGTCGGCCTCAACCCCGCCGCCCTGATGACGCCGGACCGGTTGCTGGACGACCATCGTCCCGGCACGGTGAACCTCATGAAAGGGGGAATCGTGTATTCGAATTTTGTCACCACGGTGTCCCCGACCTACGCTCACGAAGTCCGCCACACCCACCTGGGCATGGGGCTGCAACGCATCCTCAACGTTCACGAACGCAAATTTGGCGGCATCCTCAATGGCGTGGATTACAACGTCTGGAATCCCGAGGTGGACACCCACATTGCCCGGCGCTATTCGATCGCCACGCTGCAGGACAAGTACGAGAACAAATCCGCCCTCCGGCAGCGCCTGTGGCTCCGGCACGAGTACAAACCCATCGTCAGTTTCGTGGGGCGGCTGGACCATCAGAAGGGCGTTCACCTGGTTTTTGACGCCGTGCCTTACTGCCTCAACAACGGCTGCCAGGTCGTCCTGCTGGGTTCCAGCCCGCACGGCCACATCAACGGCCTGTTCTGGCAGTTGAAACAGCGCTTCAACGATCACCCGGATTGTCACCTCGAAATTGGCTACGACGAGGACCTCGCGCATCTGATTTATGCCGGGTCGGACCTGATTCTGGTGCCCAGCGAGTATGAACCGTGCGGCCTGACCCAGCTCATCGCGCTCAAGTATGGGACGGTGCCGGTCGTTCGCAATACCGGCGGCCTGGCCGACACGGTTTTTGATGCCAACTACGCGCCCCGGCCCTATCACGAACGCAATGGGTATGTGTTCAACGACTACAACTGGACGGGGCTTGAATCCGCGCTGCGGCGGGCCATCGGGATGTGGTATTCCTATCCGCAGCACTTTCGCGAGCTGATGGTCAACGGCATGCGCTGCGACTATTCCTGGAATCATCCCGGCCAGCATTACGTGAATATTTACGACTACATTCGTGAGCGTTGAAGTCCCGTGAGTCCTGTCCGCGTCATTCCCACTCGCTCGGGGTTTGAACTGCTGGCCGAAACCGCCGGCGAAAACGGAAACCTGGTCGTGACGCTTCGCGCGCCGGCGGGCCTTGACTGCCGGCTGCATTGGGGTCTGCGGCCCGCCAACGCCTCCGGCTGGGAGGCACCGCCCGCCTCCGCCTGGCCCCCCGGCTCGCAGGCCGCCGGACCGCATGCGGTCCAATCTCCCTTCGTCCAGGCGCAGGGGCAGTCGCAGGTCATCCTTCGCCTGCCCCGCTCGAGCCCGCCCGCCCGTCTCGAGTTCGTGCTGTTCTTTCCACGCGAGAATCGCTGGGACAACAACGGAGGCCGAAACTACGAGGTCCGGCTGGCCGCCGGGGAGGAAGCGGCCGCACCCTGCGCTTCCGGCGGTCTCGGCCCGCTGACGCCGCTGGCGGACGAGATCATCCGGGCAGAGACCACGCCGCATTCGTGGACGCTGATGCACCGGTTCAACCTCTGCCATGACCTGTTGGACCGGGCGCGGCAGCACGGGGCGGATGGGCTGGCGCTGCTCTACGTGTGGCTGCGCTTTTCGGCCATCCGGCAGCTCACCTGGCAGCGGAACTATAACACCAAGCCGCGCGAGCTGGCCCACGCCCAGGACCGCCTCACGCGGAAACTGGCCGAGGTGTATCGGGCCGATTCCTCCGCGCGGCCGCTGTTGCGCCTGATGCTGTCCACGGTGGGCCGCGGGGGCGAAGGGCAGCGGATCCGGGATGAGATTCTGAACATCATGCACCGGCACCATGTCAAGGAGGTGGCGGGGCATTTCCTCGAGGAATGGCACCAGAAGCTGCATAATAACACCACGCCCGACGACGTGATCATCTGCGAGGCGTACCTCGAATTCCTGCGCAGTTACGGCAATCACGACCGCTTTTACCAGGTGTTGGAAGCGGGGGGCGTCACGCGCCAGCGGCTGGAAAGCTTCGAGCGGCCCATCCGCAGCCGGCCGGACTTCGTGCCCCACCTGCGCGATGGTTTGCTGCATGACTTTCACCACTTCCTGGGCATTCTCAAGGCCGCGCACTCGGGCACCGATTATGAAACCGCGCTGGAGGCGGCCCGCGGGGGTTTGGACGGCGGTTTTCAGCAGCACCTCGATTGGATTGCGCGGCACCGGCAGGACGACGGGCCGGGCCTGCTGCCGCTGGTGGCCGGCATTACCGACGCGCGGCGCCGCCTGGCCTCGTTGCTTGACCAGGACGGCAACGTGCGCGAGCTGCTTTACCTGGACCTCGCGCTGGAGCAGTTGCTGCGCGGCGCCATCGAGCGGAACCTCCATTTGCGACCCGGGGGCGAAGCCCTGGCGGATCTGATTACGCCGGTGCTCGAGAATGTGGGGCTCTCGACGCCGCACATTGAATTGACGGCGTGCTGCCACCATTGGCAGAGGCTGCAAACCCTCCCGCGATTCAACGCCGACTGGGCGCTGCATGCAAAATCCGTTGCCGACCGGGCGGGACGCGCCCTCAGCGGGCTGATGGATGATGTTTACGCGCTGCTTCAGCCCAAAGCGGAATACCTCGGCAAAGGGTTTGCGGCGGAACCCTGGACCATTCAGTTGTTCAGCGAGGAGGTCGTTCGAGGCGGCAGCCTTGGATTCGTGCTCTCCATGCTGTTGCATCAACTGGACCCGCTGCTCCGGCAGGCGGCCCGGCTGGGCGCCTGGCAAATCATCAGCCGCGGCTCCGGCGCGGGCCGGGTGGAAGTCGTCGGAACACTTCGTGAGGTTCAGCACCAACGGTATGCTCGACCGGTGATCATCATCGCGGACCAGGTGGCCGGGGACGAGGAGATTCCCGAGAAGGTCACGGCGGTCATTGCGCCGGACGTCACCGACGTGGTGTCGCACGTCGCCGTTCGCGCCCGCAACGGCAACGTGTTGTTTGCCGCCTGCCACGATCGGGAGTTGTTCGAGCGCCTCAAGGCCCTGCGCGGACGCGAGGTGAGTCTGGAGCTGACGCCCGCGGGCGACATTCGCGTTGAAGAGGTGTCCCACGCGGGCGCCGGCCTGGCGCCAACCAGGCCCGTCCAGGTGCGGCTGGTCAAAAAGCAATTCAGCGATTACGTCATCACACCGGACCGGTTCAGCGAGGCAACCGTCGGCGGCAAATCACTTCACCAGACCCAATTGCGGGGCCGGCTGCCCGACTGGGTGGCGCTCCCGGCCTCGGTCGCCATTCCCTTTGGCGTCTTCGAGCGGATTCTCGCCCACCCGCAGAACCGGCCGGTGGCTGAGCGCTACGCGCATGGTCTCGAGACAATTGGCAGGGAGTTCGAGCCGCCGCCAGGTGGATCACCGCAACGCGAAAACGCCGCGGCAGCGTCGGCAGCATCCCAGGTGCGCCTGCCGGCGGCGAAACCCGGGTCGGATGCGTCCGGGCCGGAGCGGGTACTGGCCGAGATTCGGGAGGCGGTGCTTTCACTGACCGCCCCCGAGGACTTCCGCCGGGCGCTATTGGACACCCTTGGGCGGGCGGGATTGGCGGGTCCGGAGGCATGGGATCGCGTCTGGGCGGCGGTGAAGCGGGTCTGGGCTTCCAAATGGAATACCCGCGCCTGGTTAAGTCGCCGGAAGCTGGGCATGGCTGACGACGCGTTGTTCATGGCCGTGTTGATTCAGCAGGTCGTTCCCGCTGATTATGCGTTTGTCATCCACACCGTGAATCCCCAGACCAATGACCCGCGCCAAGTCTTTGCCGAAGTGGTGCTGGGTCTGGGTGAAACGCTCGTGGGCAACTTTCCCGGGCGCGCCTTAAGCTTTGTTTACGACAAGCCCAGCGGCCAGCTCACCCTCTTGTCCTATCCCGGCAAGAGCCTCGGGCTGTACGGTGGCGGCCTCATTTTCCGCTCGGACTCGAATGGCGAAGACCTTGTCGGCCATGCGGGCGCCGGCCTTTACGACAGTGTGTTGCTGGACCCGCCGCGACAGGTGATCCTGGATTACTCGCGGGAACCGCTCCTGTGGGATGAAGGCTTTCGCCGCGAGCTGCTGACCCGGATTGGACGCCTGGGGACCGAGGTGGAAAAGCTTTGCGGCGGCGCCCAGGACATCGAGGGCGCCCTTGCGCAAAACCGCTGCTGGCTGGTTCAGACCCGGCCGCAGGCCGGCGTCGCTTGATCCCAGAGGGCCATGATACGCATCGGTAATCAATCCTCTTTCGCCGCCGCCGGCCCCACCGAGCCGTTCGACTACGCTCTGGCAAACCGCTTCGACGCCTTCGAGTGGTTTCCGGACAAGAAGCCCGGGGGGGGGTGGGATGAGTCCGATTTGTTGCCTGCGATGCGGGGTCGAATTCGCCAGCAGGCCCGCGAAGCCGGGATACGGATGTCGGTCCATGCCCGCTGGCAAGCCAACCCTCTCCTGCCCGGGTCCGCTGCCTGGTTTGAAGCCGATTTGAATCTAGCCGGGGACCTGGGCGCGGAACTGCTCAATATCCATCTCCATCACGAACAGGGGCTGACGGCTTTTGTCGAAGCGATTACGCCGCTGGCCCGGCAGGCGGCGGAGCGCGGCCTGAAACTGGCGATTGAAAACACGCCGCTGCATTCTCCCGATCAGTTTAACGAGCTGTTTGCCGCGTTGCGGGCCGCGCATGGACTGCCTTTCGACCAGCTCGGCATGTGCTTCGACATGGGCCACGCCAACTTGTGCGCCGCCACGCGGAACGATTACCTCGGGTTCCTGGACCGGCTGGCCCCCCACGTCCCCATCATCCACCTGCACCTCCACGAAAATTGGGGCGACGCCGATTCGCATCTTCCGCTGTTTACGGGCCCGTCGGCCAGCAGCGACGCAGGCATCCGCGGCCTGTTGGAACGGCTCGCGCGCCGGGGCTTTGCCGGCCTGGCGATTCTCGAGCAATGGCCGCAACCACCCGCGTTGCTTAACCGCGCCCGCGAGCGGTTGATTCAGCTCTGGCCCCGCGAGGCGCCTGCCGCCGTTCCCTCCCCCCCAAAGGCGGAGCCGCCTGAGCCGGATGAAACCCCATCCGCCCCGCCTTCCCAACCCGCGGGTCGGTCCGGGGAGGCGTTCGTTGATTTGTTGATCGAAGGAGACCGGCGGGCGCGGAGTTGGCGCGAAAAATTGGAGGCCCTGCGCAGCCTGTTGTCGGGCGGATCCGAGCCGCTCGACGACGGGAAGCTGGCCGTGCTTGCGGTTTATCTCCGTTTTCTGCACCTGGGTCAAATCCCCTGCGCTGAAGATGGCCGGCATTTTCGGCCCGGCCATCACGCGCGCATCGCCCTGGAGATTCGGCAGGCGCTGGCGCGGCGGATCACGCCCGCGCAAGCGTGGTTGGTGCGAAAAATCCTTCCCTGGCTGCCTTCCTCGTCGCCCACCTTTCGGACCGCCGAGCCCCTGACGCGGATTCGGGAGATTGCCCACCGCAACGACGTTCCCGCCGAGCTCAAGCAGGAGATCAAGCACAGCCTCCAGAACAAGTTGCATCGTTGTGCCGGTCCGGAGGACCTGGCCACCTCGAGCGCATTGTTGGAGCGCATCACCGCACCCGGCGCGGGGTATCCGCCAGCGTTCGTGGATGAGTTCAAGCGGTTCCACGAGGAACTCGAGGAATTTTTCGGCGCGCGGTCGCTCCAGGCGCGGCTGCGGGCGCTGTTGCCGGAACTGGATCCCGAGGCGGCCTCGTTGGCCTTGCAGGTGTTGAACCGCCCGTCGAATTCGTCCCTGGCCGGGCAACTGGCCGTCCTCCGGGCCGTCACGAAACTTCGCGGGCATTTCTCGACCCGCTTGGAGGCGGCGGCGTCGGAAACGCAGGAGTTGTGGCTGGCGGATATTGGTCTGGAGGACTTCGCCTTCGTGGAATTAAGCCGGTTGATCAACCGGCTGGCCGATGGCCGGGAACTGCTGGACTGGCCAGCCTGGATCGAGGCAATGAGTTTGGCTTTGAACCACCTGTTGCTGAGCGGCATCGAACCGGGCGAATGCGCGGCGATCATCTCGGAAAGCCAGGCCTGGGACGCCGCCCTGAACCCGGGCAGCCGGGACGACCTCCTCCGCCTGAAAGCCACGGTGGACCGGGCCCGGCGGCTGGCGGAGGATTACCGCGACCAAATTCTCGGGCGATTTGCGGGGCCGGCGGAGTACTTGGGGCGGGCCCTGAATGTGCCGCCGAAGACCGTCCGCGCCTTCTGTGAAGGCGACATCCGCGCGCATGTCGTTTTTCAAATATCCAAATTGACCTCGGGACTTCGGCAACATCTTCGCGAGCGACTGGCGCTGCCCCCGTGGGACGTTCTTTCCGCCGGGACAGCCGAGGGCCGGCTTATCACCGCTTCCCGCCTCGAGGAACTTGAGCGCGCCGAAAAAACACCCGTGATTCTGCTGCTTCGCCAGGCGGCCGGGGACGAAGACATCCCGAGCGCGGTGCGGGGCTTGATCCTGGCGCACGACCTGCCGCATTTGTCCCACCTGGCCGTTCGGGCGCGGCAGGCCGGCGTTGTGCTGGCAACCTGTGCAGAGACCGATCGCTTCGAGGAATTGGCCGCGTTGGCGGGCCGCGCCGTCCGACTGCACGCAGCCGAGGATACGGTGGACCTGACGCCGGCTGGGCCAACGGGCGCCGCCCCCAAACCTCGGCCCGCCCCGCCATTGGCGCCTGTCGCGCTCGAGTCGGAAGCCAACTGCCTTCCACTGGACCGTGCGACGGTTCAAAACGCAGGAGGAAAAGCCACCGGCTTGCGGCAACTGGCGGAACTGGCTTCGCGCAGCGACGCGGTTTTTCGCGTGCCGCAGACCCTGGTGGTTCCCTTTGGCGTCATGGACGCTAGCGTGGCCGGAACCGGCGGGCTGGCCGCCAAATATCATCACCTCGTTGAGGAATTGGCCGCCGCGGCAACCGCCGAGGCTGCCGATCGGCTGGCGCAGGAGCTGCGCGCGGTCGTTGGGCAGGTGCCCGTGCCCGAAGAAATCCTCGAGCGCGCCGCCCGGGAGTTCGGGGCTGGCGCCCGTCTGATGGTCCGCTCGAGCTCGAACGCGGAGGATTTGCCCGGACTGGCCGGAGCGGGCCTGTATGAGTCGGTGGCAAATGTGGCGCTGCCTGATCTGGCGGACGCGATTCGCCGGGTTTGGGCCTCGCTCTGGAGCCGGGCCGCGGTTCAGAGCCGTCGTGCAACCGGCATCCTCCCCTCCCAGGCGCGGATGGCGGTCGTGCTGCAACCCACCCTGGCGCCGGACCTTTCCTTCGTGCTTCACACCGTTCATCCCATCACTCTCAATGAGCGCGAGGTGTATGTCGAAGCGACGGTCGGCCTGGGGGAGACCCTGGTGTCCGGCGCGGCGCGCGGCTACCCCTACCGGCTGGTCTGCGACAAAGACTCCGGCGAGCACGTCATGCAAGCATTCGCCAATTTCAGCCGCGGAAGGTTTGCGGCGCCGCAGGGCGGTTTGGATTCCCGACTTTTGGATTATTCGCAAGTGCCCTTTTCGTGCGACGGGGAAATCCGGCGTCAGTTCGCCCGCCGAGTCGCCAAGATCAGCCGTGTGCTGGAGGAAGCGTTTGGTCACGCCCTGGACGTCGAGGGGGCGGTCGTGGGCGGCGAGTTTTGGCTGCTTCAGGCCCGGCCGCAGCAGGGCATCGGCCCGGGGGAGGAATCGCATGGGTAAGGGATTGACGCCATCGCCGAAAGTGCTGGGGCTGTTCGAGAAACGGATCGAGGGAGACGATTGCCTGCTCGAGCTGGCACGACGGCGGTTTGCGGCGGCCGGCCTGGGCGCCGAATTGCATGCTGGAATGGCCGATCAGATCGAGTATTTGCTCCGCTTCCGCCCCACTCCCGAATCGCCAGTCGTGGTACACCTCCCGCGGGATTTTGAGCTGACACACGCCGGCTGCCGGCAACAGATTCTGGACTTGGCGAGGCGATTCGCCCCCAGCATCCATGGTTTCGTGATTCATGACCACCCGGATTTGCGGGGCCGGCCGGAAGCTTTCCGTGGCGCGGCCCAGGCCCTGAACTCGGGGCTGGCGGCCTTGAACGACGGTCCGCTGCTTTTCGTCGAATTCGCCGTGGGACTGGAACCTGAAGTCTTCGCCGGTTTTTTCCGTTCGATCCGGGAACTCGGCCGGGTGAGCGCATGCCTCGACACCGGACATGTCGGCATTTGGCAGGCGCGAAAAGCCTTCGCCGAAAAGTATCCGGGTCTGGACGTTTGCGCCCTGAAAACCCAGCCGGAACAATTGCCGCAATACCTGCCCGCGGTCGAGGAGGCAGTGGGAACCGCCCTGGGGGCGGTGCTCGATTTGCTGACCGCCCTCGGCGCGCTGGGCAAGCCGCTGCACTGCCACCTCCACGACGGCCACCCCCTGTCCCACTTCAGCCCCTTTGGCGTTTCGGATCATCTCAGCTTCTTGAGCGAGATTCCCCTGCCTCGAGAGGTTGAGGGACGCCGGTCAGTGCCGCCGATGTTTGGTCCGGCGGGGCTTAAGAGCATCCTGGAACGGGCCTTGGAATGTGTCGGCCCGACGCAACTTTCCCTCACCCTGGAGATTCATCCCACCTTCCAGCGCAAGCCGCTGGGGGAGGCGGCTTCGTTGTTCGCCCATTGGACGGACAAAACCAACGCGGAAAAAATGAACCATTGGGTGGAGACGCTGACCCAAAACGCCCGGCTTGTCGCTGAAGCATGCGCGCCGGCCCCGGCTTTCTTGAGCCGGAACGGTCCGCCGGCTTCCGCGCGGCGCGACGACTCCAACCCACCCTCAAACTAACAATTACCTCGTATGGCCACCGTCTATCACGCGCTTGTCCTCAACCTGCATCAACCGGCTGGCAACCTGGAAACGCTGCTTGCCAGCAACGAATGGGAAGCAAAGGAAATCCTCTACGCGCTGGATCGCATCCCGAGATCCTTGTGGGAGTTCGAGGATACCGGCCGGGTGCACCTTTCGCTTTCGGGCACGTTACTGGAAACGCTTTCCAATCCCGCCTTTCAGGAGCGGGTTTATGGCATCGTAAAGTGCGGAGATTTGCTGTGGCACCTGCAGAACCGCCGCCTGTTCCGGATTCTGGGCACGGGCTATTATCACCCGGTGCTGCCGCTGATTCCCCCGGCGGACTGGGCGGCGCACCTGGAGCGCTGGCAGGGGATTGCCTCCCATCTTTTCTGGAGGAAAGACTTTGCCGGGTTCTGGCCGCCGGAGATGGGCTTTTGCATGGAGCTGATTCCCTTGCTGCGGCGGCTGGGGCATCGCTATGTCATCGTGGACAGCGAACACGTGGAACCGCTCACGCCGATGCGCTGGGAGGAAATCCGCTACCGGCCGCACCTGGCCCGGCATGGGGATGCGGAAATCACGGTCATCGTCCGCGACCGCGAGCTGTCCTACGCGCAGGAATCCGGCATGGACCACGGCTGGTTCATGTACGAGGTGCATGAGCGGACTAAACATTGCGACTTCCCGCCGCTGGTCACGACCTGCACCGACGGCGACAACGGCGGCTGGTTCCGGAACTCCTCCCATCGCGGCAACTTCTGGGGCGTCTTTTACCAGCCGCTGCTCGAAACGGTTCGCCGCGGCGAGACCGAGGTGAAGCCCACGTTCATCGAAGATTACCTGGACCAATACGGCGCGCAGGGCGAAGTGCGGGTGCGCACGGCGGCCTGGAACACCGGCTGGCACTCCGGCATCGGGTTCACGCAGTGGACCGGGTCGCAGGCGCAAAAAGACGCGCTGCGGCGCGTCCACGAAACCAGCCAGGCGCTGCACGAGGCGCTGCGGCGGGCCGGCCCGCCCACCGCTGAAAACGCGGAGACCCATCGCCGGCTCGCCGAGGCCCAGTGGCGCCTGTTGCGCGCCGAGACGAGCTGCAATTTCTTCTGGGGGGAAGCGTGGGTATCCCGCTGCCATCAGGACCTCGACGCCGCCTGGACCTGTCTTCAGCCCCCCGCGTAACTCCGTGACATTCCCCAGGCACCATTTGATCGTCAAGCCATGATCATCTACAATCTGTTTCCTCTCCTTGCCGGCCGGTTTACCCAGTGGGAACCGCACTTGAAGCGGGCCGCGGCGCTGGGGTTTGACTGGGTGTACCTCAACCCGGTGCAACGGCTGGGCGCGTCGCGCAGCCTCTATTCGATCGTGGATTATTTCAGCTTCAATCCCGCGCTGGTGGACCCCGCCCTGGCCACGCCGCCGGAGGCGCAGTTTCGCCAGGCGGCCGAAACCGCGCGCAGCCTCGGGCTCAAGCTGATGATAGACCTGGTGATCAACCACTGCGCGATGGATTCGCCCCTGACCCGCGAGCATCCGGAATGGTTTGTCCACGAACGCGATGGCCGGATTGCCAATGCCTCCTGCGAGCATAACCGGCAGAAGGTGGTGTGGAAGGACCTGGCGCAGTTCGACCATCGCCACTCACGCGACGCCGAGGGGCTCTACCGCTACTGCCTGCGCGTGGTGGAACATTTGCTGAGCCTGGGCATCGCGGGTTTTCGCTGCGACGCGGCCTACCAGGTGCCGCGTGCGTTCTGGCATCGCCTGATTCAGGACGTGAAGTCGCGCCATCCGCAGGTGGTGTTCGTGGCCGAAACCCTCGGCTGCAACGCCGATCAGACGCGCAACACCGCCCGCGCCGGGTTCGATTTTGTGTTCAACAGCTCCAAATACTGGAACTTCCACGACTGGTGGCTGCTCGAGCAATACAACCTCATCCGTGAAACCGCCCCTTCGATCAGCTTTCCCGAAAGCCACGACACCCCCCGGCTGTTTGCCGAGAGCCATGGCAACGTCAACGCCGTCAAGCAACGCTACCTCTTCGCCGCGTTGTTCGCCACCGGCGTCATGATGCCCATCGGCTTCGAATTCGGCTTTCGCCAGCCGCTTCACGTCATCCATACCACCCCCGCGGATTGGGAGACCGGCGGGCCGGACCTGTGCGCCTACATCGCCGCGGTGAATGCGATCAAGAAAAACCACCCCGTCTTCCAGGAGGAATGCCCCACCAGCTTCCTGCCCTGCCATAATCCCAACGTGCTGCTGATGTGGAAGGCTGCCACCCGGCACCGCGAGGAATCGCTCCTGATTCTCAACAAGGACCCGTGGAACTACCAGGACTTCTACACCGACCACTTCCGGCATTTCATCCAGTCGGGCGCGCCCCTGCGCGACGTGTCGCCCGAGTATCCCCTGGATTACATCCACGAGCCGTTTCATTACGGCCTGCGCCCGGGCCAGGGCATCGTGCTGGTCACGCGCCGCGCCTAAGTCGGCCATCCTGTCCGGCCAAAAGACAAGCCCTTTGCGTTGGGCGGTCAGATGTATTCGACGGTGGCCGGCGGTTTGGGGGTGAGATCGTAGAGGCAGCGGTTGACACCCGGGATGGCAGTGATGCGGCGGGTGAGGCGGTGAAGGGTCCTCCAGGCCAGCTCGCGCACCGTCGCCTGGCGGGCATCCTTGCTGTCAATGCAGCGAACCACGATGATCTGCCCGAATTCGCGTTTGCCGTTGCGAATCCCGGTGGCGTAATCATTGAGCAGGACGGCCAGGTATTGGAACGCGCCGCTGTCCTGCAGCTCCTCCTCGACAATGGCCGTTGCCGCCCGGACGGTGGCGAGCTTTTCCTCCGTGACTTCACCCACGATCCGGGCCGCCAGGGCGGGGCCGGGAAAGGGAATGCGGGCGGTGATGCTGCGCGGCAGCCCCAACAGTTGCGCCACGCGGCGCACGCCGTCTTTGCGCAGGGTGGCCAGCGGCTCGAGGACTTTGTAGCCGTAGGTTTTTTGGGGATCAATGCCGATTTGGGCGAGGATGTTGTGCTGGCGTTTGATGCCCGCCACGGTCTCCTCGATGTCCGTCAGGATGGTTCCATGCAACAGATAGGTGGCGCGGGAGCGCTTGACGGCCTTGGAAAACACATCCCGGTAAAAGGTGTCCGTGATGGCCTGCCGCTTTGCCTCGGGATCGGTCAGGCCCTTGAGCGCCTTCAGGAAGGTCTTCCGGGCGTCAATCAATTCGACGGGAATCCCGAGCTTCGCGAAGGTTTGGACGACGCGCTGCGGTTCTCCTTCGCGCATCAGCGCATTGTCCACGAAAACCGTCTTGAGTTGTTTGCCCAGAGCTTTGTGGGCCAGGGCGGTGACGACGGAACTGTCCACCCCGCCGCTCAGCGCGTTGATGGCGATGCCGTCGCCCACCTCCCGTTTCAATGACTCGACTTGGCGCGCGATAAACTTTTGGTAATTCATATATCTGTTCGGTTGGTTGTAAGTTGGTTAATTGAACTGTTGCCATCCAGATTACCGGTTTCCCCGGTCGGTCGCAACGCCGCAGCGCCGGAAAACGAGCAAGCTTTGAGACGGAAATGTATAGTTATGGGACAGGCAGCGGGCCGGACGACCTTGCCCCTGGGCGTGAAATCCCGGGTTTTGCGGGCTCTCGTCCCCGGGGTTGAGGGCGCGGACCGTTTTGGCAGTCGCTTTGCTTATCACGAGTGAAAGGGTTTGTTTTAGCGGGCGGTTGGAAATACGCTGCCCGCCGGAACAACACCGAGTCGGATTCCAGAAACATGGAAGTCATTCTTGAAACCAGAGATTTGCGGGTCGAGTACCGGGCTCAGAACGGCCAGGGCAAAAAGGTGGCCGTGAAGGGCTTGAACCTGAAGGTGCATGCCGGCGAGGTGTTCGGTTTTCTCGGCCCGAACGGCGCCGGCAAGACCACGACCATGAACGTGTTGCTGGGCTTCGTCCATGCCACGGCGGGCGATGCGTTTCTTTTCGGCGTCAACGTGCGCGAGCCGATCGCCCGGCAGCGGATCGGTTACCTGCCGGAGCTGACCTATTATTACAAGTTCCTGAGCGCGGAAGAGCTGCTGCGGTTTTATGCGCGGCTCTTTGGCATTCCGCGGGCGGAGGCGGACCGGCGGATTGATCAACTGCTGCGGCTGGTGGAGCTGGAGCCGGCCCGCAAGCGGCCGATCAAGACCTACTCCAAAGGCATGCAGCAGCGTGTGGGGCTGGCGCAGGCCTTGATCAACGACCCGGACCTCCTGATTCTCGACGAACCGACCAGCGGGCTGGACCCGCTGGGACGCATGAAAGTCCGCGAAATCATCCAGCGCCTCAAGAACGAGGGCAAAACGGTGTTCTTTTCCTCGCACGAATTGGGCGAGGTCGAGACCGTTTGCGACCGCGTGGCCATCATCAACCAGGGGGAACTGAAGGTCGAAGACCGGGTGTCGGCGCTGGTGGAGAAACACCAGGCGAACCTCGAGCAGATTTTCCTGAGGCTCATCGGCTATGAAGCGGAGGTGACGGCATGAATACCGTGTTGGCACTCGCAGGCGTCGTCATCAAAGAGCTCTATCGCCGGAAGGACTTCTACGTCTTGTTCGTCCTCACGGCGGTGATGACCCTTTTGATGGGCTCCATCAGCTTCTTCAACGACCCGAAGATCGCCGGATATCTCAAGGATATTTGCCTGCTGCTCATCTGGATTTCGGCCCTGGTCATCGCCATCACCACCACCGCCCGGCAGATTCCCGCCGAACGCGAAAACCGCACCATCTTTCCCTTGCTGGCCAAGCCGGTCAGCCGCGGCCAGGTCGTGGCCGGCAAGTTCCTCGGGTGCTGGCTCGCCAGCGGGATCGCGCTGGCGGTGTTTTACCTGTTTTTTGGCGTGGTCAGCGCGTCGCGCCAGCACGAGCTCGCAGTGGTGCAATACTTGCAGGCGCTGTGGCTGCATTGGGCGATGCTGGCAATTGTCGTGAGCCTGGCGCTGCTCGGCTCGCTCGTCTTTGCCGCGCCCTCGTCGAATGCCACGATTTGTTTCATCGTCGTGCTGGGCATTCTGCTGCTGGGCCGGCATCTGAACCAGGTCGCCCTCCAACAACCCGAACCCCTGCGAACCGTCGTTTACTCGGTTTATTTTCTGATTCCGCATCTCGAATGGTACGACATCCGCGACCTGTTGTTGTATGAGCATCCGGGACTGCGGTTGGTGGATTGCCTGCTGGCGACGCTGTATGCGGGCGCCTACACCGCGATGTTGCTGCTGGGCGCCTGGCTGTTGTTCCGGCGCAAACCGTTGCACGCGTGAATCGTTCCTTTCGCCATAGCCTCCTGCTCCTGCTGCTGGCCAGCGTCTGCTTCACGCTGGCCACCCTCCTCCAGCCCCGGGTGGCGTCCTGGGGCCAACGGCACGCCGCCGACAATGTCATGAAGGTGCTGCTGGGCGACGGACGGCGTTTGTTTGCCAACCACTTCTTTGTTCAGGCCGACGTCACCTTCCACAGCGGCTATTACCCCTCCATTTTTGACCGCGACCAGGCGCCCAAGGACAGTCGTCACATGACGGCCCACGAGGATGCGCATGAGGAGCACGAACACGGACCTTCCGGCCCCGGCCATGGAACGCACGAGGATCACTCCGATCATGAGTGCGAGATGAGTTTCCTGAGGCCGCCGCGGGACTGGATTGAAGCCTTCGGCCGCCGGTTCATGGTGACCGAACACACCCACCTGACAGGCGGCAAAGAGCGCGAGATGTTGCCTTGGCTGAGGGTTTCCGCCGAGCTGGACCCGCAACGGGTCGAGACCTATACGGTGGCCTCGTACTGGCTCCGGAACCTCGGCAAGTTTCAGGAAGCCGAGCGGTTTCTGCGGGAAGGCCTGCGCAACAACCCCAAGAGTTACGAGATTCTCTTTGAGCTGGGCCGGCTCTATAACGAAAACCTCCAGGACCCCGCTCGGGCGCGCAATGTGTGGGAGCTGGGCGTCCGGTGCTGGGAAGAGCGGGAGTCCCGCAAGGAGAAACCCGACCTGCTGGCCTTGGACGAACTGGCGGTGCACCTGGCCGACCTCGAGGAAAAGGCGGGAAACCTCGCCCGGGCCCTCGAGTGGCTCCAGGTGGCCCTGCGCGCTTCTCCCCGGCCGGATGCGGTGCGGGCGCGGATCGAGGGACTGCGGCAACGCCTTGCCGCGGACAGTCCCGGGCCATCGCCCTGAATCCATTACCAGGGGACGCCCTGGCCAGCCTCCAGCCTGCTCCCCATCACGCCCAGAGAAAACCAAGGAAATCCAGGAAGCAAATTGACGCGTCTCACGGCAGGAACTTGCTTGTTGCGCGTCCGCCCTTACTGATCGCTGCGGGGATGAGCTCGTGGACCCGGTGGGCAGCTACAAAGGCATGGGCCGGCTTACGCGCTGGTTATGGGGTTGGTGGCGGTGCTGGATTCTCTCTTTGATGAGGTCTATCAAGCAGGTACTGTCAGTGAGCATTGCGTTTGCGCTCCTGAACGCGGCGGAGGGCCTCAACGTCTATGCGGTCGAGCACCAAATCATCCAAGCCTTCAAGATGCTTCTGCAAGTCCCCGAACGTGCGGATAGGCTTCGGGACTAACCTCAAGATCACCTGGCTAAGGCTCTCCTTCTCGCTTTGCTTGTTCGCCTGAAGAACCGCATAGGCCTCGTCACTGAGGTTTACTGACTTTCCCATACACCGACAATGTATTTAAGAGCGGTCGGGTTGCAAAGGGTTGTGTGTGGCCACTCCTGGCAGGCCATGTCCAGGAAGTGGGGGTATCCAGCCGCGGAGGAACGGGCGGGCCCTTCGACGAGGTTCGACGCGCACGAGCAGATGCCGGTGCCGCTGGGAGCAGGGGCCGAGCGGTCGGGGAATTGCCAGAACATAGTGTCGGTGCGGTACCGCTGCCATTACCCGCTGCAGGATAAACCTGGCCGAGGTCTGCACATTGTTCTGGTGGCGGGAGGGCAGAACCACCGGCTTTTGCACGAGAAGGCCGGGAGGCATTCGTGCCGGAAAGGGTCGCAGTCAGGCAGGGAAGACTTGTTGACCGGCTGTTCACCGGCTTATTCACCCCTGGCGGGATTGGCGCGTGGCGGAGGCGGTTTTCCTCCTTTGGACCTTGTTTGGGAAGAGACTGCTCCGGACGGGTCCGCCTGGGCGAGCCCCAGGCGGGCGATATTCATCACAATGCCCAGCGCGGCAAGCGTCATCACGAGGTTGGAACCGCCGTAGCTGATGAACGGCAGGGGCATCCCTTTGTTCGGGATGAGGTTGGTCACCACGGCCATGTTAATCATCGTCTGCAGGCCGAGGGTGGTCATGATGCCACAGCCCAGATAGCGCCCGAAGGAGTCCGGGGCGCGGGCGGACAGGAGAAGGCCGGAGACGATGAGCAGGCAAAAGACGGCGACGACCGCCAGCGAGGCGATGAGTCCCAGTTCCTCGCCAATGATGGGGAAAATAAAATCGGTATGCGCTTCCGGCAGGTACGCCATCTTCATGCGGCTGTCGCCCAGGCCAAAGCCTTCCACTCCCCCGGAGCCGAGAGCCACCATGGCCATCCACTGCTGATAGTTGATGCCTTCCAGGTCGTCCTCGTACCACCATCGGACAATCCGTTCCACCTGGTAGTAATCGTGGAACATCTCAAACTGGAAGACGGCCACCAGGAAAGCGGCCATGGCAGCAATGCCTGTTCCCACAATGAGCCCCAGCCAGCGGCCGGAGGCCCCGGCCAGCCACAGCAGCACCAGGGTGACCATGCCCAGCAGGACGGTGGTGCCCAGGTCGGGCTCTTTGAGGATCAACGCCCCCAGCCCGCCAGCGAGGCTCAACGGCCCCCACACGCCCCACCACCAGTGCCGGACCCGCGGCTCGAGCACGCCCTTGGGCCGCCGCTGCGCCAGGTCCAGCCAGTGCGCCAGGAGGATGACCAGCGCGTATTTCGCCAACTCGGACGGCTGAAAGCGAACCGGGCCGAAGACATACCAGCGGATGGCGCCCTTGATGGGATGGCCAAAAATCAACAGGCCGCCCAGCAGCAGCGCGGCGAGAATCAAGAGGGCCCAGGCCAGTTTGCGGTAGTGGCGGTAGTCAAACCAGGCGGTGCCGACGGCGGCAGCCAGGCCCAACCCCATCCATACAGCCTGGCGTCGCGCAAAGAAGAACGAGTCGCCGCCGCGGGTGTGCCAGGCGTAAAAGGCGCTGGTGCTGGACAGCATGACGATGCCAAAGGTCAGCAGGGCGAGGACGCAAAGACCAAACAGCACCGCGACCCAGTTCATCGCCCGGGTGGATGTGACCAGAGCGCTGGATGCGTTGTAAAACCAGTTGAGCACAGACTTTTCCTTCCCGCTCCGGACCTGAGCGCGGGCCGGGCGGAGCGGCCAGCCCGCGGCGACGGGGCCGCAGCGCCGCAGAGCCGCAGCGCCCTACAATCCCCAAAAGACGTCGCCGTTCTCGGTCGCGCGCGGGTCCCGCGCCCAGGCATCCCAGCGCTGGACAATCCTGTTGAATAATTCGCACGTGGCAAGCGAGGGCACCGCCTGCGCCAAAGCGAGGATGGCTTCGTTGGTATGTGGCGGGGCGTCGCCGCGCGCCGCCAGGCGCGCCTCCAGCAACAGGGTCCGGACCAGTCCCAGGCGGTTGCGGGAGCGGGACTGCATGAGTTTGGCTTCGGCCAGCCAGGCGCGAGCGGCGGGGAGGTCGGAGTCCGCCATAACCTTGGCCAGATGGGGCAGCGTCAGGTCCGCCAGGTCCCCGAGGAAGCGGTGCTGCAATTGCTGGCGGCGAGCCTCTTCGAGCAGCTCGCGAGCCGGCCCGGCCCGGCCCAGCAGCCGCCAGGCGTTGGCCAGTTCCACCAGGCAGCGCGGGTGCGCCGGTGTGCCGCGCTCCAGCAGGTCCAGAACGCCCGCGAGGATGGCCTCGCCCTCCGCGGCATGGCCGCACCAGACCTGGTAGGCGCCGTAATGTTCCTGGAAACTGGCTGGCAGCAGGCCCAGATGCTCCAACCCGCAATGATGCAAAACGCAGCGGAAAACTCCCTCAATTTCCGGCCGCGGCGCCAGCGCCATGAACCGCAGCACGAACAGTTGGTCCGCCAGCTTCTCCGCCCCGAGGTTCCGAACCTCGGTCGTCCGGTCCAGGCACGCCAGTCCGTCGAGCTGGCCGCGGCGAGCCTGGACCAGGGCCTTCAAGCGCCGGAGGGAGTCCAGCCGGAGGTTTCTTTCCAGCGTTTCCAGCCCCTCGAGCTCGGCTGCGGCATGCTCGAAACAACCTTCGTGGTAATGGCGCTCGACGAGCTGAAGGAATAGCCGGGGCACGTCGGACTCCCCGGCCGACGGCGGCCGCAGCTCGCGCCACTTTTCGACCGCCGGGAAGGGCTCGGACAAGTCGAGGAATTTCTTCTCCGACAGGTTCCAGACGCCCATCCAATCGCACTGGCCCTCTTCGTTCCGGGCGGCCATGCGGCGGATGGCCGCGCCGCGGAGGCGGGCGCGGCCGAGACTGGGCGGATGGATCATGGCATGTTCAAAATTGTCCACGCCCGGGAATTGATGGTGCAACACGCCGGCCCGATCCAGCGCGGAAAAAATCCCGCCCTCGCCCAACTGGCCGTAGCGAATGTCCATCTCATAGAGCTGCTGGCGCACGGCTTCCCCTCCCCGGCCGCGTTGCTCGTGCCGCAGTTGGGCCCACTCGAGCCCCTTTTGCTCCAGATGCCGGCGGAACAGCGCGTGCTTGATGGCCCAGTCGAGCGTGGTGGCAATCGAGTCCGGGGCGCCGCGTTCCAACCGGTCCAGCATCGCCCGCCAATGCTCGCACGCCTGCGGCGTCCAGGGCGGCATGAAATCGGCCCCGACGTGCGCCTCAGCCAACTGGAGGTAGTGACGTTGAATCTGGATGGCGGTCGCCTGCGCGCCGGAATGCAACGGGACGGTCACCTGGCATGCCGGGTCGCAGGCGAAAGCGCGCATCGCGCCGAGGGGGTTGACCAGCATGACGCCCTTGCCGGGGTGGACGCCGCCGTCGGCCAGGGCGACGACCAACGCCGTGGTGGCAAAACGCAGCCACAAGCTGGTGTGGGAGGAGAGGGACTCGCCGCAAATGACATGGAGCCGGTAGTACCCCGGCTGGCTCAGGGATTCGTCCCGCAGGTTGAAGATCGGGCGGTTGTGCTCGGTGTCAAGCGACGCCACGCAAGACAAGTGCGACACCCGAGGGGAGAGCATGAACACAGGAGGGGCGCCGGCATTAAAGCCGCCGGCTCCGGTGAACACGATGCGCGACACCAAATGCGGCAGCAGCTCGGCGCCCAGGTTCCCAACCGGAGTGCGGGTGAGGTAGGACTCATGCGACCCCCAGCTCGCCCCCGAGCCGCTGTAGTCCACGTTGTGCTTGAAATAAAGCGCCTGGCCCAGGCGTCCGCTTTCCTGCAGCAGCCGCCCGGCCAGTCCCACCAGAATCCGTTCGTTGGCGACCATGTAGCGGACCACGTCCCACGGGTTCGGACACTCGGGCGTGGTCATTTCCTGGTGCGCATCGCCTCCGCCGTAATCGCGGTAAAAACGCGAGCCGTTCTGGAGGAAAATGCCGCGCTGGCCGTTGCACCGGAGGTGGGGAAGCGAGCGCTCGGCCAGTTGCTCGAGGTGAGTCATGGCCAGCCGCGCGTTGGCCGGCGACCCGTCCTTGTGAAAGGCCACGAAGGCGTACTCCGTCTCCAACCCCATCAGCCGCTCGGTCATCCTTACTCTCCTCCCTCCTGCCGGGCCGCCTCGTTGAATTTGGCGCTGTCGCCCGACAGCGCGTGGTTGATGGCGTCGTCCGCCGCCGCCAGGAACGCCGCCCCCTGTTGCCGGATTTGCTCGAGGTTGCCCCCGCCGCCCGGGCAGCCGGGACCGGAGTCACCCGGGTTGGCGGGAGGATGATGTCGTTCTTTTTCGGTCATATACTTTTCCTTCGTTCGTTGGTTGGCGGTTGTGTATTTGGGGATGGCCCCCTCGCGGCCTTCCCTTCATGGCCGCGGGGAAATCTGGACGTTCGCGGCGATTCCCGACCCTTGCCGCCAGTCGGACCCGCCTCCGGTCCGGGGGTAGCAGACCGGCTGGCTGCCCAGGCATTCCAGCAAATCGGCCACAGTGTCCGCCTCCAGGAACCAGCGCTCGGTGTCGGCCCGGGTAAAGCGCAAGGGGTCGGCCATGGCCAGTTTGTGGCGGGTTCCGTCCAGGCGCGAATTGCCCAGGCAAAAGCGCATTTCGTCCCAATCCACCGCTTCGATCTCCTCGGGGCCGGCCCGCCGCAACAGCATCGCGCGTGTCCACGCCCGGGTGTCCTCCGGCGGTTCGCGGGTGAACCGTTCAATCGCCTCGTCGGTCACGACCGGCTCGATCATGCCGGCCCGTTCGCAGGCCCAATACAGGCCGTTGCGAAGGCTGCCGTACATCAGGTCCAGCCTTTTGAGCTCGGGGGATTGCCAGGTCCAGCCCGGGTGCTGGTCCAGGGCGCGCTGCAACAGCGCCTTTTTTAGAACCCAGTCCAGGCGGCCGGTCAAGGCCGCGAGGTCTCCGCGCTCCAGCTTCTCCAGCGTGTCGCCCCACAGCTCGAGGATTTCGCGCGCGCGCGGCACGTATTGCTCGCACTCTCCGTCTTCGACGAAGGCCGTGGCCTCCTGGAAAAAGCGGTACTGCAGTTCCACGGCGGTGGCCTGGCGGCCGGTGATCAATCGGGCGCGGGCACGGAGCGAAGGGTCCCGGCTCCAGAGGCCGATGGCCTCGAGGGGGCGATCCAGGATCAGCCCCGCGTTGACGCGGCCGGCTTCGATCATGGCGAGAAGGATTTGCATTGGGCCGACGCGGAGCAGCGAGCCCCCGGGACACAGCGTGCTGTCGAAAAAGATCACGTGCAACCGCGCCAGCTCCAGCGCCGGCACCCGGCCGTCCCGGCCGGGACGCAGGCCGCCGCAGAGGGCCTCATTGCGAGTGTTGGCCAGGGGCCGGCGGCAGGTCGTTTCAAGGCTCATCAGCGTCTCGAAGAAATCCGCCCGCTGGGAGAGCTGGAACGGGACGTCGGGCCGGCCGTTTTCCGAGCCGACCTTGCCCTGCCCCGTCAGGACGATGCTCGAGACCTGGTAGCTGATCAGAAACAGCGAGGTGTGCAGCCGTTCCTGGAACATCTCATCCCAGGCGCGCCGTGTGATGAGAAAATCCAGGTGACTGCCGTAGCTGTTGTCCTGCCCGTCGGAATTATTCACCATCACCTCGAGACTGCGGCCGTTGGGCAATTCGGCATTGGCCGCCTCCTGGGCCCGCCGCGCCAGCCGCAGCATGGCATGCCAGGCGGCGACATGGTCCCAGGCGCTGAGCACCTCCGGCAGCGCCAACTCCAGGTGGTCCATGTCAATATAAATACAGCCCCCGTTCTCCGGCAGAAATTTCCGGCCCCAGTCCTGAATGTCATAGGCCACCCCCTGCCCGCCGCGCCGGCCGGACGGGAAGCCGCGCACCTGCTCCAACAGGAGCCGGGAGGCCAGCGGCGCCGTTCCCCCTCCGCCACTGGTCCCGGTGATAAAGTTGCCCACCTCAATGTCCCCGCCGCACAATTTTGTGACCCGCTCGCGCGGTTTGACGATCGAAACAACATTCATAAGACTCGGGGGAGGCGCGCCTGGGCACGGGCCGACGGGCTCCGCCGGCGCGGCGCGGGTTCAACACTGACCACATCCATGTCCTGCGGCAGGTCCGCGAGGTGCAACCGGCAGTTCGACGGCGTGAGGGTTCGCGCCGCGGCGTCCAGCTCCTCGTCAATCGCGCGGGCAACGTCCTCATACCGCAAGCCTTCCTCGCCGGTTTCGATGTGGCGGAAACAGGCGCGTTCCAGCGCGCCGTTGGCGATGTTGGCAATCATGGCCCCGCTGATCAAATCCGCGGCGCGCACGACACGCCGTTTCCCGTCTCGAAACACGAGGGTCGCCACCTCGTTGTCCGCGTTCGGGCCGTAGAGGCGGGACAGCGCCGTCTGGAGGATTTGCTCGCGCGTGGCCGGCCAATCCTCCCCGTGCCCGTTCCGGGCATAAGGCACGGCGGCCGGCAGGTGCCGGGAAAAAATCTCGCCGGCCGCCTGCCGCTTCGGGCGCGGGATGTCCAGGATCAGGTCGCCCAGCCGGCCGGGCCGGAGCAGGGCGGGGTCGAGCGCCGAATGGCGGTTGGTGGCGGCCACCACGACGACGTTGCCCCGGCCGCTCAGCCCCTCCAGTTCGGCCATGAAGGCTGTCAAGACCCGGTCGGCCACGTGCGACAGGGCGCCACCCCGGGCGAGGCCGACGGAGTCCACTTCATCAAAGAAGAGGATGCACGGGATGAGCGGATTTTCCTCCCCCGCTTTCCGGGCGATGGCGAAGGCCTCGCGGTAGTTGGCCTCGCTTTGGGAATACCACATGCTGTGCAGCGCGGAGGGCTTGATGTTCATGAAGCGGGAGCGCCCGGCGGGGCTGACCGAGGCCAGCCAGTTGGCGATGGCCTTGGCGATCATGGTTTTGCCGGTGCCCGAGGGGCCGCAGAGCAGGATCGAGCCCTTGCGGCGCAAGCCGTAACGCTGGGCGGTGGCGGCATGAAAAACATGCACGTTCAAGGCGCGCTTGATGCGCTGGATTTCGGCATCCAGGCCGCCGATGTGGTCGAAGGTGACGGTCGGGGTTTCTTCGAGGAACAGGTGCCGGCCGTCCGACCGCTCGATTCGCTCGAAGGCAACCCAGGCATTCCGGTCGCAGCGCAGGGAGTCGCCGGGATTGAGGGCAACGGTTGCCAGCGGGGCGGCGGCTTCCATGATCAGCTCCTCGTCGTGGAGACGGAGAACCAGCCGGCCGTCGGCCGTCTTGCGCTCGAACACGGCGGTCTCGCCGCAGCGGGGCGTGGCATTGGGCGAACGGGCCACCACGGCGTTGAGTTCGTTGTTCAGGAAAATCTCGTCGCCGGTCTGGAGCTGGGCGCCGTCCAGGGCCTCGGCCAGCGCCACCACGCGCCGTTGATTGCCCAGTTGCACCACGGCGCGGGCCCCATCGGGTGTCGCACATGTCTTAAGAAAAATCGCGGGAAACCACGGCACTGCCGTCAACCGATCCAGCGCGGACTTGAGCTGGAGCTGGCACTCGCGCGCGCGCTCCAACCCTTCCTCCAAGGTCAGGAGCCGTTCCAGCAGCGCGTGGTCAAGGTTGGCCTCCGGGCCCGCCTGGGCGCGGAGGGATTGCAGCAGCGCCAGGCGGTCCTCGAGGCTTCTGGCGGAACGCCCACCGCGCAAAACGGCATTGAGGGACAACTCATCAAGGACAGGCTTTTTCATAACTTTCTCCAACTACAGCATCGCCGACCACCGACTCCCGCACGCCCGGCGCGGCGTGCAGGACACTGAAACCCCGCTGCACAATCAGGCCCTCGCGCCAGCCGTAGAGGTCCTGCCGTACTCCGGCATCAGACACCGTCACCACCAGCGCGACGCTGTGAGCCAGGGGGAAAACGGCCCGATGCAGCCCGCAGTCCGCGGCGCTGAACACGCTCCGCTGCTGCAGGGGACAGGCGCGGCGCACCTCGGCCGGGCAACTGGGGGGGCACCAGTGTTTGGCGGGGTGGGAGTGAAACCAGCCCAGCCAGATCTCCCCGCAGCGCCGCAGCCGCAGCGCCGCCTCGACCGCTGCCCACGTTGCCGGGGTGAAGGTCACCTCGGTGGCTTTCGCGCGGGTCTGGCCGGCGGGGAGGAGGTCGGAAAGCTGCAGAAAGAGCTGGCGGGATTCGACATCGCGGCACAGATGGCCGATCAGGATGCCGGCGGTTTCATCCGCGCCGGCCTCGAGGGACAAGGCCGTCGCGCAATCCAGCACCGCCTGGGGTATCAGAACGGCCGCGTCCAACTCGTGCGCGGGGCCGACGGCCGCGGCGCTGACCGACAATTCCGGCAGCGAGGCCGTCCGGATTCCGAGCGGCGGGTCCACCTCCTCGATCGTCAGCGAGAGGCCGTCCGGCCGCGCGGTGGACTCGCCGTTGGGGTAGGCGATGACACGGTAAAGCAATGGCTCCCGCGGCGCGGCCAGCCGCCGGCGAGCCTCCAGCGCCGCACGGTGGAAGTAGGCGCGCGGGAGCAGAACAGGCGCCGCGGCGGAATCCGGCCCGGCCAGGCGCACCCGCACGGCGCCGACAAACGGCGCGCCCAGCGCGGCGTCCCACACCGGCTCGATCACTGCGCCGCCGCGGCGAGGCAGGACCTCGCCGCGGCCCTGGCGCAGGGCCATGAATCTGGCCCACTCGACGCCCGGCGCCCAGTCCATGGCGACAGGCACCTGGCCGAGAGTGGCGCCGTCCTGCAGCACCAGCTCGATTGCGTAATCGTGTTGGGTTTGAAACATGGGCCCCCGCGGTTGCCGGGTTGAGCCTACCGGCCGGCGCCCGCGTGAATTTCGGGCGCGAGCACGAGCCGGTCGTTTGGCATGAGGACGTCGCCCACCCGCTCACTCGAGTGGAGGTGCCGCCCCTCGCGGTCGAGGCGGGCATGGTAGGCCAGCCGGCGCCCGGCGCTGTCGTTGCGCGGCAGGTTCAGGCGGGGCAGGACTCCCTCGACGAATTCGCCGACCGAGGCGTCGGTCGGCACGTCGAGCACGTCCACCGCCGTCTGGCCGGACACGTCGGCCACCCGGACCGGCACTGAGGTTGCTTGGATCATTATTCTGCGCTCCTTTCTTTTTGTTGGTTTACGTTCGCGGACCATCCGCGGATGACCAGGAAATCCCTGGCCAAAGTCTCGTCCTGGAGAGCCAGGAAGGTTTCGCCGGTTGCCTCGGCGGCAGCCGAAAGAGCGCCGAGGGCCATGGTGAGCTCCCCGGCCTCGGGCAACGCCCCGAACACCGCTTCGAAACGAATGCCGGATTGCTCCGCTTCCGCGGCGGCGCGCACCAGTGGCAGCGCAGCGGAGGTTTGCAGCGCAATGGCCGCCGCCGCGGGGCGCGAGCCCGCCGGCAGCGAACCACAGTCCAGCACCGGCAGCCAGACGCGCGCGCCCTGGCCTAGCGCCGCAACGGCCGCCTGGTGAGTTGCCGACGTGGGCAGGGTCACGGTCAGCCGGCCCGAGGAGCGGCGGGTGGCAACCCAGCCAGCCTCCGTGCAGAGGTTTTCCAGCGCGGGGGTCGCCTCCTCGGCCGGAGGGGGCAGGGGCGCCTTCGGGCCGGCCTTGGCGGCGCGGAAGGCTTGGATGACGGCAGCCACCCGCTGCGCGAAGTCGAAATCGCTCCCCAGCCACCTCTCGCTTCGAAACAAGGCTGACCGCGCCGGGGTGAGGAGGATTTTGCACCCCGGCGGTGCGGCGGCGTTTTGGACCAGAACCGGCCACAGCGCCTCGGGCGCGATGGGGGGCGCCGCAGCTTCCGGCCGCTCGGTAATCAGCAGCCAGCCGTCCTCCAGGCGCGCCTCGAGCTGGCCGGTGGCGCCTGGGCGCAGCTCAACCGTCCACAGCGCCGCGCAACGCCCGCATGGCCGCGCGGCCAAAATCCCGAGCGCGGGGCTCAACGAAAGGTCCGGCAGCCGGTCGCAGGTCGAGTTCATGGCTGGCCCCCCTCCACGGGTTTGATCTCGAGCCGCAAGGCGCGCCGCCGCAACGGCCGGCGGTCAATCGGAAACCAGGACGGGTCCTGACTCCGCGCCCATTGGGCCGCGTCATGGTTCAAGCCCTCGTCCCCGGTGGAGTACAAATGCCAGGTGAACAGCTCGTAGCATCCGTACAAAATGTCCACCAGGGAAGTTCCCGGCCTGATGGCCAGGCACACATACGGCGCCCGGATGTTTGGGTGCCAGGGACGCGGCTCCGGCCCGAGGTAGGTCACGATGCAGGTCATGTCGGACCGCCGCAGGTAATCCTCGGGAAACCAAATGCCGACGACAAACTGGTCGTGCTCGACGATGTGCCCGGCGGCGTTCTGCACCAGGCCGCGGCACCGAAAATCGGCCAGGTAACGGTCCGAGGCCGGGCCGGTCAACGGCAGGAGGCGGAGGATGTCGCTGTCCGCCGCCAGGGCCAGGCCCCGCTCCTGCTGGATACCGAGGAAGTCAAGCATGATTGGGTCGTGTTGCCGGTTCATGGTGTCGCTCCGTTGGTGTTAATCTCGAAAGCCAGACGCCCCCCCGCCGTCCGCACCCACACCCAGTCCCCCGGCAGAAAGCCGGCGGACCTCAGCGGCCAATCGCGCGCGGCCGGCGGCAGGTCTTCCCCGGAAACCTCGGGCAGCATGCGGAAGCCGACCGGCGCCATTTGCGCGTCGCATCGCGGACACGCCAGCGCGCCGGGCGCAAAGCGGCGGTCGAGGTGGAAGACTTCTTTTTCGGCGCCGCAACCGCACTGCAACAGGCGAACGAATGCCAGGCCGGGAACCCCGAAGCGCAACGGGCTCACCGCCGGCAGCTCGCGCGCCAGCGCGGACAGGAGGTCCCCAAACGAGGAGCGGCCCGCGGAGCATCCCAGGGGGTGGACCGGGCAGGCTTCATGGTTGAAGCGGCAGCCGGAAAATCGGCGGAGCGTGGAGACGTAGAGGTTGTGGGAGGGCACCGCGAGGATGATCTCTTTGCCGGCCTCGAGGCGGCCCGGGCCCGCGGCCAGGATGTTCTCCGCTTCGGCCATTTGTAGGGCCGCGGCGACCGCGCCCAGCCAGGCTGGCGCCCCGGTTGGCGCTGTCGGCAGCTCGTTGCCGCACGGCCGCCGAACCTCCAGGGATTGGTAGTCCTGGGCATCCCAGGCGCATTCGAGGCACGGCTGGTTGACGCCGGGCATGAAGACACTCACCCTCACCAGCCCGCCTTGAGCCTTCACGCCGGCGTCAATCCAGGGAACCCCAGCCCACCAAGCCCGCTGATTTGCCTCCCGCCGCGCCCCTTTTGAGTCAAACGCCGTCAGCAGCAAGTCCGCCCTCCGCAGCCAACCCATGGGGACATCCTCGAGGCGGGCGGGGAGGGCCTCGACGACCAGGTCCGGGCGCAGGGCGCGCGCCTTCCGCGCCTGGGCGAAAACTTTCGGCACGCCGACGTCCTCGCGGACAACGCCGGCCTGACCGCGCAAGTTGTCGTTCGAATAGACATCCATGTCCACCAAGGTCAGGCGTGCGATGGCTTCGCATCTCGACAACATATCGCACAAGGGCGCGCCAATGGCGCCGACGCCGCCCAGGACAACCTGACGGGCCCGGCGCGCCACCGCCGGCGCCGCCACCGCTCGAGGATGGGCGGGTACGGTCATATTTCCTCCGGAGACCAACGCAGGCCGGCGTCGAACGCGGTTGGGTGGCCGCACAGGGGGCACCCGGGACCGTAGGTCCAGCAAGGGCGAGCCGCGGCCTGGTGGCACCACCGGCCGCAGGACGGGCAGCGAACGGCCGGGGCGCCGGCGACCAGCGGGCCGTGGCAGCGGGCGCAGAACTCGGGGGCCTCGGCCCCGGGGTAGGGGACCACGGCGGGCAGCTCCTCGGTTGAAAAATAGAGGCGCGTCCGACCGCCCAGGAGAATCTCGTCCCGGTCCTTCAAGACCGCCAGACCGGCGAGCAAGGGCTCGCCGTTGACCCACACGTCGTCGGCGGCGCCACAGTCGAAGAGGGCCCACCGCCGGCGCTGGTTGGGCGCCGGGTAGCTGGCCAGAAGGGCCGCATGGCCTGCCCTGACCGGATCGGCCAGGGCCACGACGGGGTTGTCCTCCGCGGACCGCAAACCGAAGTACCGGCCCGCCAACTCGCGCCGATCCCAGGCACGCTTTTCATTTTGTTGCCAGATTCCTGCCATAACTAATTTTGACTATCAGCTTCTGCCCGAGCGCCGCCGCGGCCATTACCCGGGGCACCCATCGCGCCCATTTTGCACCGGTTCGTAGCGCGAGCAGAAAAAAAGTGCCTGCTCACACCACCCGAGGGCCAAAACCCGCGGGACATAACGATTGCGGCGCGGACGCTCACGGCAGCTCACCTCCGCTCACAGCCGCGGACCTGCGGGGGGCAAAACCGGACCCGAGCCGATGAACGGCGCGGAGCAGGAAGGAGCCACGGCCGGCGCGCCGCCGGCATTCGCGGCGCCGGCCCAGGTCGCTGGATTGGTGGTTGCGCTCGGACATACACATCACGGATCAGTTCTTGTCCCAGAATACGAGCGAATGTCGGTTTGCGCCTCTGAATAGATGGCCCACGCATTGACCGACCGGCGCAGGCGACGCCTGCCTGCGGCAGAATTCTGTCCGCGGGCGACCAGCCAGTAAAAACGGCTCGTTGATTTTGTCGCCAGCCGTCAGCAGGTGTCTGGTTAGGGCTCAAAGCTGCTGCGAAATGACGCCTCGGAATTTCCCGGGTTTCGCCGCCATGGCACGACGGCTGCTAAGCGTGAAATTTTTTCAAAAAAAACCGCTTGAACCTTGCGGAGACCTGTGACCGAATTGCCTCATGTGCCAGACTCCCCCATTGCCGAATGGCGCCGTTTTCCAGAAACCCCCATTGCGCCTGGTCCGCCTGGTCCGCCAGGCCCTCAAGGACAGCAACGTCAACCATCTGGTTAGGGATATCAATCAAGCCAGCAGTAGCGCCGGCTCCAAGTGCCGTGTCAGCCGGAACCTCATCGCCAAGCTCGTTAAGAACCCTGAAAGCGTTGGCCTGACATGGAATCACCTGGTGGCCTTCCACCTTTACTTTCGCGAGCATGGCTGCAGTTTGCAGCATGTGCCCCTGCTCGAAACGCGCGGGGTTTTTGAGGCGCTGGGCGATACGAAGCGCCTGGTGTTCATGTACGGCGCCAAACCCCGGCCCGAGGAGAAGCGAACCGACAACAGCCATTGGGACACCGAGGCTCATGGCGAGCTGGTCCAACAGGTTTCCCTGGCCGGAAAACATCTCAATATCGAAGCCCAGCACGTGCTCTGGCGCAGCCCCGTCCAGCCGGACGCCCTCCGCAACGAAACCTGGTACCATCTCCTCGACGAAGACAAGGCGTCGGTGATCTCCATCGGCTCTCCCCTTGCGGCCTTGAGCAGCGAAATCATGCTGGCCCGCATGTTCGGGGTGACTCCCTTCGAGGCGCCCCACGTCACCTCCCCTCCGGTTCCCTTTTATTTCGTCTGGCTTCACAAAATCGCCGCGAATTACATCAGCGCCTTCGGTCTCAGGTATCGCGATTTGGATGACCAGGAAGTCGCAAAACGCGTGCAGCGCAGCGAGGCCACGGCGGTGCGCTTCGAAAACGCAACCTACCATTCGCCCACCCGCGCCAGCCAATGGACCATGTACGGTTTCATCGCCGCTCAACGGCGCGCCGCGGGCAATATTTGGCTGGTCGTCGCCGGCCTGCACGGCCCCGCCACCTACGGCGCCGCCACCATGGTCAAAGAGATCACCGAGGAACTCCCTTGGTCCTCCCGAGGTCCTTTCCCCGTCCTTTGGGTCCCCGTCAAAGTCGAGGTCCGCGCCGGCGAAGGCAAAGCCACCGACGGCGACATCCGTGAGGTGACCGGAGCCGAATTCCACGGCCAGCCCCGCATCTGGCCTCCCCCTCAGCAGCGTTCGTAACCACCCGGGGTTCTGGCGCCAGGTTGCGGCCGGCACCAGGGCAGGCGCACGAGAGGGCGCCGGCCAGTCGTGGATCGGTGACGGGCAGCCGCCGGGCGCCTGGAGGGCGCGCGGGGATTGGGGCTTGCCCTTGGGTCTGCCTGGATACAGAATTAGGTATGAGTCCGACCGGTACTATTGGCGAGATTTTGCGGTATAAAGGCCACGCGGCCTGGTCCATTGAGCCGGGCGCGACCGTCTATGAAGCCATTCGGCTGATGGCGGAGAAGAATGTCGGCGCGCTCCTGGTCATCGAGGCCGGCAGGCTGGTGGGCATCATTTCCGAACGCGACTACACCCGCAAGGTGATCCTCAAAGGCAAGGCCTCCAAGGAAACGGCTGTGCGCGAGATCCTCTCCGGACAGGTGATCCATGTGACTCCCGCTCACACCGTCGAAGACTGCATGCGGCTGATGACGGAGCACCGCATTCGGCATCTGCCGGTCCTGGAGGGCGACAAGATCGTGGGGGTCGTTTCGATCGGCGACCTCGTCAACTGGATCATCTCCGCCCAGTCGAGCACGATCCAGCAGTTGCAGACCTACATTTCCGGCTACCCCGCCTGAGGGCGCCACCCGCCCGGCCCGACCCCCGGCGGTCAGGGGGCGGGCGGCAGCGTTTTGCTGCAGCTTGCGGCGATATGCCGCGCTTGGGGGATGATGAACTTCTTGGCCTCGACGCGGACGGCCTGGGGCCGGTATTCGGTCAGGATCCAATCCGCGATTTCCCCAACCAGTTTTTCCAGCAGCTTCCAGCTGCGCTTGTCGCCAAAGGTCAACAGACCGTTGACGACTTCCTGATAATTGATGGTTTCCTCAATGCGGTCGGAGTGGGCGGCGCCTGAAAAATCAAAAGACAAGGTGAGGGTTAACAACAGGCGCTGCGGCCGGGCGCGCTCTTCGTCGCTGACCCCGACGCGATAGTAAACCTCCAGATCGCAGATGGTGATTTCAGACATGCGAAGTGGAGGTGGGAGGTTCCGGCCGCGGCGCGGCGGGAGAACGGCGGGAGAACGACGACTGGCGCGGGGGAAGTTCCAGACCTGATTGTTCCAGCAATGCGCGCAGCTCGCCCAGGTGCGCCACGATCACATCCGGCTGCGCCGTTTGCAGTTGCTCGAGCGTGTTGTAACCCGTCAGCACCGCGCACGAGTGAACGCCGCCGTGCCGCGCGGTTTCGATGTCGTGCTGCATATCGCCGATGAACAGCGTTTCCTCGGCGCGCAGGCCGTTTTCCTCCAGCAAATCGTGAATCTTTTGCCGCTTGTCCCAGACGTTCACGTAGGGCTTTTCCAGATACCGACCAAACCCGGTCACCCGCGCCTGGACGGCGAAATGGTCGCGGTGGACGGTGCTCAACAGGAAGGTCCGCAGCTTGCGCGCCCGGCAAAACTCGAGGAACTCGCGCGCATGCGGCAGCTCGATGACCGAATCCTGGACCTGGCGGAAGCGGGTGTGAAACCACTCCTCCAGTTGCGGCAGCGGCACCTCCGGCACGTGACGGTCGTAAAAAATCGTGAAAGGAAGGCAAAACTCGGCTCGGAACTGTTCGAGGCTCATTTCCGCGCGCTGCGCCTTGGCCAGCACATGGTTGGTGGCCTGCCAGACCGCCGGCAAATCGTCCACCAGCGTGCCTGACCAGTCAAATATAACATTCCGAATCATGCCCCAGTTTAATCACATTCCGCCTCCGGGCAACGCAAACCGCCGCTTTTTCGCGCAGTTTTCGCGTGCATTTTTCCTTCGTCTCGGGCAAAAGATGCCGTCATGAAACTGAACCGTCGCGATTTCCTTTCCGCCACCGCGGTGACCGGCGTGCTGGCTGCTGCTGCTCCGGCCGCCGGGGCTTTCACCCTGCCTGATCCGCCCCAAAAGGCGCGCCTGCGCCTCTCCTGTCAGGAGGGTGTCGCTCCCGGGCGTTCCCTGGCTGAGAAGCTGGACTTCCTCGAGCAACACGGTTTTGAAGGCATCGAGCCGGGCGGCGGCGGCCTGGCCAACCGCGTCGAGGAATTCCAAAAGGCGTTGCAGGGCCGAAAAATCAAGGTCAGCGCCATCTGTGCCGGGTTCAAGGGCGTCTTGATCTCCGAAAAGGAGGAAACCCGCAACGAGGCCCTCGCCAGCATCAAGACCATTCTCACGGCTGCGGGCGCGCTCGGCTCCACCGGCATGATCGTGGTCCCCGCCTTCCACGGCCAGACCAAGCTCGGCCACCAGGAATCCCGCGAACTGCTCGTCAAGCTCTTGCCCGAGCTCGGCGAACACGCCCACAAAGCCGGCACCCGCCTGTTGCTGGAGCCCCTCAACCGCCGCGAATGCCATTTCCTCCGCCAGGTTGCCGATGCTGCTGCCATTTGCCGCGACGCCAACCACCCCGGCATTGCCGTCATGGGTGATTTCTGGCACATGACTTGGGAAGAGCCTTGCGACATGGCCGCTTTTCTGGCCGCCCGCAATTACCTGCACCACGTCCATATCGCCAGCCGCAAGGAAAGAAAAATGCCGGGAGAGGATGAGGGCGACAACTACGTGGCGGGTTTCAAGGGCCTGAAGCTTATCGGCTACCAGGATTTTATCAGCCTCGAATGCGGCTCGAAGGGCGACCGAACCGTGACCATTCCCGCCGCCGCCAAGCTCATCCGCGAACAGTGGGAAAGCGCCTGAACGGTTCGGGAAGCGCCCCAACGGATTGCCGGCGGCAAGGTCAGGCGAGTTGAGCCGGCCCGCGCACTGCTTTGGCAGTAACGGTTCCCCGTGCCTGGAACAGGAGGATTTCCGCCGCCGCCCTCAAATTGGACTTGCGCCACACACGGGACGCTTTACCTTGCAACTGACAGCAGATGGCGGGGTAGCCAAGTGGTAAGGCAGGGCTCTGCAAAAGCCTCATTCGTCGGTTCGATTCCGACCCTCGCCTCCATTCTTAACGGCGTGTGCCGCAGTGGTTTAGGAGGAATTGGGTGGCCAAAAGTGCCTAAAACTGTGCCTAAAATACTGCACGCCAGATGCACGTCCACATTTCAAACGCACCTGCCCAGTACACCTTAACGCACGTTTTCGGAATCGGGGATCATTGCGCTCATGAACGAAATCATGAAGCAACGATTCCGCATGTATCGCCGCGAACGTGGCGTCTTCTACTTGTTCGACCGGGTCACCGGCAAGCGCGAGAGCCTTGAAACAGACGACCCGACCGTTGCGCGGCGCCTCTTGCACGCGCAAAACGAAGCCCACGAGCAACCACTCATCAACCGCCAGATTGCCCGCGCTTACCTGGCCGCTGGCGATCCCGAAATCACCCGCCGCACTTGGCAGGCGGTGATGGAGGAGATCATCAAGACCAAGCACGGCGAAACCCGCACGCGCTGGGTCCGGGCCGGCAAAGATCACGCCTTTGACTTCATCCGGGACGTTCCGGTGTTTGAGACCCGTTCAGAGAATTTCTTGCGGGTGCTTGAGCGAGGCACGGTCGCGACTAACGTGTTACTCCGCCGCCTGCACAACTTCGCTCTCGACATGTCCTGGCTGCCCTGGCCGGTCCTGCCGAAAAAGCAATGGCCCCAAGTCCGCTATGGACCAAAGCGGGCAATCAGTGAGGACGAGCACCGGCAGATCGTCGAGCGCGAACACAATCCCGAGCGCCGGGCGTTTTACGAGTTGTGCTGGCTGTTGGGCGGTTCTCAGGGCGACATCGCCAATCTCATGGCCGAGGACATCGACTGGCGGAGCCAGGTGGTGAGCTATCGGCGCAAGAAGACGCAGACGGTGGCGCTCATGCACTTCGGAAAGGATGTCGCCACCATTTTCCGTGGGTTGCCCCAGGCCGGCCCACTGTTTCCGTATCTCTGCCGCGTCCGTGCCAGCGACCGGGCCACTGAATTCAAACAGCGTTGTCGCGGGCTTGGCATCAAAGGCGTAACGCTCCATTCGTATCGTTACGCGTGGGCCGAGCGGGCCAAACAATGCGGTTCTCCCGAACGATTCGCCCAGGAAACCCCTGCCGAAGAGTCGCTCGCGGCACTCGCACTCTGAACACCCGGCCGCCGGTCCCCCGGCGGCCACATTTGCCAATCGGAAAGCAAAGGAGCAACCCACGACCACACAAAACCCCGCAGACCGCCAATCCCTCCGAGACGCAATCAATGCCGTTCTCGATTACCTCTGGGCGGCCGAACAGGAAGGCTTTCTGACCACGACTGAGGCTCAACGGAACAATCACATCTTTCAAGCCCTGCTGGTCCTGGAGCGCTGGCTTCAACACGACGCTTTCGACTTCATACGCTGATACCAACACCGGCCCGGCACTCCGGGCCGGTCTCGGCCTGCTGCCCCAGCTCTCAATGCTCATTCCCGCCTTCATCTACTGCACGTTCCACCCCGAGAAGTTTTCATACATATGATGCACCTTCGGTGCTAACAACAACTCCCCCTTTGAACGGCTACCGATTGAGCATCAACATGTTTGCAGCGTTAACAAAGTGCAAACAAAACGTCCTGGAAGAGGCACGAAACCCGCTCTGGGACGGGCTTCCTGCATGTTAACAACCCTGCATAAGCGTGATTCCAGGCGGCGGGCGGCCGGCTCCGCCACTTTCGGGTCAGCGGCGCGAGCGTGGTCGGCTCGCTTCGCCGTTGACCGGCCTGCACTCCGCCGCCCCTGTTGCCTGCCATTGGCCGCTTGTCGAGGTCGTTCTGGTTCCAGAGCGAACCCGAGGCTCATCCCTGTTGTCGTCCTGCCGATTCCATTTCTCCAACAGTAATTGCGTTGCGAAAAGCGGATCCAACCGCCGATCGCTTCTGCGCTCACTTGCGGATTCCATATAACGCGAGCCGGCCGGATCGGGGACAAATTGTCCACCCAATCCGGGTTCACTTTTTGTCCGCTCAATCTTTTGACCCAACGACAGGTGATGCCCGATGTTATGCAACACCTTTGATCTCAGTTCATTACTGGAATTGCAAATCAGTGGCATAGCCCTTGCGTAACGGTGCTGACAGAAATGAACCGCAGTTGAACACATGAGCGTGAGTCTGGACAAACCAAGCATCAGATTCGTCAGTCAGGCCGATTTGGCGTCGGAAGTCCTGCAGTCGGGGAAACGAGTTCTGGCAGTGTTCATGGCGCTGTGGACTCGCCTGGGCCAGGTCTTGCAGGGCACGCTGAACGAAATGGTGCCCGCCTGCGACAGCCGAGTGGAGGTGGTGAAAATCAATGCGGACGACAACCGTGTCCGAACCCCGTTGACTGGTATGAAGACTCTGATGCGCGCCTCAAGAAAACCACAACGATCATCCGTGCCGATAGCGCCGTTTGAGTTTGAAAGTTTCGTCGTCAGTGTGCAGGGATTAGCGCGGCACCGACGTCCTCCGCTCGGGATTGTTCTCAGTACGTGGCTCGATTCGTTGGAGAGGTGCGCTTGGTTCAAAAGGGGCCTCTCATGAACCAAAGACGAAGCGAATGATATGGACAGCGCAAAAATGAAACCGCTCTCTCAAGAAAATCAAAGCCAGGAACCGTCGCTTAAAGGGACACGTTCACAGGGAAACTCGCCGCACTCGTCGGCCGAGGCCCGACCGCTTGAGAATGGGTCCGGACGAAAGACGGAGGCCGAACTCCTCGATCAGTATGGCTGTGGCCCGATCCAGTTCTCAGGTTCACCCAACGCCTCCTATCAACGCCACCTGGTCTTCGACAATGTGATCGCTCTCCAGGCCGCCGGTCCACGCGAGCGCTTCGAAGCGTTGGCCCGCTCAGTGCGCGATGTCTTGTCACAACGGTGGGTGCGAACGGAAGAACAGTACACGCGACAAAATCCCAAGCGCGTCTATTACCTTTCGATGGAGTATCTGATCGGGCGCTCCCTCGCCAATAACACCACCAATCTGATGCTCGACCCGCTCGTCAAGCAAGCGGCAAAGCAGGAGCAGACTGACCCGCTCGAGATTCTGGAACAGGAGCCGGATGCCGGTCTGGGCAATGGTGGTTTGGGACGCTTGGCAGCGTGCTTCCTGGACTCCATGGCTGCCATGGCGCTGCCGGCGATGGGCTACGGGCTGCGCTATGAATACGGCATCTTCAAACAGAGCATGAAGGAAGGGTGGCAGCAGGAACAGCCCGACAATTGGCTGCGCCACCCGGATCCCTGGGAAGTGGCCCGGCCGCGGGAGAGCATCGAGGTGTCGTTGAATTGCTCATTCGAGGTGCGGGGCGGGAGCCTGCAGCCGATTCCTGGCCGGCCTTCAAAGTTGATCGGCGTGCCGTACGACCGACCGATCGTAGGCTTTGGCGGAAAGACGATCAACACCCTCCGCCTCTGGGCCGCAACTGCCCCCGATTTCTTCGACTTCAAAGTATTCAGCCACGGTGACTTTGTCGGGGCCGTTGCGGAGACTTTGGCGGCGGAATCGCTCACGCGGGTGCTTTACCCGGATGATTCGACCAGCCTCGGCCAAGGCCTGCGCTTTGTTCAGGAATATTTCCTGGTCGCCTGTTCCTTGGGCGACCTGGTGCGGCGGTTCCGGCAGACAAACGACGACTGGAGCCAACTGCCAGAGAAAGTGGCGATCCAGCTCAACGACACCCATCCCGCGATGGCCGTGCCGGAGTTGATGCGCATCCTGCTGGATGAGGCACGTCTTGGCTGGAACCAGGCATGGGAGTTAACCAGGCGAGTATTGGCTTACACCAACCACACACTGCTTCCGGAAGCGCTCGAGAAATGGCCAGTCGCGTGGTTCCAAGACCTGCTGCCGCGCCATCTGGAAATCATCCGGGAAATCAATCGCCGTTTCCTGGACGATGTCCGTGCCCGGTATCCCGGAGACGAGGCCCGCGTCGCGCGCGTCAGCCTCATCGAGGAGGGGGCACACCGCCAAGTCCGCATGGCGCACCTGGCCATTGTTGGCTCGCACAGCACCAACGGCGTCGCCGCCTTGCATTCAGAGCTGATCAAGAAGCAGCTCGTGCCGGATTTCGCGGCCATGTTCCCGGAACGCTTCAACAACAAGACCAACGGGGTCACACCCCGGCGATGGTTGTTGCTGGCGAACCCGCCGCTCGCGCACGCCATCACCGAGGCCATCGGGGAGCGGTGGATCACCGATCTCAACGAATTGCGCCGGCTCACGCCATTGGCCACGGATTCGACTTTCCAGGAGTCCTTCCTCCGCGCCGAGCGGCAAGCCAAAGTGAAGTTCGCCGACTGGCTCAAGCAGGTCAGCGGGCAAGTGGTGAACCCGGACACCATCTTTGACTGCCAAGTCAAGCGCATCCACGAATACAAGCGCCAACTGCTCAATGCGCTGCGGGTAGTGGTGCTCTATAACCGACTGCGCGCGAATCCCAAGCTCGATGTGCCGCCGCGGACCTTTCTCTTCGCGGGTAAAGCCGCACCGGCTTATCATTTCGCCAAAGTCATTATCAAATTCATCAACAACCTGGGCGCCGTCATTGACGCGGACCCGGCTGTGCGCGGGCGGATGAAAGTCCTGTTTCTGCCGGAGTATTGCGTGAGTCTCGCCGAGAGGCTGATCCCGGCCAGTGACGTAT
>CAZVYG010000037.1:0-41342 GCA_964631605.1 uncultured Verrucomicrobiota bacterium
GCCCATCTGTCACCGTGCGACCCCCTGCCCCGCCGCGCGGTCGCGCCACTTACACGTGGCGCTACCGGCGGCCGGGGGGTGGTTCTTGGTGGTTTGGTGATCGGCTCGACCGCCGCCCTAGGGCACCTGAATGGTATAATATGCCTGCGGGGTTGCCAGACTGATCGGAATCGCGTTGGTGAACCCTCCATCGGCCGCGAAGGTATTGGTCGCCACGCGCACCCAATTGGCCAGCGGCGTCGCCACGTTGTTCGCCGAGACGACATAATAGGTCGCGCCCGCCAAACCGCCCGAGCCGCTCAATACCAAGTTGGTGCCCGAGACGGCAAAGTTCATTTGCGGCGGAATGCGGGCGCCGGCAACGCGGATCACCCCCGCGCTGTTGAGGCTGGAGGTATCCCAGGTCAGGCCCGGCCACAAGGGCGGCAGGCTGGCGGGCGTGATCGAACCACTCAGGCTGCCGGTGAACAGCGTGAAGAGGTTGCCGGCCTCGAGGGTGCCGGCGAGGTTGGTTACCGTTAGCGTCCCCCCCAGGTTGATGGTGGTGGCCGTGAGGTTGTCGCTGTTGGTCGTGGTGGTGCGGCTGATCTCCATCAAGGTTGTGCCTGCGAGCGTCACCGTGTTGTTGACCGTCAGCTTGCCGATGTTGTTGTTGCCCGGACGCAGTGCGCCGCTGACATTGACCGGACCATTGATGAAGCCGATACCGCCCAGGGCGCCGCCGGTCGCAACGGTGACCGTGCCAGCGCCGGACAGGCCCCCATTGACCAGCAGCATGCCGCCAGAAACCATCGTTGAACCGGCGTAGGTGTTGGTGCCGCTGAGGGTCTGGATGCCACCGCCAATCTTGGTGAGGCTGCCCGAGCCGCTCAGGTTGCCCGCGTAGGTATTGGTCTGGCCGTTGCCGCCAATGGTCAAGGCCACCGGGGCCAGCGAGCTGTTTTCGAGCGGCAGGGTCTTGTTGGCGCCCGACTTGAGACCGCCCAGCGTGGCGCTGGTGAGATTGCCGAAGCTCAAGGTGCCGGTGTCGCCGCTCTGCTGGTCATAGGTGCTGTTCTGAATCGCGTTGACGTTGCCCAACTCGAGGATGCCGCCGTTGATGACGCGGGTGTCACCCCCGTAGGTGTTGGCATTGGCGAGGATCAGCGTGTTGGTGCCGTCCTTGGTGATGCCCAGCTTGGCCGGGCCGGTGTTCCGGAACAAACCCGACCAGGTGTACACTTCGCCGCCGTTGCCGATGCCGCCATTGGCCACGTCCGAATTGCCCTGGTTAATCGTGAACACGGCGTTGCTTGGCCCGGTGTTGTCGAGAATACCGGTGCCCAGGAGCACGCCGAAGGCTTCACTGATGCCGTTGGCGTCGTAGATGCCGTCCACATAAACGTAACGCCCCGCAGCGGTGAGATGATCGCCCGCGGCGTTGGGCAGGCCGTGCTTGCAGACGGCTCCCGCTTCCACGATGAGATTCGTGGCGCCGAAGGCGCCGAGCACGGTGTTGGCGCCCAGCGACGTGCCTCCGCAGGACAGAATCAGCGTGGCGCCACTGCGCACGAGGGCTTTGGCCTTGCTGTTGGCGCCGCTGCCTCGCAGTTCGGTCGCGCCGCTCTTGAACTCCATGGTGAAATCCACCGTCCCGGAGATGACATTACTCACCACGTAGGGGGCGCTTACCGGATCGTTACGGTTGAAGATGGGCGAGGTGCCGCCCGTGTTGATAAAGACCGGCCCCCCGGCGCCCAACGACCCATTCTGCACGCCGTTGCCCAACTGCAGCTCACTGCCAAAGATCACTGCCGTCGGACCAGTATAGGTGTTGGTCGTCAGGAAGGTGAGCCGCGCACCGCTGGAGTTGGTGATGCCACAGACGCCGGCAATTCCCCCGCTGCCGCCAAACGTGTAAGGCCCCGCACTCACATTCACCGAATGGGGGCTGACCACCGTGGTGATGTTGACCGGCGGACTCATGGACCCGCTCCAATCAAAAGTCACATCGTCCGAATCGAGGAATGTTACCGGCATGCCCGTCGTCCAATTGGCCGTCGAGAAGTCCCACAGGTTGGCGCCGCCGCCCACCCAGGTCACCGCGCGCGACACGGTGATCAGGCCCGAATCCACCGAAGTCAAGGTCCCCGAGCTGGCCCGAATGTTGGCCGTGCCGGAAAGATTGGCGGTGAAGGTCGAACTGGTGCCGCTGACCGGCGAGAGGTCTCCGTCCACCACACCGCTGGTCTTGTTTTGTAGGGACCACGTGGCGGAAATGTTGGCCAGATAGTTGTCATACGCGTCCCGGCTGATGGCATACACTGTCAGGGAACTGCCCGGTATGAGGTTTTGGGCGGGCACCACCGTGCCGCTGCCGTCGGGCGCCGTTTCCACACGCACCTGCGCGGCGGCGGCCGCCTGGACTGTGATCAGGCCCGAATCATTATATACCAGGGCGCCCGTGGGAGGAGTGGCGCGAAGGTTCGCACTGCCCACCCGATGCCCGGTGAATACGGCACTCCGGCCGCCACTCGCAGGCACAATGTCGGTTCCCACAATCCCGCCGGTGACATTCACCGCTGACCAGGCAGCCGGGGTGTTGGAGAGGTAATTGCCGCCGGCGTCCAAGGCCACGGCATAAACAGTAATCGAATTGCCGGCGGTGATAGTCTGGGCGGGCACCGGCACGTAGCTGGAAGGACTGGTTGACACCCCAACCTGCGGGACCGGATCTCCAAGCGGCGGCACAACATCCTCCCACGCCGTCCCAATCTTGATTTCATCGGCGCGCAAAATGTCATTCGCGTCCAGCACCGCCTGGCGGAAAAAGAGATGGGTGATCGGGTTACTGAATGGAGTGGTAAGGGTCAACGAGGCGTCGCCGGTGGGCTTGTCCGTGTCCGACGAAAAAGCCGGGTTTAACCAGAGGTTCGCCGACGTAAAGGCGCCCACCCCGCCGTCCCAATTCACCCGGCACACCAACAGGTAGGTCGTGTCATTGACCAGTTGTCCGCCCGTGCTCGCCCCGGCCACCGGCCCGGCGGTGCCAAACCGCACCAGAAACTCATTGCCCGCACCTCCGCCATCGCCTCGCAACCCGAAGTTCAGGGTACCGGTCTGCGTGGTGTTGGTGCCCAGATGCAGCGTGAAGGTGTTGTTAAACCCGCCCCAGTTGCCTCCCGCCGACCCCTCGTAGCGCACCAGGTAACTGACGTAAAAGGTCTGGGAGATCGGCGCGGCCAACGTGCGCACCCCGCAGAGCTGGCTGGCCGGCGCTCCCTTCAACTGCACTTCCAGGGCGCGCGTCGCCCCATTAATGGGCGCTCCGCCCGCGGGGGTGAAGGACAGCGGATTGGCCGTGGTATCCACCACGTCGGCCCGAGTGACATTCCCCGGCGCGGTCCAGTTCCCAGTCCAGCCGGTGCCGCCGGCCTGGCCGCTCAATGCACCGAGGGAGTAACTTTCGAAGTCGTCGCTGGCGAGGAGGCCGGCGAAGGCCAGAGACGGCGCCGCCAGCAGCGCCGCGGCCGCCAGGCTTAGCAGATTCAGACTTGTTTTGGTATTCATAGCAGTTGGTGTTGCGTTTGGGATTTTTTTTTTATGGTTTGGGATTTGGGTTCTTAAGTCAAATCGGGTTTGAGGGGGTGGCAGAAAGGTGAGGGGCTTCCCGGGTCCCAGCGGTCAACGGTGGCTGGCGCGCTGGGCAAGCCAGCCGGCGTCGGCTTTGTTGGCCGCCGGGGTGGGATAGGAGGTGGGCGGCAGCCGGTCCATCTCGATGACCTTATCCTTCCACCGTTTAATCTCGGAGTGACCGTCGGCAAAGGACATGCCGGAAGCCCCGTCGTGATACACAGCGGGCAAGTTCCCCACGACCCACAAGCCTGCCTGCGGCGGAGCCGAACCCTGGGGATACATCACAAAGTAACCATCGTTCATGATGACGCGGTTTTCCTCGAGGTAGGTGATGATCTGGACGGGGGTGCGTATCTGGCTGAGTTTCCGGAAATGGACGTAATTGCCGTCGGCCAGATTGTCCCAGGTGTTGGCGCCGCCGGTCCATTCAAAGCCCAAATTGCCGTTGCAGGAGTAAGAGCGGCAGTTGATGGACTTGTCGCCGGGACATTTGAAGGCGCCGATGGATTTGGCCATGTACGGCCCCAGGGTGCCTGAAATCATGAGCACCGTGTTGGTCCGCTCGTCCGGGATGCTCATCTGGCCGCCCACCCAGTTTTCCGTCGGTTTCGCCGCCGTGCCGCCCGAGCCGAAGTTGTTGGGCAACTTGTCGTCGTTGTCGCCGACATACAGTTGCATTGCAACCGCCAGTTGCTTGGTATTGTTCAGGCAACTGGTGGCATGCGCTTTGACTTTGGCTTTACCCAACGCGGGGAGCAACATGGCGGCGAGGATGGCGATGATCGCGATCACCACCAGTAATTCAATGAGGGTGAAACCGGCGCGCGCGCCCCGCTCGCGTGAACGGAAACCGTGAGACTTCAAATTCATGGTCAGAATCAAGGGTTGTTAACGTTTTTGTTTGTGTCTCACGCTAACACCGGCCCCAGGAGCGTCTATGAGCTTTTGCGCTTTGTTTTTGCGATTTTTGGGCGGGGGGACCACCTCCCAGCACGCGACACGCAACCAAGCATCTGGTTCCGGCAGGCCCCGGCCGAACCCGGCCGAACCCGGCCGCTCCCGCAACCGCCCCAGGACCGAGCCGAGCCCGCGCCCTCCGAAAAAACGGAAGGGGCCGGAGAGGGGTGTCTCCGGCCCGGGTGATCGCGAGGAAGGAACTAAATCCGCGATGACATTCCTCGGCGCCGCAGCGCCAGAACGGCGGCCCCGCCCAGCAGGAGCAGGACGGTCGAAGCCGGCTCGGGAACGGGCACGACATCTGTCCAAGCGGTCCCCAGTGTGATTGCGTCGGCGCGCAAAATGTCATTGGCGTCCAGCACCGCCTGGCGGAAAAAGATATGGGTGATGGGGTTGGCAAACGGAGTCGTAAGGGTCACCGAGGCGTCGCCACTGGGGGTGTCCACATCGTCGCTGACGCTGGGGTTGAGCCACATGTTCGCGGACGCGAAGGCACTCCCGTCCCAATTCACCCGGGCCACGAGATAGTAGGCGGTGTCGTTGACAAGATCGCCGCCCGTGCTCGCCCCGGATACGGGCCCGCCCGTGCCATACCGAATCACAAATTCATTCGCCGCGCCCCCTCTCAGACCGAAGTTCAGCGTGCTGGTGCTGGTGCTATTGGTGCCCAGATGCAGGGTGAAGGTGTTGTTGGCGCCGGCCCAGGTGCCCCCCGCCGAGCCTTCGTAACGCACCAGGTAACTGACGTAGAAGGTCTGGGTGATCGGCGCGGCCAAGGTGCGCACCCCGCAGAGCTGGCTGGACGGCGAGCCGCTCAATTGCACTTCCAGGGCGCGCGTGGCGCCGTCAATGGGCGCTCCGCCCACGGGGGTAAAGGACAGCGGATTGCCCGTGGTGTCCACCACGTCGGCGCGAGTGACATTCCCCGGCGCGGTCCAGCCCCCGGTCCAGCCGGTGCCGCCGGCCTGGCCGCTCAAGGGGCCGAGGGTGTAGCTTTCAAAATCATCGCTGGCGAGGAGGGCGGCGAAGGACAGGGACGGCGCCGCCAGCAAGGCGGCGGCCGCCAAGCCCAGCAGCCCCAGACTTGTTTTGGTATTCATAAAGTTGGTTTTGAGTTTAGGATTGGTTAACGGATTCCGGATTGACAACCACCACCTTTAGCAGAACGCAGGCGATCTGAAAATGAGCTTTTGCGTCTTACTTTTGCGATTTTACGCCCGGTTCCTGGAGCCATAACCTCGCACCGCATCCCCAAGCAATCCCGGCCGTGCCTCGGAAACCCCTGCGCGGTGAACGGGCGGCTCCTGCCGGTTGGGTGACTCTGTCAGGGATTGCTCCAGCGTAATTGGAAATACTCCTCCGAATTGGTGGTTGTAATCAGGTAGGGACTTGAGGCTGGGGGCACCACGTTCGTCCAAGGGCCGGTCACATAAGGCGCGTGAAACAACTCGAAACCAGGAGCAGTCCACTCCAACTGGGGCTGGCCGCCCGTGGTCACCAGTCGCAAGGTGGGAGGCTCTGGGGCAACCACTGTAATGGCAACCGTGTTGGTGGCGCGCTTGGCCGAGGCGTCCTCGCCGACCACCGCCAGCGTGTGGCTGCCCAGGGTCAGGTTTACCACGTCGAAATCATACGGTGGGGTGGTCAGAACCGGCGGTTGCAGCACATCATCCACCCACAATTCGGCCTTTGCCACCGCCACGTCGTCCGTCACCACGGCGGAAACGATCAGCGGTAAGTTGGCGAATGACGTCGCGCCATTGGTCGGGGTGAGGATGGAGACGTTTGGCGGCGTCAAATCAACCCGTTGGATCAGGGCAACCCAGTCGTTGGTGCTGGTGAGGGGCGGGCGGCCGAGGCTCACGGTGGAACCGCCGCTGACTTGCGCGACGGTGCCGGTCTGCAGCAGGCCGCCGTGGCGCGGATCAAACCAGCGGACGGAATAATCCCCCGGCGCACCGGCCAGGTTCAGACTGGTGACAGCGTTGGTGGGCAGGTAGGCGACGTAAACCTGACCGGTCAATGCAAAACAATAGGTGCCACTCAGGCCAGTAAGAAGCGCATTGCGGTTGGTCATGTGCCAGAACGGAATGGCGTTGCTCTTGAAGAACTCCAGCGCGTAGCGACATTGATTCCACCACATGTCGTATCTTCTCCAGTTTTGGGCGGTCAGGTCGCCGGAATCCGAAACCGCATAGCCGAAGTAGGACTCGACGCCGGCGCCGCCGGCCAACACATGCGCCCAGATCACGCCTCCGCGCCTGCTGTCATGCATCGGGTCAACCGAGTCGGGCTGGATGCCTTGGTCGGCGCCGCCCGGCTCATCCAGGGCAACCACCCAGGGCACACCGGCCGCCGCTGAACGGCTGAGGTAATCAAGCGTGGCGGTGAAGACGGTGCTGCCCACCCCCTTTTGCAGGGAAAAGCCGGTCAGATGTGAAGCGGTTCCAAGCAAGTCATAATGGTTGGCGCCGTTGTGAATTACCATGTTATGGTGATAGGGATCGGTGTCGAAAAAATACTGCGACCAGGCCTGTTTCTGTGCCGTGGTGGCGTTGTCAATTTCCTCGCCCAGATTCCAGTTGAGCGCCAAGTGGTAGCCGTAACGCGCGATTAACTCGCGGTAGTAGAGAATTCGTTCCGGCCCGAGATTGCCGCCATCCATGAACAATTCGTTCTCCGTTTCCAATGTTTTGAAGTGCAGATACATCCCCTTCTTGTCGCCGTAGGCGAAGATGCGGTCCCACTGCTCCATCCGGGAGACATCGAACCGGTCGTGATGGACCGCCGTGCTCCAACTGGGGTTGGAGGCAGTGCCCTTCAAGAGATGGGGGCACACATTCTTGTCATCCCCGCCAATGGTGAAGGGGATGAAGGAGAAAGCGTTCATGCCTTTGTCGGAAAGATACTTAATGGCGCCCAGCAGGTTGGTGCCTTTGCCGCCTTTCCACGTGAACTCGGCGGCGTCTGAGGGGTCGTAATCGGCGGCGTGCGGGGCCCACGACCTGAGGTAAGTCGCGCCTAGGGGCTGGTCGTCGAAATCCGTGTAATTCAGGAGGCTCTCGGGCGAGTCGGCCCCCATCTTGAGGAAATACTCGCCCGTTTCGGCAAAGCGCAGATGATGCTTGCCGACGTATTGCAACCGGCCCTTGCCGCGCAAGTCTCTTCCGGTCTTGTCGGTGGGTCCGATGACGAAACTGCCGCTGGCGCCGTCGAAGTCGCTCGGGGCGCCCGCCGTCGGGCTGGCGCTGAGGGCCACGTCCGTTCCCGAGCGGAAGGAGGCGACGAAATTCCAGGCGCCGGTTTCGTCCGGCGCGAAATTCACCCGCCATTTGTTGCCGCTTTGCGCGCTGGTGTTCGCCGCGTCGCCGTCAGCGGCGAAGTAGCCGGGGACAACGTAGCTCTTGCCGGAGGCGGGATGCGTGAAGGTGACGTTGAGCCGGTAATTGCGGAAGGGGTTGTTCGCGTTGGTCTCGCTGGTGGCCGGGCCGTCCCAGGTGATGGTGACCCGGTGCCACTTCTTCAGCTCGCCGCTGACGACGCCGGTGGTGTTGGTGCTGAGGACCGAGATGACGACGCCGGACGAGACGCTGCCCGCGCCTTCGTTGTCAGTCGCCCGGGCTGTGAGCGTGTAGGCGCCGGCGCTGACATTGGTCCACACAAAGTCGTACGGCGGGCTGGTCACTTCGCCAATGATGCTGTTGTTCGCGAAGAAGGAGACGTTGGTCACCGAGCCATCGGGGTCCGAAGCGGTCGCTTGGAGCGTGACGGTGGCGGGCGCGGTAAAGGAGGCGGCGTTGGGGGGGCTGGTCAGGGCCACCGTTGGCCACTGGTTGGTGACGACCACGGTGCTGACCATGTTGAAGCTCACGCTGGCGGGTATGCCGGCGCTGCCGGAGGCGCCGTCGGCGGCGTAGGGCGTGGCCGTCAGCGTGTGCGCGCCGAGGTTGAAGACGGCGCCGGTGTAGCTGCCACTGGCGTCACCAAAGAGGGACCACGGATGGGAGTCGTCGGTCCAGCTTCGGCTCGTGGCGCCGGAAAGGCTCAATGCCACGCTGCCGAAATCAAAGGACGGCGATGAATTGGCCCGGATATTCAGGTTCGTTCCGGTGAGAAAGAGATTAATGACGCCGTTGTTGGTAATGGGGTCGTAGCCGGGCACAGGACCGTTGGTGCCCGGATACATCAGCGTGAAGGAAGTCACCGCCGGCGTGCCGGTCCACGGAGGAACGACGTCATCCCAGGCGGCGCTCACTTTCAGCTCGTCCATGCGGACCGTGTCGTCTGAAGCGAACGCCGCGATCCGGACCATGAGGTGGGAGATACTGGGCAGCCCCGTGCCGGCGGGCAGGTTGTAGGTGAGGTGGGGCGCCTGGGAAGCAGCATACGCGGGGTTGAGCCACATTTCGATGCGGTCGTAGCGGCCCGAACCGCCGGGCTGACTGAGCCGGGCGACAAGGTAATAAGTCGTATTGGGGATCAGCGGGGTGGCAATCACATTCGTTGAATCCGGCGCCCCATTTCCGAGCCGCACCATGAAGTCCGCGCCGCCGCGGGCGCCGAAGTTCAAGGTACTGACATTGTTGCCGCTATCCGCCAGATGCAGACTGAAGGTATCCGTCCCCGTCCAAGTGCCGGACACCAGCCGCATGAGATACCCAACGTAGAAAGTGCCGGTTTGCGGTGCGGCCAGTTGCCGGTAGGCGACCGGCTGGTTCACCACTCCCAAAAAGTCCACCGCCTCGGCGCTGCCGTCTATGGTGGCGCCGCCCACCGGAGTGAAGCTGAGCGCCTGGCCGGTGGCATCCGCGACGACAGCCACGTTGCCCAGGTCGTTGGTCACCCATGGACCCGCCCAACCCGTGCCGCCGTTCTTGCCGTTCAGCGTGCCGCCTCCGGTGGAAAGATAACTGAAGGAATCCTCAGCGATGAGTTGGCTGACGTTGGTGACGGTAATGTTCACGACGGCCGAGGTGCTGGAAGCCCCGAGGTTGTCCGTTGCCACGGCTTTCAGCGCGTAGCTGCCGGCGAACACATTGGTCCAGGAGAAGGAATAGGGTTCGGTGGAATCATCCGCCAATTTGGTCGTGCCGGCGAAAAAGGCGACGTTGGTCACGAGGCCGTCGCTGTCCGAGGCGGTCGCCTCCAACAAAATATTTGCGGGCGCGGCAAAGCTTGCGCCGCCGGGCAGGTTGGTCAGGGCAACGCTCGGGGGTATGTTTGTGTCCGCTGACGGCACGACGTCCCTCCACGCCGTGCCAATCTTGATTGCATCGGCGCGCAAAATGTCATTGGCGTCCAGCACCGCCTGGCGGAAAAAGAGATGGGTGATGGGATTACTGAACGGAGTCGTAAGGGTCACTGAGGCGTCACCAGTGGGGGTGTCCACATCGTCGCTGACGCTGGGGTTGAGCCACATGTTCGCGGACGCGAAGGCACTCCCGTCCCAATTCACCCGGGCCACGAGATAGTAGGCGGTGTCGTTGACAAGATCGCCGCCCGTGCTCGCCCCGGATACGGGCCCGCCCGTGCCATACCGAATCACAAATTCATTCGCCGCGCCCCCTCTCAGACCGAAGTTCAGCGTGCTGGTGCTGGTGCTATTGGTGCCCAGATGCAGGGTGAAGGTGTTGTTGGCGCCGGCCCAGGTGCCCCCCGCCGAGCCTTCGTAACGCACCAGGTAACTGACGTAGAAGGTCTGGGTGATCGGCGCGGCCAAGGTGCGCACCCCGCAGAGCTGGCTGGACGGCGAGCCGCTCAATTGCACTTCCAGGGCGCGCGTGGCGCCGTCAATGGGCGCTCCGCCCACGGGGGTAAAGGACAGCGGATTGCCCGTGGTGTCCACCACGTCGGCGCGAGTGACATTCCCCGGCGCGGTCCAGCCCCCGGTCCAGCCGGTGCCGCCGGCCTGGCCGCTCAAGGGGCCGAGGGTGTAGCTTTCAAAATCATCGCTGGCGAGGAGGGCGGCGTGAGAAAGCCCCGGCGCCCAAAGGCTGACGGATGCGAGGAGAGCGAAAAGGCGGAGGCCAAGGCGGGCGGAGAAGGCACGACGACAAGCTGCACGATCGAGGCGAGAGTTTGTTTTACACATGACTTCAACAAGCTGATCCACGCCGGCCGGCGCCCCCGGTCGGGGGGGCGTCTGCTGATCGGCCCAGCGTCACGCCCACAGCAAAGGCCGGACGGCGCCGGTTGTCTATGAGCTTTCCCGTTTTTGTTTTGTGGATTTCCGCCAGGACCCACTTGCCGGCATACACTTCTTTCGTGACGGCCACGTGGGCGCCTGCCAGAATGGCAGCATGCAAACGCCACCGAAGGTCGCTCTGCTCGTGGAGACTTCGAACGCGTACGCCCGGGAATTGCTCCGGGGCATCAATAGCTACGTGCGCGAGCATGAGCCCTGGTCTTTGTTTCTTTCCGAGCACGGGCGGGGGGAGGTGGTGCCTCGCTGGCTGCGGACATGGGAGGGACAGGGAATCATTGCGCGCGTGGAAAATGAGGCGATCGCCAAGGCCATTCTGGCCACACAAATCCCGGCGGTGGATGTGAGTTTCGGGCTTGAACACTCGCCGTTTCCGCGGGTGGTGACCGACAGCTTGGAAACGGCCCGGATGGCGGCCGAACACCTGATGGAACGCGGTTTCAAAATTTTTGGCTATTGCGGCGACAACCGCTATCACTGGTCGCGGCTGCGCAGCGGTTTGTTTGAAAGCCAGGTTCACCGCGCCGGCTACAAGTGCCATGTTTTCCAAAGCCCGCTGAAAGGTTCCGAAGGGGGTGATCCCTGGGAAACGGAGGTGGAGGCCATCGCCCGCTGGTTGGAAAAACTGCCCAGGCCCGTCGGGATCATGGCGTGTTACGACGTGCGGGGGCTGCAAGTGCTGGAAGCCTGCCGCCGCGCGGAACTCCAGGTCCCGGACGAAATCGGCGTGATTGGGGTGCACAACGATGATCTGCTTTGCGAGCTCTGCGATCCCCCGCTCTCCAGTGTGATCCCGAATGCCCGGCGCGCGGGCTACGAGGCGGCCGGTCTGCTGGATCGCATGATGCACGGCGAGAGAATCCCGCCTCAACGCTTGTTGATCGCCCCGGTCGGCATCGCCACCCGTCAGTCCACCGACGTCGTGGCGGTGGACGATCCGCAGTTTGCCCGGGTGGTGCGGTTTATTCGCGACCACGCCTGCGAGGGCATCACCGTGGACGACGTGCTCAAAGCCGTGCCGATGTCGCGCAAGGTGCTGGAACGCCGGTTCAAGACGGTGCTCAAGCGCACCCCGCATGACCAGATCATGCGGGTGAAAATCGAGCGGGCCAAAACCTTGCTGGCCACGACCGATTTGCCCCTGGCGGTGATCGCCGAACGGTGCGGATTTGAGCACAGCGATTATTTCTCCGTCGCCTTCAAGCGGCTCATCGGGGAAACCCCCGGCCGCTACCGCGAGCGGAGCAAATGCTGACGGCCCGCGCAGGAGACGCCCCGCGTCGCGCACCCCGCCCCGGCATCCGTCAACCAGCAGGCCAACGCCGGATTGGAAGGGCGCCTCAACTCGAGTTGGGCCACCGGTTGGATCGCTTCGGCTCAGACTGTGCCCCGGTACTCCGCCTGTCCGGCGGGAAGCGGCTTATCTATTCAGGTACTTCAGGACCGCCTCGGTGCGGGAATGGACATGCAGTTTTTTATAGACGCCGCGAATGTGGAAACGGATGCCATCCATGCTGATGCCAAGCTTGTCGCTGATTTCCTTGTAGCGGTGGCCCAGCGCCAGTTGCTCCAGCACTTCCAATTCGCGGGCCGTCAGGTCCTTCAAGGTGGCCGGCTGCGGATCGGCCTGGCGAAACTGCTGCACGATGCGGCGGGCCAGTTGCGGCGTCATGGGAGAACCGCCGGCGACAACTTCTTCGATGGCCTCCACCAGCCGGGACCGCCCGGTGTCCTTCAGCAGAAACCCGTCGGCGCCGGCGAGGATGGAGTTGAACAGGGAATCGTTGTCATCATGGACCGTCAACATCACGACCAGCACGGTTGGCAGGAGGCTTTTCAACCGCCGCACACATTCCACTCCGTCCATCCCGGGCAGCTTGACATCCATCAGCACGACGTCCGGCTTGCGCCGGACCGCGTCCGCCAGGGCGGATTCGGCGTCGGGATAATCGGCCACGACGCTGAGCTGGGGAGACCGCTGGAGCAGTCTTTTGAGGCTCTTCCGAAGGTCGTCGTTGTCCTCCACCAAGGCTACGCGGGTGCTCATTGGTTTCCTCTTACGATGATGAGTGGACCCTGTCGGCGGGCAAGTCCTTCGGATGCGGCCACCGCGCGACCAGGGTCGTGCCCGTGCGAGGGGAACTTTCGATGCGCAGGGTCGCGCCGATGGCTTCCATTCGGTGTCGCATGTTGGCCAGGCCGCTGCGCTGGCTGACGTTGGCGGTGTTGACCTCGAACCCCCTGCCGTTGTCCTCCACCCGGAGTTCGAGGAGACCGTCATACAGCTTCAAGGTCAAACGCACCTCGGAGGCCTGCGCATGCCTGACAACGTTGTGAAGCGCCTCCTTGACGACCATGAACAGATTGTGCCGCACCTCCGCGGTCAGCGGCAGGGCGGGGACTTCGGTTGGCAAATCCAACCGACAGGGCAGCGACGCCGCCTCGCAGAACTCATAGGAATACTGGCTGAGGTATTGCACGAGGCTGTCCAGCGTATCGTTCTGGGGATTCGCCGCCCAGATGATCGTCCGGAGCCCGCGGACCACCTTCCGCGCCGTGTTGCCGATCATCGCGGAATACGCCTCGACCTCGTTGGGCTGCGCCTTGTCGCCCCGGAGCAACTCGCTCAGCACGATGACGTGCGTCAGATCCGAGCCAATGTCATCATGGAAATCTCGGGCGATCCGCGCCCGTTCGAGTTCAATCAGACGCGCCTGCTGTTCGCGTTCCAGCCGGCGCTGGGACTTGGCCTTCTCCACCCGCCGCGCCGTGAGGGCGATGCCGGCGCCGCCGGCCAGCAGGGCGGCGCCGATGAACCACCAAGTCTGCCAGAAATGCGGCGGGATGATCAGTTCGATCGTGGCGCTCTGTGGACTCCACAACCCGTCGTTGTTGCAGGCTTGCACCTCAAACCGGTAGCGGCCAACTGGCAGATAGGAGTATTCCACCACCCGCTTCGTGTCGCTGTTCACCCACGCACCGTCCAACCCTTCCAACCGGTGTCGGAAACGCACCCTCTCCGGCGCGGAGAAGTTCAGGGCCGTATAGCGGATTTCCAGTCGGGACCACCCGGGGCGGGCGGTCAAGGTCGCCGGTCCGGACACCTCGTGGGCCTTGCCGCCCATCAGGACTTCTTCGATGAACACCGGCGGCGGCAGGGACTCGACCTCGGCGGCGTCCGGGCGCACGACGACCACGCCCTTGAGTGTCGGGAAGAGCACACGCCCATCGCGGGTCAGGCAACCGGAGGGTTGGAACGCGCAGGTGCAGGCGGCCGAGAGCATGCCGTCGGATTGATTGTAGGCGGTGCAGGAGATGGTCCTGCTCTCTCCGCGCAGGAAGGCTTCGAGGGACCAGCGGGGCGCCGAAAAGACACCGCGTGGGGAACTGAACCAAAACCGCCCCGAGGCATCTTCAAGGATATGGCACACCGTCTGGTAGGCCAGGCCGTCACGGACTGTAGTGTTCAAGAAGCGACCGTCGCGCAGGCAACTGAGTCCGCCGTCGGCCGTGCCGACCCACAACGTTTCAAAACGGTCCACGTGGAGTGACCAGGCCAGGTTGCTCGGGAGGCCGTTGCTGGTGGTGTAAGAGGTGAACTTCCCGTCCTGCAGGCAGAACAGCCCGGCGCCTTTGGTGCCAAACCAGAGCCGATCCAGTGCGTCCGACGTGATCGCCACCACCTCGTAGTCATCGGAAAGCCAGGGCATGGCCACCCCGGTGAACTGTCCATCGGCATAGCATGCCAGGCCGCCCCAATGTCCGAACCAAATGCGCCCCCGCCGGTCTTCGTGAATCACGTTGACCCGGTGCGAGAGGCGGCTGGCGTCGAAGATGGAAACAAAACGGCCATCCCGGAATTGATAAACGCCCTGGGACGAAGTGCCAACCCACAGGTTGGACCGGCTGTCCTCGAAAATGGACCACACCTCCGTTAACGGCAGTTCGTCGGGTCCGTAACGGGTCGCGTTGGTGCCCTCAAAACGGTAGATGCCGGCAAAGCTGGTGCCCACCCAGATTCTCCCGGCGTGGTCTTCGCAGATGGAATAAACCCGCGTGGTCAACAGGGATTCGCCGAGGATGCTGACCCGTCGCGGTTGCAGCCGGACCAGTCCGCCATCCAGCAGGCCCAACCACTCGTTGCCTTCCCGATCCACCAGGTAACTCGAGACGGTCGTCCCTGGCAGTCCATTCTTCGAGTCCAGTTTTCGGACGGTTCCGTCGGGGGAGACGGTGATAAAACCTTCCGGGTAGAACCCGAAACAGAGATTCCCCCGGCGATCCTCGGCCAGCAGTCCGAGCGACGTTTGCACTCCTTCAATCCGGCTGGCCGTGCCCACCAAACGTCCTGCATGGTATTTGCCCTGCCAGTAGTTGGGGCCGCACACCCACAAGCCACCGTCCCGGCTCGCCAACAAGTCGGTGATGTTGGCGGTCGGCTCCAACCCCGGCAACTCGACCGGCGCAAACCGATCCCCGCGCCAGACGGCCAATCCCCGCGAGGTGCCCAGCCAGAGCTGGCCCGCGGCATCCCTGGCAATGGCCTGTACCCGGCCTTCCGCCAGGCACCCCTCCAGCGCCAGGGGCTGGAGCTGGCCGCCATCGAAGCGGAGCAGCCGGCTCGCGTCGCCCATCCCGCTCACCAGCCAAATCCGACCTTGGTCGTCTTCGCACACGTGGCGGGGAGACACCGGGTAGAAATCGCGGTTGGTGGAAATGGCGCCAAACTGGCCGCCAGCCCACCGCCACATGGCGCCGGAACGCGCCACAAAGAGCGAAGTCCCCGAGGCCTCCTTTAGCGCGGCCACAATCTCATCCTGTTCGTTCCCGGAGCCCAACAGTTGCTCGAACCTGCCTCCGCGATGCGCCACCAAGCCGCCTCCCCGTTCGGTGGTGATGAACAGCGTGCCGTCTGCTCCCTCGAACAGCAGCCCGATCCGGCTCCGCGGCAGTTCCGGACAGTTTTGGGGCGTGAAGATTTTGAATTGCACGCCATCGAAGCGGACCAATCCAGCCAGCGTGCCGATCCACAGGTAACCGTCCCGGGTTTGCGCCAGCGCGGTGACCGAGGGATGGGGCAATCCCTCCGCCACCGACCAGGTCTTGACCATGAGGTCGGCCTGCGGTTGTGCCGGTGCGTCCTGCCATTGGCCGCTGAGATTGGCACAACCGCAGACCCACGCCGTCGCAAGGAGGATCGGCCGTTGCAACCAACCGGCCAGGCCGGGGCTGGTGTGGCGCATTTGCATGCTATTCCGGAGGGTAATTTAAGTGTCGTGCAGGCGCGCGACAAGGCCGATTCAACTACATCATTATGCAGGTGTTCAGAGCCGCCGCCTTTACGCCAGACTTGACCCGCTATTTGACCGCAGGCTCAATGAGGCAGCCGCACTTGCTGAACAATTCAAGCATGAGATTTATCACTGTCACTGCAGCAGTGGTCGCGTTCGCCGGATGTTTAACTGGCGCGCAACCCGCCAAAACCGCCCCGAAACCGAACTTCATCATTATCCTCACCGATGACCAAGGCTACGGGGACCTGGGGTGCTTTGGCTCGAAGACGATTCACACGCCGAACCTGGATCGCCTGGCGAGGGAAGGACGCCGATTCACCAGCTTCATGGCAGCTTCATCGGTGTGCTCGCCTTCGCGGGCGGCATTGCTGACCGGCTGCTATCCGAAACGGGTGGGCCTCCACAAGGGGGTGCTCACCCCGCGGTCAACCATCGGGTTGAACCCGGCGGAGCACACCCTCGCCGATCATCTGAAGCAGCAGGGGTATGCCACCGCGTGCTTCGGCAAATGGCATCTCGGGCACCATCCCGAGGTGCTCCCGACCGCCAACGGTTTCGACACCTACTTGGGCATCCCGTACTCGAACGACATGAACCATCCGGACAATGAGGGCAAGCCTCCGGGGGGACCTGACGGGATGGACGCGCTCTGGAGAGATCCCCAGTCCACCCTGACGAAATGGAAGACGCCCCTGATGGAGAATGAGACCCTGGTCGAGCTACCGGTGGACCAGCGGACCATCACCCGCCGCTGCACGGATCGAGGCGTCGCTTTCATCAAGGAGAACCGAAACCGCCCGTTTTTTCTCTACCTGCCCTACTCGATGCCGCACATTCCGCTCTATGTGCCGGACGATGTCCGCGACCCGGATCCCAGGCGCGCCTACATCAATACCGTCGAACACCTCGACACGGAGGTGGGCCGGGTGTTGGATTTGTTGCGCCAGCTAAAACTTGCGGAGAACACCTATGTGATTTTCGCCTCGGACAACGGCCCCTGGTTGCCGTACAAACACCACGCCGGCTCGGCCGGGCCGCTGCGCGGGGGTAAATTCAGCACGTTCGAGGGCGGTCAGCGCGTGCCCTGCATCATGTGGGCGCCGGGACGCATCCCGGCAGGGACGGAGTGCGAAGCGCTCGCCTCCACCCTGGATATTCTCCCGACCATTGCCGCGCTCACGGGCACCCGGCTGCCGGCGGACCGCCCGATTGATGGCGTGGACATTTCCGCCTTGCTGGCCGGCACCGCCAAGTCCGTGCGCAAGGAGTTTCTTTATTACAGCGCCAACGGCAGCCTTGAGGGCATTCGCGAGGGGGATTGGAAGCTGTTGGAACTCAAAGGGGATGCCCGGAAATCGAAGGAGTCGGTGGCGGACTCAGGAGTCATGCTCTTCAACCTTGCCGAGGACATGGGTGAACAACGCAATCTCGCCGCGGAAAAACCGGAACTTGTAGCACGACTGCGGTTGCGGATGGCGGAATTGGATGGCGTGGTGGCAGCCAATGTCAGGCCCGTTTGGAGGAAGACTGAAAACTGAAGCCCACATGGCGACCCACCCCGCAAGCCAGCCCCTGCAAGTGCTTATTGACCTCGACCGTCATGAATAACATCCATCGCGTCTTGAGCCGCGCACTCCCGCGGACGCTCGCTGGGATCTGTCTTGTCTCAATGCTCGCCAGGGTGTCGTTTGCCGGCCCGGCTGGTCCCAACGTCTTGTTCATCATTTCCGATGATCTGCGCCCGGACCTCAGTTGTTACGGGTCCCATGTCCAAACCCCCAACCTGGACCGCCTGGCGGGCAGCGGTGTCCGCTTTGCCAACGCCTGGGTCCAGTATCCCCTTTGCAACCCGTCCCGCACTTCCATGCTGACCGGACGACACCCCACGACAACGGGCGCTCTCAGCAACCGGAACTACTTCCGTGACTCGTATCCGGACCTGATCACTTTGCCGCAGCTTTTCAAGAACGCGGGCTATGATACCCTTGGTATTGGCAAAGTGTTCCACGATAGTGCGGATGATCTGCCATCCTGGACCCTCCGGGTCAAAAGGCCCCAAGACCCCACCATGCCTGACCGAGGCGGCAAGCCCTACAGCGCTATTCACCGCCTCCACTCAGACCGCATCCTCGTTCTCGAGGGAGATGGTGAAACCTACCCCGATTTCATCACCGCCGACCAAACCATAGCCAAGCTGAGAGAATATGCGACGAAGCAGAAGCCGTTTTTCATGACTTGTGGTTTTGTGAAGCCCCATTCCCCTCCGGCGGCGCCGAAGAAATGGTTCGATTCGCTTCCGCTGCGCACCATTCCCCTCCCGGTGGATTTCAAACCCGAAGCCGATGCCACGCCGGAGTTTCCCGCGGCGGCACTTCCCCCCAACGGCGATCTATTCATCGGGCGGAAGGCCAGCGAAGCGCAGGCCAAAGAGATGATCCAGGCGTATCAAGCCTCGGTGAAATGGACGGATTGGAACGCTGGACGGGTTTTGGATGCGCTTCGCGAAACGGGACTGGATAGGAACACGATCGTCGTATTCTGGGGCGACCACGGCTACCACCTTGGAGAAAAGGGCAAATGGTCCAAGCACGGCTCGCTCTTCAACCTCGGGCTTCGCGTCCCCCTGATCATGGCAGGGCCGGGGATTACAAAGGGGGTAGCCTGCGAAAGGGTCGTGCAGTCGCTGGATATTTTCCCGACACTTGCCGAACTTTGCGGGCTGAAGTCCCCGGCTGGCCTTGAAGGACGGAGCTTGGTTCCGCTTCTGCGGTCGCCCCCTGCCCCTTGGAATCATCCAGCCTATGCGGTCACTTACAACGGTGGCAAACTGCACCGGGCGGTCCGGGACGAGCGTTTTCTCTATGCCGAGTTTGACGGTGGCCGCCGGGGCTCCATGTTGATTGATTTGAAAAATGATCCTCGCGAATTAACCAACTGTGTCAACAAGGTGGAATACCGCGAAGCGCTCCTCCGGATGAAACAACTGCTCACCTTCCTGCCCTTGGAGTCCAAAGTCTTGCCGGAGTATTAATGAGGTCATTTTTAAACCAGCTATGTGAATGGACAGCCGTTCCGCGGCAGCTTCCTCACCAGCGATCGTAACGCGAACCATCCGTCGAGCATGCCCAAGCATTTGATCGTTGAAGATTGCGATGTGATTTACGCGCGCGGCGTTTTCACCACCAGTATGATCTATGAACCGTCAGCATTGTTTTGTGCAGTCAATGGTCACCTGCCTGGGAACTGTTTCATCATCACCACACGCAACTTCCATGACTCCCTTCACCCTGAATAAAATCACCCTCCCCACCGCTCTGCTTCTGGCGCTGCTGGCCGCGAGCTGCAGCGCCGCAGAGTCTCTCCGGCCGGCCGCACCGTCAGGCCCCGGCCTCGCTTCGACGGCCCCCCTTCCCGAGGTTGGGAAAAATCAAGGCAAGCGTTACAATGTTCTGTTCATCGCCGTTGACGATTTGAACGACTGGGTTGGGATTTTCGGCGGGGCGCCCCAGGCGCAGTCGGCCACCCCGCGAATGGACAGGTTCGCCGCGGCTGGCGCGGTGGTTTTTCAGGAGGCCAATTGCGCCGGGCCGGTCTGCTGTCCGTCGCGCTCGGCCTTGCTCTCGGGCTTCATGCCGAACCGGACGGGGGTTTACGGCAACAGCCAGAACATGCTTCTTTCCGGATTGGTGCAAGCGCATTACACGTTGCCGGAGTATTTCTCCAAACACGGGTATCGCACCTTGTCCACCGGGAAGATTTTCCATCATCACACCGGCGATTCGGGGCAATGGGCGTTTGATGAATGGGCTCCCACGGAGGGGGGAAGCGGTTCGCAGGCGGACCCGGCGCATGTGACATCCCGGAACCGGAACCTGGTTGATGGCAAGCCTGTCTCGTTCCCGGGGATGAAGAACACTGGGATCCGGCGTGGCGGGGATGAGGCAGGCGTGGACTTTAGCTGGGGACCAAGCAAGGGGCCCAAAGAAGAGTCCCGGGACTGGAAGGCGGCAGCGTGGGCCGCGGAGCAACTGGCCAAGCCATCGGATAAACCCTTTTTCCTCGCGCTGGGCATCTCGAAACCTCACCTGCCCTGGTATGTGCCGAAGGAATACTTCGACCGGTTTCCCCTGGAAACGATCCAGTTGCCGAAGTTCCGGCTCGACGACCTTGATGACATCGTGGATTCAAAAGGAAAGGTCAGATTCACCCCCACCGCGGATTTTCTTTGGGTGCAGCAGGACACGAACTTGTTCAAGAGCGCAGTGCGCGCTTATTTGGCGGCCTCCAGCCATGCGGATGATTGTATCGGGCTGGTGCTGGATGCGCTGGATAAAAGTCCGGCCCGGGACAACACCATCGTGGTCATTTGGGGCGACCACGGCTGGCATCTGGGCGAGAAGCTGCGTTTCCGGAAAGCCACCCTTTGGGCCGAATCCACGCGGCTGCCGTTAATGATCCGCGTGCCGGGAATGAAGGTGCGCCAGGATTGTCCGCGGGTGGTGAACTTGATGGATCTTTATCCCACGCTCATCGAGTTGTGCGGTTTGCCGCCCAAAGCGGGAATCGACGGGCGGAGCATCGCCCCGCTGCTGCGTGATCCAAAGATGCCCTGGCCATACCCGTCCATCACGGTCATGGGCGAAGGCAACGCCAGCGTCTGCGACGAACGTTGGCATTTCATTCGGTACCAGGATGGGACGGAGGAATTCTACGACATGGAACGCGACCCGATGCAATGGGCCAATCTGGCCGCGTCGAAAGACTCCGAAATCTGCTCGCAGAAGGCGCGTCTGGCGGCTTGGTTCCCCGGTTCCTTTGCCCCGGGAGTGGTCAAGGATCCTGGCAGCAAAGATAACGCAGGGGACAAAGCTGGAGCCGTTGACTCAACCATTAAAAGCAAGCGAGCCGCTGCCCCGCTCAAGTGACCGCGTGAGGAATCGCATTCACATTCGAGACACTATGCCGGGTCAATGCCCGGCCGCCACGTTGCGAGATTACGGATAGGCTGTTTTATGAAACAGTTGAGGCACGATTTGCGAATCCTTTCGGTCACCCTTCCAACGCTGGTTTTGGCGATCCAGTCCGCGCTGGCTGCCAATACCTGGGATGGTGGCGGCGTCAACGACGATTGGGGGACGCCCGCGAATTGGGATAACAATGCGGTGCCCAGCTTTCCGGCGGCGCTGACCTTTGCCGGAACCAACCGGTTGACGCCCCACAATGATCTCCCCGGCGTCACGGTCAACGGGATCACCTTCGACGCGGCTGCTGAAGCCTTCACATTGGGCGGCAACAGCATCTGGTTGGGGGGTAACATCGGGTTCAATGGCAATCCTCCTGCACCGGTCACCCAGACCCTCAATCTGGACATGGCGATGACCGGCGATCGCGCTTTTCAGACAGAGCCGAATGGCTCGCTGGTGGTGGGCGGCGTGATCTCGGGGGGCTTTGGGGTGATCAAACAGAACGACGGCGTTTTGCAACTCTCCGCGACCAATCGTTACGCCGGTCCGACGGTGATCAATGGCGGGGGGGGTGCGGCTGGCCGCAATGATCAGCGTCCCGACCAATTTCCCCGGCGTCCAGGCGTATTACAAGTTCGACGACAGCGGCGCACTGGGATTGGACAGCAGCGCCAATGGCAACACGTTGATCACGGGAGCTGGCAGCCCGCAATACTCCACTGCCGGCAAGTTTGGCGGGGCGCTCTACTTGAACGGCAGCAGCACCATGGCGATGTCTGTCTTTCCCAGGGGCGTGCCGACGAACAACCATCCCTACACCATCGCTCTGTGGTTCAAGCCCGATACCGGATGTTCAACCAGCGCCGGGCTCGTCGGGTGGGGGATTAATCAAACCAACCAGGGGAATTTCCTGAAGATCAACGGCAGCAACAATAAACTGAACAACTATTGGGGAAACAACGATTTCGTGGGGACATTGTCTGGCGGCAATCTGTTTAACGGCAACTGGTATCACGTGGCGACGACGTTCGATGGGACCAATCGGGCGATTTACGTCAATGGCCTGCAGATCATCAGCACCAACAATCCCGGTTTCTCCACCATTTTGAATGTCACACCGTCAGGCTTTGAAGTGGGGGATTGTTTGGGGGCGAGCAGATTCAAAGGGTGGATTGACGAACTGACCATTGGCGACCGGGCCTTCAGCGCGAGCGAGCTGACAAATCTGATGAATCAAGTGTATCCCACCGTGCTGGTTGCCCATCCCACCGGCACGGTCAATCTCCTGCCGACCAACACCGCCGTGACGCTCGCGGCGGGGACGGCGCTGGATTTGAACGGAGGCAGTCAGACGGTCGCGTCGCTCACCGGCGGCGGCACCGTGACCAACCGCAGCAGCACCCCCGCCACGCTGACCGTCCACAACGCGAATGCGACAACGTTCGCCGGTGCATTCGAGGGCGCCTTGACCGTGACCAAGCGAGGCGCGGGCACGCTCACGCTTTCCGGCATCAACACCCACACCGGGGCAACTCAGGTGGAGGAGGGAACGCTTCAGTTGACGCCGGCCGAGGAGAACAACACGAACCTGCTGGCATCCTTGGCCGCCTATTACACCTTCAACGACAGCGGCAGCCTGGGCGCCGACAGCAGCGGCAAGGGCAACACCCTGATCACCTCCACCGGATCACCGCAATACTCCAGCGCGGGCAGGTTTGGCGGGGCGCTCTACTTGAACGGCAGCAGCAGCATGAAGACATCCGTGTTCCCCAGGGGGGTGCCCACCAACAATGCTCCCTACAGTATCGCCTGCTGGATCAAGCCGGATGTTGGCTGTGAGGCCAATGCCGGCATCGTGGGGTGGGGAACGAATGTCACCGGCAAGGGAAATTGCCTGAGCCTGAATGGCAACCGGAATGACGTGCGTAATTACTGGTCGGGTTACGACCTGGTCGGCACTTTGTCCGTGGGGGATTTCTTCGATGGACGCTTTCATTTGGTGGCGGCGACATTCGATGGAACCAATCGGGCGATTTACCTGGATGGTCTGCTGGTGGCGACAACGAACAACCCCGGCTTCTCGGCCATCTTGAATGTCACGCCGACGGGCTTTGAGGTGGGGGACTGTTTCTCCGCTCCCAGGTTCAAAGGGTGGATGGACAATCTGATGATCGCCAATCGCGCGTTTAGCGCAACGGAAGTCGCTGCGCTTCTGAATCAAAATCTGCAACCGCCGGTGCTCCCCATGCAAAGCCGGCTGCAAGTGTCGGCGTCAGCGGTCGTGGACCTGAATGGCAGTGAAGTGGCGATCGGCTCGCTGGCGGGGAACGGGACGATCACCAACCGCGTCAACAATCCTTTGACACTCACGCTTGGTTTTGACGGCACAACCACCAGTTTCAACGGTTCCATCGCCGCCACCAATCTCACCCTGGTCAAAACGGGCGGCGGCATGCAAACCCTCGCCGGAACCAACCGCTATCGCGGCGAAACCTTGGTCAATGCGGGCACCTTGTGGCTGGCGGGAGGTTCTCTGGATACAAGCCTGGTGAAGGTGTCCGGTGGCCCCACTTTTGGCTCAGTGCCGCCCAAGTTTGGCGGGGCGGGCACGGTGGCTGGCAGCGTGAACTTTATGGTGGACTCGTGCCCGGTGTTCACCAACGGCGGAACCCTGGTCATCAACGGCTCGCTGCTGGCCAACAGCAATATCGTGCATCTGCGGTTGGCGCAGAACGTCCCGGCGGGCAACTATCTGCTGGCCACCTACAACCCCTCCGGCAGCAGCGGCGATTTCGATCGTGTGCCCGAGGTGGACAGCGGCAGCTTCGCCCCCTACACCCAGTATCGCATTACCAACCATCTGGCTGGCGGCGTCGGAAGAGTGGAACTGGTGGTGTCGAGTCTCCCGACCAACACGCCCATCCCCGGAGTGAATGTGTATGAGCCGGTGCCAGGCCTGGCGCCCTCGGTCCAATATGCCGTTCGGGTTTGCGCGGCGACCAATCCGTCAGTCTGGAACTGGGTCTTCACCTTCCAAACCCGGGCGCAGCCTTCGTGGTCGCCCGACGCTTACTATGACAACCTCAAAGACTGGTCGCACAGTTATGTCAACTTTGAAATGACCGTGCCGGTGACGGTCGAGATCTCCAAGGTCAACGGCCAGCCCATCACCCGCGCGAAGGTGCGCCCGGAGAGCAAAGCCAGGAACGTGTACGTCCCCGGCGGCAAGGCTTATCTGACTCTCAACCAGCCCTGCAACGTGGCGGTGGATATCAACGGGCAGATGGAAGACCAATACACTGGTGAAATCGCCAGCCCACGGCAGTACTACACAGGGCCGCCCATCCACACGATCTCCATCCACGGCAACCCCGTGCTGACCAACAAGCCCGCTACCAATGGTGCGGGCGTGCTGCTGGTCACACCCGGCACAATCCCCCCGCAGACGGGCAGTTGGACCACAATGTATTTTCTGCCCGGCGTGCATTACATTGGCACCAATTTCCAGGTCTATCCGGGCAAGCAATACTACATCCCCGGCGATGCCCTTGTTCACGGCACGTTCAACAACAAAGAAAGCGTGGGCGGCGACAATCTCCGCATCTTTGGCCATGGCACCATTTCCGGCGAGCGCTTCAAGCATTGGAAACAGGTCAACGGCGGCTCGGAGGCATTGAGTTATATGGAAAAGGCCATCAATATTGATGGCATTAAAGGCACGCGTCTGGAGGGGATTACCATTGCCGATCCGGCGAATCATTCCATCATCTTGTATGGAGGTCCATTTAATGCCACCAATCCGGCCGTGGTGGACTGGGTAAAGATTTTCACCTGGCGGGCCAACGGCGATGGCATCAACGCTTTTGACAATGGGCTGATCAGCAATTGTTTCATCCGCACGCAGGACGATGGCAACTACGTCAATGGCCACCGGATCAGCAACCTCGTCATGTGGGTGGACGCCAACGGGTCGCAGATGCGCCTCTCGGCGCTGCCCAACCTCACCACCCGCACCCTGTTGGTGGAAAACATTGACGTGATCTACGCGCGGCATCGCTGGTGGAGCAGTTCCAGTCCCCTGGAACTGCCCGAGTCCGGTGGCAACCGCGGCAGCGGTGTCCTCTTTTCCAACCTCAACTTCTCGGATCCTTTCCCCAGCGATCCGGCCATTGCCATCCAACAAGGCACTAATGGCGCCTTCGCCGGTGTCCAGTTCAAAAATCTGACCATTGCCGACACTCGAAAGAACATCCTCACCAGCCAGCCGGGGGGATCCATCCACGACCTGACCTTTGACAACCTCGTCATCGGCGGCACGCTCGTCACCTCCAACAACTGGCTCACCTACTTCACCACCAACGGCAACGTCTATAACATCTTCTTCACCCGCTCTGATTTTACCGCCCCGGTGGTGACCGTGACCCCGCCCAGCACCCCCTTCACCGCGCCGTTGCCGGTCAGTTTGGCGGTGAATGAAGCCCACGGTTATTACTCGCTGAATGGCGGTCCGTTTGTCTCGTTCACCACCGCCGGCGCAGACCTCCTGCTCACCCATACGACCACCCTGTCCGTCTTCGGCCGGGATGCCGTGGGCAATGTCAGCGCCACCAACATCTACACCTACACCCTGACCCCCCCTCCCCCCTCTCCGCCCCTTATGACGGAATTGGCTTTGGGCCCGGATGGCAGCCTCTCGTTCGGCCTCACCAATGCGGGGGGCCTTTACCAGGTGCAAACCTCCACGAACCTGGCGGACGCGGCGGGCTGGATCACCATCCGCACCAACCTCGCCCCGTTCACCTTTGTGGATACCAATGTGACCGGGCTTTATCCCCAGCGCTATTACCGCGTCGTTGCGCCTTGAGGTGGACCTGCGGACAACAAGGGAAAGATTGACCCGGTTAATACTCCCCTTTGTGTCCACTAATGCTCCTGCCCTGTCGCGGGCTACATCATTGTGCAGGTGCTGGTGGGGGCATAATCGTGGCATCTTGATGGGGGTTCAGGCAGAGGGGCAGCGGGGCTTTGCAAGATGCGAATCTGCGCTGCCTGTTGGTTGAAATGATTGAGCGCTCAAGCAAAGAAAAACAAATCATCGGTTCTGAGGCTGTCATCGTCCCTGCTCGGCCGCCCACAAGGGAGGTCAGCCCCTTCGGTGGAAGGGGCGTTGAAGGCATGGCAGCCGGTCCTCATCAGTTTTACCGGAGAATCGGCCGGACCGCGTGAAGGGGACGGTATGGAGCTGCACGTCTTTGCTGGAAGGATCTCCGCTACAACACCCTGGAATTTGAGGGTTTTACCGGATGAACAAGACGCTGGATTATATGACCGGGGCGGTCGGCTGCCGGCGCTGCGGCAAATCAACCCGGACCTGCCCCCAATGGCTGCGACCTATGGTGTGGTCGGAAGCCAGGGAACAAGTGGCCACTCAATTCAATTCAGTACTCATCAACACCGGACTGTGACCTTTATGAGCAAATCCATTCTGAGTTTTTTTCCAGTGCTGGCGCTGTGCGCGGGTGCGTTGTCCGTCCCGGCCGGCCCGGCCGGGGCGGATATCCAGGTTGAGGTCACGGCCGATCAGCCGGTGGCGACGGCACAGAGCCTGAAGGACCAGGCGGATGGTTTTCAGCGGTTGGCGATCACGCTTGCCAACCAGGGCCGGGAGCCGCTGACGATTGAAAGGATCACGGTTCGCATTCCAGCGGCCGAGCGGCTGACGGAGGAGATGGAGATGCTGTACGGGGGCAGTTGCATGGGCCGCACGCCCTTGCTGCGCCACCCCGTTGGCCAGCAAACCAGGAATAGTTCCAGCCACATGTATGAGATGGTCCGGCTCGCGGACGGGCAGTATGTGTTTGCCGGTTCGCTGACCTGGCGGATTTTTCTGCCCAACTTCACGCTGAAGGACGGTGCGTTCGTGGTGTGGTCCAACGGCGAAGGCAAACGCCTCAAGCCGGGTGAGACAATTGACTATGAACAGATTGTGCTGCGGCGCGCTAGCGACTGGATCGAGCTGCTGAACCAGTTTGGCGCCGCCATTGCCAGGGAGAATGGGATCACCAAGGTGAAGAATGCCGATTTCAAGGGGTGGTCCACCTGGGATTACTACGGGCGGGTTTTCAGCGCCGAGGACATCTACGGCAACATGAAGGTGCTCAACCGGCTCGCTCCCAAAGCCAACTTGATCCAGATAGACGGCGGCTGGTGGCCCGAGCGCGGCGACTACAAGAGCGTGCGGTCGAATTTGCTGCCCGGCGGCATCAAGGCCATCGCCGCCCGGATCGCTTCCGAGGGCAGGATTCCGGGTCTGCACTTTGACGGCTTTCGCGGCGATGCCAACTCGGAGATCTACAAGGCCCACCCGGAGTTTTTTCTGCACGATCAGGATGGGAAGTTGATCGTCGAATTGAATCAAAAGCCGGACAAGGTGATGAAAAACATTTACTTTGATTATTCACATCCCGGAGCGAGGGCGTATATTGCCGAGTGCATTCGCAACATGAAGGAGAACTGGAGCATCCGCTATTTCAAGGTGGACTTCATGCGTTACGCCTTGGAGGACGATATCAAGGCCGCCAACAAGCAGGTCAAATCCATCAAGGCGCATGATCCCACAATGACCAGTGTGGAACGCTTCCGCCTGGCGCTGAAAACCATGCGCGAGGCGATGGGGCCGGACACGTATTTTCTGGGCTGCTCGGCCGTTTTCGGTCCGTGCATCGGCTTTGTGGACGGCATGCGCACCGGCGGCGACATCAGCCCCCGGTATGACGCGTTTCCGGAGCGATCGCTCGCCAACCTCGGCCATTTTTATCTCCATGGCAAAGTCTGGAACGGGGACCTTGATTACCTGGTCTTCCGCGCGGCGGCCGACGAGGATGAAAAGGTTTCCAAAGAAGAGGTGAAGCACGGGGGCAACCTGACGTTGAACGAGGCGCAGATGTGGGCGGACTTGAACAAGCTCTACGGCAGTTGTCGTTTGAGCAGCGACAACCTGCTGACGCTGCGCCCGGAGCGCCAGGCGCTGATTCAAGAGGTGTTCGAGTATCCGCCCATGGATGAGACCGTGCCGCTGGATGTGTGGCAGCATGCGGCCGGCAAGGGCGACGGTTTCGAGTTGGTGCTGGCGCGCAAGGGCAAGGACATTTATCTGGGCGTCTTCAACTGGGGCGGGACGCCAAAGCAATACGTGCTGGGGGCGTTCGGGAGGCGCGAGCCGGTCACACTGGCCGGGCGTCATTCGGTGATTCTGAAATACGACGGTCAGGATTCCTTTGCCCAACTTTGTCAAAAACTACAAACACGATGAAAGCCACAATCCACAAATCACACGTGAGAAACAAACTGAACCGGCGGAGCCTTTGGAGCGCAATGGCCGCCCTGGTTCTCGCCCTGCCGGCAATGATCTGTGCCGAAACGGTCGGCGTATTTTTTGATCCGGGCGTGGAGCAAATCAAGTTCGCCGCCGGCGACGTGAAGGCCGCGCTGGAGAAAAACACGTTCACGGTCGAGATGCTTCCGGTCGCCACCCTGAACGCATCGTATCCGAACAAGAAGGTGGTTTTGGCCCTGGCCTCCAACCGTGCCGTGACCGCTGTGCTGGCCGCTCAGGGCGGGGCGAAAGCGGCCGATTTGGGCGAACAGGCCTATGCCTTGCGCACCACGGATGCTCCACAGAAGTCCTACTGGGCGCTGGGCGGCGATGTGAACGGCGCAATGTATGGGGGTTTGCAGATTGCCGAGAACCTGCTGTTCAACCGGTTCGCGGGCAACTACAACAGCGAGGAGTCGCCGGTAGTGCTGAAGCGGGGCATCAAACTGAACCTGCCGTTGGACAAGGAGAGCCCGACCTACTTTAGCGCCAACCACAGCGATTCAGCCAAGAAGGCCATTCCCAATGTGTGGGACATGAGCTTCTGGACAACCTGGTTCGATGTAATGGCGCGGAATCGCTACAATGTGGTTTCGGTCTGGAACAACCATCCTTTCACCTCGATGATCAAGCTGGAGGACTACCCCGATGTTGCCATCCCAAACGTGACCGGATACGACGGCTACTCCAAGGTCATGTCCCTGGATGAGAAGATTGACTTCTGGCGCAAAGTCATGGCTTACGCGCATGCGCGCGGCTTCGCGTTCTACCTGGTCAACTGGAACATCTGGACCCATGGCGCCACGGGCAAATACGGGATCACGGACGATCAGGAGAAAGCAGCAACCAACCAGGCCACCATTGCCTACATGCGCAAGTGCATGACCACCCTGCTGGAGACCTATCCGGACCTGGATGGTTTTGGCGTGACCCAGGGGGAGCACATGTCAAAAAACGATCAGAATGATTCGGCCTTCCTGGCCAATACGTATGGATTGGGGATGGCCGAATACGCCAGGCGTCATCCGGAAAGAAAACTGACCTTCATCCATCGCTGGCACATGGCGGATTTTTCGGATATCAAGAAACATTTTGCCGAACTCATGAAGATTCCCAACGTGACGTTCGACATGTCCTATAAATACAGCAAGGCCCACATGTATTCCACCGCGGTGCCGGGATGGATGACCGCTTCGGAACAGAACGCTCTCCGGGAAAACGGCATCAAGTGTTGGCTGACGGTCCGGAACGACGACTTTTACTTCCACAATTGGGCGGATCCGAGTTTTGTGCGCGCCTATGTGAACGGTTTTCCCGGCCAGGGCGATTGGTTCCGGGGTTTCTACATGGGGTCGGATGGGTTCTGTCCCACCCGGACGTTCTTCAGCAAGAACCGCGTGACGCAGGGGCTCCTGGAAGTCCAGCGGCAATGGTACATGTTTATGTTATGGGGGCGTTTGGCCTATAATCCGACCACGCCTGACACGGTGTTCAAAAGCCACCTGGCACTGAGATATCCTGAAGTTTCCGCGGAGAATTTGTTTACTGCCTGGAGCCAGGCCTCTCGAGGCCTGCCCAAAGCGAACGAGTTGATTCATGGGACGATGAATCTCGACTTTCAGTGGTGGCCGGAGGGGTGCCAATCGCACAAAGGCTTCGTGACAGCCGGCATGTTTGAAGACGCCACGCCGGGCAAAGGGTCGGCCCTTTGCAGCATCGCCCAATCCGCATCAAATGGGTGTGGCACCGGCAAAAGCTCCCATGCGCTGGCCGATGAGATCGAGGCGGACGCCCTCTCGGCGCTGTCCCTGATCAGCAGCATGCACGCGGCGCCCGATACCGAGTTGGGCGTGACGATCAACAACATCAAGGCGATGTCCCACCTGACGATGTATTATGCCTGGAAAATCCGAGGAGCGACTCACTTGAAAGCCAATGAAAAGGAAAAGGCTCGAAGCGCCCTGGGAAAAGCGTACTGCTGGTGGATGAAATATTCGAACCTGATGGACGCGATGTATAGCGGAATGGCCATGCAGCGCACCGCCGATCTTCCCGACTGGCACGTGCATGACAAGTCGGTGTTGAAGGAATATACCGATTTGGGCGGCGTGGGGACTCCAGCGTGCGAGGAGAACACCTCAAGATAAGGATCGAAAAGAACCAGAGGCGTGTCCTAAAGATCAGCGAGCAATATGAACATGTTAAACCTCTCGCAGAACATCAGAGGCGTTGCCTGGTTCCTGCTTTTGGTGGCGCCGGCAGCGGCGCTCCCGGCTGCTGAATCTGCGAAGGGGCCGGCAAGACCCAATATTCTCTTCGCGATTGCGGATGACTGGTCGTATGGACACGCCGGCGCTTATGGCTGCCGATGGATCCAGACGCCCGCGATGGATCGCGTGGCTCGCGAAGGAATTCTGTTCACCCAGGCCTATACGCCGAACGGAAAATGTTCGCCCTCGCGGGCGTGCATCATCACGGGCCGGAACCCCTGGCAGCTCCAGGCGGCAGCCAACCACTGGCCTTTTTTCCCGCCCGAGTTCAAGTCCTACCAGGAGGCGCTTGGGGAGCAGGGTTACTTCACCGGAATGACGGGCAAGGGTTGGGCGCCGGGGATTGCCACCAATGCCGCCGGCCAGGGCCGCGAGTTGGTCGGCAAGCCATTCAACGCCAGGAAACTCCCCGCCACGCCCGCCAGGGGAATATCGCTGGTGGATTATGCCGGGAATTTCAAGGACTTCCTGGCTGCCGTGCCCAAGGACACTCCCTGGTCTTTCTGGTACGGCGGCCATGAGCCGCATCGCCCGTACGACTATGGATCGGGCGTGGCCAGGGGCGGCAGGAAGACCTCCGACATTGAACGCGTGCCGGCGTGCTGGCCGGATACCGAGGAGGTGCGCAACGACCTGCTCGATTACGCCTTCGAGGTGGAACACTTTGATCTGCATTTGGGACGAATGCTGGCCGAGTTGGAACAGCGCGGCCTGCTCGGAAACACCCTCGTGGTCGTGACCTCGGACAACGGCATGCCGTTTCCGCATTGCAAAGGCTATGCCTACGAAAACTCCGACCACCTGCCGCTGGCCATTAGGTGGCCGAAGGGCATCGCCAACCCGGGCCGGGTGGTGGATGATTATGTGAGCTTCATTGACTTTGCCCCCACGTTTCTGGAGGTCGCCGCTGTTCCGCAGAGCGCCTCAGGGATGGCTTCGATCACAGGCCGGAGTCTCGTGGAAATTTTCACATCAAGGAAATCCGGCCGCGTCATTTCGCAACGGGACCATGTTCTTCTTGCCAAGGAACGCACCGATATTGGGCGGCCCCATGACCAGGGCTACCCGATCCGCGGCATCGTGAAGGATGGAATGCTGTATTTGCACAACTTCGAAACCCATCGCTGGCCCGGTGGACACGCGGAGACGGGCTACCGGGACACGGACGACAGCCCGACCAAGACGGCAGTGCTCGCAACGGAGAAGCAGCCCGACCTTAAGCACTTTTTTGACGCCTCGTTTGGAAAGCTGCCAGCCGACCAGTTGTTTGATCTGCGCCACGACCCGGATTGCATGACGAATCTGGCCGCGACGGTGTCGTTTGCCGCCTTGCAGAAGCAACTCTTCGAGGAACTCAAGCAGCAAGGAGATCCGCGCCTGCTGGGCAAGGGGCACATTTTCGACGAATTCCCCTATGGCAATGCTGCCATGCGAAACTACTATGACCGGGTCATGCGTGGCGAAAAAGTGACTGGGAACAAGACCAAGGAATAGCACAGGGTTTTTGCCCTCAACCCCCGGCGTCCATCATGAAAAACCGTGTTCTTACCTTTTCCGTCCTGCTGCTGACCCCGCTGGTGGCGCAAGCTGCAGCCGAGGTGCCGGCGAGGAAACCCGGCAAGGAAGTGGTCAACGTCTCGGCCAGTCCGCAGGTGAAGTTTCGCACGATTGGACTGGACGAAGCCCGGTGGAGTGGCGGTTTTTGGGGCGACCGTTGGGAGCTCAACCGCCGCGTGACCATTCCCACAATGAAAGAGGTGATGGAGTTGCCCACCAATTCCGCCACCTTCCACAACTTGCGGGTGGCGGCAGGCGAGATTCAGGGGAAGTTCTTCGGCAACAATTGGGGCGACGGCGACTGCTACAAGTGGATCGAGGCTGCCGCCAGTGTCTATGCCCTCACCCATGACCTGGAGTTGGATCGTCAGATGGACGAGATCATTGCTGTGATCGCGAAAGCCCAGGCGCCGGACGGTTATATCTCCACCCAGATTCAACTAACTGACAAAGGCCGCTGGACCAACCTGAATCATCACGAGCTTTACAACATGGGCCACCTGCTGACGGCGGCCTGCATTCATCATCGGGTCACGGGGAAAAACAACTTTCTGAATGTGGCCCGCAAGGTGGCTGATTACCTTTACACCGTGTTCGAGCCGCGCCCCAAGGAGTTGGCGCATTTCGGTTTTAATCCGTCGAACATCATGGGCGCGGCCGAGCTGTATCGCACGACGGGCGACAAGAAATACCTGCAGTTGGCCGGCATTTTTGTGAGCATGCGCGGCTCACAGCCGGGCGGTTCGGATCAAAACCAGGCGGGGGTCCCCTTGCGGATGGAGCAGGAAGCGGTGGGCCACGCCGTGACGGCCGCGTATCTCTGGTGCGGGGCGGCGGATGTTTACGCCGAGACCGGCGAGCCAGCGCTGTTGGACGCCTTGGAGCGGCTCTGGAATGATGTCACCTCCTGCAAGATGTATATCACGGGCGGAACGGCGGCGCTGCATCACGGGGAATCCCAGCGCGTCCGGCTCAAGCGGTGGCCCATTGACTCGGTCCATGAAGCGTTTGGCGCACCCTACCAGTTGCCCAACCGCACCGCCTACAACGAGACGTGCGCCAACATCGGCAACGCCATGTGGAACTGGCGCATGCTGCTGCTGACCGGCGAGGCCAAGTATGCGGATATCCTGGAGCGCGTCTTTTACAACAGCATGCTGTCCGCCATCGGCCTGGAGGGGAAGGACTACTTCTACTCGAATCCGTTGCGCCGTTGCGGCGAGGACGTGCCGCTGTTGAGCAATGACTCGCGCACGCGCTGGTCCAACACCACGCCGGCATCGCCGGTGCATTGTTTCTGCTGCCCGCCGAACCTCGCGCGCACCATTGCCCAGTTGCACACCTACGCCTATGGGGTGTCGGCCGACGCCGTGTGGATTCACCTCTACGGAGCCGGCCGACTGGACACGCAGTTGCCCGGCGGCGACGCGATCGAGTTGACCCAAACGACGGACTATCCCTGGGATGGCAAGGTCCGCATCCGCATCGAGAAGGCGCCGGCAAAGGAAATGGCGTTGCGCCTCCGCATTCCCGGCTGGGTCGAGCGGCCGGGCTTGAAGATCAACAACCGGGTCTCCAGTGAGCGATTGCAGCCGTCTTCTTACGCCGAGCTCCGCCGGAACTGGCAAGCCGGCGACGTTGTGGAACTGCAGCTACCGATGCCGGTAACGCTCCTGGAATCCCATCCGCTCGTGGAGGAGAATCGCAATCAGGTGGCGGTAATGCGCGGCCCGCTCGTCTATTGCCTTGAAGATAAGGACCTGCCGCCCGGCGTCGCCATCGAGAACGTGCGGATTCCGCGTGATGCCGGGTGGAAGGTGCGCTGGGAAGCCAACCTGCTGCATGGGGTCACGGTGTTGGAGACCCGGGCCAAGGTCATGCCCCAGGCCAGAGATGTCAGCGCCCTGTATCGCCGCGTGCCGACGGCCGGCGCAGCTTCCGTTTTGCTGCGGCTGATTCCCTATTACGCCTGGTGCAACCGCGGGGCGAGCCAGATGACCGTCTGGCTGCCGGCACTGTGAGGACACGATCATTCAACCATTCAACCATGAACCCGCCGAGACGCTTAACTTGAAAAGCGTTGCGTTCCTATGAAATACACCCCTGCCCTGCTCCGCACCTTGTTGATCGCGCCGCTTGTTGCGCTCTCCGCCGCTGCAGCCTCCCCATCGCGGCCGCGACCCAACATCATCATCATTCTCGCCGACGACCTTGGCCCCGGCGACCTCAGTTGCGCCGGCGCGACGAGGGTCAGGACCCCGAACATTGACCGGCTGGCGGCGGAGGGCGCGCGCTTCACGCAGGCTTATGCGCCCTCGGCGACCTGCACCCCGTCGCGCTACTCGCTGCTGACCGGTGAATACGCCTGGCGACAGAAGGCGAAGACAACGACCATTCTCGATGGCGACGCGCCGCTTTGCATCGAGCCGGGCCGCCTCACCCTGCCGGCGATGTTGCGGCAGGCGGGTTACCGGACCGGTGTCGTGGGCAAATGGCATCTCGGCTTGGGCGACGGCCAAACCCGCGTGGATTTCAATGGCGACATCAAACCCGGTCCGCTCGAAATCGGGTTCGACTATTGCCACATCATTCCGGCGACGGTGGACCGGGTGCCAAGCGTGTGGATCGAAAACCACAGAGTTCGGAATCTCGACGCCGCCGACCCGATTCAGGTGAGCTACATCACGAACCTCAGCGACGAGCCGACCGGACTCGAGCGCCCCGATTTGCTCAAGCAGGGGGCTGATAAACAACATTCCGGCACCATCATCAACGGCATCAGCCGCATTGGGTATATGAAAGGCGGGCATGCCGCCCGCTTCAAGGACGAGGAACTGGCCAGCACGGTGGTCGCCAAGTCCATCGAATTCATCGAACGGCACAAGGACCGGCCTTTCTTCCTCAGCCTGGGCCTGTTTGAACCGCACGTGCCCCGCGTGGCCGAGCCGCCCTTTGTCGGCACGAGTGGCTGCGGGGTGCGCGGAGATGTGATTCACCAGATAGATTGGCAGGTTGGAGAAATCATGAAGACGCTCGACCGCCTCGAGCTTGGAAAAAACACCCTCGTCATCTTCACCAGCGACAACGGCCCGATTCTTTTTGACGGCTACTACGACCGTTCGGTGGAGGACTTGAACGGCCATCAGCCCACCGGGGGCTTGCGGGGCTGGAAATATCTGACGTTCGAAGGCGGTTGCCGCGTGCCGCTCATCGCGCGCTGGCCGGGGCAGATCAAACCCCGCGTCAGCGACCAGTTATTCAGCCTGGTGGATATTTATGCCACGGTGGCGAAGATCATCGGCCAAAAGATTCCGGCCCGCGCCGCTCCGGACAGTCTGGATTTGTCCGCCGTGCTGCTGGGCCAGACCCGGAAAAATCTCCGCGATCACACTGTCCTGCACGGCATTGGGGGACTTGCGCTGCGCAAGGGGGACTGGAAATACATCCCCGCCACCTCCGGCGCCGGCGGCATGGGCAGCGGTGCGAATGCCGCCGACGAGCGTTTCGCGGCCGCGATCATTCCCGAGCCATTGCTGTTCAAGCTCCGCACCGACCCCCACGAAACGACCAACGTCATGGCACAGCATCCCGAACAGGCGCGGAGGCTGGCCGGCCAATTGGAGCGGATCAAGCGCGCATCGGCGAAGCCGTCTCCTCCCAAACGCCAGGACAAGGCCAACGGCAATTAAGCGGCCAATCAGAGGCCAGGGCCCGATTCGACTACATCATTATGCAGGTGTTCAACGGCGGCATCCTTACGGCATTATAAGGACCTTGATTATGCTAACGGCACGTTTCGTTGACGCTGCCGCGGCTCTGGTCGTCGGACGCGCACAGGTGTTGGGCTGGGCGGTACCCCCTTGCGGGGCGCGCGTCCCTGGTTGCGGCGCCGCGCTGTCGCCATGAAGGCTGAGCCCAGGGAAAGCATGCGTTTGGCGCCGTTGCTTTTATTTGCGGCGGCGCTGGCGGCGCGCGCAATACCAGAACATCTTTAACAACGATTGACACTCCACCATCCAATGAACCTGCCCCTTCGTTTCTTTGTCGCCTTGGCACTCGGCTGGATCACCGCCGAGCCGGCGATGGCCACGAACACCAACCGCCTTCTGGTTGCCAGCCCCCCGAACACGTTTTGGTGGGCCGGCATCATTGACCACGGCCACCAGATGCCGCTGACGGCGGGCTACCAGGCCAATCTGTTTGGCGAAACCTATGGGAATCAGGCCCAACCCCTGCTCCTCTCGAGTCGCGGGGACGTGGTTTGGTCGGACGATCCCTTCGCATTCCAGTTTTCATCGCTTGGTCTGGAGGTGGACGGCAAGGCGGCAAGGGTGGTCCAAACCAAGGCGGGCGATTCCCTGCGCGCCGCTTTCCGTTTTGCAAGCCGGACCTATTTCCCTCCCTCGGGCAAAATGCCGGACAAGTTGTTATTCTCGGCGCCGCAGTACAACACCTGGATTGAGTTGATGTACGACCAGAATCAAGCCGATATCCTGAAATACGCCAAAGCCATTCGAGACAACGGGTTTCCCCCCGGCGTGCTGATGATAGATGACAATTGGCAGCAGAATTACGGGCAATGGGATTTTCGGAAGAACAAATTTCCCGATGCCAAAGCCATGGTCCGCACCCTGCATGCTCAGGGTTTCAAGGTGATGCTGTGGGTTTGCCCGTTCGTGCACACCAACTGCGATGCCTACGCGGACCTCGCACGTCGGGGTCTGCTCTTGAAGGATGCAGCCGGTGGCGTGGCCCTGGTCAAGTGGTGGAATGGAGAGGGGGCCTTGCTCGACTTCACCCAATCTGAGGCGGTGGCATGGTTTCGCTCGCAGTTGGATTATCTGCAATCCACCTATAAAGTGGACGGATTCAAGTTTGATGGCGGTGACAGTGACTTTTACAAAGGGTTGATCGCGTCGCGGCCCGTTTGCCCCAACACCCACTCCGAACTGTTTGGCCGAATCGGTCTTGATTATCCGCTCAACGAATACCGCGCGATGTGGAAGATGGGCGGCCAACCGTTGGTGGAGCGGCTTCGCGACAAGAATCATTCCTGGAACGACCTTCAGAAACTGGTTCCCAACATGTTGCTGGCGGGTCTCATGGGCTATCCCTTTTGCTGCCCCGACATGATTGGCGGGGGGGAATACAAATCCTTTCAGCCAGGCTCGACCATTGACCAGGAGTTGGTCGTGCGTTCCGCCCAAAGCCATGCGCTCATGCCGATGATGCAGTTCTCGGTGGCCCCGTGGCGCGTCCTCGATCCGGCGCACCTCAAGGCGGTCCGTAAAGCGGTTCAACTCCGAGAGACGCACAAGCGCTACATCGTCAAACTGGCGCGGCAATCGGCGGCCACGGGAGAACCCCTCATGCGCTCGCTCGAGTACGCATTCCCGGGCCAGGGTTACGAACGAGTGAACGATCAGTTCCTGTTGGGCGATCGCCTTCTCGTTGCCCCCGTGCTGGAGAAAGCCGCCCACGACCGGACGGTGATGCTTCCGCCGGGCGCTTGGGTGGGGTTCAACGGCAAGCGGTATGCCGGCCCGGCGAAGCTTACCCTGCCGGTGGGCCTGGAAGACCTCTGCTATTTTGAGAAGGCGAATTAGCCTTCCACTGGGCACGATCGTTCACTCCCTCAGCCTCAACCGCACTGGTTGGTGCTGCCGTTCGGGGATGCACGGCGCCGAGGCCTTCTGCGCAACCTCTGCCCGTCGCTCAGCGCGTTGAACAGCGCTTGAGTTCGATCTTCGCCTGCTTCTCGAAATAGCGCACCAGCGCTCCATGATCGGAGTCGCTGAAGCCGTCCAACTTGAGGGCCTCGAGAATCTCCCTCACCAATGCGGTGAGCGGGAGGGGCGAGCCGAACTGGTGACCGGCATCGAGGGCGTTGTCGAGGTCTTTGATGTGCAGGTTGATGCGGAAGCCGGGATTGAACTTCCGGTCGAGCATAAGGGGGGCCTTGGCATCCATCACCGTGCTGCCGGCCAGGCCGCCGCGGATGGCTTGAAACACCAGTTCCGGCTCGACACCTGCCTTGGCGGCCAACACCAGCGCCTCGGAAACCGCGGCGATGTTGAGCGCGATGACGATCTGATTGGCCAGCTTGGCCACGTTGCCCGCGCCGATATCGCCAACGCGCACAACCGAGGCCGCCATGGCCTTGAACACCGGCAGACACCGGTCGAAGATTTCCGCTTTGCCCCCAACCATGACTGAGAGGGTGCCATCAATCGCCTTGGGCTGGCCGCCGCTGACCGGCGCGTCCAGCATCTCGACGCCCCTCTCCGCCAGCGTCGCCGCCAATTCGCGGCTGACCCGGGGCGCGATCGAGCTCATGTCAGCCACGATCAAACCGGGTTTGGCGCCCTCGAGGATGCCGTCTTTGCCCAGCACCACTTGTTTGACTTCCGGGGAGTTGGGCAGCATCGTGATGACCAGCCCGACCTGAGACGCGATGTCGCGCGGTGTGGCCGCGGCCTGCGCGCCGGCCGCCACCAGTTCATCCACCGCCGCGCGCACGACGTCGCATACGATGAGTTGATGTCCCGCTTTGAGCAGGTTCTTGCTCATGGGTTTGCCCATGATACCGAGTCCGATGAATCCGATTTTCATGTTGTGATTTCGAATCAATGTTTGAGTTTGCAGAAGTGTTCAGAAGAAATCCGAGGTCAGACTTTGAAACCGTGGTCGCGCAGCCAGCCGAATGAGCCGGTAGTGTCGGGGGTGGGCACGTATTCCAACCCGACGTAGCCGGGGTAGTTCAACTCGTCGAGCCGCCGGAACAGGAACGGGAAGTTGATTTCGCCGGTGCCCGGCTGGTGCCGGCCGGGATTGTCGGCGATCTGAATGTGACCGATGCGGGCGAGGTGTTTGCCGAGGGTGCCGGCCAGCTCGCCCTCCTCCCGTTGGGCATGATAGACGTCGTATTGCAAGCGCACGTTGGGCTGGCCGATTTCATCCAGGAGCTTGAGCGCCGCGTCGGTGCGATTAAGGAAGAAACCGGGGATATCGAAGTGGTTGATCGGCTCGATGAGCAGCTCGAGCCCATGCTTCGCGAGTTCGACAGCCGCGAAGCGGGCGTTTTCGAGCAGCGTCCGCCAGTGTTCCTCGTCAGTGCGGCCGGGCACGCGCTTGCCCGCCAGACAGTTCAAGCGGGGGACGTTCAGAACCCTGGCGTATTCGATGGCCCGGGGCACGCCGGCGCGGAACTCCGCCTCGCGGCCGGGCAAAGCACCGAGGCCCCGGTCCCCCGCCGCCCAGTCACCGGCAGGCAGGTTGAACAGCACTTGTTGGAGTCCGTGCCGGTCGAGTTCCGCCTTCAAGTCTTCCGCCTTGAACGCGTAGGGGAACAAATACTCGACGTAGGTGAAGCCGGCTTTGCGGGCCAGGGCGAACCGATCGAGGAATGGCGCCTCGGTGAAGAGCATGGTGAGATTGGCAGCGAATTTAGGCATAGGTTTTTGTTCAGAGTAAGGGTGCGCCATCAGCGCACGGGTTTGGGGTTAAAGGGATTCATGGCGCGAGCATTGGAGGTTTGACGATCATCCATTTGAAGACGTAGGCCTGGAGCATGACCAGGATCCCCATGAGCGTGGCCAGCGCGATGCTGTGCCAGAACACCGCGCGCAGAATTGTGCCGGCGTCGGGACTGTCCTTCTGCCCGCCGGTGGCCACGCTGGCCACGACGATGCTCTGGGCGTCAATCATCTTGCCCATCACGCCCCCGGAGCTGTTCGCGGCGGCGGTCAGGAGGGGCGAGATGTCAAGCTGCTGGGCGGTGACTTTCTGCAGGTTGCCAAACAGCACATTGGAGGAAGTGTCGCTGCCGGTCAGGGCCACCCCCAGCCAGCCCAACAAGGGGGAGAAAAAGGGAAAGAGCACGCCGGTCGAGGCAAACGCCAGCCCCATGGTGGTGTCGGTGCCGCTGTAACGCGTGGTAAAGCCCAGGGCGAGCATCAAGGCGATGGTCAGCAGCGGCACGCGGACCCGTTTGAGAGTGCGACCGTAAGTCGCGGCGAGCTGGCGGGGTTTCAGCCCGAGCATGAAGCCGGCGAGCACGCCGGCCACCAGCAGCGCGGTGCCGGTTGCCGACAGCAGGTTGAACGTGAACTGTGCGGCTTCAGGTTCCGGCTGGGCGACCACGGGCGGCATTTTTTGCACGGCTTGGTGCAAGGCCGGAACGGAGAGCTTGGGGGCAAACGTCTGGTTGAGCGCGTTTTTCACGGGCGCCAGACTGGAGGCGGCCACAAACACCGTAAGCAGAACCCAAGGCAGCCAGGCCCGGAGGTTCTCGTTTCTGAGGGAGGCCGTCGCAGGGGCGGCGGGGACGGCGGCCACTTTCTCCGGGTCGCCATGCCCCTGCACTTCCGAGGGCTTCCAGAAGCGCAACAGGATCACGAGCGCGCCGATGGCGCTCAGCCCGGCGGCGGCATCCACCAAATAGGGGCCGTGGAAATTGCTGACCACAAACTGCACCACGGCAAAGCTGGCGCCTGTGACCAGGCAGGCAGGCCACACCCCGAGCATGCCGCGCCAGCCGGCCTGCGCCGCCACCAGCCAAAACGGCACCAGCAGCGAGAAGAAAGGCAACTGCCTTCCGACCATCGCACTCAGTGCGCTCTCATCCAGCCCGGTCACTTTGGCCAACGTGATGATCGGGATGCCGACCGAGCCGAAGGCCACCGGCGCAGTGTTGCCGATCAGCGCCAGCTTGGCGGCTTCCAGCGGGCGAAATCCCAGCCCGATCATCAGCGCGCCGGTAATCGCCACCGGCGCGCCGAAGCCCGCGAACCCTTCGATAAATGCGCCGAAGCTGAAAGCGATCATCAGCGCCTGAATGCGGCGGTCCTGCGACAGACCCGACATGCGCGTCTGCAGAACTCTGAAACCGCCGCTCTCAACCGAGAGGTTGTAGATGAAGATCGCGTTGAGCACGATCCAACCGATGGGGAACAACCCGAACGCCGCGCCGTAGCCGGCGGAGGCCAGGGCCAGTTGGGTCGGCATGCCGTAAATCCCGATGGCCACGGCAACCGCAATGAGCAGCCCCACCAGCGCGGCCAGGTGGGCCCGTACGTGCCAGAAGGCGAGCAACGCCAGCAACGTCAC
>CAZVYG010000037.1:41352-43966 GCA_964631605.1 uncultured Verrucomicrobiota bacterium
GAGACCCAGGCTCTGTGCCACTGGCGTGTAGTTTTGCGACCAAGTCATGGGATTACTGGGTTCGGGAATCCACGTGGGGACTTGCCGGGCAGCATGGCACCGGACGACCTAGGAACGGTTGTAACTCAGCCGCACCAGTTCGATGCCTTCGCGTTTCCCCTGATTCCGCGAATAGCTCTTCTGGTCGGCGTTGTTCCAATGTTCGTGAACTCCCAAGCTCTTGAGGGAGGTTCCATCCCCCATCGGGTCGTAGCGGGTGTTGGAGGGCGGCGTGTCGGCCAGGGCGGCCTCGTGGAGGTAGCCGTCCACGTTGCCGTTGAAACTGGGATTGCCCGCGGTGAGGTTGGGCTCGGTGCCTATCAGGTCGTAGGCGACGGAGTCGAGCGCGACCGGGTCCTGCGACAGGAGCAGACTGGAGCACCAGCGGTTGTTCAGCGTGCTCCAGCGCACCACCGGCAGGCTCTGGTTCTTGGAGGTGTACAAGCCATCGGCAAAATACAGGAGCGTCTTCCCGCCGAGCTCCTTGTGGCCGAGGAGCTGGACCAAGCCATTGGGCTGGCCGTGCCGGTAAGGCGTGGGGTAATCCCAAAGCGCGAAGGCATGGAGCACGTTCGGTGCGAAGGCTTTTTTGGTCGGGTCATAGACCGAACCGAAGTGGTTCTTGGCGGCGACCGTGATGCCAAAGACACGGTGGGGGCGCAGCAGGGCATAATTGATGAGGTACGCGGCTTCGGTGTAAACCTTGGGGAGATACATCGTCGTCCGGACATTCCCGGGCAACTCGAAGTGGATGGGGCAATTCATGTCCGGCTCCGCCTTGAGGCGTCGCGAAGCGCTTCCTCCGCGATTGTCGGCGAAGCTGACTTGCTGGTAATCCCCCCGGGGGTTGATCCGAACCCGGTTGTAAAGGATGTCGTTCAGACAACGGGAGGGATCGGCCAGGGTGATGCACTCGCCGGGCACACCCGCCACCTCGATCAATTGCCGGACCATCACATAAACGACTTGCGGGTTGGGATAGCCCCTGTCGGTCCACGGCTCGCCCTTCGAGTCGGCGTTGCAATTGAGCTTAATCACCAGCTCCTCTCCCTTTTGATAGCCTCGGTCGCCCCGCCCACTGGTCCGGTTGAAATAGCGGAAGAGCTTCTCCCAGGCGGCCGGGTCCGACTGGGTTTCCGTGAGCCGCTGCAGGCTTGCGGAGAACATCTTTTCCACAGTCGCCAAATCCGTGTTTTGCTCCTCCCACCAGGCTCCCGTTTTGCCATCCCATTTGGTGGCCTCAAAGTCCTGCGCCCACACCACGCGACCGGGACCAATGCCTTTGCCTATTCCCATCGGACGATTCCGTCCCTCGACCGGGTTTAGGTTCTGAACCACGGGTTTCTCCGCATCCGCCGTCCCGCCGGTCCCGACACTGGCATAGACAAACGCCGCCACGGTCAGCCCGCACAGAGCCGCAGCAACTCGACCGACCCGCCGCCGCACGAGGTTTGCCCCCTGAAGAGCCAGGAGGCACCCGACCAGCCACGTTACAAAGCCGATGCCGACGCCAGCGGCCACCTTTTGGCAAGGGTAGTCTGCCCGACTCGGTTTGGGCACCACCCGGAACAAGTACCAGGCGATTGCCAGGCAGCCAAGAAACGGATAGAACACCCTGGCCAGCGGCGTATCCCGCCGCAGGGCAATCCACCGGCCCGACCTCGGGCATCGTTTTACCAACTGGTCCAGCACACTGTGAAGTCGTGTTTTCATATCCCATTCATTGTTTCACGCGAAAGAACTGCGCGGCGTTGGTCATGGGGCTCAGGTAGGGACTGGTCGCGCCGAAGACATTATTCCAGAGCCCTGTCAGATTGGTCGCCGCTTGCAGCGTGCCGCCGCCCCCCCATTCGAGCCGCACCTTGCCCTCCTGGATAACCGGTGGCTCAAACCGGATCGGCGCACCCTGCCCCATCGCCCAACCGACAGCCGCGTCGAACAGCCTCAACCCGTCGGCATTCAGCACCGCAAACGTTTCGTTTTGCAGAAACAGATGCACCCGCCGCGCCGGCGCCAGGCCGCTGCTCATCGCCGCCCCAGCTTCATAGGCGTATAGACACGGATGACTGCCGTCGCTCAGCCGGGCGATGACAATCGGACTACCGCCGGGTTCACCCCAGGAAAAATAGCCCGCCACCGTGGCCACCGTCCGAATCCCCGCGGGGAGCCCCGCGGCCAGTGGATGGCCCGCCTGGGTGATGTTGAGCGCCGTCTGCGAGCCGGCATTGCCCATGCTGGTGGCGAAGCCGTAGTCGTCCTGCACAAAGGTCTCCCAGTTGATCACCGGCACCGCCACATTCTGGAACTTCGTGCTGAGGGTGCCCGAGCCCACAGTCGAAGAGGTCAGAACCAAGCCCTTGCCAGTCGCATGCGTAGCCGTTGCCACTTCGTCGCTGACCACTTGCACGGTGTAGCCGTTGCTCTGGAGACGATTCCGGATCGCCAGGTCCGATGGGCCCAGATTGCCAGCGTCGCCCACGACAAACAGCACCTCCCGGTTGGTGGGAACTACGACAGGGTTGAAGTTCGCCACCACTGTTTTGTTCGCACTCATGAGAAGTGTGACGGGGTTGGT
>CAZVYG010000038.1:0-8568 GCA_964631605.1 uncultured Verrucomicrobiota bacterium
TCGGATCGCTGGTCCTTGCGCTGACGTTGACGCCGGTGCTGGCCGCCTGGTTACTACCCAGACAGGTGCGGGAGAAGGAACCCTGGGTGGTCCGCCTCGCCCACCGCGTTTACCAGCCAGCGCTGCACCTGGCGCTGCGCTTCGGGAAACTCACGTTGCTGGGCGCCGCCGGCTTGTTTATCGGGGTGGTCTTCCTCGCCTCGCGCCTGGGCGGAGAGTTCCTGCCCAGGCTGGGCGAAGGGGCCATCGTCGGCACCACCGTGCGGCTGGCGGGAATATCAGTCGAGGAGGCGGTGGCCCAGAACGACCGCATCGAGCAGGCGCTGTTGCGCGAGTTCCCCGACGAGATCGAACACATCTGGACGCGGCTGGGCACGGCCGAAGTCGCCACCGACCCCATGGGCGTCGAGCTGGCCGACTTCTTTCTCGCGCTCACCCCGCGCGAAAAATGGAAACGCGCCCGCACCCAGGCGGAACTGACCGAGAAAATGCGCGCGCTTCTGAACCAGGTGCCGGGTCTCAAGCCCGCGTTCAGCCAGCCCATCGAAATGCGGCTCAATGAAATGATCGCCGGCGCGCGCGGCGACATCACCATCAAAGTGTATGGCGACGATCTGGAGGAACTCCGCAGGCTGGGCGGCGAAGTGCAGGCCGTTCTGGCCGGACTGCGCGGCGCCACCGAGGCCTCGGTGGAGCAGTTGACCGGCCAGACCTTCCTGCAAGTCCGGGTGGATCCGGAAGCCCTGGCCCGCCACGGCGTGCCTGCCCGCCACGTCCTCAACCTGGTCGAGGCCGTCGGCTCACGCCGGGTGGGCGACGTGCGCGAAGGCCAGCGGCGCTTCCCGCTGGTCGTCCGCCTGCCCGACCAGCAGCGAACCGACCCCGACGCCCTGGCCAGCACGCTGATCCCCACCGCCGCCGGCCCCGTGTTGCCCTTAAATCAACTCGCGAGGATCACCGAACTGCAAGGCCCCTCCACCATCAACCGCGAATGGGGCGAACGACGCATCACGGTCCAATGCAACGTCCGGGGTCGCGATCTGAAAAGCTTCGTGGCCGAGGGCCGCGAAAAGATCGCGGGCCGCGTGACACTCCCCGAAGGCTACACCCTCGAGTGGGGCGGGCAGTTCGAGAACATGGAGCGCGCCAACCAGCGGCTCACGTTGGTCGTGCCGATGGCGCTGGGATTGATCGGCATCCTGCTGTTCTTCAGCCTCAAAAGCCTCCGGGAAGTCCTGATCGTGGCCTCCGGCATCCCGCTCGGTTTGGTGGGGGGAGTGCTGGCGCTGTGGGTCCGCGGCCTGCCCTTTACCGTCAGCGCCGCCATCGGCTTTGTCGCCCTGAGCGGCGTGGCGATTCTCAACGGGCTGGTGCTGGTGACCTTCATCAAACAAAAAATCGAGGCCGGGATGCCCGTGGCCCAGGCGGTGCGCGAGGGCTGCCTGGCCCGCCTGCGGCCGGTGCTGATGACCGCCCTGGTGGCCGCCGGCGGCTTCCTGCCGATGGCCGTCAACGTCGGCGTGGGCGGCGAGGTCCAGCGCCCGCTCGCCACCGTCGTCATTGGCGGCATCCTGACCAACACCCTGCTCACGCTGGTGGTGCTGCCCGTGCTCTACACCCGGTTCCGCCGCAGATGAGCCGGGCGCCAGGCTCACGGGCGCTCCGCCGATCGCCTTAGGTCAAAACAGACCAGCCTGCCCTGGTGGCGCAGGTACAGCCTTCCGTCCAGGACCACCGGGTGCGCCCAAACGTCGTTGCGCCGTTCGCGAGCGAACTCGAACCGGCTGACAATCTCCCATCGTTCCGGGTTGGGCTTCACCAGGGCCATGGTTCCGGACTGGCTCAGGACATAGAGCCGTCCATCGGCATAGACTGCGGAGCCCATCGCCAGTTCCTTGTCCCGGTAAACCACGCTGCCGTCCTGGACGTTGACCGCGCCCCAGCCGTTGAAACCGCGGTACCACGAGCCATAAAGATAGCCGTCCACCTCGATCACCCCGCCGTGACACGTATCCAGCGAAGTGGTCCACCCCGGCTTTACCCCAAGGCGTTTGCCCTCCGGGACCCATTCAAGCCAGCGGCCACCCCCGCCATCGGGCGCGGTCACAAACACTCCGTTTCCGCAGAGGACCGGCGAACTGGCCATGACCTCATATCGCGTGGCCATCTCGAATTGCCATTGGCGTTCGCCAGTGTCGGCATTCACGCCGAAGAAGTGGCGGGCGATCACGCCCACAATGTGTCGCCGGCCGTTGGCTTCGATCAGAATGGGCGACGCGTAGGCCGGCCCTTCAACGGCCTCTCCCCCGGCTTGGTCGGTCCTGGCGGGGATCGGCTCGCTGCGCCAAACCGTCTGGCCGGTGCGCTTGTCCAGGGCCGCCATCGAGGCTTTCCGGCCGCCGGGCGTCACGATGACGTGCGGACCGTCTATCAACAGACATTCCGTCATGCCCCAGGTGGGCACGCGACTGTCGAACTCGTTCACCACCTCGCGGTGCCAGATGGGCCGCCCATCCCGCGCGTCGAAACAGGCCACTCGTCCATGGCCATTCATGTGATAAATGCGTCCGGCGGAGTAAGTGCAGCTTGCCCGCGCACCGGGATAAGGATTCTTCCAACTGGCGCCGTTGGTGGCTTTCCAAACGAGATGGCCCTGCAAGTCGAGGGCGAAAATGTGCAGCTCATCCCCGACGTCGCCCGTGAGGTAGAGCCTCTGGCCCACAATGATCGGCGAGGAATATCCCGCGCCGAGGTTCGTCGCGGTCCAGAGCGCTTTCGGGCCGCCTTCGGGCCAGGCCTGCAGCAGCCCGGTTTCTTGCGAAACACCGTTCCGCCACGGGCCGCGGAATTGCGGCCAGCCGGGCTCGGGCGATTTGACCCATTGGGCCGCCGACGCCACAACCGCCACGCTCAACACGGCGCAAGACCAAAGTCGCTTCATCGGCCAGTCACAGCTTGCGGAACAGGGGCTCATTCTAGAGGTTGCCGGATTCGCGGGCGGTGGCGGCTACGAAACGGGGGAGGGCGGCCCGGACCTCGGCCAGCCTGCCGGGTTTGACTCTGAAGCAGGGATGGATGCTGACGACGTCGGACGGCTTCATCATATTTCCAAGGTTCGTGGGGATGGATGGCCAAGGCAAGCGCGATCTCCTCGGCGGTCGGGACAATGCCGGTCCGAGAGTTGACGGCGGGGTTGATGGTAGCGCAAGTTGGAGCGACGACCGCCCATGACCACAACCCGCCAACCGCCTGATCAACATGCCTAGACTCCACCTCCTGCTGCTGTTCAGTTGCCTGGGATCACACCTGCTTGCCGGCCAGCTCCTTCCCGTGGCTTCCGAAGAACAAACCGCTTTCCTTCGCCGGGTTATTCCTTTGCCCCGCGAAATCACGTTCACGAACAAGATTGAGGTCCAACGCCCGGAAATGGTCGTGCGCGCGGACCTGCCGGATTCGCCGGTGACCGCGCAGGCCCGGTTGGAGCTGGTGCGGGGCCTGGGCTTGACCCAAGCCGCGAGCGACCGGCCGGGTTTTGAAATCCGGCTGCAGCTCGGCGGGGATGCCAGTCTTCCCTTGCGCAGCCTCAAGAACGCCAACCAGGCTTACCGGATTCTCCCGCAAAGGGAAAACCGGGGGCTGGACATGATCGCTCTGGACCCGGTGGGTCTGCTTTACGGGGTCAAAACCCTGGGCCAACTGATCCGGACTCGGGGCGTCGCCCTCGAAATTCCCCTGGTGACCGTGACGGATTGGCCGGAAATGGCCGATCGCGGCCTGTGGGGTGTGGACGCGTTCAACTGCCTGCCGTGGCTGGCCGACCGGAAACTCAATTACGTGGAACAAATCGCCGCGGTGCAGGTGGACCCCGCGACCCGGCGGGCCACCGCCCGGCCCAAGCCGGGTCATGAACCGCTGCTCGAGCTGGGGCCCCGGCTGGGCATTCAGTTCGTCCCCGTGGTGCTGCACCTGGAACAGTTGGAAGGCAAGGGCCTGTTTGAGGCCTATCCGAACCTGCGCGGCAAGGGCGGCGGCAAGCCCGGTGTCGTGTGCTATTCGCAGCCGCAGTTTGCCGAGGTGCTGGCGGATTGGCTGGTCGAGCTGGCGCGCCTGCCGCACGTGCGCGAGGTGGACGTCTGGCTGGCGGAGAACCTCGCGGGCAAGGGCGGCTGCCGGTGCGAGGACTGCAGAAAGGTGGACCGTTCCGTGCTGGAATTACGAACCGTGCTCCGCGCCTGGAAACTCGCGCAAAGCCGGGCCGGGGCCCTCGGGCTGCGGATTTTGACCAGCGAGGAGACCTATCGGAGCCACAACCTGTTGCTGCCGGAAATCCCGCCCGAGGTCAAACTCTGGTACTACCACAGCCTGTTGACCTACACCGCGCGGAAAGAGCCGATGATCCGCGGCGATATCGCCCGGCTGGCGCAAACCCAGTGGGTGGGAGTTTGCCCCAGTTTGGTTGCCTACGTCGGCTTCCCGCAACCTTTCAGCAGCGCCCCCTTCATGCATTATCGGATGAGCGAGTTTGCGGATAAGAAGCTCCAGGGCATCATCGGCTATCCCTCGCCCCGCGTCGGCTTTGCGCGCTTCAACCTCGAAGCCATGGCCGAATGGGCCTGGAATCCCCGGGGCCGGTCCCCGCGCGAATTCGCCCGGGCTTTCGCCGCGCGAAACGGCTGGCCGCCGGAAACGTTCGCGGATTGGGCCGAACGGCATGGCGAGGTGTCCTGGGACGTCTATGGCTCGGACTGGCCCGCTGGGGAACAGCGCCGGATTCCGGGCCACGTGGCCGAACTGCTGCTGGCCGGAAATCTGCCGCCTTTCGGCGAAGTCAAGTGGGGCCTCTATGGCTCGCCGTGGGGCCAGATCAAGTCCGCCGACCAGCTCGAGCGGGATGTCCGGGCCTCGACTCAAGCCTTGCAGCTCGCCCGCCAGCTCGGCGCCGAGGAATTTCTGCAGGAAACCCTGGTCGTGGACGGTTACATCCACTCGCTGCATGCCTTGAGCAACCTCCGCGGCCTGGTCAGAAACGGAACCGTCGCCGCCGACCAAAAGGAGGCGGCGCGCAAGGAATTTGAGCGTTACAGCGCCGCCCTGAACCAAGCCCGCACGGCGCTTATGGCCTGGGAACGAGTCGTGGGCGGCGCCGAGGCCTCCTCCCTGGTCAGAAAGCCTGTCGAAAAGCTCGAGGAAATGATCCAGGAGATGCAGACCACGGCCGCCGCGGTCTTGAAGTAACATCGCTACCCGCGACGAACGCCCCCGCCCCCGCGTCTTCCCGCTCACGGTCCAAGGTTCCCGCTTCGGCACAACGCCTGGCGCGTCGCTGAGGGCCAACGCAAAAACCGACAAGTCCCGCAGGAACGGCGGAACCACCGCACGCTTTCCGGACCCCCGTCTTCACCGCTCGTGGCCGCAAGCCGTCTCCAACACGCTGATCATTCGGGGCAGGAGCGTCTCCCTGGCAAATGCGGCTCGAACCTCGGGGGCAGGCTCGAACCGAGGGCGCGGTTGTTGCCGGAAACGGAGGATGGCCTGGACCACGGCGTCGGGCTGGCCGTGGCGAACTGACGCCCAAGGCCATCTCTGCAATTCCGGTCCGGCGCCTAGAATCTCGGTGATGTGGCTGGGGCTGGGGCCGATGTAGAGGAGAGGCGCCCCCACGCCGAGGATGTTGTAAATCTTGCAGGGGTGCACCAGGCCGCGCATGGCATCTCCCATCACCACCACGTGCAGGTCGGCCGCCGAGAGCGACCCCGACAGCTCCCGCAGCGGCTGGTAAGGCAGGCAGCGAATGGCCGCCCCTCCCGAGCCGGCGCCCATCCGCTGCTGAATTCTGCGCCACTCGCTTCCGCCGCCGACAAAACAGAAGACCACGTCCGTCTGATCCGCGAGGCGGCGGGCGGCCTCCAGCAGCGTCTCCAGCGGATGCACCGGGCTGTGGTTGCCCGAGTACATCACCACAAATTTCCCCTCCAACCCGTGCGCCCGCCGGAATCGTTCGCGCCCCGCCGCGTCATACTTGACCTCGCCATCGTGAGACCAGGGGGGCAGGACGACGATGCGCTCGGACGGCACCCCCTTCGCGGCAATGCGGTCGCGCATGAACCGGTCGAGGGCAATGACCCGCGCGGCCTGGCGCAGGCTGAAGCGCGACATCCGCTCCAGGAGCCGCGCGGCCAAGGACCCCTCCCGCAGCCAGCCGGCGGCGATTGCTTCGTCGGGGTTGAAATCCATGACCCAATAAAAGAACCGGCTCTGCCGCCACCGGGCCAGGCAGGCGCCCGCGAAGGAAATCAGCGGCGGGGTCGTCAGCGCCACCACCGCGTCATGCCGGGGGAGCAGCGCCGCGCGCGCGCAGCAGCTTGCCATGTAGGTCGCAAAGTCCACCGCCCGCCGCCATTTCGCCGCCTTGCCCAGCCCCGTCGAGCCCACCCGCAGAATCCGCACGCCCCGCCAAATCTCGCGCCGAACAAACTGCCGCGACGGATCATCATACGCCCGCCGGCTGGTCACCACCGTCACTTCATGCCCCCGCTCCACCAGCCGAACCGCCACCTCGGACAGGTACTGGCCGGTGGCCATCACGTCCGGGTAAAAGGTCTGGTTGAGGAGCAAAAACTTCACGCCGGGCCAGCATACCGATGACCCCCGAATTTCAAACCCGAAAAAATGTTCGCCTTTTTTGCAAGTTGGACGGGAGTTGTCCGAGTTCGGACCGGGTTTGTCCAACTATAGGGGGTGGAATGAATGCTCTGACCTGCTTCGCCCAGATTGCGGCGCCGGCGCCCGCCGAAATCGCGGCCTTCCTCGGCTGCCTCTTCTTCCTGGTCGCCGGCTGGAACCAGCTCGAGCGCTTTCTCGACCGCCGCGCCCGCCACCCCGGCTCCGGCCCGCCGCCGCCCGCGGCCGGGCCCGCCGCCGCGCCGGGCGATCACGATCTCCGACCCGAACTGGCCGAACTCCAGCGTCACCTCGCCAAGATAGACCGCGAGGTCGGAGAGCTCCGAACCTCGCTCGACCTCACCCGCCAGCACTTGGCGCGGATGGATGCCAAATTGGACCGCGTGGTGGAAAGGCGCCTGGTATGAACGCCCCGGACTCAATCCAAACGCCGCCGCCGGCTTTGCCTCCGCAAAGCTCAACCGCCCAACCCGCGTCCGTCCCGGCGCCCCCTCCCAGCCAACCCGCATCGCCGGCCAAAGCGGACGCCAAACGCCGGCGCGCCCGGCGGCTTCAAACCCTGATGCTGCGCCTGATCACCGAGGGGGCCCAGCAGGCCGGCGAACTCGAGCGGCAGCTTGCCAGCCACCCCCCGCCCGAGCTCGAGACCCTGCTCAAGCTGCATCGCGTCCTGATCCTCCAGCTCACCCTCAACGCGGCTGATTCCTCCAATCGCCTGAAAGTGGCCCAGGAACTGATGCGGCCGCTGATGCAGTGGGCGCAGCTCGAGGAGAAAAAGCGCGCCCGCGAGGAACGCGCCCGCCGGGCGGACAAAGAGCGGAAACTGTCGCCCGAAGAGGAGCGGCAGCAGGCGCTCCAGGACGACACGCTCCACCTGTGCGAGCGGCAACTTATGCTGCTTTAACCTGAAAGGACTCATGAACCCGTCCAACCCTCCTGTTCGGCGCCCGTATTTCCTCCCCTACCAGGCACGGTGGCGGCAGGACCCCTCGCGTCTGCGCATCTGCCAGAAAGCCCGGCAGGTCGGCCTCAGTTGGGTGGACAGTTACGACAGCGTCATCAAAGCGGGCGTGCGCGGGGGGCGGGACGTGTGGGTGATGTCGCGCGACGAGCTGCAGGCCCGCCAGTACATCCGCTATTGCAAACGCTGGGCCCGCCTGCTGAATTGGGCCGCCGCCGAGTGCGGACAACGGGTTCTGAGCGCCCGCACCGGCCGCGCCACCCAGACCCAGGCGCTGACCTTCGCCAGCGGCGCCTCCATCTACGCCCTCTCGTCCAATCCCGACGCCATTGTCGGCAAAACCGGCCACGTGAAGCTCGACGAGTTCGCCCTGCACCGCGACCAGCGCACGCTCTACGCGGTGGCCAAACCGGTCATCCAATGGGGCGGCACCCTTTCCATCATCTCGACCCACCGCGGCCTCGGCACGGTGTTCAACCAGATTATCACCGACATCCAGCAACACGGCAACCCGATGGGCTGGTCCCTCCACACCGTCCCCATCCAGGCCGCCGTCCAGCAGGGCCTGGTCGAGGCCATCAACGCCGCCACCGGCGCCCACGACACCCGCGAAGCCTGGCTCGCCCGCCAGCGCGCCGAGTGCATTGACCAGGAGCAATGGCTCCAGGAATACTGCTGCGTCCCCGCCGACGAGTCCGCCGCTTTCATCACTTACGAAATGCTCGCCGCCTGCGAGGAGGCGGATTGCCTCCGCGATTTCGCCGCCCTCCAATCCGCCACCGGCCGGCTTTACCTCGGCGTGGATGTCGCCCGAAAACACGACCTCTGCGTGATGGATGTGGGCGAGCAGATCGGCGACGTCGTCTGGGACCGCCTCCGGCTCGAGTTGTCGGGCCGGTCGTTTTCCGAAATCGAATTCGAGCTGC
>CAZVYG010000038.1:8578-36416 GCA_964631605.1 uncultured Verrucomicrobiota bacterium
ACCCGGGCGGCCCATGCCCTGTCCCATCGGGCCGAGGCCGCGTCGCTGGCCTTGTCCCTGTCCCTGCCCTTGCCCCGGGCCCTTGCCCGGCGGCGCTTGTGCCCCGGCCTGCGGGCCCGCGCCTTGCTGGCCCTGCCGCGCCTGCAGCGAGCCTGCATTGACGCCACGGGCCTGGGCCTCCAGCTCGCCGAGCAGGCCCGCGAACGCTTCGGCTGGAAGGTCGAGCCCGTCACGTTCACCCAGCAGGTGAAAGAAGAGCTGGCCTTCGGCCTGCGCACCGATTTCGAGACCCGCCGGTTGCGCATCCCGCCCGATGAACGCCTGCGGGCCGACCTCCGCGGCCTCCGCAAGGAAGTCACCTCAGCCGGCCATTTCCGCTTCGCGGGCGAAGGGCCCGACAGCCATTGCGACCGTTTCTGGGCCAAGGCGCTGCGGCAACACGCGGTCCGCCACCAGCCGCGCGCCGGAGCCCGCGCCGGCTGAACATCCCAGACGCCTTTTATCCCTCACCGTCATCAAAACCTGAACGCTCAACCCAAAACATAACCTTATGAAACTCTTCGGATATGAACTCACGCTCAGCCGCGCCCGGTCCCGCGCCGGCGAACCCCCGCGCCGCAGGTCCTTCTCCCCGACACCCGAGGACTGGCTTCGGGGCGCCGAACCTCCGGCCGCTCCCCGCCTTGCCAATGCCTACCAGCAGGTCGTCTGGGTCTATCGCGCCGTCAATGTCCTGGCCGAGCAGGTCGCCAACATCCCCTTCCTCTTCTCCGCCGGCGAACGCGGGAGGGAAAACCTGATCACCAGCGGCCCGCTGCCCGAGTTTTACGAACGACCCCATCCGCTCCTGGACCGCTTCCAGTATTGGGAGCTGCGGGTCATGTGGTTGATGCTCCGGGGCGAATGTTTCCGCGTGCCCCTTTATGAGCCGCTGCCCGGCGGCCGGCCGGGCCAGCGCCGGCTCAAAGCCGTGGTGATGTTGGATCCGGCGCATTTCCACCACATCGTCGAGGACCACCAGCTCGTCGGCTGGCGTTACACCGGCTTCGGACCGCAGGCGCCCCTGGCGGCCCAGGTCTTCCTCCCGGAGGAAGTCTGGTTCGAGCGGCTCCCCAATCCCTTCGACCTTTGGCGCGGGTTCCCGCCGTTGCAGGTGGCCGCCCTGGCCGCCCAGAGCGATTACGCCGCCGGCCTGTTCATGCGCGGCATCATCGAAAACAACGCCGACAACGGCGTCATCGTTCGCACCAACGAATGGCTTACCGACGAACAGCAGGACCAGCTCCTGGCCGCCTTGCGCCAGCGCAAACGCGCCGCCGGCATCGCCGACGGGCCGTTGCTCCTGCTCGGTTGCGCCGAGGTCATCCGCCCCCAGCTCTCCAGCAGCGACCTGCAGTTCCTCGACAACCGCAAATTCAACCGGGCTGAAATCTGCGCCGCCTTCGGCGTGCCCGAGGAAATCGTCACCACCACCGAGCACGCCAAATATGACGTGATGGAGGGCGCCCGCCTCAACTTCATTGAAAACCGCGTGGCTCCGCTTTGCTCGCGCCTCGAAGCGGCCGAAGCCCAAACCGTCCGCGCCCTGGACCCCGAGGCGGCCGGATGGTTCGACCTCGAGAGCCTGCCCATCATGCAGCAAGCCCGGCGCAACCGGCTCGAGGCCGCCCGCGCCGCCTTCGAAATGGGCATCCCGTTCAATGAACTCAATCGCGTCCTCGACCTGGGCTTCAAACCACTTCCGTGGGGCGACCTCGGCTATGTCAGCGCCCAACTCCGCCCCGTTCACGCGGATTTCGTCACGCCGGCGCCCGGCCCGGCCGGGGTCCGCCAACCGCAACCTTAACCCGATCGTCCGAAATTATGCTGACCCAACTATCCACCGTGAAGGAACGGCTCGGCCTGGCCGAACTCGAGACCGCCTTCGACCCGCTCCTCACCCGCGCAATCCAGGCCGTCAGCGCCTGGTTCGACCATCGTTGCAACCGCTCCTTCGCCCGCGAAGTGGACGCCGTGCATGAATTCCCGGCCGACGAAACCGAGCTGCGCCCGCCCTGTTATCCCATCGAATCGGTCAGCCGGTTCGAGCTCAAGAGCGACGAGATCAACGGCTGGGTGGTGCAGCCCGACACCCGGTTCCTGTTGCGCCGCCGCTGTGTGATTTCCCTTCCCACCCGGCTGAGCACCTACCTCGATCAGGCCCGTGTCATCTACACGGGCGGCTATGTCCTGCCCGGCCACACGCCCGGACCTGGACAATTCCCTCTGCCCGCGGACCTCGAACATGCCGCCATTGAACAAGTGGCTTACTGGTTCCAGAACCGGGACAAGATTGGCCTGGTTCGCATCTGGGAATACCACGCCACCTATCGCCAATTTGCCGAATTCGAGTTGCTGCCCAGCGTCCAGGCCGTGCTGCGCAAATACGAACGCTGGCGCGCCTGAGGGGGCTCCACGGCGATTGCCCCAGGTCCCGAAGCGACGGCTCAAACTCCGACCGATCCCCGTGCCTTCGACCCTTTCCACCCCGAAAAACCGGGGCTACGGCGCGTAAATCAGCCAGTAAATCAAACCCACCTGGCCAAGGCTGACGGCCGCAATCCCGGCCCAGGTCAGCCACTCGCGAAACGCCAGCCCGCGCTGCGTCGTGTCGCTGAGCCAGAACTGGAGGCAGGCGCCCCCCAGCTCAATGGTATCGCCGTTGCGCAGCACCGCGCGAGCGGCCGGTTGGTGATTGACGCTGGCCAGCGCCCCGGGCTCCGTGCTCAACACCACCCCCTCCTCCGGCCGAAACTCGAGCACCAAATGCCGGTCCCACACCCCGGGGTCCTCGAGCCGCAGATGAGCGCCCGCCGCCCGCCCGATCCGTACAGGAAAACGGCGGGCCACCCACACGGCGCCCGCCTGTTTGCCGGAAAGAACCCTGAGCTGAACCATCAGAAAATCTTCCGATACACGTGGATTTTGTCGCCCGGATAGATTTCCGGATCCAGGCTCGGATCCTTCAACGCCTTGACCGTGTCAATGGTCTCAACCTTTCCGTTGCTGCGGAACAGTTTCACCTTCCGTTTGTTGGCAAATTCGGTGAAGTCCCCCGCGGACTGGATGGCCTTGGTCACGGTCATGCGGCTGATGAACACCTGCCGGCCGGGGCCCTTGACCTCTCCGCCCACAAAATAGAACTGGGTGGCTTCCTTGTGCCGGACCGACACGGTCATGCTGACAAAATAGCGGGGCACGTAGCGCTCGCGAATTTCCTTTTCCAGTTGGCTGCGCGTTTTGCCGGCCGCGACGAAGGTCTGGTTCTGGATGAGCGTGATGGTGCCGTCTTCCTTGACCCGCTCGTCAATCGGCGCCTGCAAATACGGCAGGTCGGAAAACGTGATGGTCAGATAATCCCCGACCCGGATCGTGTCGAAACTGCCGTCCGCCCCCAGGGGGCTGAGCGGGGCGCCGCCCACCTGGCCGGCAGAGGCGGCGGGGGTGGCGGGGGCGGCCGGCGCGACCGTCACGCCGGGAATTTCCGCGAACCGACTGTCCGTCCCGGTCTGGCAGCCGGTTAACAACCAGGCACAAACCGCCAAGCCGCACGCGGCCAGACCGCGCCGGCCCCATCCTGCAAAGAACTTGGTCATGCTCACTTCCCTGTGCTTCGTTCAAGCTTTCTCGGTTGATTCCGACCCGGACTGCCCGGCGGGCGCCGGCTCCTGGTCCTCGTTGCGGGAGTAATACTCGTGGTAGTACCCGCTGTAGTAATAGTAGCTCTCGTCCTGGGACATGTTGATGTTGTTGAGCACAATGCCGATCAGGTTGCCGCCCACCTTTTCGATCAGTTGCTTCGCCCGGATGTTCATCGGCTGCGGATAGCGCCGATACTGAATCACCTGCAGCGTCATGTCCACCTCGCTGGCCAGGATCGAAGCGTCGCTCACCCCCATCACCGGCGGCGAATCGAAAAACACGAAATCGTAATGCTGCTTCAGCTCGTGGATCAACTCCTTCATCTGGCTCGAGCTGAGGATGCCCAGCGAGCTGCTGGGCAGCTTGCCGCTGGCCATGAAATCCAGCGTCGGCAGGTTCGTGGTTTGGATGACTTCCTCGAGCGTGTTCTGCCGGAGCAGGTAATTGGTCAGCCCGATGTTGTTGGTCACCCCCAGCATCTTGTGCAGCGTGGGCCGGCGCAGGTCCGAATCCACCACAATCACCCGCTGGCCGCTTTGCGCGAACACCGCCGCCAGGTTGAACACCGTCGTGGACTTGCCCTCGCCCGCCCCCGCGCTGACCACCGCCACGGTGTTCAGCTTGTCGTCCTTGCGCGAAAACAGCAGGTTGGTTCGCAACACCCGGTACGCCTCCGCGTGCGGGCTTTCGGCCCCCTCCTCCAACAGGAACCCGACGTTTTGCGGAATCACTCCCAACACCGGCGACCCCAGCGACCGCTCGACGTCGTCAATCGTCTTCACGCTCGTGTCGAGGTACTCGATGAAGAACGCCAGGCCAATCCCCACCACCAGCCCGATGATCACCCCCAGGGCGATGTTCAGCGGCTTGTTCGGTTTCACCGGCCGTTTGCCCGGAATGGCCCGATCCACAATCTCGACCATCGAGGTCTTGGGCAGACCCACGTCGGTCTGCTCCATGAAAATCTTCAAATTCAGTGATTGCCGGAACCGCTGTAGGTCGTCCAAGCGCCGCTTCGCCTCGAAATAAGGACGGCTCGTTTTGGCGGTCTCGATGTCCTTCTGCTTCGCATTCTCGACCTCCTGCGTCAGGTTATCCAGTCCCTCCTTCAACGAGGTCACCCGCGCGCTCAGCCCCAGCAAAATGCCGGTCACGCGCTTCTTCACTTTCTGCTGCAAGTCCGCCACCCGCGCCCGCACTTTGATCACCTCCGAATGTTCGGGACCGTACTCCTTCTGCAGCGTGATCAACTGTTGCTCGGCAATGTTAAGCTGTTCCAAAAACGATCCCAGCAGCACATCCTGGTTGGCCGTTGGCAGCGCCTGCTCAAGTTCGTCGGGGCTCAGTTCTTTCAGTTTGTTGAGCATCGTTTCCGCCCGCACATACTCGGCCTGGCTTTCGATCCGCAGCCCCTCCAGCCGCCGCAGCGTTTCGGCCGACATCAGCATCGTCGGCGCGTCCGACAACGCCACTGCGTCGGGAATGCCCAGTTTTTCCCGCAACTCGTCCACTTGCCGCTGGGCTTCCTTGACCTTTTCCTCCTGTTTGTCGAGGTATTCTTTCAACGCCTCGATGCCCCCTTGGGAAAGCTGCTTGCGGGTCTCCAGACGGTGGTTGCGGTAGGCTGTGGCGATGGCGTTGGCCAGCTTGGCCGCTTCCTCGGCGCTTTCATCAATGACCTCAATTTCGATGATCGAGGTGTTCCGCACCGGCTTGAGCTTGGTCCGACTCCGAATCCACTCCATGGACTCCTCGGTCTTCAGCGGCTGGCCCACATTAAGCTTCTCCCCCAGGGTCTTGTTCAAATTCAACTCCTCGACCACCTTGCCCAAAATCAACTCCGAGGTGATGACTTCAAATTCCGTCTGGATAAAATAAGGGTCGTAGCCCCCCACCCCCCCCGTCCGGTCCCCCAGCTCACTGATGTCCGATTGGTCACGCTGAATCTTGATCCGGGCCCGGCTGGAATACTGCTCGGGCAGGATGAACGTGACGAGCGTCGCAGTGATGACCACCAGCAAAAACACCGCCAAAATCACCGTCTTCCGAATTCGAATGATCCGCCAGTAATCCAGGAAATGAAGTTTCGTTTCCTGTGGCGCCGTTGCGTTCGTTGCATCCATAACAAAAAAAACAGGGGGCTAGCGGTAACAGTCCAGCCCCCGTGAACTACTACACAATGTAGATTAGTAGCTGGCAGTTACGCCCACGTAAACTCGATTCCGATCAAAGCTGCGGTCCAAGTCCGACTCCAGCTTGTCGAAGCTGTATCCCACGTGCGAGGAGAAATACGAGTTGAAGCGGTACTCCAACTGCACCCCCGCCAGGTAAATCTGTTCGGTCTCGCCGTCCGCGTAGCCGCCATTGAAGGCCGTGTTCTGGAACTGGGCCGTCAGGCTGCCATACAGCTTCGAGGCGATCTTGTGGCTGACCGTCCCGAAAATGGTGAACGTGTCCGCGTCCAGCGTCAGGTCGGCCGCCGTCGGGTTGAAGGCCACGTCCGTCGGCGTGCGGTCGTATCCGAAGCCGCCCTCGACGAAGCTTTCCGGCGCGTAGAAGTAGCGCAGGCTGCCGCGCACATACGGACTGACGGTGCTCTCGCCGCCTGGGTCGTTGTAGAAATCAATATAACGCCCGCCCGCCCGCAGCGAACCGCTCAGGTCGGGCGTGAAGGCGTGATCCACTCCCGCGTAGAAGTAATGCGACCGGCTGTTGCGCACATCGCTGTAATAAGGATTCAAGGCCACGCCCCCTAGCCCGTAGCCAATCAGCTCGTCGGCCGTGTAATCCACCTGGTTGTAGGTGTATCCCAGAATACCCGTGGTGGTCGGCGTGGCTTTCCACTTGCCGTCCAGCCGGACCGACTGCTCCATGCGGTCCAGGTAAGCCGAGCGGCTGCCAGGGCCGTCGTCGTCATAGTTGTAGTAAACGTTGCCGTAACCCACTTCCGCCGCGAACAACCGGGTCAAGTCCGCATCAAAGGCAATCTGGCCATAGTTGCGAATGTTGTCGCCCGAAACGCGCTGGAACGTGGCGAAGGTGTCGCCCGCGCGCAACAGGTCCGGTTCCTGGCCCAGCACGAACGAGTCGCTGGCCCGAATGGCGTAGCGCTCATTGAACGCGTGGCTCAAAATCGCATTGAACGTGTGGCTCTGGTCGTCGTGGTCGTCATTATAAACCGGCCGGTTGTCGAAGTATTTGTAGGAGTACTTGTAGTCCAGGCTGATCACCGTCTGCTGCCGGTCCCAGACGAACCGCGCCGCCGGGCTGATCTCAAACCCGAAGCTGTCCTCCTCCTCGCCCGGCGCCAGGGGATAGTCGTCCGGGATGCTGGAAACATTGTCGTCATAGAAACCCCGCAGCGTTGCTGACACGCTCCAGGGTTTCGAACCGTCCGGCCCTTTGAGAAAACCTTGGGCTGAAGCTGATTGAATACACGAGGCGCCAAGCGCCACCAAACCAACCGAGGCTACGATTCTTTTCATAGTTATTTGTTAATTTGTTTCACACCCAAGAACTGGTGCCAACAATCAATCCTGCAACGTTTTAGCGAACCTTTGCCACCCGAGTCAACGGATTTTGCAAATTATTGCAAGCTTTTTTCTCGAAGAGTTTTTCACACCCAAAACCCTTCCCCGCTCGCCCTGCGGGCCTGGATCAGTTTTCAAGCCAGACACGCCACCCCCCGGAATTGTTCAAAATTACGGGCGGGCCACTTCCGGGTTGAACCCGGCGGGGAAGGTGGCGGGGTCCTGGTAAAAGTAAGCCTCCCGCGTTCCCCACGCCCAACTGTGCAAGGCGTACATCTTCCCGAACACCACCCACCGGGCCGACCCATCTATGAAGACCGTGTTGCCCCCGGCCGGCCAGGGGTTCGAATCCCGGTGCTGCGGCATGTTCGAATAGACAAAGGTGCGCGGCGCGGGCTCCTGTCCTCCCCAAGTCCCGTTGATCTTCATCGTTGCGTCCGCCGCCAGTGTCATGGCCGGTTTGGCCGTGCCGATCTTCACCGGGCTCAAGCCCGCCACCGCAGGCCGGTTCCGCGGCGTCCAGTTCGTAATACCCCCAAAATACTGATACCCCAACACCCACTGGGGGTAATTGGGCTCATAAATCGGCAACCCCGGCCGGTTCGGGCACGTCCAGACCGAATTGAAATTGGTTTGGACCACCAGCCCCACCGTGGCCGCCGCGTTCCGCTCCGGCGGGTTGAGGCAATTCTGCACAAAGGTGTTTGCCGACCAGCGGGCCGAAAGCACGAAGTCCCGGTTATCGCCCGCATAAATGTGAATGCCGGTCGCAATCTGCTTGAGGTTGCTCAGGCACGAGGCGCGCTTGCTGCGCTCCTTGGCCCGCGAAAGCGCCGGCAGCAACATGGCCGCCAAAATCGCGATAATGGCTATCACGACCAGCAGCTCAATCAGGGTGAAGGCGGTCTTTCGCGCGGGGGCTCGACTGGGACCCCCTGTCAGATGGAGTGGTGTTTCCATACTCAAGGTACTAGGCATTATGCGCCCGGCCCCCGGCCTCTGGCAACCCTAAAGCTTCCTTTTTTTTGGGCCGAGGCCCAGGAACGACTTCGGATCGAAGAGGCAAAGGCTGCCGCCGAGATTGCAAAAGCTCGAGCGGAGGAAAGAAAACACCTCGAGCCGGCCGAAAATGAAAGGATCAAAGCGCTGGCGGCGATGAAAATGGCCGATGCCGCCATGCTGGATGCGCAAAAGCCTCCGATGGTAATCAATAATAACAATTCGAATTCCTCCGCAGTGTTTATGAGAGCGTGGTAAAGCCCCAGGTTGGCACAAGACCCGGAGCCACAGGCCGGCTACTGTCCAGGTCAACCTGTCGTTTGGGGGGACAGGCCCGCGCCCAGGACCTGGATCAAGTTGTCCCGGCGCCGGATGGCATGGGGATTTAATCGAAGCAGGCGGGGATTCCACGCCAGGCTAAACGCCAGCCTCGGAGGGATTCCGGCCGGGGGCGGCAATTTGAAGCAGCGTTTGCCGTGGTCGTGCGGCGCCAGGAAGTCCGGCAACACGGCGGCCAGTGCCCCCTGGTCGAGGGCCTGTCGCGCGTCCAGAAAGCTCGCACACGTCAGCACGGGCTCGCGCCGGCGCGGGAACTCGATGCGAGCCGGCGGCAGTTCCGCCGCCGGCCAGGCGAAGGGGAGCCGGCCGCTCGCAAATGCCACCGCGGCCGCCGCCGGCGATTTCGCCAGCGCGCGCGGCACCCAGAGATGAAGCTGGACCGACCCCAGGGGACTGAGCTGGAGCGGCCGACTGAGTTCCTCGCGGCTCACCACGCCGAACTCGAGGGTCAGGTCGTGAAGGCGGCGTTCGATGTCCTCCTCGGACACGGGCTCGACTGCAAAATGAATCCCGGATTGCGCGCGGCGGGGTTCGGCCAGCGCCGGCACCAGGAAGGAGGACAGAAAAGTCGCGCTTGCGCCAATTCGGTAGGTCTGGCCTTCGGCCAGGCAGCCGCGCTGGAAATTGGACAAGCCCAGCAGGAAAAACCTCGAGATGCGGGCCAGTTCCCTGCCGGCGGACGTCAGCCGGATGCCGCGGCCCTGCCGCTCCACCAGCCCGGTTTGAAAGAAATCCTCCAGCTCCTTGATCTGCCGGCTGTAAAGGCTCTGGCGGGCCGGGTCATTTTCCGCCGCGCGGGCGATGCTGCCCCGCGCCCCGACCTCCACCAGCGCCCGCAGGCGTTCGAGGGACAGGCCGGACTGGCTGAACAAGCGAGAAAACATAACTATGGAGTAAAGTTATCCGCAGTAATCGCACTATCCAAGCAATTCCTGATGGGCAACCGTGGGCCCATGACTGACACACTGACAACTCAAGAACGCACCCGCGTCGAAGACATCCTGGTGGATGTGCTGGACGTGACACGCGAACAATTGACCCCCGACGCCAAAATTCAGGCGGACCTGGGCGCCGACTCGCTCGACATCGTGGATATTGCGATGAAGGTGGAAGAAGAGTTCGGCGTGACCCTCCCGGAGGAGAACCTCGACCGGATTGTTACCATCGAGGATTTGTGCGACGCGCTCGCGGCCAAGCTGGGGCGGGAATAAGGTGACGGGGGCCATCGCGGCTTCCGGCGCCAGGCACTCTCCCCGCATCCGCGCGGGCGTGTGGGGTGTCTTTTTCGGAGATTTGGGACCTGGTGGGACAGGTTCCCACCCCGGGCTGGGTCGGGCCCTTTCGCCGAAAGGGCCGGCAGAAGTGCGTTCCGCTCCGCCCCAAACATGGGGACACGGATACCCGCACTCATTTGCCGCCGGGCGCGCGACTGTCGGGCGGATTTTCGGCTTTAGCTTGGCGGGGAACGGGGTATGATGGGCCCGGCTCTCTGCCGCTGGGCGCGCGGGACAGAGCCGGGCTCTCTGCGGGCGCCGTACAGGAACTGAATTGCTGGAAACTATGACGGACATCAATATCGCGGTGGTGCCGGTGGCGGGATTGGGAACGCGGCTGCTGCCCGCGACGAAATCCCAGCCGAAGGAAATGCTGCCAGTGGGCCGCAAACCGGTCGTGCAATACGTGGTCGAGGAACTGACGCGGATGAAGATGAAACGCGTCCTGTTCATCACCGGACCCGGCAAGACTTCGATCGAAAATCACTTCGACCTGAACGAGGAGCTGATCCAGGAACTGCGCGAGAGCGGGAAGGAGGATTTGCTCGAGGAACTCGAGTACGAGCGCGCGCCGCTGCAGTATTTCTACACGCGCCAGCGCGAGCTGCTGGGTTTGGGCCACGCCGTCCTGTGCGCGAAGCCCTTTGTGGGCAACCAGCCGTTTGTGACCGCGCTGGGCGATTCCATCATCGGCATGCACGCCAAAAGCGACATCGTGCAGCGGATGATCCGCTGTTTCAACGAGCGCGGGGCGGGGGCGGTCATCGCGTTCGAGAAGGTGCCGCTGGAGGAGGTGCATCGGTATGGCATCGCCACGCCGAAGGAGGAGGGGGACATCTTCGAAGTCGCGGACCTGGTCGAGAAGCCCTCGCGGCAGGACGCGCCGAGCAACCTGGCCATCGCGGCGCGCTACGTGTTTGCGCCGGCCCTTTTCAACGCCATCAAAAGGACGCCGCCGGGCAAGAACGGAGAAATCCAGCTCACCGACTCGATCCGGTTGCTGATGAAGGACGGCGCGAAGGTGTATGGGGTGTGCCTCCGGCCCGACGAGCGGCGGTACGACATTGGCAATTTCCAGGCCTATTTCCGCGCGTTTGTCGAGTTCGCCCTGGAGGACGAAAAGCAGGGGCCGGCGTTGCGCAAACACCTGGAGGCGCTGCTTGATCATCATTCGTAAACGCGCGCACGCCCGGGGCGCCCTGCTGGGCAACCCTTCCGACGGCTACGAAGGCCGCACCCTGTCGGTGATCGTGCGGAATTTCAGCGCCGAGGTGGTGCTCTACGAATGGGATTCGCTGGACATCGTGCTGTCGGCCAACGACCGCGCCCATTTCCGCTCGATTCATGACCTGGCCCGCGACGTGGAGCTGCACGGTTACTACGGCGGCATCCGGCTGATCAAGGCGACCATCAAACGGTTTGTCGAGTATTGCCAGGCGCAGAACCTCGCGTTGCACGACCGCAATTTTTCGATCCGCTATCAGACCAGTATTCCGCAACAGGTGGGGCTGGCCGGGTCGAGCGCGATCATTGTCGCGACCCTGCGCTGCCTGATGGAGTTTTACCACATCGAGATTCCGCGCGAGGCGCAGCCGTCGTTGGTGCTTTCGGTCGAGCGCGACAAGCTGGGCATCATGGGCGGCTTGCAGGACCGGGTGATCCAGGTTTACGAAGGGGCCGTTTACATGGATTTCAGCCCGGCGCTGGAGCGGGTGGTGGCCGGCTTGCCGTGCTACCACTACGAGCCGCTGGCGCCGGCGCTGCTGCCGCCGCTCTATCTTGCCTACCATGATTCCCTGAGCGAGCCGACCGAGATTTTCCACAACGACATCCGGGGGCGGTTCAACCGGGGGGAACCGCTGGTGGTCGAAGCCATGCAAAAGCTGGCGGAGATCACGCGCCAGGGCCGGGAAGCGCTTTTCCAGCGGGATTACACCCGGCTGCACCGGCTCATGAATGAGAACTTTGACATCCGCCACCGCATTTACCAGCTCCCCCGCTGGCAGGTGCGGATGGTCGAGGTCGCGCGGGAGTGCGGCGCCAGCGCGAACTTCGCCGGGTCGGGCGGCGCCATCATCGGCACCTACGAGAACGAGGCGATGTATCAAGAATTGAGCCGGCGCCTCGGGGCGATTGGCTCGCGGGTGGTGAAACCCGAAATCGAGTAGCGGCCGCGCCTATTGCAGCTTGCCGGGAAGTCCGGCCACCTGGTTGTAAAGCAGGGCCAGGACTTGCGCCGTGTTTTGCGGGCGCGTGTCCGGCCCGCAGCGGAAGGTGGCGGCCGGGTCGAACCGGGTCAGCCGGAGGCAATAGGTGTTGTTGGCCATGATGCCCAGCAGTTCCCCGTTCTTGCTCAAGACCAGGTCCCCGCGCGACGGATTGAATTTGCCGAACAGCCCGCGCAGGAAGCTGCGGTCAAGCTGGACATAATCGGGCGTGCTGACGTCAATCTGAAAGCGGCACTCGCCGTAATAGCCCTCGCGGGCCCCCACCAGCACGGCGTCCTGGAATTTGAACGGGTCGGAGGCGATCCGGTACACCTTGGCGCCCAACTGCCGCGCTTCAGCCGGGGTGACCGGCAGCATGACCACGCGCGGGTCCTGCATGCTGAAGGCGAGCGACCGCAGGGGAACGACCGTCGAGCCCCGGCTCAGCGTTCCCGCAAGCCCCTCCCACTCGGCGCCGGGATTCCACAGCGCCAGCGGGGTGTCGTCCACGTGGCAGAGCGCAAAGGTATTGGTGCCGTCGGTCACCAGCACCGTTTCGGCGTCTTTGCGCCGGACCGACTCGCCGCCGAACAGGCCCGGGCGCACCCCCTGGATGCGGGCGGCCACGCGGTTGGTGGCGAACTCGTTGAAGATCGCGTTGGCCGCGAGCGGCCGGTTTTCGCGAATCTCCTGCTCCAACTGGCTGGATTTGCTGGCCAGGATTTTAACCCCCTCGACCAGCCGCGCCTTCTCTTCGCGTTCGGCCTGGACTTGTTTTTCCATCCGGCCAACCTGCTCGGCCGCGTGGCGCTTCTCCACCTCGGCCACTTGAAGCTGGGTGGCGAGCTGCTGTTTTTCGCTCAGCACCGCCTGGTTGCTGCGGGCCAGTTGCTCAAGCTGCTGCTGCATGGCGGAGGCCTGCTCGGCCTGTTTGCGCAGCTCGGCTTCCATGGCCGCCAGCCGTTCCTTCGAGATCAGGGCGTCGTTGGAACTGAGCTGCACCTGCCGGGACAAAGCCGCGAGGTTGGTCTGCGCGGCGGCGTACTGAGCTTCGAGGCTGGCTCGCTCCTGCTGAAGCTGGCGCGTGCGCGCCTCACGAGCCTCGACTTCCTGCTGCAGCCGCTGGGCTTCCGCCAGGCGCGCCTGGAGGTCCTGCTGCAGCTTCGCCGCCTGCTGTTCGCTGGACTCCAACCGCCGCTGCAGCCGTTCGGCCTCGGCCTGGCGGGCCTGGAGCTGTTGTTGCATGCGCTCGGCTTCCTGCTGGCGGGCCTGGAGTTGCTCCTGCAATTGCTGCGCTTCCTGCTGCCGCGTCTCGAGTTGCTGCGTCAGTTGCCGGGCCTGCTGTTCGCGGGCCTGCAGGCTTTGCTGGTAGGTTTGCAACTGCTTCTCGCGTTCGCCCAGCAGCGCCTGCTGCTGGCTGGCGGTTTCGCGCGACTTCGCCAGCTCGCCCATCAGCAGGTCCCGGTTCTTGCGCTCCTCGTCCAGCGCCTGGCGCATCACCGCCGCCAGGTCCTTGCCGCTCTCGACGGTGTTGGTGGCGATCTCGAGCCGCACCTGCCGCGCCGCCCCTTCCTCCGCGATCTTGTTGATGTCAACCGTCGAGAACGCCAGCAGGCTGACCAGCAGAAAATCGCAGATGACAATGAGAATCGTGCGGTTCATGAGGGCGTGGCGAGCGTGGGAGCGGCCACCGGCGCGGCGGCGTCGGGATACACCGCCTCCGCCTCGAGCAACAACTTCCGCCGCAGCGGCCGCAGGTGGAAGATTTTGAAGATGGAAACGAAGATGATGCCGAACGAGGTGGACGAATAGGCCGCCATCAGGCTGGGCTTGATCACCCCGAGGGAAACCAGGATCAGGGAGATGATCGTGCCCACAAACCCGAGGTAGAGGCCGGCGTCAAACAGGTGGTCCTCGTTCTCCAGCAGCTTGAGCTTGATCCGCGGCGGGACGGGTTGCCGCCGGATTTCCGCCAGCTTGACGAGGCAGGCGGTGTAGATCAGCGACTGCAGCACGAAGAACAACAGCAAGGTCAGCAGACTGAGTTGGTTCATAAAGGAGGATGCCGAGGCATGGCTTCCGGCCGCCAGGACGCTGTCCACCGTGGGCAGGCGCAGGCGAAAGGGGGACTCCACTTTCTGGCTGTCCTGGGCGAGAAACGGCTCGCTCAGAAGCAGGACCATGACCAGGAAACCAAGGCCAAATAAAAATTCACGGGCGAAATGAAAACCGCGCACTTGCAGCGGACGCTCGAGCGCCGGCACGCGCCGCAGATAATGCGCCGCCATGGCCAGCAGAAAACCGCCCGCAAAATAAAACAGCCACTTCATCGCCAGGGTGAACCCCGGCATGAGCCAGGCGTAATCCACCGCAAAGTCAAAAAAGGCGCCAAAGGGATCGTATCGGACCACGGCCTCGCGCCAGACGGAGCGGTACAACCGCTGCTTGCGTTCGAGCAACTCGTTCACCCCGCCGACGTTCCAGGCGAGGCTCGCGCTGAGGTCCTCCAGCCCGGTCTGGCTGAACTCCAGCAGGTAGCCCGTTATGGCCGCGCTTTTGCCGGTGAAGATCACCGCGGCGAACACGGCCGGCAGGTGGCCGTCAGCCTTGCGCACAAAATGCGTGAGCAGCCGGAGCGTGTCCGCATCGTCGGTTTTCTGAACCAGCGCCGCCAGTTGGCTCCAGTTCAGCCGCTGGCCCAGCGACATCACATCCAGCAGCAATTGTTCGATGGCTTGCGGGTTGCCGCCGCGATTGGCCAGGGCGGCGTGGTCCTGCAGCCGATCCGTCAAACCGCGGCTGAAGTAATCGGCCTCCAGCAGCAGGCCCGTGGTCGAGATGGCCGCGTCCAGAGCCTGGCCCGAGGCGGAATGGGAGGGGGGAAAGATGACGGTATTGGTCAGGTCCCGCAGACGGAGCAATTCGCGGACAACCGGCCGGCGCGAAGCTTGCAGGCGGGCCATGACCTCGCCGCGATTTTCGAGCCGCACGACCAGCTCGGTCAACGGCGCCGCAACAAAGTTGCTTCGCGCCGCAACGCCCAGCAGTCTTTCAAGGTAGGGATCGGGCGTGCCCAAAACCTGGACAGCGGGCTGGTCGCGGATAAACTCCGCCACCGCCTGGTCCAGCGTCTCTCGGCCCGGCGCCCGGCAGTTCCGGGCCGCCTGGGCCACCAGTTGAGCGGCTCCCACGTTCTTCGCATTGAGTAACGCCAAGCCCAGACTGGTCAGGGCAGGGGTCTTCTGTCCCGCCCGCTGGAGAACGCTTGCGTCCACGGCCCGCAGGTGCAGGGGCACCAGCCAGCCGCAGAGCAGCATCCCCAGGCCGAGCAGGGAGCAAATCAAAAACCATGCCCACCGCTTCATCGTCAATGCGCAACCAAAGCGTAACTCATAGCCCGACTCGTGCCAAACTTTGAAAACCGAGGAAAAACCCTGAAAGCCGGATTCCGCGCGGCGCAAGACCTCGCCGGCACGCTCCGGAAGCGCTTTCCGGAACCTTGGACGACGCCCCGCGGCCAATTGTTCAACCCAAATGCTTGAGCCTCAAGTCATCGCAACCGGAATCCGCCCCGAAAGACCACCTCCGCCACGGTGATCACCAGGAAAATCGTGCTCACCACGGCGTTCAGACGGAAGAAGGCGATGTTGATCCAATTCAGGCTCCGGCGCCGAGCCACCCAATGCTCGAGCACCAGGCAACCAACGATCAGCATCCACCCCACCAGGTAAACGACGCGGAACCGGGCCAGAAGGCCGAATCCCAGCAGCAGGCCGCACATGACCAAGTGGGCGAGGAACGCGGCTTGCAACGCATTGTTTGGCCCCCACTCGACCACCAGCGAATGCAGGCCGTGCTTGCGGTCGAACTCGTAATCCTGCAGCGCGTAGATGATGTCGAAGCCCACCAGCCACAGGATGACCGCCACGGCCAGTACCGTCATTTGCGCAATCTCCAGGAGGGACACCTCGGTCCCTTTGACCGCGAGCCAGGCGCCGACCGGCGCCAGGGCCAGCGCCAATCCCAAATACACATGCGTGTAAGGCGTGAATCGTTTGGTGAGCGAGTAAAAACAAATCACGGCCAGCGCCACCGGCGAGAGGTAAAAGCACAACGCGTTTAGAAAATAACTCGCCACCACCAGCCCCAGCCCGGACAGCGCGCACAGGGTGATGGCGCCCGGCAGGCTCACCGTTCCCGCCGGCAGGTGACGGCCGGCGGTGCGTGGATTCAGCGCGTCATATTTCCGGTCCACGATGCGATTGAAGGCCATGGCGCAGGTTCGCGCGCAAACCATCGCCGCCAAAATCAGGCCGAAAGTGCGCCAGCCGGGCCAGCCGCGGTTGTCGCGCGCCGCCACCGCCATCGCCGCCAGCGCGAAGGGCAGGGCGAAGACCGTGTGCGAGAACCGGACGAAAGCGGCCCATTTCCCGACCGAGGATAGCGGATGGCAGAGGGAACCCAAACCTCGAACCTTGAACTTCGTACCTTGAGCCGGGGCCTTAGGCATTGGTTTGAGCGTTGTGTGAGTGATGGCCAAGGTGGATGAAGTCACCGCCGGATTCCGGCCTTGGCGCTTCGCCACAGTTGTCGTGGGGCGCTGTGCCGCGGCGCAGAAACCGGCGCGCCGCCTCATCCACTTTCCGATCCCTAAAACGGTTGATCCACGCCATGCCTCATCATTTCAGTCAGAAGCGGCTCTCGCCAAGAGTTTTTCATCCGCGCTTCGCTCTGCCACCCGCCCCCCCGGCGTTTGCGAGGTAAAGAATTGACAGCAACCCGCGCAAGGGTAAGGTCAGCTTCCATGAAAACGGATGGGGCTCTGAATCGTCGTCGCTTCCTCCATGCCGCCGGGTTGGCCACCGCCTCGGCCTTTCTTCCGCAGGTGCCGGCGGCCCCCGCCCCGGCCAAAACCCTTGGCGTGGGTTGCATCGGGTTGGGCACGCGGGGGGGGGACATTTTGAACGTGCTGGCCGGCATGCCGCAGGTGAAGGTCACCGCCGTGTGCGACGTGTATGGTCCCCACCGGCAAAAGGGCGTCGAGCGCTGCGGCAATCCCAACGTCAAGGCCTATGTGGATTACCGGGAATTGTTGGCGGACCAGAACGTCGAGGCGGTGGTGATTGCCACGCCGGACCACTGGCATTGTCAGATGGTGTTGGATGCCGCCCGGGGCGGCAAACACATTTACTGCGAAAAGGGGTTTTCGCGCACGCTGGCCGAGGCCAAGTTAATGCGGGCGGCGTTGAAGAACAGCGGCGTGGTGTTTCAGTTGGGTCATCAAGCGCGCCAGGCGACCTGCGCGCTGCAGGCCAGGGAGTTGATGGCCCAAGGCGTGCTGGGCCCCGTCACCCTGGTGCGCACCGGCCGGTTCAAGGCCTCAGACCCGGCGCATCCCAACTGGCGCTGGTACGGTTATTACGAGCGCTGGGAGCGCCCGGACCCGCGGCAGGTGGAAAAGGAGGTGCAGTGGGACCTTTGGCTGGGACCGGCCCCCAGGATTCCCTTCAACGAACGCCATTTTTGGCACTGGCGCTGTTATTATGCCTACGGCACCGGCTATGCCGGCGATTTGTTGTCCCATGAAATGGATTTCGTCCAATACCTCCTGGGCCATGGCATCCCCGACACCTGCTACTGCGCGGGATTAAATGCCTTGCTGCACGATGACCGGGAAGTGCCCGACACGTGGGCCGCCACCTACCAATTTGAAAAACCGGGCCGCACCGTCACCTTCACCGGCAGCATGGTCTCGACCGCCAGTCAGCCCGTCGAAATCTGTGGCCGCGATGCCACGCTGCGGTTTGACGCCATCGCCCACGATGTGACCACTTTTGAAATCCAGCGGGCGCGCCACAACCAACGCGCCGATTTGCCCGCCGGTTATGAACGCGGCAGGACGCCGGCCCAGCCCCATCACCTCCTGGATTGGGTGCAATGCATTCACACCGGCGGCACGCCCAAATGTTCGACCGATGAAGCCTTTATCGAGGCCGCAACCAGCCTCATGTCGTTGGTTTCGGCCCGGGAACGGCGGCTGGTCCGCTGGGACCCCGTCAAGGAGGAAATTGTCTGAACCCAAGCCGGCTCTGCCACCCGCGCGGCGCCCCGCGCAGGGACGCGCCCAAAACGCAGACTCCATCATGAATCCCGCGCTCGGAGGATGGGCGCCGGCGCGCCAAGCTCAACCACCTCAGGCCGGACATTCTCACCGAGGCGCGAAATGAAAAGCGCTCCCCCCCAAACCTCTCCTCGCTCCTGCGCCGCGACGAGAGGCCGGCGCTTATTCCGGCTCCTGGCCCCACCTCGGCGCCAGCCGTTGTTCAATGCCGAGGTGGTCGAGCACGCGCGCCACCACGCTGTCCACCACCTCCTGCACCGTCTGCGGCCGGTTGTAAAACGAGGGGTTGGCGGGCAGGATCGTGGCGCCGGCCAGCAGCAGCAGCTCGAAATTCTTCACCTGCACCAGGTTCAACGGCGTCTCGCGCGGAACGAGGATGAGTTGTTTCTTTTCCTTGAGGACCACGTCCGCCGCGCGCAGCAAAAGGTCCTCGCTTAAACCGTGGGCGATGCGCCCGAGGGTCCCCATGCTGCACGGAATGATGACCATGGCGTCGGGAGCGTTCGAGCCGCTGGCAAACGGCGCGCTCATGCTCTTGAGGTTGTATTCACGCGCCCCGGCTGGCAGACGCAGCCCCCCGGGCAGCTCCTGCTGAATCACCACCCGCGCGTAATTGCTGAGGACGACGGCGATTTCGTGCGCCGCAGGATCGAGATTGTCCAGCAACCGCTGGGCGTACAGGGCGCCGCTGGCGCCCGTGATGGCGACAAGTATTCTCATGGTTCTACCGCAGCGGGACAACCTCGGCCATGGCCTCGGACACTCTTTCTGATCCTCGAGGTCACGCCCGGGTTCGGGCGGGTCGGCGGCCCCATAACCCGAAGGGGATGAGGGCGCTCCCACACGTTTCCCGCCTGCATGCCTCCCACACTATCAAGGGATGCCGGAAAGTGAGACAAAATTCTTCCATCAGCGGTTGCCGGACCAGCCCTCCGGCATCGCCGTCGAACAATCGCCGTCGAACAATTACCGTGCAGTTCGAGGCGAATTATGAGAGGATGCCCAGAGCATGAGTGGTCCGCGGCCAGAACGGGCAGCCGAGCCGGCAGAAAGCAATGGCAACAAAAGCGCTGCGCCGGCTGGCTCGCGTGCGGCGCAGGAGACACCCTGTCTTCCTGACCATGAGTTAGTTCGGTGCATCGGCCGCGGCAGCTACGGTGAGGTATGGCTGGCTCGGGACGCGCTAGGCACCTGGCGGGCAATAAAACTCATTTATCGGCGGCACTTCGAGCATGACCGTCCTTTCGAGCGGGAGTTTGAGGGAATTCGGAGATTTGATCCCGTTTCACGAGAGCACCCGAGCCAGTTACATGTGCTGCACGTCGGCCGAAACGATGCCCAGGGTTACTTCTATTATGTGATGGAGCTGGCCGATCCAGCCGAAACGTCAGAAGAGGAAGCCGGCGCGGTGCGGGACAACCGGGCTGGTAGCCAGCGGCCACTGAATCCGGACAATTACGTCCCGCGGACGCTTAAGCTGGAGTTGGACCGTCGAAATCGCCTGCCTTTCAACGAGTGTTTGCGCATTGCAGTCTCGCTCACCACCGCACTTGAGCATTTGCACCGTCACGGACTGGTTCATCGTGATGTAAAACCGTCGAATATTGTTTTTGTCAAAGGCGTGCCGAAGCTCGCGGACATCGGGCTGGTCGCCAGCATGGATGCCACCCTCTCCTTTGTCGGGACGAGCGGTTTCCTGCCTCCCGAGGGCCCTGGAACACCTCAAGCCGATCTGTTCAGCCTGGGCAAAGTCATCTACGAGATGTGCATGGGTCGGGATCGGCAGGAATTCCCGAAATTGCCTGCCGACCTGGAGCAGTTCGAAGACAGGGAGCGCCTGCTTGAGCTGAATGCCGTGATTCTCAAAGCGTGCCAAAGCGACCCGCGCCTGAGATACCAGTCTGCCGGGGCGATGGCCGCCGACCTCTTACTCCTGCAACGTGGCCATTCCGTTCGGCGCCTGCGCGCGGTCGAGCGCCGATTGGCTTTTCTGACGAAAGCCGGCGTGGCGATTTGCGCCATGCTGCTGGTCGCGGCTGGACTCTACTGGAACACGGCGCGGCAGGGGCGGGCGACCGCTCGTCAGCTTTACGTGGCGGACATGAACCGTGCCCTGCAGGCCTGGGAAGATGGAAACGTAAGGCTGGCACGCGAACTGTTGGAGACTCACCGCGCACGCCAGCCCGAAATGCTTGGGTTCGAGTGGCGCCTTCTGGCGCGACTCTGCGAACAGAGTGATGCCCGCTTCACGCTGCGAGGACACCAGGGCACTGTCTGGAGCGCGGCCTTTTCGCCGGATGGTGGAACCCTGGCGACCGGCAGCGGCGATGACACGGTGAAGCTTTGGGATACGACGAGCGGACAATTGACGCACACGTTAACGGGGCACACCGGCCCGGTTCATGCCGTTGCCTTCTCGCCCGACGGCACGCTGCTGGCCTCAGCCAGCCGCGATCGAATCATAAAGCTGTGGCAGGTTGCATCTTGGTCGGAAGCGGCCGCGCTGACCGGCCACACCGACGCCGTCCGGGCAGCAGCGTTTTCGCCGGATGGCCGCCGGATGGCCAGCGGCGGGGAGGACCGCACCATTCGCTGGTGGGACATCGGGTCGCGAAAAGAAGCGGGGTGCGCTGACGCCGGATTCAGTGTGGAACAGGTGGCTTTTTCTCCGGACGGGCGGCTGCTGGCGGTTTGCGGCTCGGATATCAAGGTTCACATTTGGAATTGCGAGACCCGCCGCAAAGAACGAGAACTGCCACTGCACCAGGCCAACGTGCTGAGTGTGGCCTGGTCCGCGGACGGGCGCACGCTGGCCAGCGGAAGCTATGACGGCACCATTCGGCTCTGGCACATGCCGGCAGGCACAGCCTTGGCCGTCCTCGGTCGCGGAGCCCCGGTGCGCTGTGTCGCTTTCGACCCGAAGAACGCGTTTCTCGCGTCGGCCAGCGAGGATGGACTGGTCCGGCTCCGGGACGTGGACCGCCATGAGGTATTGACTACATTGCGAGGCCACACGGCGAACGTCCGAGCGCTAACCTTCTCTCCGAGGAGCGGAATGTTGGCCTCAGGGGATGAGGCTTCGGTGGCGAAATTGTGGGAGGTATCAACCTCACCCGGGCGCGAGAATGCACTCCTGCATGTCGGCATTGTTAATGGGCTGGCATTCTCGCCCGACGGCCTGAGACTGGTATCGGTTGACGCAACGACTGACACACTGCGACTGTGGGATGCCGGCTCGCAGCAACAATTGGCAGCCACCCGCACGGGCATGCGCGCCGCCTGGTGCGTGGCTTTCGCGGAGGATGGTCAAGTCGTGGCCACAGGCGGTGTGGATGCCAGCGTGCGGATCTGGAACGCAACGAACCTGTCCGAAATAGTTGTTCTTCGGGGCCACGAAGCCGCCGTGGACAGCGTTGCATTTTCCCCCGACAGCCGCTTGATCGCCAGCGGCAGCCGGGATTTCAGCGCCAGGCTCTGGGACCGCGCATCAGGCCGCGAGTTGGCGATCCTCAGAGCTTCTGCCGCCCCAATTCGGGCGGTAAGCTTCGCCCCCAACGGCAACTACCTGGCCACCGCCAGCACTGATGGCCGCATTTGTTTGTGGGGCTCGCGTTCGTTGCGACAGGAGGCGGTGCTCGCCGCAGCCGGGAGCGAAGTAAGGGCAATTGCGTTTTCAGCGGACGGCCAAATGCTGGCTGCCGGGGGTGGCGACCGGGTGATTCGTCTTTGGGATTTGCGCCGGAAAAGGCTCACGGCAACGATGGCGGGACACTCGGCCATGATCAGCTCTCTTGCCTTCTCAGCCGACGGGAGAACGCTTGTTTCGGGCAGTTGGGATAGCACACTGAGACTCTGGAACGTGCGTGTGCAGCGGGAAGTTGGAACGTTAAATGCCCATTCCGGGCAGGTGACACAAGTCCGTTTTGCACACGATGGGAGTGTTCTGGCCTCTGCCAGCAGCGATGGCACGGTCCGGCTCTGGCGCGCGACAGGCGCTCTCGCTGACGGAGAACTTAAAGGCCCGCAGCCGGCACGGAAACCCACATACTAAGGGTTTGTCTTAAGCCTTCACGGTTGATTAAGCCGGTAAAACAGTGCCGGCAGGGTGGTCGGGACCACCACCGGATTGGTTGCGCCGCTCGGCGAATTCGTCCAATTGGCGGGCGACAGACTCCAGGTTTGCTGCAAAACGAAACCGGGCGTGTTCGGTGACCACGAAATCGTCGCATTCCCCCGGGTGGCGGGGGCAATGGTGAGCACCGGCGCCCCAGGCACCTGGACGGCCGTGGGCAATGCCCAAAAACCACCGGTAACGGAATGCGGGCTATTGGTCATCAACCCTCCGGCATCCGCTTGCCCGATGGTGCCGCTGACGGAGTACACCCCGCCCGTGCTGGTGCCGCCGCCGCCGTCAACAGTGTACCAGTCAATAGTGTAGCTCTGCGCGTGAGCAGGAGGTGGCAGGAGCCACACGGCCGCCAACGAAAGCCACAGGATTGCGCAGCACCGCAAAGCCCGAGCCGACGAGGACAGAGGACAGAAGACGAAGGATGGAAGTCGCTGGCTGTTCATGGCGTCGTTCACGGATGGAGCCGATAGAACATGCTGCCGAGCGCCGGCGTAATGAACACGCGCTTCTCAGCACCTACCACCGTGACCGGGTTGAGGTTGTTCTCCCAATCCGGTGGGTCGAGGGTGGCGCTCTGCTGCAGGATGAAGCAGGAGGACGCGGGCCAGGCAATCATGACCCCGTTCCCGGTCGTCAGCCGCGCGATGGTCAGGGGGACCGCCGCAGCGCTCGGATAGGACTGGAGCTCATAGGCTCCGATATCGCTGCCCTTGCCGGAAGACACACCGGCGGTGACGAGGACGGGGCGGGGCTGGGCGATCTGGTCAACGGCCAGGCAGCCGACGCAATCGCTGCCCTCGTCAATGGCCGGGCTGCAGGCAAGCGGCGCTTGGGTGGGCGTTTCACCGCCGTTGTTCTGCAACGGCCCCAAGCGTGGATCCAGTGGCAGCGCGGCGGTGCCAAGCAAATCGCGCGGAACACCGGCCAAAATCCAGCCGCTGCTGCCAAAGGGATTGCCGATCAGATTGAAGCCGCCGCTGGCGATCACGCCCCAAACGTCGGCGCTGTTGAAATAGGCACTGGCGCTGCCCAGTGCCGGGAGCGCCCGGTTGGCCGCGATCAGGGTGTTGTCCATGGCCAGGGGAACGCCGCCGAAGCCCAAGAAATACAAACCCCATCCGTTTACAAAACCATCGGCCCCCGCGTTACCCGGCGTCGCGCCTGCGCCGCCTGCCCCCCCTTTGCCCGCCCGGCACACGTTCGTGCTGATCGTCGTGTGTTTGAACCCTGTCACTCCCATGCTGCTCTTCTCGATCCAGACGGCGCCGCCCTCGGCAAATCCCCCGGCGCCGCCGTCGCTGCCGTCGAGTTCGGGACTGGCGGCATTGCCGCCCCGCCCCCCTGCTCCTCCAATAGCCGCATTGGCTGCGAAAGTGCAGTTCACGGCGGCGAGGTCCACGGCGTCGTACGCGGTGTACAGCGCGCCGCCCCTGGCCCAGCCGCCTTGGCCCCCGTAGCCGTCGGTGGTTCCACCAAAACCTCTTCCCCCCGCCCCGCCGGTGGCGGAGTTCTGGTGACCAAACGTGCAGTTGTTCAGGACCAGGTCGCCTCCGTGGTTATAGATGGCACCACCCTGGGCGTCTCCCCCTTTGCCCCCGTGGCCCGGCAGCCAGGTGTAGCCGGGGTCAAAGGCATTGCCACCGGCCCCGCCGATGACCTCGCAGCCTTCGAAATGGCAATAGTTCACAGTGAGGAGGCCTGCATCCTGCAAGATGGCGCCTCCCTGGGCCAAACCGCCCGGTTGTCCATCGCGGGCTTGTGCTGTTCCGTTGGCCCCGGCAGCACCCACCACCTTGCCCTTGAGGCGCAAACCCTGAATCGTAACGTTAGGGCCTTCTTCGGCCGATTCGATGTGAAACACCCGCTGATTGAAGCCCTCGATGCCCAAGTGGGTCGCCCCCAGCCCGGTGATGGTCACGTTCTGATCAATGACCAACTCGCCGCTGTTGAGGACGATGGTGGCGCCATCCAGACCAGGGGCAAAGTCAATGGTGTCACCGGCATTGGCCGCCGCGATGGCGGCGCGCAACGTGCCTGCGCCAGCGTCAGCGGAACTGGTCACGGTGATGGTGGCCGCTTCCGCTTGCGTGCAGAGGCAAGCCGCGGTCGCCAGCAGGGCCAGTCGAAACAAAGGGATCTGGATTTTCATGGTGTTGTCCTTTGGTTTTTGTTTTGCGGTTTCAACAAGGTCCAATTCAGAAGATCACTTCGGCCGTTCGCACGGTGGCGACCCAGCGGACGGTTTGGCCGGCGGAGCCGGTGACGCGGATCACGAGCGCATCGTTGACATTGTCAGTGGTCGCGTCCACCTCCCACGCGGCGACGTCCTCCCGCAGGACTTCCGGTGCCTGAAACGTGCCGGCCATGGCGCCGCCGACGTTTTCGACCACGCCGGTTAAGCGGTAGCCCGCTGAGTTGCCAGTGTTACTGCGCCCGACCACGAGGACTTCGAAGGTCCAGGTCGCGCCACTGGGCACGGTCAGGCGCAGACTCGCGCCGTCCAGGAACAACTCGCTTTGGGTGGCATCGGTCGTGGTGCGCCGCACCACATAGGCCGACGCCTGCGCGTCCCCGGTGACGGCGAAGCGTCCGCTGGCGTGGGCCAGTTGTGCATAGTGGCTGGCTTTCGCGAAGCGCCCGCCCGGGATCATGGCGTAATCAGCGTTGCTCGAGATCAGATTGGCGTAACCGCCCGCGATGGTGGCGTAGCTGGTGTTGGGTTCAATGGTGTGGGCATACCCGCCGGAGACCGTCGAGTAAGTGGAATTGGTCTCGATCCAGTTCGCGCCCCCGCCGCCGATGGTGGCGTAGCCGGAATCGGACCGGATGATGTTCTGATAGCCGCCGCTGACAGTCGCGCGAAGGGCGTTGGTCCCGACTTCATTGTTGTCCCCGCCACCGATGGACGCTCCGATACTGCGTGGGCCAATCGTGTGGCCGATACCTCCGGCAATCGTGGTATAGGTGGCGTTGGTGCCGATGGCGTTGCCGCTCCCCCCGCCAATCGTCGCGCCGGTCGCACTCACACCGATGAAATGTAATCGCCCGCCGGCAATCACCGCGTATTCGGCATTGGTGCTGATCGTGTTGCCATTGCCGCCGCCGATGGTGGATTGCTGCCCGCCGGTTCGAATATGGTTGTACCCGCCCCCGGCGACGGTCGCCGACGTCGCGTTGGTGCCAATGGAGTTGGCCACACCGCCGCCGATGGTCGAGCGGGATGCACCCGCGTGGATGACGTTGTTGGTGCCGCCGCCGATGGTGGTCGAGGTCGCGTCCTTCTGAATGTCGTTGGCTGTGCCGCCGCTGATGACGGCATACGTGGAGTTGGTGGCGAGGGTGTTGTCCCACCCGCCGCCAATGTTCGCACGGTCGGCGTAAAGATGATTGCCAATGCCTCCGCTGATCGTGCCGCCGTTGACATTGGTGCCGATGAAGTTGCTGGCGCCACCGCCCACCGTCGAGTAACTCGATCCGTGCTCGATGGTGTTGTCGTAGCCGCCCGCGATCGTGCTGGCGTTGATCAACCCGGCGGTGGTGCCCGCGATCCGGTTCATCCACCCCCCGCCGATGCTGGCGCGAATCGAGTTGGTCCCAATGCTCTGCAACTCTCCGCCGGCAACGGTGGCGTTGCACGCGCCGGCCTCAATCTCGTTGCCATAGCCGCCGCCAATCAGCGCACTCGTGGCGGCTGCTTCAATGACATTTTCGAGGCCGCCACCGATGAACGCGCCCGCGCCACCGGCGGTGTTGTTGTTGCCTCCGCCGATGGTGGCGAACCTGCCACTGGCGCTGTTGTTGGCCCCACCGGCAATCACAGCGCCGTAAGCTCCCGGCGTAACGGCATTGTCGCTGTGGCCGCCGATCACGTTGGGGGCGTTCGTTGTGGGTTCCAGACGGAACGCGCGCCCGCTGTTCACTTTGAATTCGAGCGCCTGGTTGTCGCTCGTGCCGAGATAATTCACGCCGGGGGTAGTGCCGGCGTTGCCGGTTAGTTTCCAGTAACGGGCATCATACCGCGCATCCGTGAAGGCGGTATTGAGCGAAAAGATCGTCCCCGCCAGGCTCAAACCGCTTCCGGCCGAATAGAGGGTATTGTCATCCACACCATCCGCCAGGCCGGCAGGCACGCCCGTCAGCGCCAGCCAGGGAACGCTGGTCGCGCTGGCGGCTGTCCCTGCGTTCGGCGCGTACAGGGCGTAGGGCGTCGGGGTAAGCGGCTGCCTCGGCGCCAAGGTTGTAAAGGCGCGCGTCTCAAAAGGTGCAACCCGAATCTCAAGCCAGCGGGACGGCCCCGTAAAGATGTTCGCTCCATAGTCAAGTGTGGTCGTGAACAGGCCGTTGCTCACGACCATCCCGAACCGGTCCAAGGTGAGGCCCTGCTGGCTGCCGCCCTCGGCGGCATCGAAGAGCAGGAACTGCAGATCGTAGCTCCCGTTGACCGGGCCATTGGTGTCGTTGAGCACGCCCTGGTACGTGAACGCAGTGCCTTGCGCGACCACCGAACGCGATACCAGGCACAGCAACGCAAGTCCCACCACTGCCAAAGCGGAGTTGGTTCTCATAAAAAGTTAGTGTTTAGCGAGCCGGCGCCCGCCATTCGGGTTTGGTTGAGTTCATGACAAGGGTACCAACAACCGCCCAGCGAAATTCTTTCAAGGAATTCACTCCGACGACCGATTTTGGTGTGCAGTTGAAAGAATCAGGTCCTTGCCACTGTTTCCACTTTTGTGGAAGCTTTAGCCATGCCCAGCCAGCCCGAAGAACTGATTCCAACTCGGGAGACCCTGCTAAGCCGGCTGAAGGACCTGGGGGACGAAAAGAGCTGGCAGGAGTTCTTTGAGACCTACTGGAAGCTGATCTACGCCACCGCTCGCAAGGCCGGACTGCCGGATGCTGAAGCGCAGGACGTGGTGCAGGAAACGGTCATTTCGGTGGCGAAACACATTGAAGGCTTCAAATACGACCCCGCCGTCTGCTCCTTCAAGTGCTGGATGCTGCAACTGACTCGCTGGCGCATCATCAACCAGTGGAAGAAACGGCAACGACAGCACGACCGCCAGTTCCTCGCCGGTTCGGCCGCCAACGCGAACCTGGAGGAGAGTGACGGCACGCCGGTCCTTGAAAGAATTCCCGATCCGGCGGGCCTGAATCTGGAAGCAATCTGGGAGGACGAATGGGAGAAGCACCTGCTGCATGTCGCAATGGAGCGCGTCAAACGGCACGTTGCTCCCGAGCAGCTTCAGGTCTTCGACCTTTATTGCGTCGAACAATGGCCCGCCCGCAAAGTCGCGCGCACACTCGGCGTGAGCGTCGGCCAGGTGTATTTGGCGAAACACCGCGTCGGCCGGTTGCTAAAGAAGGAAATTAAGACTCTGGCCCGTCAGTTAGCGTAAGCTGAATGTTCCGCATCCGGGCCCACTGTTCCTGGGAATGACCCCACGCGATGGGATGGCCCGCAACCGTCAGTGGGGGCGGAAAATCACCGCGCCCAACCTGCCCGTTCAGGCTGCAGGCTCCAGCCTCCTTGCCCGCTGCACCCCGCTGCGGCACGCCGC
>CAZVYG010000038.1:36516-40781 GCA_964631605.1 uncultured Verrucomicrobiota bacterium
CTCTCACTGGCCGGCGCTCGCCACGGCCTTGCCGGCGCACAGTCGTCAGCCTTTTGGGGTTTCATTGACATCCTCAAAGCCTTGAAACGCGAGCGTCGGCAGCCGCCTCTTGTGCTGCTGGAGAACGTCACCGGCTTCCTGACCTCTCACGACGGGCAGGACTTTGAGGACGCCCTTGTCGCTTTAAACCAGCTCGGCTACACGGTGGACGCGTTCGTCATTGACGCCGCCCACTTTGTTCCTCAGAGCCGACCGCGGCTTTTTGTCATTGGCACTAAATCTCGCGAAACCTACGCGCTGCGACAAACCCCAGGCTTTTACGAAAGCGACGTCCGGCCCCCGGCGCTCGCCAGCTTCATTCTGCTGCACCCAGACATCGCTTGGCGTATCCGCGAATTGCCCCCTCTGCCCAAGTCCGCCAAGCGCCTTGACGATATCATTGAGGAGCTTCCGCTGAACAACCAGATGTGGTGGAGCCGAGAGCGCTGCGAATACATGCTCAACCAGATGAGCCCTAAGCACCGTGCCCAGGCCGATGCCATGATTCGCGGAGAGAAGGTTACCTACGGCACGGTGTTTCGCCGTGTTCGCAACGGCAGATCCATGGCCGAACTCCGCACGGACGGCATTGCCGGTTGCCTGCGCACGCCGCGTGGCGGGAGTGGTCGCCAAATACTATTCGCGGCTGGCCGAGGCCGGTTCTCGGTCAGGTTGTTGACCCCTCGCGAGTGCGCCCGTCTCATGGGTGCGGATGATTTCGTTATTAAGTGCTCACTCAATCAGGCTCTTTTTGGATTTGGTGATGCCGTCTGCGTTCCGGTGATTGACTGGATTGGGAGGAATTATTTGAACCGGGTTTGGGAGGAGGACTTTGCGGCTCCGCCTCCAGCGGACCCGGAGAACGGCTCCACCACTTACCGCAAGGCCGCCGCACGTTGACTCCAGCTATGAGTGCAACCACAAAACGGCTGGAGGCCCTGTGTAAAACCCACCCAAAACTATTAAAGAGGGGAGGGCTGTGCGTTGCCTTGGTCGTGACTCAGACGGCAAAAGAAAAAGGGCTGCCCATCGAACCCGACTCGCTGCGGACGGAAGAACGCGGTCAGGTTGCGGGGCTCGGCAAAGCTGCGGTGCAGAAGATACTTGAGGCGCACGGAATCACCAAGGTCTTGGCTGAAGAAGGCGGTAGGACCAGTCGTGGCAGCCTTGGCCTAATGCAAGCCTATGTTGAAGCGTTGAATGAGCTTCACGAACAAGGCAAGGCTGACCTAGATGAAGCCTTGGCTTGGTGGGTCGCCAAGGTTCAAAGCCATTTCGCGTCCGAAGGCCCAAAATTTCATTTTGACTCAGGAAAGTCTCTCCGGGCGAACATTGACGACCTGCTGCAGCAGGCGGAGGAAGTCCAGGCAAATGCGGGGGGAACAAATTACGTCGGCGCGATGCTGCAACACTTGGTCGGCGCCAAGCTCGATTTGGTTCTTGGCCCAGGCAAGCTGCAACACCACGGCTTCTCCGTGGCGGACCACTCCACCGAACGCAAAGGCGATTATCAAGTCGAAGCCATTGTCTTGCACGTAACCACCCACCCCACTGAAGCGCTGGTAAGAAAATGCGGCGACAATCTCCGCATGGGTCTCACGCCTGTCATTCTGACACTTGGGGAGGGCGTCGCAGGAGCCGGCTTTTTGCTCAAGGCTGCTCGGTTGGCAGACCGCGTGGACGTTCTTGACGTGGGTCAGTTCCTGACAGCAAATGTTTACGAGCGCAGTCTGTTCAAAGCGGCTGCCTGCAAAGTTACGCTTTCCAAACTTCTCGAACGCTACAACCAGATTGTGGAAGCTTGCGAAACCGATCCCTCGTTGCGGATCAAACTAGGTCCGCCGGGATCCGCTGTGGATTAGCGAGCCGCGGCCCGACGGTACACCCTGCCCGCTAACCGCCAGCGCAGGGCGACCCCTCGCCCCGTTGGAATGCGCCCCCGCAAGTCCGACCGCGCTCCGTTCCGGGCCAGCTCTCTGTCCGAGTACCGTCGGTTGCTTTGGGGCTGCCTTCCGCAAAATGGCGGCGAGGCAGATTTCGGTGTCTTTGTTTCCCTTCGACCGAATTGCTGCCATCACTTTCGACCGCTTCGTCCGTGCAGCAACGCCTGCCGTAGCCTGCCTTCGGGCTTGACCGCCGTCGCGGCCTTCGGTTTATTCCGTCGCAGCCGCGCTGGGCCCTTCCGCCAACTCAATTTCTCCGACCTCCACTGTTTCAATCGGCTTGATGCGGTAGTCGCAGATGAGCTGAATGTCCGCACGGCCTTTCTCCGGGTCGCTTAGCAGGACGAAACGGATTTTGGCCTCTTCGTCACTCAGTGGTTTGGAGTACTTTACGATGTCGCCAGCCTTCATGCGTGCAGTATGCGTGATCGGTCACGCATAGTCAACAGATTTGTCAGCCTTCTTGATTGCGGCGGCCCCATCGCGCCGCCGCCGCATTTCTCGCGCTTGCACTCCGCTGGCTGGCCGTCAACTTGGCCGCTCTCGCCTTGCCGCCCTTCAGCCCGCCGAGCCTGCCGAGCGCCACGGCGGCAGCATTCTTCGCTTTTCTTTGCTTCATCGCCATGCCGCATTCTACCCACACGCCTCGGCCTTCCTGCAACGGCAAAGATTACGGTTGACTTCCGGGACGGAGGAACCTTATATTATTCTCTGTCCCAGACACACATACAGAACGGTGGAACGCCGAAAACTTTCAACCGGTGAGCTGGTTATGAAAACGTTTGTAAACCTTTGTAAAATTGGTGGGTGCAGCGTGGCGGTGATGCTCGGGGCCGGCCTTCAGGCCCAGACGCCGAATCTGCCGCCGACCGTCAGAATCGTTCATCCCACCGAGGGCGCGGTGTTTAGAGCCCCCATGGACATCCCGCTGGTGGCGGAGGCGCGGGACGCCGACGGCGCGGTCGTTTCCGTCGAGTTTTTTGCCGGCGACCGCAGTCTTGGCCCGGGTGTGCGGCGGGAGAATGCCACGAACGTGTTCGCGATGGTCTGGAGCAACGCGCCGGCGGGGTTGCATACCCTGACCGCCAGGGCCACGGATCAGGCCGGCGCGGTGGGAACTTCCCTGCCGGTGCATATCACCGTCGAACCTTTGCCGCCCCCGCCCCAGGCGGTGGTCACGATTCGCGCCACCGATCCCTATGCAACCGAGCCCTGTCCGGCAACCCCGGCGGTTGATCCGGCCCGCTTTACCGTCATTCGCTCGGGCAACACCAATGTCGAGCTGCGGGTCTATTACTCGATCGGGGGCACGGCCGAAAATGGGAAGGACTACCAGGCGATCAGCAACGTGGTGGTCATCCCCGCCGGCCGGCTGGAGGCACCCATCGTAATCCATCCCCTGGCGGACAACCTCGTCGAGGGAACCGAAAGCGTCGTGTTGCGGCTCGAGCCGATGGCCTGCATCGCCATTTATCCGCCCCCGCCGGAATGTTACCTGGTCGGCCAGCCGGCGGAAGCCGTCGCGTTCATTCGGGATTGTCCGGAGCCGGGCAACCGCCCGCCGCTGGTCCAGATCGTCAAACCCTTCAACGGCGCGGTCTTCCAGGCGCCCGCCACCGTTGGCATCGTGGCGGATACGGTGGATGTGGACGGGTATGTGTGGAAGGTCGAATTCTTTGAAGGAACGAACAAAATCGGCGAGCAGTCCAAGGCGTTCTTCGTCGCGCCAACCAACGGGACGCATATTCCCTACGAGATGGTCTGGAGGGATGTCCCGCCCGGCCGTTACGCTCTGACCGCGCGGGCGACCGACAGCCAGGGGGCGGTCGGCGTTTCGGCCCCCGTCCAAATCGCGGTGGTGACCAACCTGCCGCCGCCGGTGACCAACCTGCCGCCGGTGCTGAGCGTGCTGGCCGTGGACCCCGTGGCCATCGAAGGCACCAATTGCTGGGGCTGGCGCAACCCGACCAATCGCTGGGGGGATGGCACAACGAACTGTGTCGAATTTGCCGCGGACCTTTGCGCCCCGGTCTGGTGGTTCACCAATTGCGGCCCCAAGAACGCCCGCTTCCTCGTGCGCCGCGCCGGCGACACCAACGCCGAACTCACCGTGCGTTACGCCCTCAGCGGCACCGCCACCAATGGCGTGGACTACGACGAGTTGCCGGGCGTGGTCACCCTCCCGGCGGGCGAGCGCCGCGCCGAAATCCTCGTGGTGCCCAGGCCGGACAACCTCTTTGAACCCGTGGAGACGGTGATTCTGAGGCTGTTGCCGGCCCCGGT
>CAZVYG010000038.1:40791-43739 GCA_964631605.1 uncultured Verrucomicrobiota bacterium
GCCAATACCCCACCGGCCTACCTGCTGGGCGCCCCCAGCCGGGCCGGCGGCGTGATCATCGAGAACCCGCCGCCGCGGCCCATCGTCCGAATGCTCGCCGACAAATGTTTCCACCTCGGCGCCGAAGCCGTGGATGGCGCCTGGTATCGAATCGAGTATTCGCTGGATTTGCGCAACTGGACCCCCCTCTGCGCCGCTCAAGCCGTCCAAGGCATGCTCCACTTTGTGGACCCGGATGCCGAGTCGGCTCCCGGCCGGTTCTACCGCGCCGTGCCGGAGCCCGAGCCCGCGGATTAGGCCGTGGGGTGAAATCCCCATTTAAACTCCCTGGATTTGAGCGTAAAGAAAGGGCGCCAACAGATTCTCCGCCGCTCGACCAGGGAGGAGCGGTGTCGGCCCCGGTCTCTGCCGTCACGAGTAGAAGTATCCCAATTCGCGCAGCGAGACGTAGTCCTTGGGCCGGTCGGCGGTGGCGCGGCCGAGGATCAAATGGTCCAGCACTTCGATCTTCAGCAACTGCCCGGCGCGAATCAGGTCGCGCGTGACCCGGATGTCGGCCTCGGACGGAGTCGGGTCCCCGCTGGGATGATTATGAACCAGGATGATCGCGGCGGCGCCGGCGCCAATGGCCGCTTTAAACACTTCCCGCGGGTGGACCAGGATGGTGTCCAGCGTGCCATCCGAGATTTTGGCCGTCTGGATCAGCCGGCGGCGCGTGTTGAGCAGGAGCACCTGGAAGGTTTCCACCTCGCGCACCCGGCTGTCCTCGCGCATCAAGTCGGCCACGGCTTCGGGTGTGTCCAGCAGGGGCGCCTCGCGCTGCAGTTCGCGAGCCATTCGTCGCGCCAGGGCAAAGGCGGCCACGAGCGTCGCCGCCTTGTCGGGCCCCACACCCCGCACGATTTTGAGCTCCTCGACCGAGGCGCGGGCCAGGGCCGTGAGCGAACCGAACCGATCCACCAGTTCCTGGCCGACCTGAACGACGTTGGCGCCCTTTAGACCCGTCCGCAACAGGATGCCGATCAGTTCGTCGTTCCCCAGCGCATCGGCCCCCTTTTCAATCAGCCGTTCCCGCGGCCGTTCGCTGGCGGGGCGGTCCTTGATTCGCCGGCCCGGCAGGGGCGCGGGCGTTCGCGCCGCGGGCGCCGCCGCAGGCGCAGGGGCTGGGAGGGTGAGGGGAGGGATGGCCTCGTGCGCCGCCGGGGGCGCGCCGGGGGATGCCGCTGAATCCAAATTCGAAACCGGGTCTGAGTCCGCTTCCATCCGATTCATGCCGCTGATGTAAATCCAAACGCGCCGTGGTGTAAACCAATTTCAAAACACCCTCCCCAACCGCCCCCACGCCACCCCCGGCCCCGCCGGAAAGGGTTGAGCAACGCCCGGCGCCGCTTATATTCCTCCTGACTATGGGCCGGTCCTTTTGGTTCGAGTGCTCGAGGTGCGGCTATCGCGCCACCGTGTCCGGCGGCGCCGACCGCGGCCGCGATCTGTTTGTGCAAACGATTCACTGTCGCGACTGCCGCAAACTTTATGATGCGGTGACGCGCCTGAGGGTTTCCGAGCCCGCGCCCCCGTTGGGCGGCCTGCTGCGCCCGCTGGCGGCCCGGGCGCGCAAGGCCGGGGGGACGAAGGCGAAGCCTGAATCGCCGCCGTCCTTTGACGCCGCGCTGGCCCGGCTGCCCTGCGCGGGCGTCCGCCGGAGCCGCTGGCTCCATTACAAGTTGCAATGCCCCGTCTCCGCGATTCATCGCGTGTCCGCCTGGAACGAGCCGGACCCCTGCCCGCAGTGCGGGATGGTGTTGGAAAAAAACGCCCTGCCGTACCGGCTTTGGGATTAACCCCCGCGCCTACGCTGTCTGCAACCGGCGGACGAGGAAGGGCGCGAACTCGTCGCGCAGGTGAGGCGGGATGCGGGCTTTGAACCGGGCGGTGTCGCCGTCGTAATTGCGCTCGACCACCTGCCCCACCTCATGGAGGCGGGCGATCACGCCGGCACAGTCGTGGGGGACGGACAGCTCGAGGAAATCGCGGATGGGACGCAGGGCGCTGCCGAGCTGTGCCAGCAGGGCGGGGATGCCCTCGCCGGTGGTGGCGGAGAGGGCCACCGAGTTCGGGTATTGTTCGAGGAACCGGGTGAGGGCGGTCTGATTGCCGTTGAGCTGATCCACCTTGTTGAAAACCATCAGCGTCGGCTTGCCGTCGGCGCCGATTTCCTCCAGCACGGTGTCCACCGACCGGATTTGCTGGTCCACCTGCGGATGGCTGACATCCACGACATGGAGCAGGAGATCGGCCTGGACCACCTCTTCGAGCGTGGCTTTGAACGCCTCGACCAGCCCGTGAGGCAGCTTGCGGATAAAGCCCACCGTGTCGGTGAGCAGCACGTTCTGGTTGGTGGGCAGCCGCAACCGCCGGGTGGTCGGGTCCAGCGTCGCAAACAGCTTGTTTTCGGCAAGAACCTCGGCGCCGGTCAGGGCATTGAGCAAGGTGGATTTGCCGGCGTTGGTGTAGCCCACAATCGAGGCCAGGGCCCAATGATTCCGCTGGCGAGCCTGGCGCTGGGTGCCGCGCTGCCGGCGCACCACCTCCAGCTCGCGTTCGATCCGCGCAATCCGGTCCTGCACGCGGCGACGGTCGGTTTCCAACTGCGTTTCACCTTCGCCCCGCATGCCGATGCCGCCTTTTTGCCGCGACAAGTGGCCCCAGAACCGCGTCAACCGCGGCAGCAAATGCTGCAACTGGGCCAGCTCGATCTGCAGTTTCCCCTCCCGCGTCCGGGCGCGCTGGGCGAAAATGTCCAGGATCAGCGACGTCCGATCCAACACTTTGCAGTTGAACAGCTTCTCGAGGTTGCGGCTTTGGGCGGGGGTTAACTCGTCATCGAAAATGACTGTGTCCACATCCGCCTCGCGGCAAAGTTCCGCAAACTCCTCGGCTTTGCCCTTCCC
>CAZVYG010000039.1:0-1726 GCA_964631605.1 uncultured Verrucomicrobiota bacterium
CTTCTCGCTCCGGGCGCGCTCGGCTGCAATCCGGCTTCGCTGGCGGGCTTCGATCTTGTCGAGCAGCCATTGGCGGGCGAGGGATCGGTTCAATCCTTGTTGGCGCGACACCTGACATTTGACCTGCAAGCCCGTTGGCCGGTGCCGGAGCATCACGCAGGTAGCCGTCTTGTTCACGTTCTGGCCGCCATGTCCGCCCGAACGCACAAAAGTTTCCTCGATGTCCGCTTCCCGCACGCCCAGCGCAGCCATGCGTTGGCGGAGCTGACTTTCTTTTTCCGGGCTGGCGGAGAAGGCACTCACGCTGGCAGCGTATCGCACCGATGCTTCCGCAGCAATGGGGCAATTGGGGGGTGTCGTGAAGCATTCAAAGGCGGAAAGTTGTGTGCGAGCAAAGGCGGAAAGGGGAAAGGAGCTCTCAAGACGCACTGACTTTGAGGAGGAGGGCAGGTTTGTGGGCTGGGTGGGGTTCCTGAGCGAGGATGGAGAGGTCGCCATTGGGATGGAGGCACTGAACGAGGCGCGAGCCGGGAGGGGCTGGGACGCTCAGGCGCTGAGTGCCGACGGGAACGCGTCCGTCAGGGCCCACTCGGACGGGGGTGCGCTGGCTCCAGACGTAGGGCCACCAGGGACAGTTGGGGGCTTTGCGCAGCGCCACGCGTCCCTCCCGTTTGGCCAGAGCGGCGGCGGCATTGGGGGTGCGGGCGAGTTCGCGGTGGACTTCGTGAGTGTTGCGATGGCGGCGCAACTGGTCCAGGAGAGGGTTGGCCTGCTCGGGGGTGGAGATGCCCTCGGCAGCGAAGAGGCTGGGGAGGCGGCGCTGCCAGTAAAGATGTTGGCGTTCGATCTTGCCCTTGGCCTGGGGGGTGCGGGCATAGCGGAGGCTCACGCCGTAGAAGTGGAGCGCGGCGCCCAGTTGAGTGAGGGCCTCGGGGCGCTGCGGGAAGAAGAGACTGTGGCAGTCGACATAGAGTTCGAGGGGTAAGCCGTGTTCCCGGAAGGCGGAGGGCAGAAAACTCAGGTAGGCCGGGAGGGTTTCGGCATGGAAGATCTGCGCTCCGGTGCAGACGCGGGAACAATCATCCAGCAGGTCCAGCAGCGGGTACTGTCGAGGCATCCCGGGAAACCAGGCATGGGGGGAGGCATCCAATTGCCAGAGGGCGCCGACCTTGAGGCACTGCCAGCGGCGCCACGCCGCCGCGGGGCGGCGCACGGGGGCGGGATGCTCCAGGCCGTGGGCGAGGGCCCAGCGTCGTACAGAGGCCGGATCTAGCTGGAAGTCCAACCGCCGCTGGAGCTCCGAAGCGATGAAACGATAGGGAGCCGGGGGACGCACCGTCAGGAGCTTGCGCACCAGGGCTTGGACGGCTGCGGGCCAGGAGTCGGCGTGATTGCCACCCGAACAAGCCGGCACCCAGGAGTCAAGCGCTCCTGCGGCCCGGACCCGGAGGAACTCGCCATACAGTTCGTAGAAGCGGGTATGGCCCAATTCCAGACGATCGGCGGCCGCACCTGCGGTCACCGTGCCGGCTTGGAACTGGGTGAAAACCTCGCGGATTAGCGGAGCGGCGACGCGGTGCCGCAGTTGACGATAGTGTTTTTCATGGGAGCAACTATCGCCTCTGCGGGCGACTTCGTCGAGACAACCCTTCGGGCCTGGCGTCGGGGGGCGCGCCCCGCCCGCCCCCGCCCCCCCCCCCCCGCGGGGGGGGGGGCGCGCGGTAGC